>JBEEFP010000001.1:0-102710 GCA_041166085.1 Actinomycetota bacterium
CGTGGACCGTCTCGGCCCAGCGGGAGCCGTCGAGGGCGGTGCGAGCCGGCGGGCCGAGCAGGACGAGATCGTCGCCCTCGCGCAGGCCGGCCCCCGGCGGGCGGCGGACCAGCTCGTCGATCACCCCGAGGACGCCGATGACCGGGGTGGGGTCGATGTCGACGCCGTCGGAGGAGTTGTAGAGGCTGACGTTGCCGCCGACCACCGGCACGCCCATGGCCCGGCAGGCGCCGGCCAGGCCGTCGACCGCCTCGGACAGCTGCCACATGACCTCGGGGTGCTCGGGGTTGCCGAAGTTCAGGCAGTTCACGACCGCCAACGGGCGTGCACCAGCGCACGCCACGTTCAGCGCGGCCTCGGCCACGTTCATGGCCGCGCCTTGCCGTGGATCGACCGCGCACCAGCGAGCGTTCCCGTCCACGGAGAGCGCCAGTCCTCGGCCGGTGGTCGGAAGACCGGGGCCCTTGAGGCGCAGCACGGTGGCATCTCCGCCAGGACCGACCACCGTGTTGAGAAAGAGCTGATGGTCGTATTGGCGGTAGACCCATGACGGGTCGTCGAGCGCGTCCAGCACATCGGCTCCCGCGCTTGCGTGCTCGGGTTCGCGCCCGCTCGCGGCCGCAGCCGGCGACCGCCGGGACGGTCGGTCGTAGAGGGGGGCGTCCTCGTGCAGCGACGCCGCCGGCACCTCGGCGAGTACCGCACCGTCGGGGCGGTCGAGGACCCGCAGCGCGCCCCCGGCTGTGACGGTGCCGACGACGCTCGCCCTGACCTCCCAGCGCCGGCACACGGCGTCCACCTCGTCGAGCACGTCGGGGCGGACGATGGCGAGCATGCGTTCCTGGCTCTCGCTCGTCATGATCTCGAGCGGCTCCATGCCCTGCTCCCGCAGGGGCACCTCCGAGAGGTAGACGTCCATGCCCTTGCCGCCCCTGGATGCGGTCTCGCTGGTCGCGCACGTGAGCCCGGCCCCGCCCAAGTCCTGGATGCCTGCGACGAGCCCGGCGTCCAGCAACGCCAGGCAGGCTTCGATGAGGCGCTTCTCCTCGAAGGGGTCCCCCACCTGGACGCTCGGGCGCTTGCTGGCCTCGGTGTCAGGATCCTCGAAGCCCGCCGAGGCGAGGACACTCACGCCACCGATACCGTCGCGGCCCGTCGTGGATCCCAGCAAAACGGCCAAGTTCCCGACGTCCGACGCCCGCGCAAGCACGAGGCGCTCCTGGGGCATCACGCCCACGCACAGCACGTTCACCAGTGGGTTCTCGGCGTAGCACTCGTCGTAGACGAGCTCGCCGCCCACGGTCGGTACTCCCACGGCGTTGCCGTAGCCCGAGATCCCGGCGACCACGCCGTCTCGGATCCAGCGGCTGTGCCCGTCCGACGGTGGCCCGAACCGCAGCGAGTCCATGAGGGCGATCGGCCGGGCGCCCATGGTGAAGATGTCACGCAGGATCCCGCCGACCCCGGTGGCGGCGCCTTGATAAGGCTCGACCGCGGAAGGGTGGTTGTGGCTCTCGATGCGCAGGGCGACGGCGATGCCGTCGCCGACGTCGACCACGCCCGCGTTCTCGCCGGGTCCCACGAGGACATGGGGCGCCTCGGTGGGAAGCCGGCGGAGGTGGAGACGAGAGGACTTGTACGAGCAGTGCTCGCTCCACATGACCGCGTACATCGCCAACTCGAGGTGGTTCGGCGCCCTGCCCAGGATGCGCTCGATGGCTGACGCCTCGTCGTCGGTGAGGCCCAGGGCGCGGTGGGTCTCGTCCGCTGTCAGCACGGCCCCACCGTACCGGCACGCCCCAACCGCGCCGCACATGTCGGAACTAGATTCACAGCGATGGATGCCCCGGCGCTGGCCGTCCCCTGGTTCGAGAGTCCGTTCTTCGAGGAGGAGCTCGAGTCGTCCCAGCTCGCCGAGGCCACCCGCGCCCAAGTGAGGCGCTACGCGGAGGACGGATATCTCGTCTTCCGTCCAGAGATCGAGGACTTCGATGTCCTGGCCGAGCGCATCATCAACTCCCTGGCGCCCGAGCACGTCCTCGCCGGAAACCGGGTGCTCGACGCCTGGCGCTACCAGCCGGACGTCCGCAACCTTGCGTCGCATCCCTCGATCATGGCCGTGCTCCGGGCGCTCTACCTCCGACGTCCGATCCCGTTCCAGACCCTGAACTTCCGCGAAGGCAGCCAGCAGCGCACGCACAGCGACCTTGTGCATTTCAACTCGGTGCCGGCGCGGTTCATGGCCGGCGTGTGGATCGCCCTCGAAGACGTCGGGCCCGACAACGGGCCGCTGCACTACTACCCGGGAAGCCACAAGCTCCGGGTCTACGAGTTGCACGACATCGGTCTGGCCAGCGCCAAGCTGTCCGATCGCAACGAGCGCTACGCCGGCTACGAGGAGTTCGTCGGACGCCTGGTGGCGCAGCACGGCCTCCGCAAGGAGGTCGTGTCCGTGAAGCGGGGCGAGGCGTTGATCTGGGCCGCCAACCTGTTCCATGGCGGGGAGCCCATCCGGCGGGCGGGGAGCACACGGCACACGCAGGTGACGCACTACTACTTCGAAGGCTGCCGGTACTACACGCCGATCTACTCCGATCCGGCGGTGGGACGATTCGCATGGAAGCGCGTGATCGATGTGACCAGCGATCGGCCCGTCGAACACATGTATGGCGGGCGTCCGGTCGCGCTGCCGCTCCGCCAGCGCCTCCGCTACGTCGCCGAGGACCGCGTCAACCGCTCGAAGCTCGGACGGCAGCTCTACCGGCGGGTGAAGGCACGACTCTCGGGGACCTGACGGGGCGCATCGGGCGTCGCGCGACTCGTTGCCCGTCTCCTGCGCCGGACGGTGTGACCGCCATGCATCCGGGCTCCCGGTACATACGTCGCCGGCCAATGTCCGATAATGGTTCGCATGGCACGCCCTGAATCACGTCAAAGGACACCGATGTCGGACGCGCACAAGGACGCTCTTGCGTTGGGCCGCAACGAAAGTCGAATCATCCGCCGTTATCTGGAGGCGCTCGAGGCCCACAAGCCCAAGCGGGGCCGGAAGCGCACCATCGAATCAGTCAAAACGCGGCTCGCCAGCATCGAGCAGAAGCTGCCCGATGCCGACCCGTTGACACGCCTGCAGCTCGTGCAGGAGCGCATCGATCTCGCGCAAGAGCTGACGACCAGGGCGGCTCCGCCAAATCTCGCGGAGCTCGAGGACGAGTTCGTGAAGGCAGCCAAGAGTTATGGCCACCGCAAGCGGATCTCCTACGCAGCGTGGCAGGAGGCGGGGGTGCAACCCAGCGTGCTGAAGCGCGCCGGGATCAGACGGACGCCTGACTGAGCGCTACCCAGCGCCGCAGATGTTGACCGTGCGGTAGTCCGGCGCCGTCGCCGCCAGGCCCCGGTTGCGCAGGACGACGCCGGCGAAGGCCGCGCCTGTCGGCTTCAAGGTGCCGTCGGCGTTCGCAATGCCAAACCACCGTTCGACGCTGGTCAGCGGCATGTCACCGTAGGGTCGGTCTTCGTGGGCAGCCCACGTGTGGACGATCACCTGGCGCACCCCACAGTCGGAGCGACCGAGCTGGTCGGCGACGGAGGTCATGGCCTTGGCACGCTGAGACTCCGTGAGGATCGGGATCTCGGCGGGGACGCTGCCTCCGGTGGTCCAGCCGATCTCGGTCACGTAGATGGGCAGGTTCGGATCGGCCGTCTCGGGCCCGCGGAAGGCGGCTCGCAGGTTTCGAACGTTGGTAAGCACATCAGTGACGCGCCCCGCGACAGTGGCCGCATATGGGTGGTACCCCACGCCGTCCAGGGTTCCGCGCAGGTCCGGACGCGCTCGGTACATGTCCCGGACGAAGTCCGTGTCCTTGTAATACCCGCCGCCGGTCCACGGTGCCCTCGCAAGCCCTCCGACGATCACCGCTCCGGCTGGATCGACCGAGCGGACCGCGTCGCGGGCGGCTGCGAACAGCGATGCATAGCGCGCCGGATCGGGGGCCGGCTTCCAGAACCCGTCGGCGTTCTGCTCGTTCCAGATCTCATATGTCGTGACGGGCTGGGGCGGCAAGTCCGGGTTCTCCAACCAGAATTCCCCGCCGCGGCCATATCGATGAGCAAACGCCTGTGCATAGGCCGCAAAGTCAGCGTCGTTGCTCGGTGGATAGAACTGGGACACCCAACCCTGCCACGGGAGGCTCGAGGCCCACAGGGTGGAATACCCCAGCACCGGCTGCCATCGCAGCCCCTTGGCGGCCAGGTCACGTGCCAAACCGTCATACGCATTCCACACCCAGCCATGCACGCCGTTCTGCGGCGGCAGCGGCTCGATCTCGTGCCAAACCGCCTCGCGTCGCACGACGGTCGCACCGGTGGCAGCTATCGCTGCGGCGTGCGTGGGGCGAACCGCCCATTCGTCGTAGAGGTAGTTCCCGTTGACCCCGTAGAAGTCTGTCGGCACGCGTGAGACACGACGAGCGGGAGCGGTGCGGGTGCGGTGCCTCGACGCGGCGGCGCCATCGACATTCGTCATGATCAGAGCCAGCACAACCAACGTCGCGCACGTGCCCTGCACCAGGCGCTTCCCCAACATCTGGAACCTCATCGCGTTCGGAACGGCGCACGACCTGCCCGCCGACAAGGACATCGGAATCTTGGCTGTCCTGCTTGAGTCACCCTCGTCGGACGGACCGGCGCTGGCCTACCATCCCGGCTGCGGCGGCGATCGCTCGCCGCGACGACCATGCTGAGACTTCCCGGTCCGTTCCGGCGGTACTTCCCCCCCGTCAAACGGGCCGTCCTGCGGACGACCGAGCGCGCCGCCCCGGTGACCCGGAGGTTCTCACGGGTCTTCGGCGAGCGTGCTCTGCCCCAAGGCTCGGCGTGGGAGACCGCTGACTATGCCGTATGTCATCCGGGGGGCGGCGTCTCCGTCGTTCCTGTCGCCGGACCCGAAGAGTTGCGCCGACCGCTGCCCGAGGGTGACCCGCCGGACCACGGGGTCTTCGCCGCGCACCGGTCGATCACCACGACGCCGGCGTTCGCGGCGACGGTCCAGGGCGGCGCGGTCGTGGGACCCTACGGCGCCGTGCTCACCGAGGACAGGACACTCCTCTTCGACCTCTCGCCGTACTTCGGCGTCTTCACGCCCGACCATCACCCCATCTACCTCCGACTGCGCCTCCCGCCCGAGGAGCGATTGCCGGGAACCGCCGCCGTGCTCACCACGCGCGGCGTCGACAACTACTGCCATTTCCTCCTCGATGTGGTTCCTCGGCTGCACATGCTCGAGGCAGCGGGCCTGGCCGAGGGCGTCGACCACTACGTGGTCAACCGCTCGCTTCCGTTCCAACGCCAGATCCTGGAACAGCTCGGCGTTCCGGATGACAAGGTGGTCGAGAGCTCTGCCCATCCGCACCTGCGGTGCGGGCGTCTCGTCGTCTCCTCGCTCGCCGGATACGACCTGCAGCTGCCCGGCTGGGTTGTTCCACACCTCCGTGAGCGGTTGGGACCCGGCGCAGCGCCAGCGGCTCCGCGGCGCCGGATCTACATCAGCCGCGGGCAAACGAAGAACACTCGCCGCGTGACCAACGAGGCGGAGGTCCTGACCGCCTTGGGCCGCTTCGGAGTCACGCCTGTGACACCCGAGACACTCACGGTCGAGGAGCAGATACGACTCTTCTCGGAGGCGGAGCTGATCGTGGCACCCCACGGGGCCGCCCTCACCAACATCGTGTTCTGTGCCGCGGGCGCGACCGTCGTCGAGCTCTTCGCACCTGACTACGTCAACAGCTGCTTCTGGGCGCTGTCGTGCCAGGTCGAAGGACTTCGCTATCGCTACCTCGTCGGCGAGGGTCCGCTCCCGAATCCGGGCCAAGCGGCGTTGGGAGTGGCCAGCGACATCAACGTGGACGTGGCGAAACTGACGTCGTTGCTCGAACGCATATGACACCCGCCCACGTCGATCGTGGCGACCGGTACGCGCCAGTCGCTAGTGCGCCAGCGCTGGGGTCCAGCTGAGCAGCGAAGCGATCAGGACGCTGCCGTCCGAGGAGCCCAAGAGCTCGGAACAGGCCCGTTCAGGATGGGGCATGAGGCCAACGACATTGCGCTGCCGGTTGCAGATCCCTGCGATGTCGTCCATCGATCCATTCGGGTTGTCCACGTAACGCAGGACGACTCGCTCTTCCTCCCGCAGCTCCGCAAGCGTGCGTTCGTCGCAGGTGTAGTTGCCCTCGAAATGGTTGATGGGGACGCGCAACTCGGTTCCTGCCGTCGCCATCCTCGTCAGCGCGCTCCGGGTGGTCTCCACCCGGACGGACACGGTCGTGCACAGGAATCCGAGGCCGCGGTTCTTCTGCAGTGCGCCAGGCAGCAGACCCGCCTCCGTCAGCACCTGAAATCCGTTGCAGATGCCGACAGTGGGACCGCCCGCGGCCGCATGGTCCGCGACAGCAGCCATGACCGGTGAAAAGCGGGCGATCGCTCCCGGCCTCAGGTAATCGCCGTGGGCGAAGCCGCCAGGGAGCACGACAGCGTCCACCCCCTGAAGATCGGGGTCGGCGTGCCAAAGCAGCTCCGCCTGACCGCCGAGCGCCTCGACCACCTCCGCCACGTCATGCTCACAATTGGACCCGGGGAACACGACGATTCCCACACGAGTCGTCACGCGATCGATACCTCCGCATCCTCGATGACGGGGTTGGTGAGGAAGCGCTCACACAAGTCGTGCACGCGTGCTCGAGCGGCAACCTCATCAGGTGCGTCCATCTCGAACCTGATGGCCTTGCCGACCCTGACTCCCTCGATGCCGTCGAACCCCAGGGTCGGCAGCGAGCGCTCGATCGTCGCTCCTTGAGGATCGGCGATCCCGGGGCGTAGGCGGACCTCGACGAGAACCTCGAACTTCATGCCACTGAGCATCGCAGATCAGCGGCGCCCCCTCAGGACAAGCCGCGCCTAGATGCCCGCGCAGATCGGCACGGTCGGTCCCACGAGCGGGTCGATCGTGGGATCGATGGGTGTGAGGCCACGAAGCAAGCGCACGACGTCCCCATAGCGGCGGCCCGAGGCCTTCCCCGTCGCGTTCGTGTCAGCATTCCAGATGCCCATCCAGTGGAGCTGGTCGGCTGGGTTCTGCTCGAGGCTGAGCCACGTGTGGGGAACGTACTCACGGACGTGGCAATCCGATCGCGTCAACTCGCTGGCCGTCCGGTAGAACGCCTCGCCTCGGTCGACGTCGGACGGGATGACGACGAACGGACCCGCGCCCTGCGTCGGGTACCCGAGCTCGGTGACGTAGATCTCCAGCTGCGGCAGATTCACGCCGTTCACGAGCTCGTTGCGCATACGCCGGACGAGATCCTCTGGCGTCCGCACAGGATCCTGGGGGGCCAAGCCGAGCGGTTGTCCTGCGTACGGGTGGTACCCGATGCCCTTCGTCGCGCCCCGGATCTCGGGGTGAGCAAGAAACATCTCGTGGACGAAATCGATGTCTCGGTAGTCGTAGGTCCCGTCTGCGTGCAACCAGTTCTCGGGCGCCGCTCCCAGGCTGCCGACGATCACCGCTTGGTCGGCGAACGCAGGGTCCGTACGGCTCATGAAGAAGTGGGCCGTCTTCCAGAGAGCGCCGTAGGCCGCTGGATCCGGCTTCGGGCGCCAATTTCCCCCGAGATTCGGCTCGTTCCAGATCTCGTACACCTTGACGTACAAGCTCGCGTCCAGCTCCGGATGTGCGCGCCAGAAGGTGCCATTGCGGCCGTACCGGGCCGCGAACGCTGCGGCGAACTCGCCGAAGTCATCGTTGTTGTATGGCGGGTAGAACATGAAGTTCTGCGCATCCCATGAGTTCCGCGATGCCCAACGAGGCGAGAACCCGAGAACGGGTTGCCACCGCAGACCCGCTGACGCCAGGTCGTACACGAAACCGTCGAAACCCGATCCGCGTCGCGCGGCCGTGCCCTCGTCCCACCGGTACTCGTGCGTTTGCTTCAACGTCCACAGATTGAGCTGCGGCGCTTCGGGTTCGATGGAGTACCACGTCGCTTCTCTGCGGACGAAGGTGATGCCCTGCTCCGCGATCCGCTGCGCCTGCAATCGGCGCGCGGGCCGGCCGAGGTCGTAGAGGCCGTTGCCGTTGATGCCGAACGTGTCAGGGGGCACCCGCGACGGAGCTGCTCCCGCGGGCTGGGCGATACCCGTGATGGTTGCCGCGATCAGCGCGGCCGCGGCCACGCAGCGTTGCAGCAGCTTGGTCACGGCCGCCCACCTTCCCCGGGTTCGGATTGTCAGCTATTCGCCGTAAACGGTCACGGTCCCTGTCACCACGCGCCGACTGGCGCGGAAAGGACAAAGCCACCCTGTCACACGGGCCGCACGCCATACCAATCATGGAAGCTGCGGCCCGTGAGCCGCTCGTAGGCAGCCACGTAGCGCTCGCGAGATGCCTCGACGACCTGGGCGGGAAGCGCCGGCGGCGGCGGCTGCTTGTCCCAGCCGGTCGCCTCGAGCCAGTCACGCAGCGGTTGCTTGTCGAAGGAGGGTGGCGTGCGCCCCGGCACCCATTCGTCCGCGGGCCAGAAGCGCGACGAATCCGGGGTGAGGACCTCGTCGCAGAGGCTCAGCTCGCCATCGATCCAACCGAGCTCGAACTTGGTGTCCGCCACGATGATGCCGCGCGCCGCGGCCAGGTCGGCGCCCCGCTGGTAGGCCGCCAACGACAGCTCGCGGGCCGCCTTGGCCACGTCGGCGCCGACCAGGTCGCACGCCTGCTCGAAGCTGATGTTCTCGTCCTTGTCGCCGATGTCGGCCTTGGTGGAGGGCGTGAACACGGGCTCGGGCAGCCGATCGGACTCCTGGAGCCCTGCCGGGAGGGCGACGCCGTGCATCGTCCCGTGGCGCTGGTACTCCTTCCACGCCGACCCGGACAGGTAACCGCGCACGATGCACTCGAGCGGGACCATCTCGGCGCGGTGCACGAGCATGGCCCGGCCCGCCAAGTCGTTGAGCTCACCCGCGTCGGCCGGAAAGGCCGCGGGGTCCACCGAGATGAGATGGCTCGGGGCCACGTCTGCAATGACCTCGCGGAGCCAGAAGTCCGTGATGGCGGTGAGGACCCGGCCCTTGTCGGGGATGGGCTCGGCCATCACCACGTCGAAAGCGGACATGCGATCCGACGCGACGAGCAACATGCGCCCGTCACCGGCGTCGTAGGCGTCGCGGACCTTTCCAGAGTGCAGGTGCTGCAGCGTCAATTGATTCCCTCCAGGGCGTCGAAGATGCGGTCGGTGTGCACGAGCGCCCGTTCCAGGCTGAACGCCTCGTCGAGGGCATCGGCGGTCATGGCGACCTCGGGGTCGGACTCGAGCAGCGTGCGGAACGGCTTGCCCTCCTCCCACGCCGCCATGGCGTGGCGTTGCACGATGCGGTACGCCTCGTCGCGGGTCAGTCCCGACGCGACCAGGGCGAGGAGAACGGGCTGGCTGAACACCAGGCCGTAGCTGGAGTCGAGGTTCTCGAGCATGCGGTCGGGGTGCACGGCCATGCCCTCGACCACGTCCGCCCCCTTGGAGAGGACGTAGTGGGCGAGCATGCTGGCGTCGGGCAGCGCCACCCGCTCGACCGAGCTGTGCGAGATGTCGCGCTCGTGCCACAGGGCCACGTTCTCCAGACCAGCCCCCAGGTACCCGCGCAGGAGCCGGGCCAGGCCCGAGAGCTGCTCGGACTTCACCGGGTTGCGCTTGTGGGGCATGGCCGACGAGCCCTTCTGTCCCGCGCGGAACGGCTCCTCCGCCTCCCGCACCTCGGTGCGTTGGAGGTGGCGGATCTCGGTGGCGATCGTCTCGACCGTGGCGCCCACCGACGCGCAGGCGAAGAGGTACTCGGCGTGCCGGTCGCGCGCCACGACCTGGGTGGCGGGGACGGGTCGCAGTCCGAGGGCCTGGCACACGTACTGCTCCACTGCGGGGTCGATGTTCGAGTAGGTGCCGACCGCACCCGAGAGCTTCCCGACAGCGATGGCCTCGCGGGCTCTGCGCAGTCGGGTGCGGTCGCGGTCGGCCTGCAGGCACCACAAGGCGAGCTTGGCGCCGAAGGTGGTGGGCTCGGCGTGCACTCCATGGGTGCGTCCGACCATCGGCGTGGAGCGGAACTCGACGGCGCGCCGTTTGAGCACGTCGACCAAATGCCCGCTGGCTTCGATGAGGACGTCGGAGGCGCGGGTGAGCACGAGGCAGAGGGCGGTGTCGACCACGTCGGTGGACGTGAGCCCGTAGTGCACCCACTTGCCCGCGGGCGGGCCGATTCGCTCCTGCACCACGTCCACGAACGCAGCCACGTCGTGGTCGGTGACCCGCTCACGCTCGGCGACCGCCTCGACCAGCCCGGGCGTCGCTTCGGGCGCCTTCTGCCGCACGGTACGGGCCTCGCTGGACGGGATCACGCCGAGCTTGGCCCACGCCTCGACGGCGAGGACCTCGACCTCGATCCATGCCGCGAAGCGCGCCTCGTCCGTGAAGAGGGCGGCCATCGGCGCGAGCGAATAGCGCGGGATCATCGGAGCTACTTCGCTCCCCCGGCCTTGAACTCGGCCAGCTTCTCGGCCACGTCGTCGTCGCCGACCGACAGGATCTGGGCGGCGAGGATGCCCGCGTTCTTCGCGCCGTCGATGGCGACGCACGCGACGGGGACGCCGGGCGGCATCTGCACGGCCGAGTACAACGAGTCGACGCCGTTCAGGGCGCTGCCCGACAACGGGAGCCCGATGACGGGCAGGGTGGTGTGGGCCGCGACGGCCCCGGGCAGGGCGGCGGCCATGCCGGCCGCGCAGATCACGACGCCGAAGTCGTTCTCGCGCGCCTTGGCCGCAAAGGCGGTCACCGCCGCGGGGTTGCGGTGGGCGGACATGACCTCGACGACCACCTCCACGCCGAACCGCTTCAGGATCTCCGCGGCCGGAGCCACCTTCTCCTGGTCGTTGGCTGAACCCATCAGGATCCCGACTCGCTTACCCACGCCGTTCCTCTCCGATCGCTCGTTCGGCGATGTCTCCTCGATACTGCATCCCTGCGAATGTGATGTGCGTGACCCCCGCGTAGGCCCGTTCGCGAGCGGCGGCGATGGTCGGCCCGACGCCGGTCACGTCCAGCACTCGACCCCCGGACGCCACCAGGGCGCCGTCCGACAGCGCGGTGCCGGCGTGGAACACGGTGACCCCCTCGACCGCCTCGGCGTCGTCGATGCCGGTGATGGGGCTGCCGATCTGGGGCGCCCCCGGGTAGCCCTCGCTGGCCAGCACGACCGTGACGGCTGCGTCGTCGGTGAAGGCGGGTTCGCTGGTGAGCCGCCCGGCCGCCGCCTCGGCGAGGAGCGTCGCCAGGTCGGTGTCGAGCCGGGGCAGGACCACCTGGGCCTCGGGATCGCCGAAGCGCACGTTGAACTCGATGACCTTGGGACCGGCGTCCGTCAGCATGAGGCCGGCGTAGAGCACACCCCGGTAGTCGACGCCGAGCTTTCGGAGCATGGCGAGGGTCGGCTCGACGGCGCGCTCCATGACCTGGTCGACGACCGCGGCACCGGCCAGAGGCACCGGGCTGTACGCCCCCATGCCGCCGGTGTTCGGTCCGGCATCGCCGTCGCGGACCCGCTTGAAGTCCTGGGCCGGGGCGAGCGGCACGGCCCGCTCGCCGTCGCACACGGCGAGCAAGGAGAGCTCCGGGCCGAGGAGGCACTCCTCGATCACGACAGTGCGGCCGGCCGAACCGAAGGAGCGGCCGGCCAGCTTGTCGCGCACGTCCTCGATTGCCGCGTCGAGCTCGGTGGTGACGAACACGCCCTTGCCGGCCGCCAATCCGTCGGTCTTGACCACGTAGGGTCCGGGGAGGGAGCGCAGGAAGGCCTCGGCCGGGGCGGGCGCCGAGAACGTGCCGTGTCGGGCGGTGGGCACACCGGCGTCGAGCAGCACCTGCTTCATCCACGCCTTCGAGCCCTCGAGCCTGGCCCCATCTGCGCCGGGACCGAAGACGAGCTTCCCGGCGTCCCGCAGCCGGTCGGCGAGCCCGTCGACCAACGGCTGCTCGGGCCCGATCACGTACAAGTCGGCGTCGATCTCCGTCGCCGGCGCTGCCGTCGACCCGGGGATGCCGGGGTTGCCCGGAGTCACGACGACGTCGGCGTCGCGAGCGAGGACGGCAGCCAGCGCATGTTCGCGCCCACCGCCGCCGACGACGCAGACCCTGGTCACGCCGCGAAGTGAACGAACTGGTCGCGGCCCGGCCCCACGCCGACGAGCCGCACGGGCACGCCGGCCTGGTCTGCGAGGAAGGCGATGTAGTCCTGCGCAGCCTTGGGCATGTCGGCCACGGTGGTGGCCGCCGAGAGGTTGGTCTTCCAGCCCGGCAGCTCTTCGTAGACGGGCACCACGTTGTGGAGCACCGACTGGTGGTAGGGCTGGTGGTGGTAGCGAACGCCGTCCGCCTCGTAGGCAACGCACACCTTGAGGGTGTCGAAGGTGTCGAGCACGTCGAGCTTGGTGAGGGCGATCTCCGACAACGAGTTGAGGCGCACCGCCTGGCGCATCATGACGGCGTCGAACCAGCCCGTGCGGCGGCGGCGGCCCGTGTTGGTGCCGAACTCGTGTCCGCGCTCGACGAGCTCGTTGCCCAGATCGTCGTGCAGCTCGGTCGGGAACGGACCCGCACCGACGCGGGTGACGTAGGCCTTGGCGATGCCGATGACGCGGTCGATGTGGCGGGGACCGACGCCCGCGCCCGTGCATGCGCCGCCGGCAACGGGATTCGACGACGTCACGAAGGGATACGTGCCGTGGTCGAGGTCGAGGAAGGTGGCTTGGGCCCCTTCCAGCAGGACGTGCTGGCCCGCGCCCAGAGCCTCGTGCACCAGCTCGACGGTGTCGGCGACCATGGGCTCGATGCGCGGCGCGTACTCGTCGAGGTAGCGCGCCGCGATGTCGGCCGCCGAGCTGGGGAGGCGGTTGTACACCTTGGCCAGGACGCCGTTCTTCTCCTTGACGACCACGTCGAGCTTCTGGCGGAAGATCTTCGGGTCGAGAAGGTCCTGCACCCGCAGCCCGATGCGCGTCGCCTTGTCGGCGTAGGCCGGTCCGATGCCGCGCCTGGTCGTTCCCAGCGCGTTCTTGCCGAGGTAGCGCTCGGTGACCCGGTCCATCTCCTGGTGGTACGGCATGATCAAGTGGGCATTGCCGCTCACCTTCAGACGGCTGCAGTCGATGCCCTTCGCGGTCAGCGCGTCGACCTCGGCCAGGAGGACGCCAGGATCCACGACGACGCCGTTGCCGATCACCGGAATGATGTGGCCGTAGAGCACCCCGCTCGGGATGAGCTGCAGCGCGAACGTCTCGCCGTCGACGACGATCGTGTGCCCGGCGTTGTGACCGCCCTGGTAGCGCACGACCATGTGCATCTCTTTGGCGATCAGGTCAGTGAGCTTGCCCTTGCCCTCATCGCCCCATTGGGTTCCGACGACGACCGTTGCGGGCACGTGGGTTCAGGCTAGCCGCTCCAGGAACGGGATCCGCCGGCCCACGCGTGTCAACAGAGCGTCCACCCCAAGGGCGGCCAGGAGCACGACGAAAGGCTCGATGGGCTGGCGGTATCTGATGTTCCCCGAGACGATGAACAGGGCGCTGGCGATGACGATGAGCGGCGCCAGCCACAGCGCCCATGGGGCGCGTCGCGCCTTGGCGGTCAGGGCCCCGACGACGGCGAGGGCCGCCCCGAGGTACCAGGCGTACACCGTCAGCCGGACGAGCCCGGACCGGTACGGGATGTATTGCGAGATGAACAGCGCATCCCGAGGGCCGCGCAGGTCGAACAGCCGGACAGTGTTCCAGACCGCCAGCGTGCCGAGGTAGGTGGGGTGGTGCCGGAGGTAGGCGATGCTCTGGCGGCGGAAAAAAGCGTCGAGCTCGGGCTCGGTCCAGTGGCCGCGTGCGAGCACCAAGCCGCGCAGGTGGGGATCATCGACCGGCACAGTCCACTGGCCGGGGGAGCCCGGAAGGTGGGCGGCCGAGTTGTTGTAGGTCCCGGCCAGGGCGTAACCGGCGCTGGTGCTCACCGGCACGAAGGCATCGAGGCGCACCTCGTTCCTCACGACCCAGGGCGCGAGGACGACGGCCATGGCACCGACCACCGTTGCCACGGCGAGCAGTGGGCGTCGGGCCCCACGAGCCCCCTGCCAGACGAGGATGCCCACGGGCAGCACCATGAGCAGGCCCGTCTCGCGGGACAGCGCGGCCAGACCCAGCAGACATCCCGCCGCGATGGGCAGCCGCAGCCGGTCAGACCGGCGCCGGTACGCGAGAGCGCAGGCGATGGCTCCCAGGAGGAGCGGGAGGAAGAGGACTTCCCACTGCAGGGAGGTCGTCATCAGGATGAGCGGCGGGTACACCGCGGACACCGCCATTGCAATGAGCGCCTCCCGCCGCCCCCAGATCTGCGCGGCCACCAGACCGAGCAGGCCGACGGTCAGCGCGCCGACGAGGGCCTCGAAGAGACGCGCTCGCAGCAAGCTCACCCCGAGCACCTTGTAGACACCGGCCAGAACGACAGGGAAGAGCGGCGCGCGGAAGGCGGTCGCGCCCGTGGCGGGCGGGACCAGCGCGCTTCCGAACCCGTGCCCGTCGAGGATGGACCTCGCGATGTGGTCGAAGTTCAGCGCGTCGGTGAGCGGGGTGTATTGCCGGGTCGCCATCACCGCGGCCACTCGTGTCGCGAGGGCCACAGCGAGCACGGCGCCCACCGCCAACCACCACGCTGGCACCCGGCCGGCGCGGCCGGGCGAGACCTCAGGTGCCGAGCCGGGGGTCACGGCATATCCACTGCGTCGGGACGGCGGGCCACGCAGAGCACCGACTGGCCGAATCGGGCCGGCCACCGCGCTTCCTTCCGGCGGATGACGGGGATGGCGGCCCGGTCGTACAAGCGGGTGAGCGGCGACGCGGTCGGCGTGCCACCCCGCATGGTGGCGTACAGGAACCACGCCACCGCGCCAGGGCCGTGGACGTACCGGGCATCCACCAGCTCGAGGCCTGCTTCGTCGATCCTCGCCGCAAGGGTCGAGAGCCGGTAGCGCCGGTGATGGCCGACCCGCCGGTCGAAGTCGGAGAACAGGGCCTCGTACGCCGGGACCCACAGAGCGACCGTGCCGCCAGGACGCAAGCACGAGCGCAACGCGCGCAGCGCACCCACGTCGTCATCGATGTGCTCGAGCACGTTGACGGCGACCGCGGCGTCGAACGGCCCATGGCCCGCGGCCTCCACCGCGTCGGCACAGATGACCTCCACGTCGGCGGAGTCCGAGTATCGCTCACGGAGCCGGGCCGCCAGCCCGACCGAGGGCTCCGACGCGACCACCTTGCCCAGGCCGGCCAGCCGGCCTGTCATGGTGCCGAGCCCCGCGCCGATCTCGAGGATCCGCCCGCTGACGTGCGGCGCCATCTGCTCGATGATCCAGTCGGCGTAACGAGGGGCCCCCTCCAGCGCGTCGAGCGTCACGCCCAGCTCCTCGTCGATCTCCGCGGCACCGGACGGATCGAGGCGCGGCACCGCGTACAACCGTTCCTTGAGCCGTTGCGCCACGGGTGAGTACCTGACGACGCAGTACATGGCCCGGACGCCGTCCCGCCAACCGATCTTCTTGCCCTCTTCGTAGGTGCGGCCGCTGTAACCGATGCCCACCTCGTAGACCCGCCAGCCGCCCCTGGCGATCTTGGCCGTGAACTCCGGCTCGATGCCGAAGCGATCCTCACGGAGATCGATCGACTCGATCACCTCCCGCCGGAACGCCTTGTAACAGGTCTCCATGTCCGACAGGTTGAGGTTGGTGAACGCGTTGGAGACGGTCGTGAGGGCCCGGTTGCCGAGGGAGTGCCAGAAGTACAGCACCCGTCTCGCTTCGGACACGTAGAACCGCGAGCCGTAGACCACGTCGGCACGGCCGTCGAGCAGCGGCCCGAGCAGCGTGCCGTACTCCTCGGGGTCGTACTCCAGATCGGCGTCCTGGATCAGGACGAACGGTGAGGTCACAGCGTCGAACCCGCGGCGCAGCGCCGCCCCCTTCCCGAAGTTCCGGGGCTGTGACAGGACGCGCACGCGGGCGTCATCGACGGTTCTGAGGATGTCGGCGGTGCCGTCCGTCGACGCGTCGTCCACGACGATCACCTCGCGGGTGTAGGGCGTCGCCAGCACCCGGTGGAGGACCTGCATCACGGTGGCGGCCTCGTTGTACACGGGCATCACCACTGAGAGGCAGGGACTCACGGCTTCGGGCCTCGGTCCATCAGCCATAAGAGCCTCGTTACCGTATCGCCTCCCGTACCGTGACTCCACCGGGGCCGTGCGACGGTCTCACGAGGATGGCCCCTGTCCTCCGCCTTTGTGGATGCTTCAGCCACAGCTGGTCAGGGTGATGGGGCCGGACCCGCTGACGGTGGCCCCGGGATGGCGGTCGGCCCAGCGCGCCAGGCCGGACGCGAGCTCGGACGCGTCCTTGGGCGTGTCCATGACGAAGGCGGTGCGCACGCACGTCTCGGTCCCTCGCCGCCAGGCGACGTAGTGGTCGCCGCCCCAGCCCTGGGCCGCCCTGGTCGCGGCTGGCTGGCCGAGCGCACCCCGCAGCAGCAGGAGGATGCCGAGCTCGCCGAACACGCCCTGGTCGGTGACCTTGCCGTCGGCCTTCGGCGCGCTGACGGACCTGGCGCCCTCACCGCGGAGGAAGACCTCGGGGTGCAGGGCCTGCTCCGACGTCTCCGGAGGCGTCTTGAAGGCAGCGTCGAGCCGGGACTGGCCCCCGGCCTTCAGCACGGCGGCGACGAAGGCCGGTCCGACTTGGTAGGGGAACACGAGGATGCTCACCAGCACTTCGGGCACGCCCTTCGGAGTCCCGGAGACGTCGCGCTGCTCCTCCGCCGCGAACGAGCGCTGGTCGGCAACCGACAGCGAGGCGAAGTAGCGCAGCTGGATGCGGACGGCGTCGCCCTCCACCAGCACAGTGAAGGCCTGGCTTGCTTCGTCGGTCCTGCGGTCGAGGGCGGGCCGGTCGAGGCCGAAGTGTTGATCCTGGAGGGCGTGGGTCAGCTCGTGGGCCAGCACCGAGCGCACGTAGGGGGTGGCCTCGCCTCCCCGGACCACGAGCGCCTTGGTCTTGGCGTCGTAGAAGCCGGCCACCGCGGAGGCGAGCAGGGTGTCGAGGGCGGCATCGAGCTTCACCTGCGGATCGATGAGGTGAAGGGCGCGCAAGAAGCCCTGGGCCTTCTGCAGCGCGACGGTGTCACGCTCGCCCGTTCCCCGGAGCCGTTTCACGAAGGCGGCATCGTCGAGCAGGTCGACCTTCACCGGCGCGGTGAACCGGAGGCCCCGCTCCCGCTCCACGAACCGCTCCAGCTCGGGTACGACGGCCTGCACCGGAGAGACGGCGCCGACCGTCGTCGAGGGGCCACCCGGCGCGGGTGTCGTGGGCGACGCAGACTGCTCAGGGTCGTCGTCCGTGGCCGTCACCGCCAAGCCGACGGCATCGCCGACCAGCAGGAGCGCAACCGCCAGGGAGAGCACCCGGAGCATCGGACCACTGTCGCAGAACGCGAAGAAGGGGCGGCCTCAGCCGCCCCTTCTTCAGGTTCCTGACTGGATTACGACTGCTCTTGCGTGAACACCACGTCGACGATCGTGCCCCATGCCGTGCTGTTGCCGGTTGAGACGCCGCCGTTGCCGTTGGAGTCGTTGCCGACGTCCACCACGTTCACCGCGATGGCGTCACCCCGTCTCCTCACGCGAGCAACCTGATCGCTGGCCGAGTCGTTCAGTGAGTTGTTGCCCAGCGATGCGTTGTCACCACTGCCGGCACTTGCATCGCCGTCGTTCTTGAAGGTCGCCTTCTGGTCGAGGAGCGTGAGGCTGTTCGTGCCCCCGCCGACGACCGACTGGCTCCCATCGAGCGACGCATCAACTCCTGTCGCCGTCGCGTTGCCGGTGTCGACCGAAGCCGACCCGTCGGACCGATTCGACACGTCCGCAGCGTTGAAGGCGAGGGAGTCTCCCCGCCGGCTGCGAGCCCGTGCGTCCTGGTCGTTGGCCACGACGTTCACCGAGTTGTTGCCTATGGCCAGGTTGCCGCCGCTGTCGGCGTCGGCATCCCCGTCGTTTCGCACCTTGGCCGTCTGATCGGCGATGGTCACGCCGTTCTTCCCGCCTGCCCCGACCAGGTCCTGGTCGACACTGGTGTCGGATGCCACGCCCGTGGCGTGGGCATCGCCTGTGCTGATGTCGGCGCTGCCATCGGAATCGTTGGACACGTCCGCCAGATTGACCGCGAGCGCATCGCCCCGCCTGCTGCGGGCTCGAGCGTCCTGGTCGTTGGCGGCCACGTTCAACGAGTTGTTGCCGATGGCGACGTTGTCGCCCGTGCTGGCGTTGGCCTCACCGTCGTTGGTGAGGTTGGCCGTCTGATCGGCGATGGTGAGGCTGTTGTTGCCGCCACCCCCGGCCGCTGCCTGTGCCACGTTGGTGTCGCTGCTGACCCCTGTGGCGCTGGCGTTGCCAGTCTCCACGGAGGCGCTGCCGTCGGACGTGTTCGACGTGTCGGCCGAGTTGACCGCCACTGCGTCACCCTTGCGACGCGACTGGGCACTGGCGTCCTGGTCGTTGCTGGCCACGTTCACCGAGTTGTTGCCGATCGCCGTGTTGCCGCCACTGCTGGCATCCGCATCCCCGGAGTTGGTGACCTTCGCCGACTGATCGGCATCGGTGACCGACGCCGCGTCGGCTCGGGCCGCCCCGAGGACCACGAACACGAACGACGCGATGAGCAGGCCAGCGCCGAGCAGGAGTCTCCCTGGCCCGGCGCGGCTGCGCGCGTCTAGCTGCTCCATCCCTCCCCCTTCCGCCGGGTCACCGACCCTCCGCCGACGACCTCGGATCGAGGGTACCGCCGCGCCTATCCCCTGGGCAGTCGTGCCAGCACGATCATTTGAGGGCGATCTCGTCGCCGGCGACGTCGACGACGACGCGCGCTCCTTCGCCGTACCGGCCTTCGAGGAGGGCGAGGGCGAGGGGGTCGCTGATCGCCCGCTGGATGAGCCGCTTCAAGGGGCGGGCACCGTACGCGGGGTCGTAGCCCCGATCGGCCAGCCACGCCTTGGCGTCGTCGGTGACCTCGAGGTCGAGCCGGCGCACCGCCATCCGACCGCGCAGTCCTTCGAGCTGGATCTCCACGATCTGACCGATGTCGTCCCTCGTCAGCTCGCGGAAGCGGACGATCTCGTCGATGCGGTTGAGGAACTCGGGCTTGAAGAAGTCCCGGGGCTCACCGGGCAGGTTCGACGTCATGATCAGCACCGTGTTGGTGAAGTCGACGGTGCGCCCCTGACCGTTGGTCAGGCGACCGTCGTCGAGCACCTGCAGCAGGACGTTGAACACGTCGGCGTGCGCCTTCTCGATCTCGTCCAGCAGCACGACGGAGTACGGGCGGCGGCGGACCGCTTCGGACAGTTGGCCGCCCTCCTCGTAACCGACGTAGCCGGGCGGGGCACCGATGAGCCGCGACACCGCGTGCTTCTCCATGTACTCGCTCATGTCGATGCGGACCATGGCCCGCTCGTCGTCGAACAGGAAGTCCGCCAGCGACCGCGCCAGCTCGGTCTTGCCGACGCCGGTGGGCCCGAGGAACAGGAACGAGCCGATCGGTCGGTTCGGGTCCGACAGGCCGGCCCGGCTGCGGCGGATGGCGTTCGCGACCGCGGTGACGGCCTCGTCCTGGCCCACCACCCGGTGGTGGAGCACGTCCTCCATGCGGACGAGCTTGGAGACCTCACCCTCGAGGAGGCGACTGACGGGGACACCAGTCCACTTGGCGACGACCTCGGCCACGTCCTCCTCGTCGACCTCCTCCTTCAGCATCTTCTGCGTCGCCTGGAGCTCGGCCAGGCGGGCGGTGGCGGCCTCGACCCTGCGCTCGAGCTCGGGCATCTGGCCGTAGCGGATCTCGGCGGCCTTCTCGAGGTCCTGCTCGCGCTCGACGGCGGAGCGTTTGGCCTCGAGGTCCTCCTTGAGCGTCCGGATCTCAGCGATGGCGTGCTTCTCGGCCTGCCAGTGCACCTTCATCGCGTCGGACTGCTCGCGGAGGTTGGCCAGCTCCTCGTCCAGCTTGGCCAGTCGTTCCTGGCTCGCCTCGTCGGTCTCCTTGGCCAGCGCGACGCGCTCGATCTCGAGCTGGCGCATGCGCCGCTCGACCACGTCGATCTCCGTCGGCATGGAATCGATCTCGATGCGAAGGCGGCTGGCCGCCTCGTCCACCAGGTCGATCGCCTTGTCGGGCAGGAAGCGCCCGGTGACGTACCGGTCCGAGAGGACCGCCGCCGCGACCAACGCCGCGTCCTGGATGCGCACACCGTGGTGGACCTCGTAGCGCTCCTTGAGGCCGCGCAGGATGGCGATGGTGGCTTCCACCGAGGGCTGGCCGACGTAGACCTGCTGGAACCGACGCTCGAGGGCGGGGTCCTTCTCGATGCGCTTTCGGAACTCGTCGAGGGTGGTGGCGCCGATCATCCGCAGCTCGCCCCGGGCCAGCATGGGCTTGATCATGTTGCCGGCGTCCATCGACCCCTCGGCTGCGCCGGCGCCGACGATGGTGTGCAGCTCGTCGACGAAGGTGATGATCTCGCCCTCCGAATCGGCGATCTCCTTGAGCACCGCCTTCAGCCGCTCCTCGAACTCACCCCGGTACTTCGAGCCGGCGACCATGGAACCGATGTCGAGCGACACCAGCCGCTTGTGCTTGAGCCCCTCGGGGACGTCGCCCTCGACGATGCGCCGCGCCAGGCCCTCGACGATGGCCGTCTTCCCGACGCCCGGCTCGCCGATGAGCACGGGGTTGTTCTTGGTGCGGCGTGACAGCACCTGGATGACCCTGCGGATCTCCTCGTCGCGACCGATGACGGGGTCGAGCTTGCCCTTGCGCGCCTCCTCGATGAGGTCGCGCCCGTACTTCTCCAGCGCCTGGAACTGATCCTCGGGACTCTGGGAGGTCACCCGGTGGCTCCCGCGGGTGTCGCGGAGGGCATCGAGGACGTCGTCGCGGCCGAGTCCGATGCGGTCGGCCATGGCGAGGAGCAGGTGCTCGATCGACAGGTACTCGTCGCCGAGGTCGACCCGCTCGCCGTCGGCCCGTTCCAGGCCGTCTCGCAGGTCACGGCTCAGCTGCGCCTCGGCGGCGCCGTAGGCCTTCGGCAGCTTGGCGAGGACGTCCTCGAGGCGGTTGCGCACCGACAGCGGCGCGACCCCGAGCCGCTCCAGCACGGGCAGCGTCAGGGTGCCCTCCTGGCCGAGCATCGCCAGGAGCAGGTGCTCGGGCGCGACCTCGGGGTTGTTCCGGCTCTTGGCCCCAGCGAGGGCGTCGTTGAACGCCTCCTGAACCTTGAGCGTCCACCGTTTCGGATCGATGGCCATGCGGGTGCTACTTCTCCTCAGACAGAAAACTTGACACTAGAAGTATCAAGTCTCAGGCGGAGATTATTCCCTCACTCCGCAGGAACTGGCAGGAGCTGCCGCACGCGGGTGACCAGGTCGAGGAGGTCAGGCGGCTTGGTGATGTAGTCGTCGGCGCCGACCCGGAGGCCGAGCTCGATGTCGTGGGACTGGGCCTTGGCCGACAGCAGCACCACCGGCATGTCCTTGGTGGCGGGGTCGCTCTTGAGGGTGTGGCAGACCTGGAGCCCGTCCATGCCCGGCATCATGATGTCGAGCAGCACGAGGTCGGGACGCGGCTCCTCCTGGGCCATGCGGAGACCCTCGACGCCGTCGCCAGCCGTCGTCACCGAGAAGCCCTCGGTCTCGAGGGTGATCTGCAGCAGGCGGCGGATGGTGGCGTCGTCGTCCACCACGAGGACGAGGGGCTCGGCTGTGTCGCTGTCTGGCACCGACTCATCGTAACGACGTGCGCGCACGCAGGGCTACACCGTCATCTGTTCGCGCATTGCGTGCGGCAATCGCAGGCGACTTCGGAAAGGCGAAGGGCGGGCCCGGAGGCCCGCCCTTCTGGAAATACAGCCGTTCGGTCGATGGCTAGACCATCGCCCGCTTCCTGCGCAGCGCGGCGCCGATGCCCACGAGGAGCAGACCGAGACCGGCTTGAGCGGCCAGGGAGGAGCCCGTGACGGGCAGCTCCGCGACCATGGCAGGGCTGGCGGCGGCGGTCGCGGGTGCCGCCACGGGCACCGGCTGGGTGGCAGGGATCGGGGCCGGAGCGGTACCGGTGATGCCGGTACCGACCGCCTCGAGGATCCTGGTCACGCTCCGGTTGCCGATGGCGGACGCGTTGCCCGTCCGCACGCTGGCCGTGCCGTTGCTCGAGTTCAGCGTGTCGGCGAGATTCGCCAGCACGCCGTTCCCATTGCCGGCCGCGGCATCTTGATCGGTGCTCGCGGCGTTGGTGGAACGGTTGCCGATGGCGTCGTTCCGACCCGTGTTGGCGTCCGCGATTCCACGGTTGGCGACCCGCGCACCTCCACCGATCAAGTTGAACCCGAGCTCGTACGGAGCGAGGTTCAGCTGCTGGCCGATGGTGGTGACGGAGTCGTTGCCGACCGCGTCCGCATTGCCCGTGACGATCTCGGCGGACCCATCGCTGATGTTGCGCGTGGTCCCGATGTTCGTCGCCACACCACCCTTCCCAGTGCCGTTGCCGGCCTTCTGATCAGTGGTGGCGTGATTGTCTGACTCGTTGCCAACCGCAGTGTTGTCACCAGAGTTGGCGACCGCGGTCCCGTCGTTCGTCACCTTCACGTCCTGCCCGCCCAGGTAGAAGCCCATGGCCGGAATGGCCAGGTTCATCTTCTGGTCGATGGTCGTGTTGGAGACGTTGCCGGTTGCCGTCGCGTTGCCGGTGCTGATGTGTGCGGTGCCATTGCTCTCGTTGCTCGTCGTGCCGATGTTGGCGGCGACGCCGTTCTTGCCCGTTCCGCCGTTGGCGGTCTGGTCGCTGTGGGCGTCGTTCGTCGAGCGGTTGCCGGTCGCGCTGTTGTCACCGGTGTTCGCCTTGGCAGAACCGATGTTCTGCACATTGGCGTCCTGGTTTCCAATCACGAAACCTCCAACCTTGCCGAGAATCGTCGCGTTCGCGGTCTGCGAGATCGCGGTGTCCGAACGGTTTCCTGTCGCAGTGGCGTTGCCGGTGTCGATGTTGGCGGTGCCGTCCGACGTGTTGGTCGTATCTGCGATGTTGGTTGCCGTTCCCGGGGGTCCCCGGCTTGACGCCGCACCCTGAACTGTCTGGGACTGGTTGTCGGAGCCGTTCCCGACGGCCACATTCCGACCGGAGTTGGCGTTGGCGTCACCCTTGTTGGTGACCCGTGCCGACTGGTCGATGATGATGATGCCGCCGAGCGCACCGACAAGGGTTGCCGCGGCGATCTGATTCACGCGGGTGTTGGACGAGTTGCCCGTCGCGTTGGCGTCGCCGGTCTCTACTCCGGCGGTGCCGTCAGACGAGTTGCTCGTGTCCGCACCGTTGCTCAGCGTGCCGTTGCTGTGTCCCTTCTGCGATGAGTTCGCGGAGTTCTGGGATCCGTTTCCCGTGGCGCTGTTGTCGCCAGTGTTGGCATCGGCCGATCCGAGGTTCCGGACGTCGGCCGACTGGCGGATGATGATGATTCCTCCGAGACTTCCCCCCGCCGTGACATTGGCGATCTGATCGATCGACGTGTCGGACGAGTTCCCCGTCGCCGTCGCGTCGCCCGTCGTGATCCCTGCTGTTCCATCCGATCCGTTGGACGTGCTGGCGTCGTTGACGCCGTCCTGCGTGATCGCATGGCCCTGTGCAGTGACCCCGTCGTTCGTCGAGCCGTTGCCGGTGATCGTCGTGTCCCCCGAGCCGGCCCCGGCTCCTCCCTTGTTGGAGCCCTTGGCCTTCTGGTCGACGATGACGATGCTTCCGACGCTGCTGGAGATGGTGGTCGTCTGGCCCGGCGTCACCCCCGGGCTCGCGGTGCTGCCGTCCGACCCCGCAGCGGGGGCCGACCCGTCGGCACTGCTCGCCGGCGCTGTGCCGGTACTTCCTGTGCTGCTTCCGTCGGACCCGGAGATCGTGGCGTCAGCCCCGGCCGGGCCCGCACCGATGACGAGCGCCACCGAGGCAGCTGCTGCGAACAGCAGGGCCCCGACCACGCTCCTCCCCGGTTGACGGGTAGTTGTTGTCGTTGTCGTTGTTTTTGCTTGCGTTGTGTTCACCTCCTTCCCTGGTTGAGTCCCGACCCGGACGCGCGCGCGAAAGCACACGCCCGGAGACGAGCTGTCCGGTTTGTAGCCGCCCCACCACCGGGCGTCAAGGATGCCTACCCCCCACGCCTGAGCCTCCCGCCACGGCGCTGAATCAGTAACCAGGCGCCGGCAGGAGCGGCGGCACCAACCGTGTCGCCCATCGACGCAATGGGCCGCCGGTCATCCGTTGCGGCGAAGCCGCGGCGCCGTCGGCGCAGGATGACAGTGAGCGAGCGTCAGCGAGCGAACCATGAGCAGAGCCTCTTGCGTTCAGGGGAGCTGGCCCGCAAGGGCCCGAGCCCCTGAACGCGAAGAGGCCCCCGTCCCTTCGGACGGGGGCCTCCTCAACTACTAACAGCAGGGTTCAGCCTGCCGTCTTGCTCCTGCGCCTGAGCAGTGAGCCCAGAGCGACCAGCATGAGTCCAAGTGCAACCTGGACACCAAGCGGGCCACCCGTGACGGGCAGCTGCTCGCCCACCTCACCCGGGACGCCAGGAGGCGTCACGGTGGTGGTGGTCGGAGGAACAACCGGCGGAGGCGTCGCCTTCTTGCAGGGGCACGAGGGCGGAGGCAGCGGAGGCAGCGAAACCTCCGGGCAATCCACAGCCGTGTTGAGCCCCGAGCATGCACTCTGCACCGAGACGTTGCCGATGGCGATGGCGTTGCCCGTGCGGGCGGTCGCCGTGCCATCAGAGCGGTTCTCAGTGGTCGCAATGTTGCTGGAGACCACATCGCGGACATCCAGGCTGCCGCCACCCGACTGGGTGATGGGCGTGTCCTGGTCGTTGGTGCTGTCGTTGATGCTGTTGTTCGCGGTCAGATCGTTCTTGCCCGAGTTCGCATCAGCGTTCCCGATGTTGTCGATCCGAAGCCGCTGGTCAGCCAGCGTCAGCGGGCTGTCGCCAGTGGCGGCGGCCAGCTGCATGTTGGTGGCCGAGTAGTTCCCGAGTGCGTAGGCGTTGCCTGTCTCCAGGGTGGCCGTGCCATCGGAATCGTTCCCGGTCGATGCGATGTTGCTGAGCACAGCGTCTCGCACGTCCAGATCGCCGCCGCCGCTTTCGCGGATGCGGGCGTCCTGGCTGTTGTCGACGATGTTGAGCGAATTGTTCCCGGTGACGTCATTCCGGCCAGTGTTGGCCGTGGCGTCTCCCTCGTTCCTCACTCGGCCGTTCTGATCGACGATGGCAAAGCCCTTGTCGGTCAGAGCGAGGTCAGCCGCCTCACCAAGCTTGGTGTTGGTGGCGTTCCCGTAGGCCGTGGCATCCCCGGTGGAGATGCTGGCCGAGCCGTCGGACGAGTTGGTCGTATCCGCAATGTTGCTCTGCACGGTGTCTCGGACGGTCAGATCTCCACCATCGCGTTCGCGGATGTTGGCGTTCTGGTCGTTGGTCGAGACGTTGAAGCTGTTGTTGCCAAGGGCACTGTTGCGACCCGAGTTGGCATCAGCATCTCCGTCGTTGTTGACGCGAGCACGCTGATCGAGCAGAGCGAAGCCGGCATCGCTGTTGGCGAAACCGGCGGACTGAGCGACGTCGGTGTTCCCGTAGCTCCCGTAGGCGGTCGCATCGCCAGTGGCGATGGAAGCCGACCCGTCGGAGCTGTTGGAGACGTCGTTCATGTTGCTCAGCACAACGTCGCGGGCATCCAGGTCGCCGCCGCCGCTCTCGCGAATGCGGGTGTCCTGGTTGTTGTCCACGACGTTGAAGGAGTTGTTGCCCAGGGCGTCGTTCCGGCCAGTGTTGGCCGTGCCGTCGCCTTCATTGTTGACTCGAGCCCGCTGATCGAAGGTTGCGAAGCCCTTATCGCCGTTGGCGAAATTGGCATCCTGGCCGATCGAGGTCGTCGAGGTGATGCCCGTCCCCTGTGCGGAGCCGGTGCTGATGCTGGCGGAGCCGTCCGAGTCATTGGTCGTTGAACCGATGTTCGAAAGCACCGCGCCGCGGACGTCCAGATCGCCACCATCGCTCTCGCGAATGGTCGGGTCCTGGTTGTTGTCAGCGACGTTGAAGCTGTTGTTGCCAAGGGCGTCGTTGCGGCCAGAGTCAGCCGTCCCAACGCCGATGTTGTTCACGCGGGCGTTCTGATCGAACGTCGCGAAGCCATCGTCGCCATTGGCGAAGTTGGCGTTCTGCGCGACGGTCGTGCTCGCGGTGTTGCAGGCACACGCGGTGCCGGTGGTGATGCTGGCCGAGCCGTCCGAGTTGTTGGACGTGTCGGCGATGTTGCTGCCCACAACGTCACGCGCTGTCAGGTCGCCGCCGCCGCTCTCGCGAATGCGGGTGTCCTGGTCGTTGGTCGCGACGTTGAAGCTGTTGTTCCCAAGGGCATCGTTCCGACCGCTGTCGCCGTCGGCGGTGCCGTTGTTGTTCACGCGAGCCGACTGATCGAAGGTCGCAAAGCCCTTGCCGCCGAAGGCGACATCGGAGGTCTGCGAGATCGAGGTCGTTGCGTTGATACCGAGCCCGTGAGCCGAGCCGGTGGTGATGGATGCGGAGCCGTCCGAGTTGTTGGAGGCGTCGCTGATGTTGCTGAGCACAACGTCCCTGAGGTTCAGGTCGCCGCCATCGCTCTCGCGAATCTGGGCGTCCTGGCTGTTGTCAGCGACGTTGAAGCTGTTGTTGCCGGTGGCGGTGTTGCGGCCAGAGTTGCCGCTCGCGTCACCGATGTTGTTGACCCGAGCTCGCTGGTCGACCGTGGCAATGCCATTGTCGCCCGCAGCCGCGTTGGCGGCCTGCGAGATCGTGGTGGTGTGGGAAGAGTCGACACCGGTCGCCATGGCGTCACCGGTGACGATGGAAGCCGACCCGTCCGAGTTGTTGGACGTGTCGCCCACGTTGCTGAGCACAACACGGCCACGGAACTTCAGGTCACCCTTGCCGCTCTCGCGGATGCGGGCGTCCTGGTCGTTCACCGCAGTGTTGAGGCTGTTGTTGCCGATGGCATCGTTCCGGCCTGAATCCGCGTCAGCTTCACCGTCGTTGTTCACTCGGGCTCGCTGGTCCACGAAATGCAGTCCGTCGTTCACGCCATCCACATTCTGGGTGATCTGGGTTGTTGAGCTGACTCCAAGGGCGTCGGCGCTGCCAGTGTCGATAGAGGCAGAGCCGTCCGAGGAGTTCGAGGTGTCACCGCTGTTGCTGAGTACAACGTCAGCGCGCTGCGGTGGTCCTCGAGCTGTTCGCACATCCTGATCATTGGACGCAAGGTTGTCGGAGTTGTTGCCGGTGGCCGTGTTCCGGCCAGTGTCGGCATCAGCGTCGCCGTCGTTGTTCACTCGGGCGCTCTGGTTGACATCGAAGATGCCACTGCTGCTTCCTCCAGCAATCGTTGCCCACTGAGCCACGTTGTCGTGGGACTGACTCCCAGTCGAGTTCGCGTCGCCAGTGGTTACGCCCGCATGACCGTCAGACTCGTTGGTGACATCGCCCTGGTTGGCCAGGATCGTTCCGTTGTCACTGCCACGGATCGTCTGGTCGTTTGTTGCGGTGTTCAGCGAGTTGTTGCCGATCGCGTCGTTGTTGCCGGTGCTCGCGGACGCGTCGCCGTCATTGGTGATGACTGCGGTCTGATCCACGAACGCCAAGCCACCCGACGGATCTCCCTGACGTACCTCGGTCCAGCTGGAGTTGCCAGTTGCCGTCGCGTTGCCCGTCGTGATGCTGGCGGACCCGTTGGAGCGGTTGCTGGTGCCTCCACTGTTGCTCTGGACGTCGGCACTGCCGTCACTGTTGACGTCCTGGTTGTTGTCGGCCGTGTTGACGCTGTTGTTGCCAACCGCATCGTTGCCACCAGTGTTTGCGGTCGCGGTCCCTTCGTTCTTGACCTTGACCTTCTGGTTGCTGACCGACAGACCACCAGAGCCGCCGCTCCCGGACTGGCTTGCGCCAGTGCCGGTCGAGTTGCCCGTCGCGGTGGCGTCCCCACTGGCTCCAGTGGCGGTTCCGCTCGAGGCATTGGCAGTGTCTCCGGATGTGCTGTCTGCGGCGTAGGCCGTGTTGCCGAATGCGAGGAGACCGACCCACGCGACTGCTGTGAACAGCAGTCCGTAGACGATTCCGCGCTGGCGACCGACGCCGCTATTGGTTCTTTCGCTCGTTCCCATTTCACCTCCTTTCTCAATGTCTCGTAGGTATATGGATTGTCCGTCCGCGCGCGTGTAGAGACGCCCGTGGACGGCCCAGATGTCTATCGGTCGGGAGGGGGCTGTGTCAACGATCGCGGCGTGCGAACATCCCCCACCCGTGCCTGATCTCACCCTCTAGTTGAGGGTTGCTCGGGGGACGAACTGCGCGATTCGCCCTACGGACGGCGGTCGAACCGAACGAGCGCCTGGGAGATCGGGACCAGGTCGCGGCGGTATTGGCGATGGATCTGCTCGACCGCCGCCTGCGCTTCGGCCCTCGCGGCAGCGAGCTCGCCACGGAGTCGGCTCAGCTCGTCCTCCAGCTCCATGACGCGGCGAACACCCTCGAGGTTGAGGCCGCCGGCGGTCAGGTCCTGGATGCGCCGCAGCTGGTCGATGTCCCGCTCGCTGTACCGACGGCTGCCGCCCTGGGTGCGAGCCGGGTCGACCAGTCCCTTGCGCTCGTAGATCCGCAGGGTCTGCGGATGGACGCCGGCCAGTTCGGCTGCGACCGAGATCACATACACAGCGCGGCGACGGCGTTCGTCGGGGCTACCGATCGGGGACATGGCGTCACACTCCCAAGTGTCGTCTCGGTGAAGCGGTGGTTGCGGCGGCCAGCGCCTCGACCGCCTCGCGCTCGGCATCGGACAG
The DNA here is from genome assembly GCA_041166085.1 of Actinomycetota bacterium. GTDB lineage: Bacteria > Actinomycetota > Acidimicrobiia > Acidimicrobiales > JAFATL01 > JBEEFP01. The sequence continues at coordinate 29,056 of JBEEFP010000001.1, forward strand.
GTGCTCGGGCACCGCGACCTCGACGGTCACCAACAGGTCGCCGACGCCGCCCGGCGCGGGGACGCCCCGTCCCTTGACCCGGAAGGTTCGCCCCGAACGGGTACCGGGCGGGATCCGCAAGGTCACCGGCTGGTCCAGCGTGGGCACCGTCACCGTGGCGCCGAGCGTCGCCTCGGGGTAGGTGACCGGCACCGTCAGGGTGAGGTGCTTGCCCGTGCGGCCGAAGAGCGGATGCGGATCCACCCGCACGATGACGAACAGGTCGCCCGCCGGCCCGCCGTTGTGGCCCGCCCCGCCGCGGCCCTTCAAGCGGATGCGCTGCCCGTCCGCGACCCCGGCGGGGATCCGCACCTTGACCTGGCGCGGGCGCCGCACGATCCCGGAACCGCTGCACACCGGACACGGCGTCTCGACCTTCATCCCGGTGCCGCCGCAGTCCCAACACGGTTGGCTGAAAGAGAACAGACCCTGGTTCTCGTCGGTGACCCCACGCCCACCGCAGGTCGGACAGATGACCGGCGCGGTGCCGGGCGCGGCGCCGGTGCCGTTGCAGTTGGTGCAGGCGGCGTCGCTCGTCACGTTCACCGTGGTGGTCACACCGTTCACCGCGTCGAGGAACGCCAGGTGCAGCTCGGCCTCGAGGTCGTCGCCCCGCCGGGGCCCGGCCTGACCGCCTCGACGGCGCCCGCGGTTGAACAGGCCACCGAACAGATCGCCGAGGTCACCGAGGTCGTCGACCCGGAAGCCGCCCGCGGGCCCGCCGCGCCCGGGCCCACCGAAGCCGGCGGCCATGGGGCCGAGGCGTCGAACCTCGTCGTACTCCTTGCGCTTGGGCGCGTCACCGAGGACGTCCCAGGCGGCCGAGACCTCCTTGAACTGTTCCTCGTCACCACCGGAGTCGGGGTGGTGCTTCTTGGAGAGCCGGCGATAGGCGGCCTTGATCTCCTTCTCGGTGGCGGAGTCCGACACGCCGAGGGTCTTGTAGTAGTCCTTCTCGAACCACTCGCGGTTCGGGGCCATCTGCGCTATCCCTTGACGGTGACCATGGCGGGTCGCAGCACGCGACCCTTCCAGCGCCAGCCCGCGCGCAGCAGCGCGACGACGTGGGGCTCCTCGCCCTCCTCGCCGGGTTCGTGCTGTACCGCGTCCTGCTCGGTGGGATCGAAGGGCTGGCCGACGGGGTCGATGCGCTCGAGGCCTTCCTTGCCCAGGAGGTCCATCAGGGCGGCCGCGACCTGCTCGAGGTCGTCGCCCGCACCGTGGCTGCGCGCGAGGTCGATGGCGTCGAGCACCGGCAGCAACTTCTCGACCAGGCCCTGGCTGGCCCGCTCGAGCGTCTCCGTCTGCTGGCGCATCATGCGCTTCTTGTAGTTCTCGAACTCGGCCTGCAGGCGACGGAGGGCGTCGAGGTACTCGTCGCGCTCGCGCGCCACTGATGCCGACGGGTCCTCTTCGGGGAGAGGCGGATCGACCGGCCCGGGGTCCGGGCCGGTCGCCGCTTCCTCGGGCTCCGGGGGGGTGGGCGGAGCCGAGGCGTCCTCGGCGGACGCGTCGCGCGTGTCGAACTCGCTCACGCGGACTGTTCGCCCTCGTCGACGATCTCGGCGTCGACGACCTCGTCGTCGTTCTGGCCTGCATCGCCCGCGGCGCCGGCGCCACCTTCACCCGACGCGTTGGCCTGCTCGTAGAGCTGCTGGCTCACGCCCTGCAGCGCGGTGCCCAGCGTCTCGGTGGCCCGCTTGATCGCGTCGATGTCGCTCCCGCCGAGGGCGTCCTTGACGGCCTGGAGGTTGGTCTCCACCTGCTCCTTCTCGGACCCCATCTTCTCGCCCTGCTCACGCAGCAGCTTCTCGGTTTGGTACACGAGGGTGTCGGCGTTGTTGCGGACCTCGGCCTCTTCCTTGCGACGGCGGTCGTCCTCGGCGTGGGACTCGGCGTCGCGGACCATGCGGTCGATCTCGTCCTTGTTGAGCGAGGACTGACCCGTGATGGTCATCGACTGCTCCTTGTTGGTGGCCCGGTCCTTGGCCGACACGTGCACGATGCCGTTGGCGTCGATGTCGAAGGTGACCTCGATCTGGGGCACGCCCCGCGGCGCGGGCGGGAGGTCGACAAGCTGGAACTTGCCGAGCGTCTTGTTGTACATCGCCATCTCGCGTTCGCCCTGCAGCACATGGATCTCGACCGACGGCTGCATGTCATCCGCGGTGGTGAACACCTCGGTGCGGCGGGTGGGGATGGTGGTGTTGCGCTCGATCAGCCTGGTCATGATGCCGCCCTTGGTCTCGATGCCGAGCGACAGCGGGGTCACGTCGAGCAGCAGGACGTCCTTGACCTCGCCCTTGAGCACCCCGGCCTGGACGGCCGCGCCGATGGCGACGACCTCGTCGGGATTGACGCCCTTGTGGGCCTCCTTGCCGGTGATCTGCTGGACCAGGTCCTGAATCGCGGGCATCCGCGTGGAGCCACCCACGAGGATCACGTGGTCGAGGTCGGCCTTGGTGAGCCCGGCGTCCTTGATCGCCTGCTCGAAGGGCACCTTGCACGCGTCGACCAGGTCGGCGGTGAGCTCCTGGAACTTCGCTCTCGTGAGCTTCTCGTCCAGGTGCTTCGGGCCGTCGCTGGTGGCGGTGATGAAGGGCAGGTTGACGGTGGTCTCCTGGACCGCCGACAGCTCGATCTTGGCCTTCTCGGCGGCCTCCTTGAGCCGCTGCAGGGCCATCTTGTCGTTGGAGAGGTCGACGCCCTCCTTGTTCTTGAACTCGGTGACGAGCCAGTCGATGACGCGCTGGTCCCAATCGTCGCCGCCCAGTTGGGTGTTGCCGTGAGTCGACTTGACCTCGAACACGCCCTCGCCGATCTCGAGCACCGACACGTCGAAGGTGCCGCCCCCGAGGTCGAAGACGAGGATGGTCTGATCCGCGCCCTCCTTGTCGAGGCCGTAGGCGAGGGCGGCCGCCGTCGGCTCGTTGATGATGCGCAGCACCTCGAGCCCGGCGATCTGGCCTGCCTCCTTGGTGGCGGTGCGCTGGGCGTCGTCGAAGTACGCCGGCACCGTGATCACGGCCTGGTTGACCGAGTCGCCGAGGTAGGCCTCTGCATCTCGCTTGAGCTTCTGCAGGATGCGGGCGCTGATCTCCTGCGGCGTGTACTTCTTGCCGTCGATGTCGATCGACCAGCCGGTATCGCCCATGTGGCGCTTCACCGATCGGATGGTGCGATCGGGGTTGGTGATGGCCTGACGCTTGGCGACCTCACCCACGAGGATCTCGCCCGACTTCGAGAAGGCCACGACCGAGGGAGTGGTGCGACCGCCTTCGGCGTTGGGGATCACGGTGGGCTCGCCCGCCTCGAGCACGCTCACGACGGAGTTGGTGGTGCCGAGGTCGATGCCGACAGCCTTGGGCATGGAAGGAACTGCCTTTCCTAGAGAACTGTGCGAAGAACTGACGGTTGCAACCGTAGCAAAGTTGAGTCTATTCCTGTCAGGTTCGGCGATCTAGGGTGGAAACGTGGGTACGCTCGTCCTGCTCAGGCACGGCCAGAGCACGTGGAACCGGGACAACCTCTTCACGGGGTGGGTCGACGTCGACCTCTCCGACAAGGGTGAGGCCGAGGCCAGGCGGGCGGGGCAGCTGCTCGCCGAGTCGGGATTGGCCTTCGACGTCGCCTACACGTCCCTCCAGCAGCGCGCCATCCGCACCCTCGACCTGGCCCTGCGCGAGCTCGATGCCCTGTGGCTGCCCGTCCACCGCCACTGGCGCCTGAACGAGCGTCACTACGGCGCCCTGCAGGGCAAGAACAAGAAGGAGGTGCGGGCGGAACACGGCGACGAGCAGCTCCTGGCCTGGCGCCGGGGCTACGCCACGCCGCCGCCCCCGCTCGCAGCCGACGACCCGGACCATCCCAGCCACGACCCGCGGTACCGCGACGTCCCGCCCGACCAGCTGCCGGCCGCGGAGTGTCTGAAGGACGTCGTCGAGCGGATGCTCCCCTATTGGCACGACGTCATCGCCGCCGACCTCTTGGCTGGCAAGCGGGTCATCGTGTCCGCCCACGGCAACTCGCTGCGGGCCTTGGTCAAGCACCTCGACGCCATCTCCGACGACGACATCGCGGGCCTCAACATCCCGACCGGCATCCCGCTGCTCTACGAGCTCGAGGACGCTGACCCGTGCCGGAAGGTGTCGTCTCGCTACCTCGACCCGGAGGCGGCGGCCGCCGGTGCCGCCGCCGTGGCCGAACAGGCGGGTTAGGGCGCAGTCGGCGCCGCTGGCGTCGGGACCCCGTTGCGGATGTTGTAGACGGCCGTCAGGTCGGTGACCGTCACCAGGCCGTCACCGACCGCGCCCGTGTGCGCGCCTTCGATGATGCCGGCGACGGCCGCGGGGACCTCGCCGTCCTCGACGAACAGCTCGATCGAGAGCTTGTGGGTGACGTGCAACTCGTAGGTCTGGCCCCGCCACTCCCCCACTGCCTCGGGGGACTGCCCGTGGCCGCGCACGTCGCTGATGGTGAAGCCCACGAAGCCCCTCGCTTCGAGGGCGCCGGCCACCGCCGGCAGCCGCTCGGGCCGGAAGATCGCCTCGACCTTCTTCATCAGGCTCCTACCTCCTTGCGTAGTGCGGCGCCGGTGAGCGCACCACCACCTTCGGGCGCAGCTGCACTGTCGACCGGGTAGAAGACGGCGCCCTGGGCTTCGAGGAAGTCGGGGTAGGCCAGGGCGCCCATCTCGGGCATGTCGAGTCCGGCGATCTCGGCGTCGGTGGTGCTGCGCATCCCGACAGTGTTCTTCAGGATGGTGAAGAAGACCACCGTCATGACGCTGCAGAACACGACCAGCACGACCATGTCGGCGAGCTGGGCGGCCAGCTGGCCGGCGTCGCCGTAGAACAGGCCCTTCACCCCACCCGCGACACCGTTCAGTCCGGCGCCGTAACTGCCGTCGGCAAAGAGCCCGACGGCGAGCAGGCCCCACAGCCCGTTGGCACCGTGCACGGCCACCGCACCGACGGGATCGTCCACCTTGGCCCGGCGTTCGACGAGCAGCACGACTGCGACCACCAGCAATCCGGCGACCGTGCCGATGACCGCGGCGCCCCACGGCGCCACGAACGCGCACGGAGCGGTGATGGCCACCAGGCCAGCGAGCAGGCCGTTGGCCGTCATGGACGGGTCCGGCTTCCCGAAGAGGCGCCACATGAGGAACATGCACGAGAGGCAGCCGAACGCCGACGCCAGGATGGTGTTGACGATCACCACCGTCAGGCGAAAGTCGGTCCCGGCGAAGGTGGACCCACCGTTGAAGCCCATCCACCCCACGAGGAGGATGAACGTGCCGAGCATCGCCATCGGGAGGTGGTGGCCGGGGATGGCGCGCGGCTTGCCGTCCTTGTCGAACTTGCCGATGCGGGGTCCGAGGATCTTGGCGCCCCAGAAGGCAGCCACCCCGCCCATGGCGTGGACCACACCGGAGCCCGCGAAGTCCACCGCGCCGTGGCCCCACTTCGGCCCCAGGACGCCGAGCTGCGAGAGCCAGCCGCCACCCCACACCCAGTTGCCGTAGACGGGGTACAGGATCATCGAGGCGAACAGGCCCCACACGATGAAGGAGCTGAACTTCCACCGTTCGGCCATGGCGCCGGTCGGGATGGTGGCGGTGGCGTCCATGAACACCAGCTGGAAGAAGAAGAAGCCCATCACGCCCACGTCGTACGCATGGCCGCCGAGGAAGAAGCCGTGGAGCGAGAGCAGATTCCAGGCGCCCACATGGACGGGGCTGCCGAGCGAGGTGACCCCAACCAGTGAGTTGCTCACCGAGCCGAACATCAGCGCGTAGCCACAGATGAACCAGCCCACGACGCCGAGGGCGAAGATCACCATGTTCATCATCATCGTGTGAGCGGCGTTCTTCGCTCGCGTGAACCCGGTCTCGACGAGGGCGAAGCCGGCCTGCATGAAGAGCACGAGGATGCCGCCGAGCATCAGCCACGTGATGTTGATGGCCGTGGTGTTCTTGGCCGTCTGCTCGGCGACGGTGCCGAGGTTCTGGGGCACCGGCTTGTCGGGCGGGGCGATCTGCTCGGTGTTGGTGCCGGTCTTGGAGCCGTCGCGATCGCCGTTCTCGGCGAAGGCGGCGCCGCCGGCCACGCCGACGAGGACGAGCACGGCCATGGCGACGATGACGAGGCGTCCGGCCCGGTTGTTGTAGGCGGCCGCCGGCGCACCCGTCCGTCGCTGGTAGCGCCGATACATCACCGGCAGCAGCAGCGCGAGCGTGAACAGGGACATGAGCACAGGTCTCGCAGCCATGGCGCGGACCGTAGAGAGCCTGTGTTTCCCGGCTGTCGCCAACCGGTTACGCGGTCGTTAGCGGTGCCTGACCACTCTCTTTACGAGACGGGCTCTCTACGCGTGGGCCTGGGCCTGCGTCAGCTCGGCCGCGTCGACCCCCGCCGCCTCGAGCAGATACCCACGGGACCGCACGGTTCTGATGGCGAGCCCCAAGGGCGAGAGCCTGCGACGGATGCGGAGAACATGGACGTCGAGGGCGTTGCGGCCCGGTGCGCCATCCGGCCAACCCGCCTCGGCCAGCTCCTCGCGGCGCACGACCGCGCCGAGACGGGTGACGAGAGCGGCGGTGATCCGCGACTCCACCGGGGGCAGCGACACCCAGCCGCCGCCGAAGCGCAGCATGCCGTGCTCGTCGAGGACCGGCACTGCGATGCGGTGCTGCCCGGCCCGGACGGACAACCCGCCCACCCGCGCCTTGACGTCGCTCTCGGCCGCCGGCACCCGGATCCAGTCCTCGATGCAGTCCACCGGCGAGGGCGGCTCGGCCTCCTCCTCGACGAGGAGGAGGCGGGGCACGCTCTGCGCGGCGAGTTCGTTGCGCCGGGCCGCCTCGTGCGGCCAGCGGAGAAGGACGACGTCCACGTCCACGACGGTAGGCCCCGAATATTGCCTCTGCGTTTCGTCTCGATGAATGGCGTCGCTCAGCGAATGCCGCGAAAAACCCACACATTCCCGGCAGCGTCGGAGGCCCCAGGGCTATGTTTCCGGCCTATGGCACGCAAGGACAGCAAGCTCGACCATCTGGCGCAGGTACGGCTCTTCCGCGCCTGCTCTCGCAAGGAGCTGACGACCATCGGCCGGGCGTCCGACGAGGTGCGGGTGAGCGCGGGTCGGACGATCGTCGACGAAGGGCAAACGGGTCACGAGTTCTTCATGATCCTCGACGGAAGCGCGTCGGTCCTTCGCAAGGGCCGCAAGGTCGCGACGCTCGGACCGGGCGACTACTTCGGCGAGCTGGCGCTCCTCGACCGGGGGCCGCGCAACGCGACCGTGAAGGCAGACACCGACATGGAGGTGCTGGTGCTCGGCCAACGCGAGTTCAGCGGCGTCCTCGACGAGGTCCCCACCATCGCCCACAAGCTCCTGTCGAGCATGGCCACGCGCCTCCGGGAGGCCGACGCCAAGGACGTCAAGGCCTGAGCCCTGGAGTTACCCGCGAGTAACTTCACACCATGAGTAGCAGCCCCCGCCGCCGCCTCCGTCCCAGTCACATCGCCCTCGGTCTCGGCGTGGCGTTCGCGGTCATCGTCGCCGTCTCGGGCGTCGTCCCCGTGATCACCGACCAGCACGATCCGGCCCGGATCGGCCGGGAGGACTTCTTCAACGTGCCGCGGGCGATGTACGTGATCTTCTACACGGTCGTCGCCTGCCTCTGGATCGCGGTGGGGTACCTCTTTGCCCAGCGGGTCGAGAACTGGGAGCGGGGCCAGCCCGACCGCCGAGAGGTCTCGCGCAAGCGGATGAAGCGGCGCCTGCGCGACTTCCGCGCCGGCGTGCTGATGCAGACGCTCTTCCGCGACGGTGCCGCGGGGCTCATGCACTCGCTTATCTACTTCCCGTTCATGGTGCTCTTCGCGGTGACCGTGGTCCTCGAGACGAACCACCAGATGCCGAAGCGCCTGAAGTTCCTGCACGGCGGGGTGTACCAGGCGCATGCCTTCGTGGCGGAGGTGGCGGGCATCCTCTTCCTCGTGGGCGTGGTGTGGGCACTGCTCAGGCGCTACGTCCAGCGGCCCTATCGCATCCGCATCAAGACACGGCCCGAGCACGGCGTCATCCTCGCCAACTTCCTGCTCATCGGCGTCACCGGGTTCCTCGTCGAGGCCCTCCGCATTGCCATGTCGGACCGTCCGGACTACGAGCGCTGGTCGTTCGTGGGCTACGGCCTCTCGAACCTGTTCACCGACGTCGGCCACCGCGCCGCGTGGCACCAGGTCCTGTGGGCGGTGCACTTCTTCGGTTTCGGGATGCTCCTCATCCTGTTGCCCACCACCATGCTCCGGCACATGTTCACGTCTCCCTTGAACATGTATCTGAAGGACCGCGACCGCCCCAAGGGCGCCATGAAGCCACTGCCCAACATGATGGAGACCGAGCTCGAGAGCTTCGGCGCCAACGCCATCGAGGACTTCACGTGGAAGCAGCTGCTCGACACCGACGCCTGCACCATGTGCGGGCGGTGCACGAGCGTGTGCCCGGCGCATGCGACGGGCAAGCCCCTCGACCCGCGCGAGATCGTCCTCAAGGTCGGCACCGTGATGGCAGCCACTCACCCGAGCGGCGCCGTGTCACCGCCGATCGGCATCGACGCCGAGATCACCGTCAGCAGCGACTCGGTGTTCGAGCGCATCACCGCCGAGGAACTGTGGGCGTGCACGACGTGCAAGGCGTGCGACGAGATCTGCCCGGTCAACATCGAGATCCTCGACAAGATCCTCGACATGCGGCGTTACCTGTCGCTGATGGAGTCCAACTTCCCCGCCGAGCTGGGTGCCGCGTACCGCTCGATGGAGAACCAGGAGAACCCCTGGGGCATGAGTCAGTCCGAGCGGGCCGACTGGGCCAAGGCCATTCCCGACGAGGTGCCGATCGTCGACGGCTCGTCTGCCTTTGATCACGAGTACCTCTACTGGGTCGGCTGTGCGGGCTCGTTCGACGACAAGAACAAGAAGGTCACCGTCGCTACCGCCAAGCTGCTGCACCGGTCAGGCATCGACTTCGCCATCCTCGGACCTTCGGAGAAGTGCACCGGCGACCCGGCCCGGCGTTCGGGCAACGAGTACATCTTCCAGATGCTCGCCACACAGAACGTCGAGACGCTCAACGGGATGGGTGTGAAGAAGATCATCACGCAGTGCCCGCACTGCTTCAACACCCTCGCCAACGAGTACCCGCAGCTCGGCGGCAACTACGAGGTCGTGCACCACAGTCAGTTCCTGGAGTGGCTCATCGCCCAGGGCAAGCTCGACATGGGCGAGGCCTCGTTGCAGGAGCGCGTTGTGTACCACGACTCCTGCTACCTCGGTCGTCACAACGACGTGTACCTCGCCCCCCGTCGCGTGCTCGGCTCGCTCAAGGGGATCGAGATCGTCGAGGCGCCTCGCAGCGGCAACAAGGGGATGTGCTGCGGCGCCGGCGGCGCCCGCATGTGGATGGAGGAGCACACCGGCAAGAAGGTGAACACCGAGCGCTCCCAGGAGCTGCTCGACACCGGCGCGTCACGCATCGCGACCGCCTGCCCGTTCTGTTACATCATGATCGACGACGGCACCAAGGAGAACGGGCGCGACGACGTCGTCGTGCAGGACATCTCGATGCATCTCCTCGACGCGCTCGAGGGTGGCCCGTCCACCAACGGCCAGACCACGGTCACCCCCGACGTCGGCGGCGAGCCGGTCCACCAACCCGGCTGATCGTTCCGCGTGTTCGAGCGTGCCCGCGACGGGCACGCTCGCTCCACAGAATGACGGTCAGTCCTCGCGGAAGTTCTCGTAGTAGCGGCTCGGCGTCGGGCCCTGTTGGCCCTGGTACTTCGAGCCGACCGCCGCCGAGCCGTACGGCACGTCGGCCGGGGTCGTCATCCGCAGGAAGCTGATCTGGCCGATCTTCATGTTCGGGTACAGCGTGATCGGCAGGTTGGCCACGTTGGACAGCTCGAGGGTGAGGTGGCCGTTCCAACCGGCGTCGACGAAACCGGCCGTGCTGTGGATGAGGAGGCCGAGGCGTCCCAGGCTGGACTTGCCCTCGAGCCGCGCGACCAGGTCGTTCGGCAGCTGCACCCGCTCAGCCGTCGACCCCAGCACGAACTCGCCCGGGTGGAGCACGAACACGTCGTCCTCCTTGATCTCGACCAGCGGGGTCAGGTCCTCCTGGTTCTCCTTCACGTCGATGACGCGCGTGGTGTGGTTCAGGAAGACCCGGAAGAAGCGACCGAGCCGCAAGTCGACCGACGACGGCTGCACCATCTTCTCGTCGAGGGGGTCGATGACGATGCGGCCGGCGGCCAGCTCCTCACGGATGGTCCGGTCGGAGAGGATCATCGGGCGGACGATACAGTTGGCGCGCTTCGCGGGCGTAGTTCAGAGGCAGAACATCAGCTTCCCAAGCTGAGAACGCGAGTTCGATTCTCGTCGCCCGCTCCCACGCCGCATCCGCTGATGTTCTTCGGCAGGCCGTCTCCTTGCTCGCTTCGCTCGACCAAGCTTCCCAAGCTGAGAACGCGAGTTCGATTCTCGTCGCCCGCTCTCCCTTGTCTCGAGGAAATAGCGGTCGAATTTCGACCCCTATTTCCTCGAGACGACGATCAGGCGGGGGCCAGGGCGGTGGCGGCGATGATCTGGTCGAGGGCCGACTGATCGGGCAGGGGCGGCGGCGCCACCAACGGGAACTGCCGGACCGTCTCGAACGCCTGCTGGATGAACGGGCCCTCGATGACCGGCGTGTGACAGCCGGCGATCGTGGTGATGTCGAGACCTTGGATCTTGTCGACGGTGTGGCCGAACTTGGTGTGGTCAGCGATGGCCAACCACGGGCTGACGGCGCCGAAGGCGAACAGGGCCATCCCGAACTTCCAGAACTCGGAGTCGAGGTCGGCGATGCCCATCGCCGCGTCGGGCAGCGGAGTCGCGAACGTGTCCACCGACCAGTAGACGCCCGTCGCCGGATCGAACAGGCCTCGGGTCGTCGGTGAGTCGAAGACCGGCGGGCGAAGGGCGTGCAGGCTGCGGTCGCCGATGCTGAACGACTCGTCGTGCATGATCCACTGACACCGGTCGAGCGGGAAGTCGAAGGCGTTGGTATGGCGCTCGACCATTGCCCAGTTGCACACCAGCTGCGCGTTGGGGCAGGCGGTGAGGGCCTGGTCGAGATTGCCGGTGTGGTCGACGTCGTCGTGCGACAGGAAGATCCACCGCACGTCCTTGGGCTCCACGAGCGAGAACACGTCGCTGAGCCACTGCTCGCGGTTGGCGGGCGTACCGGTGTCCACGATCACCGGCTCCTTGCCGAGGATCACCATCGAGTTGATGTAGATGAACAACGGCTCGCCGAGTGCCTGCTGCACCTGATGGATCACGTACGTATCGGGTGCGATCTTGGTCGGCGGTACCGAGATCGTCGGCGCGATGGGCGCGAAAGTCATGTCCTGTCCCCCTGGTAGTAGCTGACCTCATGCTTCACCTTGCACCCGCCCGGAACAAGGGGCCGTCTGAGACCGTGCCGTGCGTGTCAGGACCGGTCGTAGGAGAACTCCATGACCTGGGTCAGACGGACGTTGTTGCCTGAAGGGTCGCGGAACGAGGTGTCGATGCCGTACGGCTGCGGTGTCGGCGGATCGTTGAACACCACGCCGCGCGCCGACAGGTCGTCATAGGTCGCCTGGCAGTCGTCCGTCGTCAGGAACAGGGTGCCGCCCGCGCCCTTGGCCACCAACTCGCCGAGCTGCGCGCTGCTCGACGCGTCGAGCATGGGCGGTCCGGGGACCGGCATCAGCACCAGCCCGACATCCGGCTGACCCGCGGGTCCGACGACCAACCAACGGAAGTTCCAGCCCTCCATGGAGACATCCGCGCGCACCTCCCACCCGAGCTTCTCGGTGTAGAAGGCAAGCGCCTCGTCCTGGTCGTGCACCCAGAACTGCGCATTGGCGATTTCCATGTCGTCGTCCTCCTGGCTGGTCAACGGGTCCAACCCTAAGAAGACGCGGCCTCGCTGGCTTCTCGAAACGTGCGGTTTGGTGGCCGGCCGTATGCGCGCGCCACGCAATGAGGGATGCGGACCAAGGATTCGGCGGGAGGAAAGGCGGACCGATAGGCCACGGGACTCAGGCCGAACACGCGCCCGAAGCTCGTGGTGAAGGACCCGAGGCTGCCGAGCCCGACGGCGAAGCAGATCTCGGTGACGGGTCGGTCCGTGGTCCGAAGCAGCGCGGCGGCTCGCTCGAGGCGCCGGGTCAGCAGGTACTGGTGGGGCGACTCGCCGAACGTTCGCCGGAACTCCCGGCTGAAGTACGCCGGTGAGAGCCGGGCGGCCGCCGCCAGGTCTGCGAGGCGCAGCGGCTCGAAATACCGGGCATCGGCCAGGTCCTTGGCCCGCAGCAGGTGACGGGCGAGCGACACGTCCGCCATGCCCGCGATCGTACGTGTGGCTGGCAGACGGAGGGGCCCGGACGGCCGAGCGGCCTGGTTAGGGCTGGCGTTCGCCGGGTATCTGCCCGGTGCGCATCGGCGGGCGCTCTTCCCAACGAGAAAGGACCGGTCGATGGCGTCGCTCGACGCGAAGGTGGACGAGCTCCAGGATTGCCAGGAGCAGCTCGGGAACCTCCGGACGAAGCTGGAGTCGTTGCCGGCCATCGAGCAGGCCAAGGGGATCCTCATCTCCGAGGAGGGCTACTCCGACGACGAGGCGTTCGACGTCCTCCGTACCGCTTCCATGCGGCAGAACCGCAAGCTGCGCGACCTCGCAAGCGACCTCGTGAACAAGGCGCGCGTCCGGGCCCGGCGGGGACGCGACACCGAGGCCTGAGCGGACCAACCGGGGATCGACCCGGTCGGTGTGCGACGATGGCCGTCGATCGATCGCGCTCCAACCAGCGGGCGACCCGTGGAGAGGAGCCGCACGCTGTGGACGGATTTCGCGTCGAGACCGAGGACGATGGGGTCGTCCACCGACTGCGCCTCATCGGGGAGCTCGATGCGGCAACCGTCGAGGTGCTCCGCAGCGCAGTCAGCGAAGCCATGGGAAACGGAGCGGAGCGAGTGGTGCTCGATCTCGGGGAGCTGGACTTCGTGGACTCGACGGGACTGGGTGCGTTGATCGGGGCCCTGAAGCGCATGCGAGAGAGCGGTGGCGAGCTGGCCCTGACCGCGGTACGACCGCGCGTCATCAAGCTCCTCGAGCTCACCGGCCTCGACAAGGTCTTCACCATCGGCTGATGCTCGACTGTGCTTGCCCCGGTGCGAGCGCCGGGTAATGCTCGACCGTGCTCAAGCGCCTCGTCCTCGCCTCCGTTCTGACGCTGTGCTCCGCCGCCCTCGTGGCGTGCGGGTCCGGTGACAACTCGCAGACCGCGGCCAACGCGCCGGCGACGACCACCACGACTCGGCCGACGGCACCGGCCAACAACATCGAGCTGAAGGACACGAGCCTGGCGGCGGCGGTGGCCGCCGACGGACTCACCATGCCGACGTCCATCGCGTTCGCGGGTCGGCGCCTGCTCGTCACCGAGAAGTCGACCGGCAAGGTGCTGCTGGTGGACGGACCCGGCAAGACACGCGAGGTGATCGACCTCGCCGTGAACTCCTTCGACGAGCGGGGGCTCTTGGGCATCGCCGTCCATCCGGACTTCCCCCGCAAGCCGTTCGTGTACCTGCAGTGGACCTGGCGCGGCGACGGCACCGGGCCGGCCAAGGTGCTCGGTTCCGACAGCGACCAGGCCGCCGATGTCCCCTCCCTCGGGAACCGGGTCGATCGGTTCCGGTGGGCCAACAACAAGCTCACCTTCGACCGCAACCTCATCCGGCTGCCGAGCAACACGCTGAACACGGACACGTCGGGACGGATCCGCGGCAACCACGACGCGGGGCCGCTCGCCTTCGGCCCCGACGGCAAGCTCTATTTCATGCTCGGCGACCAGAACATGCGCGGGCAGCTGCAGAACATCACCAGTGGACCCGCTCCCGACAACGCCCATCTGACCGGTGTTGTCCTGCGCCTCGACGACGATGGGTCGGTGCCGTCGGACAACCCGTTCGTCGCGGCCGGCAAGAAGATGGGCGGCGGGGCGGGCGCCAACGTCCAGAAGATCTACACCTACGGCGTGCGCAACAGCTTCGGCCTCGCGTTCGAGCCGAAGTCAGGTGCGCTCTGGCAGACGGAGAACGGCGACGACGCGTCCGACGAGGTCAATGTCTTCACCCGCGGCAGCAACTCCGGATGGATCCAGCTGCAGGGTGCGCCGGCGCAGTTCGACACCTGGAAGGGGCTCGAGCTCGCGAGCAAGGATGGCTTCGACAACCCCACGTATCCGCCCACGATGCTGGCCGCGGACGCAACAGCGGCGCGCAAGGCCATGGCCTCGATAGCAGGGAGCCACTACGCACCACCGGTCCTGACGTACAAGTACCCGCCCGCCCTCACCGCCATCAACTTCGTGAGGGACGGCCGGCTCGGAGCGCGGTCGGCCGACACCGCGTGGATCGGTACCGTCCTGACCGACTCGTTGTTGCGGTATCCGCTGGCCAAGAACGGGAGGAAGCTGGCGCTGACGGGGGCACTCGCCGACGGTGTGGATGACAACGCGGCCAAGGGTGACCTCGGGGAGAGCGCTCCCTACGTGGTGGGGACCGGGTTCGGCATCGTCACCGACATCGAGCCGGGACCCGACGGCGCTCTGTACGTCAGCTCACTCGACGCCGGCAAGGTCTACAGGCTCACCAAGGCGTCGGGGGCCGACAGCGGAACCGCGACCACCGCTCCACCCAGTAGCGCGTTGGTCCCCGCCGCCACGGTGCACATCAAGGACGACGTCTTCGACCCGACGAAGGTCGAGATCAAGGCGGGCGAGGCAGTCGTGTGGCGTTGGGAGGGGAAGGACCCGCACAACGTCGACGGTCCTGGGTTCAAGAGCAGGATCCAGACCTCGGGCTCCTACACCAAGGCCTTCGACCAGCCCGGCACGTTCGAGTACCGCTGCGACGTGCACCCGACGATGCTGGCCAGCGTCGTCGTGACCTGAAACCGTGCGTGACATGACCCCTCCGTTCTGACCATTCGCCCTCCGGGTGGTGAGTCGGATAAGGATGCCGTCCCGTGACTCGCCCCCGTTGGGCGAGCGCCGGCGCCTGGGGACTGGCGTTCGCGATCTCCGTTCTGCTCGCCACCTCCCCTCCCTCGGGCGCCGACCCAGGAGACGAGGCCGCGCTCCTCGCCCAAACGGCAGCGGCGCGGGCCCAGCTGAGACTCGGGCCCGTCACCCGGTCGGCGGATCTCGACGTCGTCGCCCGCCGGCACGCCCAACGGCTGGCGGCCGCGCCGGGCCCCGCCTTCCACAACCCGTCGCTGCAGGCCGAGACGCCGGGGTGGTCCGCCATCGGCGAGGTGGTGGGCCGCATCCCTGCTGGAGCGGGCTGGGACCGCGCCCTCGTCCAGCTCTTCCTCGCTTCGCCCGCCCACCGAGGCGTGATCCTCTCGGCGGGGTTCAACGCTGTCGGGGTGGGCACGGCCCGGTCGCCGGCGGGGGTCATCAGTGCCGTCGAGGTCTTCGGCCGCGGCGCCGGCGGCCCGGTGCCTCCGCGCGCGTCGCGGCAGCAGCAGCCGCGACGCCCAGCGCCACCGCCGCCCGCCACACCGGCGGCGGCTCCGCTCGCTCCGGCGTTGACGCCCACCACCACGACCACAACAACCACGACGACCACCCCGCCCCCACCCGCGACAGTTCCTCCCGTCCCCCTCCCCGCGCTGCGGATCGCAGTCGGCACGGGGCGCCGGGACGCGCCGTCCGTGCGAGGGTGGGGCGCGACGGCCGCTGCCGGACTCCTCGCAGCGTGCACGGCGCTGGGATGGCTGACCCATCGGGGGCCAAGGCGCTGACCGAAGCCGGTCTGGCGATCGTGAAACCGGCGCGGCCATGCTCTGGACCGTGCGCTTCTCCTACGCCGAGTCGCTGACCGACCCCGCCTTCTACGCGCCGCTGGCGCGCGCGGCGGAGGACGCCGGCTTCGACTCGATGGTCATCCCGGACAGCCTCTGCTACCCGGAGGTCTCGGATTCGACGTACCCGTACACGGAGGACGGCAGTCGGGAGTTCCTCGAGGACAAGCCGTTCATGGATCCCTTCGCCCTCATCGCTGCGCTCGGCGCGGTCACCGAGCGGCTGCGTTTCACCACCTTCGTCGTGAAGCTGCCCATCCGCCACCCGGTGCTCGTCGCCAAGCAGGTGGGCACCGTCGCCACCCTGACCGGCAACCGCCTCGGCCTCGGCGTCGGCACGAGCCCGTGGCCCGAGGACTACGACGTGTGCGATGTCCCGTGGGAGCGACGCGGTAAGCGCATGGACGAGATGCTCGACATCCTGCGGGGACTCCTGGTGGGCGAGTTCTTCGAGTACCACGGCGAGATCTTCGACCTGCAGTCCATCAAGATGACGCCCGCGCCGTCCGCACCTGTCCCCATCCTCATCGGCGGCCACGGGGAGGCCGCGCTTCGTCGTGCCGCACGCAGCGGAGACGGCTGGATGCACGGCGGCGGGGACCCAGCGGAGCTCCCCTCCCTCCTGGACCGGCTCGCCGCGCTGCGGGCCGAGCACGGCCGGTCCGACGCACCCTTCGAGGTGCACGTCATCTCCATGGACGCTTATACGGTCGACGGTGTCCACCGCTTGGAGGAGATGGGCGTCACCGACGTCATCGTCGGCTTTCGCTGGCCCTACGTCGTCGGCGCCGACATCGAACCGCTCCAGGACAAGGTCGACTCGCTGCGGCGCTACGCGGACGACGTCATCGCCAAGACCGCGAGCTGACGGGCCTCAGCCCGGGCCGCCACCCTTGGTCGACGCGGACCCGCCGTGGGCCTGGGCAGGAGAGGTCAACCAGGCCCACGCCTCGGCCAGGTTGACGAGCTGAGCTGAGGTGGCCCCCGCCGTGCGCTCGCGGATCGCCTCGAACAGGGACAGCCGCGTCTCGTAGCTCGCTTTGTTGAGGGTCTCCGCCTGCTGATTGTCCATAAGTGGTCATCGTGCTTTGGCACGGCGGGCCTGTCAAAGCACGGCGGGCCTGTCAAAGCACCACGCCGATCTCTGGCTGTCTCACTGGCTGTCTCATGGCTCAGCGCGCCACCAGACTCGCCAGCGCCCACGCGGCGGCAACGAAGCCGAGACCGGCCATCGCCAGGCTGCGGCCGACCGGCGCACGTTCGAGCTCGCCCTCCTTGCGCTCTGGCCGCGGACGCAGCAGCGCCAGTCCGTTGCCGACGAGCATCGCCGCGCCGAGGGCGAGCACGAGCAGGGGCAACAGGTCCTCACCGAGGAACACCGACGACCTCCACAGGACGGGCCGGCGCCACGACGAGGGCGCCGGCAACGAGGATGAGTACGCCGCCCACCAGGGCCAGCGGGCGCGGCGTCTCGGACAGGAAGAGCCAGCCGCACACGACCGCGCTGGCGGGCTCGAAGTAGCCAACGATGGCGACCTGCGTCGCGGGGATGCGGCCGAGAGCCCAGAGATAGAGCCCGAGTCCGAGGGCGGTGTGGCCCAGCCCGAGCACCAACAACCAACCCCACGCCGCCCGCGGCGGCCCCCAGGAGGCGGTCGCGGCGACAGGAGCAAGGACAACGGTGGCCCCCGCCAGTTCCATGAAGGCCAGCCGGACGCCTCCGTAGGCCTCGGCCAGTGGCTTGCTGACGATCATGAGCACGACGAACGAACCACTCGCGATCCCCGCGAGGACCAGTCCGCTCGCGCTTGTCGCCCCGGTCGTATGCCGGACGACGAGCAGGAAGCCCGTCAGTGCCAGGGCCAGCGCCGCCCACGTGCGCGACCCCACCTCCTCGCCCAGCAGACGGGGGGCCAGCGCGGCGACGCCGACCGGCGCCAGGTACACGATGAGGATGACGGTGCCGACCGGCGCCCGTTGGTAGGCGGCGATGAACGCGACCCAGTGCCCGGCCAGGAGGGCGGCAGTGGCCACGCAGCGGACGGGCCGGTACGAGAAGAGCGCGGGGCCGGTGCCATTGCGCTGCAGGGCGAGCACGCCTCCGAGACCGGCGGCGGCCAGCGCCACCCTCGCGAAGACGAGGGCCGTCGCGGGGAGGTCGACATGGCGGACGACGAGCGGGATGGAGCCCCAGCTCGAGCACACGGCCACGAGCACCAATGACGGCCTACGCACGGTGCTGACGCTATGCCCGCAAAACTTGGATCGGTTCGCGAATTCTCACTCAAGGTGGTTCCGAGTCGCGACGAGGAAGAGACTGCGGCGTTCCCCAGCTGCGCCGCACAGGGACGGTGGGGGTCGGGGAGACCCTCCAGCAGAAGATCCGACGGTCCCGCTGAGCGTCGGGCCCCCTTCAGCCTCGGCCCCCGCCGCCCCACCTTTCCGGATCCAGGTCCGCGTCGGTTGGGCGTGCCCGGACGCTGACTGCAACGGTCTGGTCTCGCGCCTCCTTCCGGACGATCTCCGAGCGGATCGGCGCGCCCGTCGGTCGATCAAAGCAGAACCGGGCCTGTTCGCCGTAGGGCGGACTGGGGAGGCGGAAGCGCAGGCGCAGCGTGTAGCAGCCCCGCGACTCGGCGACGCGATACAGCGCGCCGGCCCCGAGGACGTAGCGGCGCAGGTAATCCAGCTCCTGCGCGACGTCGGCGTCGTACGCAGGCGCGGGCCCGCCGTCACGGCAGTGCACCCCACCGTCGGCGTCGGGCGCGCAGGCCAGGCGCTCCCCTCCACGTCGGGCGTCGATCGAGCCCAGGCCGGTGATGAGCCGATCGGGTGGACGCTGGGCCATGTGCAACCTGATCTGGAGGCGGCGTCCCGCCTGCGTGACGCGCTCGAAGCGCGCGTCCACGGCCCACGTGCCCAGACGCATGCGGCGCCACTGCACCAGGAAGTCCTGGGCCGGATGCGCCGGAGCGGCGACCGTCGAGGTGGCTCGCGTGCGGTGTGGCAGACCCGACACCGCGAGCGCCGCCGTGGCCAGGGCGCCGGCGACCAAACCAGCGATGGTGGCGAGCAGCGGGCGGGCACCGGTAGCGGGGCGGGCCATGTTGGCGCGACGCTAGGTGGCATGGGACTGCACCACGTGGCCTACGCGGCCAAGGACATCGACGCGACCCACGCCTTCTACACCGAGGTCATGGGCTTCAAGCTCGTCAAGGTCGTGGTGGGCGCCACCGAGGCCGGATGGTCCAAGCACGTCTTCTACGACACGGGCGGACAAGGCCTCATCGCCTTCTGGGATCTCCACGACGCCAAGATCGGCACCGACTTCCGCACCGACATCTCCACCGCCCTCGGCCTGCCTGTCCACATCAACCACATCGCCTTCGACGCCGTCGATCTCGACAACCTCGCCGCCATCCGCCAGCGGTGGCAGGAACACGGCATCACGGTCGCCGAGATCGACCACGGCTTCTGCACCTCGATCTACGCCACCGATCCGAACGGCATCCTCGTGGAGTTCTCGTGCGACACCAACGGGCTCACCGAGGAGGACGCGGTCGAGGCCGAACGGCTTCTGGCCGACCCGGCCCCCGCGCCCGAACCGGACCCGCCGGTCACCATCCACCGCGCCCTCTCGCCCCAGGCTTGAGCCCGCCCCGGCCCCTGTTGGGGTACTGGCCCGATTCCGCCGACGACCCCGGCGTGGATCTGCGTCGGGAGCCCGTCGTGCTCGTCAGCCCGGACGGCGCCATCGTGCGCGGCATCCTCTGGACGCCTCCGGCGGGCACGCCATGGCGAACGGCGGTGGTGCTCAGCCACCCCCGCGGCGACTTCTCGGTGCACTACGCCTGTCCTCTGCTCGCGGCCGCCGGGTACGCGGTGCTCGGATTCGCCACGCGCTACGTCAACAACGACGTCGATTGCCTCCACGAGAAGGCCGTCGTAGACGTGGAGACGGCGGCGGCCGAGATGCGTCGGCGCGGTGCTCAATCCGTCGTCCTCCTCGGCAACAGCGGCGGCGGCTCGCTGATGGCGCTGGCCGAGGCCACCGCTGCGGGGCGGGGCGACCACCTCGGCGACGCCTTCGTCGCCCTCGCCGCCCACCCGGGCGAGGGCGTGTTCATGCTGCAGGTCATCGACCCGTCGGTGACCGACGAGGCCGATCCCTTCTCGGTCGACCCGACCCTCGACATGTACGACCCGATCAACGGCTGGCGGCCGTGGCCCGAGCCGTCGGCCTACGACTCGGCGTGGCTGGAGCGGTACCGCGTGGCCCAGCACGATCGCGTGGCGCGCATCGACGCAGTGGCGCGGGCCGCCCTCGACGAGCGCGAGGCGTACGGCGACAAGGCGCGCGGCGTCGAGCGGGGCTCGGCCGAGTGGAACGCCCTGCGCCGTCGCGCCGTGCACGCCCGCTACCTCACCGTGTACCGCACCCTCGCCGATCCCGCCTACCTCGACCCCGGCATCGAGCCCGACGATCGGTCCCTCGGCTCGGTGTTCGCGTTCCCTGATCCGATCGACGCCAACTACGGCTACGGGGGGCTGGCGCGGGTCATGACGGCTCGCGGCTGGCTCTCGACATGGTCGGGGCTGTCGTCTCATGCGGCCATCGCCGAGACCATTCCCTCGGTCACGCTGCCGACCCTGGTGGTGCACCCGACGGGTGACACCGAGATCCGCCTCAGCCAGGCGCGGGCGATCCACGACGCGTCGGGCGCGGCCGACAAGGCGTACGTCGAGGTCGAGGGCGCGGCCCACTACCTGCACGGCCATCGCCGCCAGGCGCTGGAGACCGTGGTCGACTGGCTGCGAACACGAGTGCCGTCGTGAGTCCCGCCCTCGCCGAGGTGCGCGTCGGCGTGGCCGAGATCGCAGCCGCGTGGAAGACGGACCGCCCCTCGCGCCAGACCCGGCGTCACCTCGAACGCGCCGACTTCGAAGCGCTCCGCGACGCCGGCTATCTCGAGCTCGTCGTGCCCGAGTCGCTCGGCGGCACCTGGCGCAGCGTTCCCGAGTCGACGCGGCCCATCGCCGAGATCCTGCGCACCCTTGCGGGCGCCGATGCATCGGTCGCTCTGGTGTCGTCCATGCACCCCGCCGTGGTGGGCTTCTGGCTGGCGCCGCCCGATCCCGACCGTCCCGCGTGGACCGAGCAGCGCGACGCGGTGTGCGCGTCGGCGCGCGAGGGACGCCAGTGGGGAACCATCACCTCGGAGCCAGGCAGCGG
This sequence comes from Actinomycetota bacterium, assembly GCA_041166085.1. Classification (GTDB taxonomy): domain Bacteria; phylum Actinomycetota; class Acidimicrobiia; order Acidimicrobiales; family JAFATL01; genus JBEEFP01. Next base: position 50,291 of record JBEEFP010000001.1, read on the forward strand.
CGGCGACATCGCTCGCACGAAATCGCTGGCTGCATCCGATGCCGGCGTCCAGGCCGTTCTTCCCGGACGCCCGTACCGAGTGACGGGCGACAAGCACTTCGGCAGCGGGAGCGGCGTCACGGCGTTCATGGTGACGACGGCCGTCCCCGACGACGACGACAAGCCTGCGATCTTCGCCCTCGATGTCCGAGACCGTCCGTGGGACGGCAGCGCCGGCATGCAGCTCGTCGCCGAGTGGGACGGGGCCGGGATGGCGGCGACCCAGAGCCACGCCATGCGGCTCGAAGGGTGCCCGGCCGTGCGCATGGCGTGGGACGGGCCGGTGGAGGACATCACCCTTGCGGCCGCCCCGCTGATCACCAACCTGTTCACCGCCGTCGTGCTCGGCATTCTCGACGAAGCAGTGGGCACGGCGCGGGCCCAGCTGCAGCCGAAGGCGAGCGGGTTGCGGCCCTACGAGCAGATGGAGTGGGCCCGGGCTGAGCTCGACCACTGGATGGCGGTCCAGGCCTTCGAGGGCAGCCTGCGGGCGGTCGAGTCGGGGGATCCGCTCGCGGGCCTGTACGCGGGCATCCGGGCCAAGCAGGGCGTGGCCGAGCTGGCAGAGGCCTGCCTGTCCCGCATCGCTCGCGTCATCGGCGGAGGGTCCTTCGCGCGCCGATCGCCGTTCGCCTCGTGGTACGAGGACGTGCGCGCCCTCGGGTTCCTGCGCCCGCCGTGGGGGCTGGCCTACGACAACCTGTTCGCGACGTCGTTTCCCTGACCCCTACATCCGGGCCATGTTCGCGAACCGGGTGTAGTGATCGAGGAAGGCGAGCTGGGTCTTGCCGGTGGGACCGTTGCGGTGTTTGGCCACGATGACCTCGGCGGTCCCCCGGTCGGACGACTCGGGGTCATAGAGCTCGTCGCGGTAGATGAACATGACCACGTCGGCATCCTGCTCGAGGGAACCCGACTCACGAAGGTCGGCGAGCACGGGCCGCTTGTCGGCGCGCATCTCCAGGTTTCGGGAGAGCTGTGACAGCGCCACGACCGGGACCTCGAGCTCGCGGGCGAGGATCTTGAGGCTCCTGCTGATCTCGGAGACCTCGACCTGGCGGTTCTCGGCGCGAGCACGGCCCGACATGAGCTGGAGGTAGTCCACGACGACGAGGCCGAGGCCGTCCCGGCTCTTCATGCGTCGGGCCTTGGCCCGGATGTCCATCACGGTGACGTTCGGGTTGTCGTCGATGAAGATGGGGGCCTCGGCCAGGCGACCGATGGCATGGGTGATCTTGGGCCAGTCGCTCTCGTGCAGGCGGCCGTTGCGCATGCGCGTCGCGTCGACGCGCGCCTCCGCGCACAGCAGGCGCTGGCTGATCTCGGAGTGGCTCATCTCGAGCGAGAAGAACAGCACCGGCGTCTGCGCTTCCATGGCTGCGTTGGCCACCATGCCGAGGGCAAAGCTGGTCTTGCCCATACCCGGACGGGCGCCGACGATGAGCAGGTTCGAAGGCTGCAGGCCCGCCAGCTGCTCGTCGAGATCGACGTACCCCGTCGGGACGCCGGTGATGGCCTCACCCCGGTCGAAGAGCGCCTCGAGGCGGTCGAGGCTCTCCTCGAGCAGCTCCTTGATCGGCTTCAGGGTGTCGGCCACCCGGCGCTGGGCGACTTTGAAGACGAGGGTCTCGGCCTCGTCGACGACCTGGGCGATGTCCTCGGGCACCGAGTAGCCCATCTCGGCTATCTCGCCGGCAACACCGATCAGGCGGCGAAGGAGGGCGTGCTCCTCGACGATGCGGGCGTACCGCGCCGCGTTGGACGTCGCCGGCGTGTTCGCCTGCAGCGACGACAGGATGCCGACGCCCCCGATGGCCTCCAGCAGGTCCGCGCGGCGCAGCTCGTCGGCGACCGTGACGGGATCGGCGGGCTCACCGTGGCCGTACAGGTTGGTGATGGCCTCGAAGATGTGGCCGTGGGCCGGCTTGTAGAAGTCGTCGGCCGAGCACGTCTCGACGGCGGAAGCGATCGCGTCCCGCGACAGCAACATGGCGCCGAGGAGCGACTCTTCGGCCTCCAGGTTGTGGGGCGGCACGCGGCCCGCGCCGCCACCGCCGCTGCGCTGCCTCCGCCTGGCATCGTCAATACTCTGGACCACGGCTCATCACCCTGCCCGGCCATGCCTGTGGGGGAGAAGAGGATGACCCCTGAAAAACAGGGGATCTCGCGGTGGATGACCGTATGGGTTGTCCACAGCCGACCAGTGTATCCGAACATCTGTTCGACTGTCGAGGGACCCTCAACCGCCGGGCGTGACCTCGACCGTCAAACGGAACTCGACGTCGCTGTGCAGCTTCACGGGCACCTCGTGGGTGCCGACGGACCTGATCGGCTCGTCGAGATGGATGCGGCGGCGGTCGAGCTCGACCCCGGTCTGCGACTGCACGCTCTCGGCCAGATCGCTGGTGGTCACCGAGCCGAACAGCTTGCCTTCGGCGCCCGCCTTGGCCGCGATGCGGATGACGGCGGGCACGAGGGTGCGCGCCACGACCTCGGCGGCCTCGCGATCAGCGGTGTCCTTCTTGTCGCGCGACCGCCGCATGGCGTCGGCCTGCGATTGCACACCTTTGGTGGCGGCGATGGCCCGGCCCTTGGGAATCAGGTAGTTGCGGGCGAACCCGTCGGCCACGTCGAGGATGTCGCCCTTCTTGCCGACGTTCTCGATGTCGGTGCGGAGCACGACGCGCATCAGCCCGCGTCCTCCGCCTGCAGCGCCTGGGCCGCGTCCTCACCGTCGAGACCAGCACCGACGTCGACGCCCGCATCGACGTCGACGCCCGCATCGACGTCGGCCTCGACCTCCGCCACGGGCGCGCGGGGCGGTCGATCGCCGTCGCCGTCGTAGCGACCTCGACCGCCGCCACCACCGCCGCCGCCGCCGCGACCACCGCGGCCGGGTCCGCGCTCGCTCATCGTGCGCTGCGTGTACGGAAGCAGCGCGAGCTCGCGAGCCGTCTTGATGGCGACGGCCACGTCACGCTGATGCTGCGCGCAGTTGCCCGTGACCCGACGCGCACGGATCTTGCCGCGATCGCTCATGAAGCGGCGGAGGAGGTTGACGTCCTTGTAATCGACCCAGTCGACGCGGTCCTTGCAGAAGATGCAGACCTTCGGCTTGCCGCGCCGGGCGTGTTCCTTGGGCGACCGGCGGGAGGTTCCGCGGTCGCGATCGCTGTTGCGTGCCACTAGAAGGGCTCCTCGTCGTAGGCGGGCTCGGCGTTGGGAACGGGGCGGGGCGCACCGCCGGAGCCGCCGCCGGAGCCGCCGCCAGACCCGCCGCCGGACCCGCCCGACCCGCCCGAGCCACCGTCGGTCGGGCCGCGCCGCTCCGTCTTCTGGACCTGGGCCGTGGCCCAGCGCAGGCTCGGCCCGATCTCGTCGGCAACGATCTCGAAGACCTGCTTCTTCTCGCCGTCCTCGGTCTCGTAGGACCGTTGCTCGAGCCGGCCGCTCACGATCACGCGCGCGCCCTTGCCCATCGACTCACTGACGTTCTCGCCCATCTCGCCCCATGCGATGACGTTGAAGAAGGAGGTCTGCTCCTCCCACTCACTGGTCTGGCGGTTCTGCCAGCGCCGATTGACGGCAAGGCCGAAGTTGACCTTGGCCTGGCCGCTGCCCGTGAACCGCAGCTCGGGATCGCGGGTGATGTTGCCGACCAGTGTGACGTTGTTGCCGTTTGCCATGGCTTTACGCTCCGTTCCCCGTCGGGGCGGCCTCGACGGTCGCCTCCGACACCGTGCGGCGGGTCCGGCCCGCCACCTTCTCAGGCAGACGGATCGCCTTGTGGCGGATGACCTCGTCTGCGAGGGACAGCATGCGGTCGAGCTCGGCGATGGCCGCGGGCTCCGCCGTCACGTCGACGAGGGCGTAGTAGCCCTCCCAACGGTGGTGCAGCTCGTAGGCGAAGCGGCGCTTGCCCCAGCGGTCGATCTTGCCGGTCGTGCCGCCTCGTGCCGTCACCAGCTCGGTGACCCGGTCGAGCGACGCCCGAATGGCGTCGTCCTCGAGGCCCGCGTCGAGAATGATCATGACCTCGTATGGCCGCATCAGCGGCTCACCTCCCTCTGGACCCAGCGCCCTCGGGCGCTCGGGGCCCCGGTCGGTCCGGGGCAGGGTGCTCTCATCGAGAGCCGGGTCATGGTACTCGACGCAGGCCGATGCTCCATGGGCTCGAGTATGCCGAGGGCCAGTGACAAGAACGCCCGCCGCGCAGGCCTCGAGACGTGATCAGGGGTGGGTCAGGTGCACGAGCCGCCCGCGTGCATCGCCGACCCAGGGCCGATTCCGAGACCGGGGAGGCCGCCCTTGGCCACCTCGATTGCGGTGCGGTAAGGCGCGGCGGCGCTGTAGTGCTGGCAGACCGTCCCCTGAATGCACGGGATCATGTCGAGCGCCGACACGAAGTGCCCGCCGCTGTCGAAGAAGGCGATCGAGAGCGGGATGAGCGTGTTCTGCATGTGGAAGGCGGCGTCGGTGTCACCGTCGAAGGTGAAGATCATCCCGTCGTAGCCAGCCAGGTCGTTGCGATTCATCAGGCCGAGGGCGCGGGTCTGCTCGGTGTCGGCGAGCAGGGCACAGTGCTTGGTCGCGGCGCCGCTCGGTGGCTCGACGCGGAAGCCGACCTCGGCGAAACCAGGGACGCGGGAGGAGTCCTGCAGCGCGGGGTCGGCGGGCCGATCCGCTCCGTTGGCCATGCACGCGCCCATCCCGAGTGCGAACAGCACCCACACCCCGACCCACAACCAGCGCAGGCCGCGGTCCGTCGCCAGGTCAGCGGCGACGGCCTCGAGGTTCACGCCGTCTTGCTAGCACCGTCCCCTGCGCCGAGGACGGCGGCCACCTGATCCGGCAGGTGATACGTCTCCGCGTCGGAGGGGAAGCGCCGGGACCGCACGTCATCGGCGTAGGCGGTCATGGCCGTCACCGCATCGGCCTTGAGGGACGCGTAGCGCCGGACGAACTTGGGCCTGACCCGGTCCTCGATGCCGAGCAGGTCGTGGAAGACGAGCACTTGGCCGTCGCACCACGGGCCCGCCCCGATGCCGATGGTGGGCACGGGTACTGCCTCGGTGATGAGCCGGGCGACGGTGTCGGGCACCGCCTCGAGCACGATGGCGAAGCACCCCGCTTCGGCGAGAGCGATGGCGTCCTCCACCAGCCCGTGGGCGGCGGACACGTCCTTGCCCTGCACTTTGAAGCCGCCGAGCGCGTGCACCGACTGCGGCGTCAACCCGACGTGGCCCATGACGGGGATCTCGGCGTCGAGGATGGCGTGGATCATGGGCAGGCGCTTGCGGCCTCCCTCGAGCTTCACGGACTGGGCGCCCGCGCGGATCAGGGCCGCAGCGTTGCGCACCGTCTCCTCGGCGCTCACGTGGTAGCTCATCCAGGGCAGGTCGCCGATGACCATCGGCCGGGGTCGGGCCCGCGCGACTGCGCCCACGTGGTGGGCCATGTCGTCGATGGTCACCTGCAGGGTGTCCTCGTAGCCGAGCACGACCATCGCCAAGGTGTCACCCACCAGGATGAGGTCGACCCCGGCTTCGTCGGCGATTCGCGCCCCGGGGGCGTCGTAGGCCGTGACCATCACCAGCGGGTCCTTGCCCTTGCGCGCGCGCACGTCGGGCACAGTGATCTGCGTCGCCATCTCTGGCCTCCTTCCCCGTCCAGCGCCACTCGGCTGCCGGCGGTATCGCAAGTGTAACGTCACGGCGCTGTGGATCGCATCTGCGAGAACTGCGCCCGGGAGGACGACGAGCTGGTGCTGGTCCACCGCATGTACGTCGTGCCCGAGTCCTGGGACACGCCGGCGTCGTCGACCACGCTCGAGGAGAGCGAGCTGTGGTGCTTCTCGTGCCGTTCCCAGTATCCGCACGAGCCGGTCGGGGACGACCAGGTCGGGGGCGACTGACCTCGCAGGTCAGCCGGCGGGCGTGGTCGGAGGTGGCCGGCGTGGTCGCGTGGTGTCCGGCGGCGGGGCCGTCGTCGTCGTGGCGGCCGGCGGCGCGGTGGTCGTGGGCGCAGGCGGGACGGCGCCCGACGGCGCGGTGGTGGCGGGCGACGACCGCACGGTCGTCGACGACGACACCGCTCCCGGATGGGCTGTTGTGGACGACGACGGCAGCGTGGTCGGCGTGACGTAGGGGACGCGGGCGTTGAGGATCCTGCCGGGGAAGCTCGACGGCGTCGGGAAGACGTCCGACTTCACACCGCTCGTCGCCGCCGTCATGAACCGCTTGAAGATGGTGGCCGGGTACGAACCACCCGTGACGGGCTTGCCGCGGAAGTCGTCCATCTTCTTGGAGTTGCCCTCCGGGTAACCCATCCAGACCGCAGTGGTCAGCTTGGTCGTCGCGCCGACGAACCACGCGTCGCCGAAGGCCTGGGTCGTCCCCGTCTTCCCGATGATCGACTTTCCAGCGACCTGGGCCCCGGCCCCGCTGCCCCGCTCGACGACCTGCCGCAGGCAGAAGTTGACGACGTCGGCCTGCTCCTGGGTGAGCACGCGCTTGCGGTCTGGCTTGGTGAAGTCCTTCACGACCGTCCCGTCAGCGGTCTCGATGCGCAGGATGGCCCTCGGCTCGATGCGGACACCGCGGTTGGCGAAGGTCGAGAAGGCACTGGCCATGTCCATCACCGACACCTCACCGGTGCCCAGCACGAGCGAGTTGACCGGCTTGAGGGGCGCCTTGACGCCGAGCTCCGCGGCCATGTCGCGCATGTGGGTCGCGCCGATCGCCACCGCCAGCTGGGCGTAGACCGTGTTCACCGAGTTCCGCGTCGCGTCGATCAGGTTGACCCGCCCGTACTGCGCGTCGTCGAAGTTGGCGACGTTCCAGTCCGCGCCGTTGCTCGCCTTGGGGATGGTGATCTTGGCTGGACCCGGGAAGGAGCTCTCGACGCTGTAGCCCTCCTTGACCGTCTCGGCCAGGAGGACGGACTTGAACGTCGAACCGGGCTGGCGTCCGCTCCCGCCGCCTTCGCGCCCGACGGCCAGGTTCACCTTGCAGTTGACGCGCGCACAGCTCTCCGGGTCGAGGTTCCAGTTGCGGCCGCCGACCATGGCGCGGATCTGGCCCCCGTCGTCGATGGACACCAGGGCACCCGCCGGGTCGCTCTGACGGGTGAGGGTGCTGCCGTAGACGGCGCTGTACGCCTGAGACTGGGTGCGGGGGTCGAGGGTGGTGGTGACACGAAGCCCCCCGCTGAAGGCGGTCTGCTCCCCCAGGGTCGCGATCAGCTGCCGGCGCACGTAGTCGACGAAGTAGTCGGTGCCATGGTTGGACGTCGTGACCGTCGCGTCGCGATCTGCCCGGGGCGACACGTACGCAGCGACTGGCTGCGCTTCGGCCCGGCGCGCCTGCGAGGAGGTGATGGTCTTCGTCGTCACCATGTTCGCCAGCACCTTGGCCCGCCGCCCGTCGGCCACGCTCGGGGCTGTCGATGCGTCGGCGAGCTCGGGTGCCCGGATCAGGCCCGCCATATACGCGGCCTCGCGGAGGTCGACCTGATCGATGTCCTTGCCGAAGTACGCGTGAGATGCGGCCTGGACCCCATAGGCCCCGCGGCCGAAGTAGATGGTGTTGAGGTAGCGCTCGAGGATCTGCTTCTTGTCGAACTTGCGCTCGACCTTGATGGCGAGGGCGGCCTCTTTGAGCTTGCGCCACACCGTCCGCTCGTGGGTGAGATAGGTGTTCTTCACGTACTGCTGGGTGATGGTCGAGCCGCCCTGCAGACCGCCGTGACCGCGCAGGTCGTTCCACGTGGCGCGGGCGATGCCCATGGGATCGAGACCGCTGTGCTCGAAGAAGTGCTGGTCCTCCGATGCGAGCACCGCGTCGACCACCACGTCCGGGACGTGGTCGAGCGAGACGACCTCCCGGTCAGCCCCGTTGTTGAGCGTCGCCAGACGCTGGCCCTTGGCGTCGAGGAGGAAGCTCGTCTGCCCCAGGAGCGGCTCGGCCGGAAGCCTCACGTTGACGAGGAGGAAGGCCACGCCGGCCACGGCCGTGAACGCGAGGAGCACGCCCATGAAGAGGAGGCGGCGGTACCGCCACGCCCAACTCCGACGCCGCGGCGGCGCCTTCCGCCGCGGCGCGGGCCGGGACGGACCGGCGGGCCGGGGACGGCGAGCTGAGGCGGCACGACGAGCGGGCGGCCGGGCGGTGCGGGCGGGCATGGCAGGAGCGGGAAGAGCGGAGATTACCAACCGTCGCCGGGCCACTCCGGGGTCGGGAGGCGCAACTGACCGGTCATCCACGCAACCACGGAGACGAGCAACGCGGCGGCCACCGCCCGGCTCGCGCCCTGCTGGTAGTGCTCCACCTGGGCCCCGCCCGCCCAGGCCCACGTGGCGGGCGCCACCGCCAGCCAGGCCGCGAGGGCCAGGGCAGGCACACCGCCTCGTTCGACCCGCCGGCCGCCCCGGACGGTGGCGGCCAGTGCGAGGGCGGCGAACGCCACGGCCACGCCGGCCGCGACGGACTCGAGCGACGCGCTCCCCGCCGCGAGAGCAAGTGCGGCGGCGACCGCCCCCGGCAACGCGGCGGGCCAGACCATCGGTCCCGCTGCCCCCAGCAACACCGCGGCGGCCGCGAGCAGCGCTGCGGCAGGCCGGGCCGGGCCGACCGCTGCAACAGCGACCGCGGCGTACGCCAGCGCGGCGCAGGCCCCCGCGGCACGACGCTGCGGGACGAGGGCGACCGCACCGGCGACCAGCACGGCTGCGACCAGAGCGACGCCGTCGACGCGCGGCGCGACGACCCATCCGGTGACGAGTCCGGGTACCAGCAGCAGCCGGAATCCGTCTTCGCCGTCTGGGCCGAGCGCGGAGGCGGCGATGAGCGCTCCCGCGGCGACCGCCAGCAGCGCGGCGGCCGCCGAGGTCTCGACGGGCAGGACCCCGGCGTGCAGATCGCCCCGTGCGAGGACCAGGCCTGCGAGCAACAGACCCACTCCCACCTCGCCCGCCACCAGGCTCGGGCCGGCGGTGCGCCACCGTGACCCCACGGTCGCCAGGCAGGCTGACACGCCGACGATGAGGGGCAGGGCGGTGTGGCCCCCCACTGCCAGCGCGCACGCGACCGGCATGACCACGACGGCGAGCGGGGCCACGAGCAGCTCGTGCGACCCGCGGCGGGTGGCGATGGTCGCCCCCAGCGCGGTGGCGCCCGCGCCCACCGCCGCCGACACCGGGTCGACGTGGATGCTCCCGACGGTCGCACCGCCCGCCACCGCGAGCAGCGTCCACGCCAAGGTGAGGGCGGCGCCGAGCGAAGCGGTCACGCCAGCACCGCCAGGACGAGGGCGACCGCGGCGAGGCCGACGGCCAGCGGTTCCGTGAAGCGGCCCGACGAGCGGCCTGCCAGCACGGCGCCCGTGCCCGCGCCGGCGGCGGCCGCGCCGAACCGCAGAAGGCTGGTCCCGGCGCCGGACGCGGCCGGGCCCGCGACCACCAGCGCCGCGAGCAGGCCGACCGCGGCCGCTGTGACCCGCCGGGGCACGAGGGCGGCCGCAACCGCGAGCGCTCCGGCACCGCACCACGACGACGCGATCCCGAGCGCGCGGCCCGTGAGACCCGCTGGTCCGAGCACGGCCTGCAGGCCGGCGAGCGCCCCCAACGCCGTGGTCCCCCAGCGGGCCAGGACCGCGAGCCCGACGAGCACGGCGCTCACGCCGACGGCCATGTCCACCGCGGCCAGCCCGAGCAGCACGCCGACGAAGAGCACGTCGCCGGACGAGGAGAGAACGAGGGCGAGCGCGGCGGTGGTGGCCGCCAGCCTCAGCGCGCGATGCGGTGCCGGCCGCCGACGGGGAACGTGCGCGTGAGGTGGTTCCACGAGCAGTCGGGGCACACCTCCACGACATAGCACGTGAGCTCCGTCGGACGTTGCGACAGCTTGAGCAGCTCCTGACCCGATGTCAGGCATCGCCCGTGGGGAGGAAGCCGGCTGCCGAAGACGTAGGACACGGTGCAGAGGTTCGCGCCTTCGCAGATCGGGCAGTCCTCGACCCGCGGGGCACCGACGTTCTTGGCGGCGCGGATGAGCTCGGGATGGGCGTCGCACACCTCGTGGCGGGACAGCCGCTTCTTGCGGAACTCGGAGACCACCGCGTTGCGCGCCAGCCGGTAGTCGACCTGGCCGGGCAGGACGCCAGGAGCAGGGGCGCCCTTGAGGGAGTCGGCTCCGAAGCTCACTGCGCAGAGGTTACTCATGAGCGGGCCGGATCCGCGCCGAGGGACCACATCGTTGCGGGCGGCGTGTCGATATATCGGAGTGATATATCGGCGTGCTACTGTGCACCCATCATGTTGGAGCTGGCGATCCTGGGGCTGCTCAAGGAGCAGGAGCTGCATGGCTACGAGCTCAAGAAGCAGCTCGTCGACCGACTCGGCCCCCTGTCGTCCGTCTCCTTCGGGTCGCTCTACCCCGCCCTGGCCCGCTTGGAGGCCGCCGGCGCGGTCAAGGCCATCGAGGCCCGCGACCGTCCCGCCGCCTCGGGCGTTCCGATGACGGGGTCCCTCGGCGGCGAGCTCGCCGCCTTCCGGGCCCGTCGCGGGAGCACGCGCGGCAGCCGGGGCAAGAAGGTGTACGGCATCACCGAGCACGGCGAGGCGCTCTTCGACGAGCTGCTCGTCACCGAGGCCCAGACCGGCGCCGACGACGACCGCACCTTCGGGCTCAAGCTCGCATTCGCTCGCTACCTGCCACGGCCGGCGCGCATCGGCATGCTCGAGCGACGCCGGGCGCAGCTCGTGGAGCGAGCGGCACGCAGCCGCCACTCCGTGCGGGCCAGCACCGAGCGCCTCGACAGCTACGCCCGCACCTTGTTGGAACACCGCACCGAGATGACCGAGCAGGACATCTCGTGGCTTGACCGTCTCATTGCTGCCGAGAGGAAGGAAGCAACATCGTGACCCAGCGGATCCGCGTCGCCATCGCCGGGGTGGGCAACTGCGCCAGCTCACTGGTGCAGGGCATCGAGTACTACCGGGACGCCGATCCCGCCGACGAGGTTCCTGGCCTCATGCATGTCACCCTCGGCGGCTACCACGTGGGCGACGTCGACTTCGTCGCCGCCTTCGACGTCGACGCTGCCAAGGTCGGCCTCGACCTCGGCAAGGCGATCTTCTCGGGGCAGAACAACACGATCAAGTTCGCCCAGGTGGGCGAGCTCGGGGTCCAGGTGCTGCGAGGGCCGACGTTCGACGGCCTCGGCAAGTACTACCGCCAGACCGTCGAGGAATCGCCGCTGGAGCCGGTCGACGTGGCCCAGGTCCTGCGCGACAGCCGGACCGACGTCCTCGTGTCCTATCTCCCCGTCGGGTCCGAGGTCGCGCAGAAGCACTACGCCCAAGCGTGCCTCGACGCCGGCGTCGCCTTCGTGAACGCCATCCCGGTGTTCATCGCCAGCGACCCCGTGTGGGCGCAGAAGTTCACCGATGCCGGCGTGCCCATCGTGGGCGACGACATCAAGAGCCAGGTGGGCGCCACGATCGTGCACCGCATGCTGGCCCGCCTGTTCGAGGATCGCGGCATGGTGCTCGACCGCACCTACCAGCTCAACGTCGGCGGCAACATGGACTTCAAGAACATGCTCGAGCGCGAGCGGCTCGAGTCCAAGAAGATCTCCAAGACCCAGTCCGTCACCAGCCAGCTCGACAACGGCATCGAGGCCGACGACGTCCACATCGGTCCATCCGACCACGTGGCCTGGCTCGACGACCGCAAGTGGGCGTACATCCGGCTCGAAGGCCGCAACTTCGGCGACGCCCCGCTGAACATCGAGCTCAAGCTCGAGGTCTGGGACTCGCCCAACTCGGCCGGCGTGATCATCGACGCCCTCCGCTGCGCCAAGGTCGCACTCGACCGCGGCGTGGGCGGCCCGCTGCTCGGCCCGTCGGCGTACTTTATGAAGTCACCGCCCGTGCAGTACCGCGACGAAGAAGCCCACCGCATGGTGGAGGAGTTCGCAGCGGGACGCGCCGTCTGACTCACCTGCTCTGAGAGCTCGCCACGCTCATCCCGGTCGTGGGTCGTTTCAGCGCACCTCGACGACGAGGGGCCGGTGGTCGCTCACGTCGGACTCCGGGACGAACACCGAGACCGGCTCGAAGCCCGCCACCGCCACGTGGTCGATGCGGATGCGCGGCCCGTCGGCCGGATACGTCGGCGGCCCGCCCACCAGCGTCATGCCTGCCGCCTCCACCACGGGCGCGACGTGCTCCGGCCCGAGGTTGAAGTCGCCGAGCAGGAGGTGCGGGAGCGGTCGCCGCCCCAATGCGTCAACGACGATCTCGAGCTGGCGGCGGGCCTCGTCGCCCTCGACGGCCAGGTGCGTCGCCGCGACCGACACCTCGGCGTCGCCCACGCGCGCTCGGGCCAGCACCGCCCCACGTCGCTCGCCGGTCACGGGCCTTGGCATGCGCAGCACCCGGATGCCGGTCAGCCCCCCGCGTACGAGCAGCGCGTTGCCGTACTTCCCGCACCAGCCCACTCGACGGGCCGCCCCGAACACGACCGACAAGCCGGTCGCGTCCGCCGCGACCGCCGCTTCGTTCGCCCGACCGGACCGGCGTAGGCGGACGTCGACCTCCTGCAGAGCGAGCACGTCCGCATCCAGCTCGGCGACCGCCCGGCCGAGGCGCGCGTGGTCCACGACGCCGTCGGCGCCCCGCCCGTGCTGGATGTTGAAGGTGACGATCCGCAGCGCCATCGGCTCTCTGAGGGATCATTCTTCCCGTGCCGACCGACAATGCTGCCGCCTGGGACCGGTTCTCCTCCGCCTATCAAGCGGGGGCCCGCCTGCCCGTCGACGTCGCCCACTACGGGCCCGACATCGGAACCGAGGCCGAGTTCCGACTCTTGGGCGACCTCAAGGGCAAGCGCGTCCTCGAGCTCGGGTGCGGGGGCGGCCAGTGCTCCATCGCCTTCGCCAAGCAGGGGGCTACCGCCATCGGTGTCGACTTCTCGGCCGAGCAGCTGGCGTTCGCCCGCCGTCTCTCGGAGCGCGAGAACGTGCGGGTCGAGCTCCATCAGGCCGACTTGGCAGACCTGGCCTTCGTGCGCGCCGACTCCATCGACGCCGCGTTCAGTGCCTATGCGTTCGGGTTCGTCGAAGACCTGAGCCGGGTGTTCCGCCAGGTCCACCGCGTGCTGAAGCCGAACGCGCCGCTGGTGTTCAGCCTGCCCCACCCCGCGTACGACATGATCGACGACGACGCGGAGGAACCGCTGCTCGTCCGTCGCTCCTACTTCGACCGCTCGCCGATCGAGTACGAGTGGAACGGGATCACCTTCACCGACTTCCACCACACGATCAGCGATCTCTACATGGCGCTCGTGCGGGCCAGCTATCGCGTCGACGTGATGCTGGAGCCGGAGCCCACCGCGGGCGGCCCGCGCAGCATGCATTGGCACGAGAGCTTCCAGTGGGTCCCGCGCACGCTGATCGTCAGGGCCCGCAAGGAGGGCAACTAGCAATCCGCACTTCTCGGCCTGGTCTGTGGCGGAGTTCCGCCACAGACCATGCCCAGTTCGCTACTTGGCGTACGCCGGCAGCTGCACCGGGGTGCCACGCGCCGCCGCGTAGAGGATGGCGTTGAGGGTCGCCTCGTCGATGCGGTCGTAGGTGCTCCAGTCCATCGCCATCGACGCGTCCTGACCGGGCGCGCCGATCTGGTTCACGGCGAAGGGAATCAGCGGCTTGACGGCCGTGTACGGCGCGGTGTCCGGCGTCTCGTCGAGCGACGAGCGGAAGGCACCGTGCTGGGGAGCGGCGAGCTTGTCGTTGAGGTTCATGGGCGGCACGTCGAAGATGGTCTCGATCGTGCGAAGCAGCGAGCCCATCGAACCCCACTGGTGGTTGGCGCCCGGCTTGGCCCACGGTCCGACGACCTGCAGGTAGTCCCGCAGGGGCGAGATGTGGTCGCCGGCGGCCTGGGTGTCGTCCTCGGTCATCATGACGACCGTCGACTTCCAGAACGGGCTCTTCGACAGCGCCTCGACGATGCGGCCGATGGCGTAGTCGTTGTCCGCGACCATCGACGCCGGCGTCGGGTTCCCGAGGTTGGTGCCGAGGGTGTGGTTCACCGGCAGCGACATGTACATGAAGCTCGGCATGACGTCCGTCTTGTCTTCGCCCGAGGCGTTGTACACGTCGGTCCAGTGCTTGAGCGTGTACTGGTCGTCGAGGGTGCGCCCGGCGCAATCCTGCATCTGGTCGGGGCTGTCGGGCCATGGGCCATCGCCGGCGTTCCCGGTGATGAACAGGTTGGCCCGGCAGCTGTCGAAGTACTGGATGTCGCCCTGCTTCCAGTACGCGGTCGAGCCGTCCTTGTTCTTGCCCTTGGCCTGGTAGACGTCCATGCCCTGTGATTCGCGGGCAGTGCCTTCGCCGTAGATGGCCATGGTGAGGTCGGCGCCCCTGGTCTCGGGCGGCTTGGCCCCCGCCCGCTTGAAGGCCTCGAAGATGTAGCCGCCCTCGGGATCCTGCAGCTCGCTGTCCGCGTCACGGATCTTCTCGTTCTCCGCCGGCGATCCGACCGACGGGCGCAGCGGATCCCCGCCGCCGTGGCTGCCCCGGATGCCCTGGTCGTAATCCGCCTGCCATGTCTTCTCGTTGTGGTCGGTGGCGATGGCCCCCGACGTGTAGGAGTGACCGGTCACCGACACCTCGGCGTCGGAGAAGAACCGATCACTCAGGCTGTACCGGTCGACGAACGAGTGGTGGTTGGGCGTGACGGGCTGGCCGTAGAGCAGCCACTTCGGATCCGCGTCGTACGTGGAGGAGTTCACATCACCGAAGTACTGGTCGAACGTCTTGTTCTCGGTGACGATGTAGAGGACGTGCTTGACCGGGCTCTTGCGGTTGCCCTGCGGGCACAGCACCTCGGAGACGTTGGGCCCGTCGCAGGCCTTGACCGACACCCGGTTCAGCTGGTCGTTCGACTCCACCTGGCCGGTCCAGGTCGCCTCCTGCCCCGCCGCGGCGGGTAGATCGATGCGGCTCACCGTGCCATTGGTGCGAGGGCCGAAGGGCGGGTTGCCGTTCCAACCCACGCTGAGGTTGACACCGGGCGCCGGGCCGATGCCCTTGGCGTTGGTGACCCAAAGGCGGTAACTGTCAGCGGTGCCGGTCACGAGGAGTGCGGAGGGATACCAGCCGGTGGGGATGTACCTGGCCTTGCCGGCGATCGGGCGGCCGGTGTGCGCGTCCCGCACCTCGACGGCGTTCATGCCCGCCAGGGCGACGAACAGGCGATCGCCGCCAGGCGACAGGGCGAAGGCGTCGGGATGGGCGCCCACGGGAACGCCGTCCCGGGGCTTGACGGACTCGGTGGCGATCACGTTCGGGGTCGCGGCGCTGACGTCGAGGACGGAGATGGAGTCGTCGTTGGTGTTCGCGACGAAGAGGCGCTCGCGGTCGGCGCTGAGCTGGAGCGCTGAGGGGTGGTGACCCACCTGGACGAAACCGATCTCCCGGGCGGTCGCCGGGTCCCTGACGTCGACAACCGACACGGTGCCGCCGTCGCTGCCGCCCCGTCCGGCCTCGTCGGCCCAGTTGGAGACATAGAGGAGCTTGCGCTGCGGGTCGAGGGCGAGGGCGTAGGCGTCGAGCCCGACGGGCACCCGGGCGACGACCGCGCCCATGCCGTTGTCGGCCGCGGTGTCGATGATCGCCACCCGCGCGCAGGCGGCCTGCGCCGAGGGGCAGGCGTTGGGCGTGCCTGCGGGTTCGCTGAGCGTGCCCGCTACGTACAGCAGGTTGCCGTCGAGGACGGAGTTCCCCGGGTAACCCGGGACCCGGATCCCGTCGCCCACGGGAAGGTTCGGCGCCGGCGTCTGCCCGGTGAGGCGCGCCGCTGCTGCGTCGAGGCCTGCGTGCACGGGGACGGGCTGGGCGCTCGTCACGTCCTCGGACACGACCGCGGGCCCGGCCAAGCGGAAGCGGAACAGCCGGTCGGCGTTGCCGCCGCTCGCGAACACCCGGCCGTCCGGCGTGACGGCGACACCCATGAAGAGGTTGGGCGCCGGCGTGGTCGTCGCCGTGAGGGCATCGGCATCGATCACGTGCAAGCTCTGCAGGCCGCCGCTGTCCGACGTCACGACGATCTGCGACTGGTCGGCGGTGGCGGCGAGGCCGAGCGGGAAGCGCTGGGTCTCCACCTGCTTGCCGGCGGGCGTGAGCTTCCACCCGTTCGGCATGCAGTCGGCCTTGGCCGTCACGCAGTCGGGTCCGGCATCGGCATCCTGCGCCTTCGCCGGGGCTGCGGCCCTGGCCTCGGTGCCCGCCCCGCCGGTCAGGTCGAGGAACCGCTTGGCTTCGCCCGTCGGGCCGAGGTTCGTCGCCGCGCTCGTGCGCAGCGCCCGCTGGCCGATCACGGCGCCGGACGCGAGCAACGCGAGGACCAGGTAGGCGGCGCCGAGGCGGCGCGGAGCACTCTTCACGATGAACCCCTCTCCCCCGGCGTGAACGCCAGTGGACTGCACGGTGACCAGAAGGGATTCGCCACCTCAGCCACCTTGTCCTTTCGTCCTGCTTACGCGGGGCTCACTCCGTCAGCCATGTGGCGTAGGCGCCGGCGAAGAGCGCCGGGAGCCCGCCCGTGTGCAGGAACACGACGCGGTCGCCGGGCGCGAGGCGTCCGTCCCGTCGGGCCGCGATGAGGCCGGCCATCGCCTTCCCCGTGTACACCGGGTCGAGGACCAGCCCTTCGAAACGCGCCGCCAGCCGCAGCGCCTCCCGTCCTTCGTCGGTGGCGACGGCGTATCCGCCGCCGATCTGGCCGTGGTCGACCCGACAGGTGCCCACGGGCGAGGGTCGCCCCGCGAGGGCGGCCGCGTCGACCGCCTTGGACGCCACAGCCTCCTCGAGGTCGGCGCGCGCGCCCACGTTCACACCGAGGATGCGGTCGTGGTCGCCGATCCCCGCGGCCAGGCCCGCGTGGGTGCCTCCCGAACCGTCGGCCACCACGACCACATCGAGGTCCGGGACCTGGTCCAGCAGCTCGAGTCCGCCCGCGACGTAGCCCAGAGCACCGACGGTCGACGCTCCGCCGATCGGCATCGAGTACGGGCGACGTCCCGCACCACGCAGGCGGTCGCACGCGTCGTCGATCGCCGCCTCGGTCTCTGCGTAGTCGAGCCGGCCGGCCCAGATGATGTCCGCGCCCATGAGCAGGTCGATGACGACATTCCCGGTGGGCACCTCGACCCGCTCGGACGACAGCACGAGCGTGCAGGCGAGGCCGACCCGATTGGCAGCGGCCGCGGTCATGCGCACGTGGTTGCTCTGACGGCCGCCTCCGGTGACGAGCGTGTCGCAGCCCTGGGCCAGCGCGTCGGCGCAGAGGTACTCGAGCTTGCGTGCCTTGTTGCCGCCCGCGGCCAGTCCGGTGCAGTCGTCGCGCTTGACGAGGAGGGCGCCGTCGTCGAAGCCGAGATGCGCGCCCAGCCGCGCCATCGGTTCCAGTGGCGTCGGCAGGTGGGCGAGCCGGAGTGGCTGCATCGCCCGACGGTACTCTCGACCGATGGCGGCCCAACTCGTCCTCTGGGACATCGACGGCACACTCATGCGGGCCGGTGCAATCGCGGGGCAGGCCTTCGCCCGGGCCGTGGCGTCCGTGCTCGAACGGGCTGAGCACGAGGTCGAGCTCGTCCCGATGGCCGGGAAGACCGACCCGCAGATCGCGCGGGAGATCCTCGTGCTCGCCGCCCTCGAGGAGGCAGAGGTCGACGGCCACGTCCCGGCGGTGATCGCCCAGCTCGAGGCCGAGCTCGGCGCGGCGGAGGAGATGCTGCGGGAGAACGGACGGGTGTTACCGGGCGTGCGGGAGCTGCTGCAGGAGCTGCGGGACGACCCCGGCGTCGTCCAGACCGTGCTGACCGGGAACACCGCCGCCAACGCCCGGGCCAAGCTCGACGCTTTCGACATCACCGCCTTCTTCGACCTCGACGTGGCCGCCTTCGGCAGCGACGACGCCGACCGCCGCAACCTGGTCCCCATCGCCCTCGAGCGGGCGCGTGACATCCGCGGCATCTCGGTCGCACCGGACGAGGCCTGGGTGATCGGTGACACCGCCCACGATTTGGCGTGCGCGCGGGCGGCCGGCGTGCGCTGCATCCTGGTGGCCACTGGCCAGCCCTCGCTGGAGGAGCTGCTTCCGCTCGACGCGGACGCGGTGCTGGCGGACCTCAGCGACGTCGACGCCGTCCTCGCCCTCCTTCGGTCATGAGCGCCCTCGACGATCTCGTCAACGCCACCGACGAAGCGTTGCGAGCGGGCGGGAGCGAGGAGGCCGTCTGCGCCGCCGTCACCCCGGCCATGGCGACGTTGCTCCGCGATCCCGACCCGTTGCCTGTCGATGCGTACTCGTCCCTCGAGGGTCGGGCGGTCGGCAACCTTCTCCACGCCGACCCGGGCGGGCGCTTCCACGTGCTCGCCGTCGTCTTTCCCGAGGGCACGTCCAGCGGAGTGCACCACCACGGTTGCTGGGGACTCATCGGGTACCTCCGCGGCGGCGACGAAGAGACGCGCTACGCCGCAGCCCGCGACTCCGACGGCACCGCCGAGCTGCACGAGGTGTCACGCCACATCTGGCACCAGGGCGACATCACCGCGCTCCTGCCGGAGCGGGGCGAGGGCTGGCACCGCGTCCGCAACCCGGGTCCGGGCGATGGGGTCAGCGTGCACGTGTTGTGCATGACGCCCGGCGACCACCCGCACCGCTTCTGGGACCGCACCACCCTCGTCGTCTCCGACTTCCCCTTCGTCGAGGAGGCCCCAGGCCGCTGGCGCGCCCAGCTGGCCAAACCCCGAACCTGACCGACTTTTTCGCGATTCGACCGGTCATACCGGTCGAATCGCGAAAAGGTCGGTCTCCTGCGAGAAGTCAGGCGGGGTTCGCCGGTTCGGCCGACTCGGGCTGGTCGGCCCACCAGGCGCGCAGACGACGTTCGGCCTCGTCGCGACCCAGCGGGCCCTCGTCCAGGCGCATCTCGAGCAGGTGGGAAAGGGCGCGGCCGACGACGGGACCGGGGGGGAGGCCGAGCAGGCTCATCACTTCGGTGCCGTCGAGGTCGGGGCGGATGGCGTCGAGCTCCTCTTGGTGTCGGAGCTCGTCGATGCGGCGCTCGAGATGGTCCATGCGGGTGGCCAGGGCCTCGGCCTTGGTCCGGTTGCGACTGGTGCAGTCGGCCCGGGTCAGCAGGTTGAGCTTGTCGAGGAGCGGGCCCGCATCACGGACGTATCGACGCACCGCACTGTCGCTCCACTCGCCGTTCTCGCCGTATCCGTGGAAGCGCAGGTGGAGCTCGACCAGTCGCGCGACGGCGTCGATGTCCTCGTTGGAGTAGTGCAACGCCCGCATGCGGTCGCGCGCCATCCGCGCTCCGACGACCTCGTGGTGGTGGAACGAAACGCCGCCGGGCCCGAACGAGCGGGTCTTGGGCTTGCCGACGTCATGGAAGAGGGCGGCAAGGCGCAGGATGCGATCGGGCGGGGTCTTCTCGACGACCGCGACGGTGTGGGCCAACACGTCCTTGTGGCGGTGGACGGGGTCCTGCTCGAGGGCCAGGCCCGGGAGCTCGGGCAGGAACTCCTCGGCCAGGCCCGTCTCCACCAGGAACCAGATGCCGTCGGCCGGGCGCTCGATCACCATGAGCTTGTCGAGCTCGTCGCGGATGCGCTCACCCGAGACGATGTCGAGGCGGGCCCGCATCGACGTCACCGCCCGCACGACCTCGGGCTCGGGTGCGAGGCGGTAGCCGGCGAGGAACCTGGCGGCGCGCAGCATGCGCAACGGGTCGTCGTTGAAGGACTCCTCGGGCGACAGCGGGGTGCGGAGCCGGTGGTCGGCGAGGTCACCCACCCCGTCGAACGGGTCGACCAGCACCGCATCCGGGAGTCGCAGCGCCATGGCGTTGACGGTGAAGTCGCGACGGGCCAGGTCGGCTTCGACCGCGTCGGCGAACACGACGTCCGGCTTGCGCGAATCCGGCTGGTACGCCTCGGCGCGGTGCGTGGTGATCTCCAGATCACGGCCGCCCTTGCGCGCGCCGATGGTGCCGAAGCGCTGGCCCTGGGTCCACACCGCGTCGGCCCATCCCTCGAGCAGCCGCAGGGTCTCCTCGGGCCGAGCGTCGGTGGTGAAGTCGAGGTCGGCGTCGTCGGAGAGGCGGTCGAGGATCGCGTCGCGCACGACACCGCCGACGAGGTAGATGCGGTGGCCGGCCCGGTCGAAGCGCGCCGTCACCTCGCGGGTCTCGTCGACGAGCGGCTGCAGGCGCTCGGGGATCACCGACCCGAGGCTACCGGGGGCCTATCCGGCCCCCGGTGGCCATTCGGTCAGATGACCTGCTTCGGCAGCAGCTTGGCGCGCACGTCGGCCGGCAGCTGTTCCACCAGATCGGCGTGCGACCGGAGGGTCAGTACGCCGTAGGAACGGGCCGCCTTGATCAGCGCTTCCTGGCGCCGTTTGGGCGCAGAGCTCAGCTCGCGCAGCAGGACGACCAGCGTCTCGTCGCGCCCGGGGCCGGGCGCTGCCGGCGCGTCGTCGGCACCGTTGGCGACGACGGCCGGCTGCGCAGCGCCGGGGCCAGAATCGGCCGCGATGTCCTGCTCGAACGCGGTGTGCTCCGGTGCGGATGCGACCACGTGCTGCTGCTCCGGATCCGGCGCGTCGGCCGCGCTGATCGGATCCGGCACGAAGTAACCCGGACCCATCGCCCCCTGCACCGGGACCCGCGGAGGTTCCGGCGCGGCGGGCGGGATCGTCGGCGAGTCAGCGCGGAGCGAGTCGTAGAAGTCCTTCGGGTCCGGCTCGGCCGCCGTCTGGGCTGCCGCCGCCTCTTCCCGGAGGAAGTCGTACGCGTCGCTGGCCACCACCGCCGGCGCGGGCTCCGGTTCGTGCGTGGGCTCCGGTGCGGCCGCCGGCGCCGGCTCGGCGAGGAGGGGGGCTTCCTCGCGCGGAGCCGCCGCGTGCGCGGCCCGATGCTCGGCCAACTTCTCCTTGAGCTTCTCCTCCGCGTCCTTGTCACCGGCGCGGCCGGCCCGCTTGATGGCGCTCTTGATCGCCACCTCGGGGTCGTCGTCGCGAGACTCGATGACGCCGCCCGCTCGTTGCTCCGCGAGCAGCCGCTCGATGCGCTTCATGTCGGCGCGCATCTCGGCGTACTTGCCACCGCGACGGCTCCATGCCCGCCGGAGGAACCAGATGGCTGCAAGGGCGGCGACGAGAGCGATGAGCAACGCCCACGGGAAGTAGAACCTCGAAGCACGAGCCGTCTGAACGGGGCCCGCGTCGCTGCCGGTCGCACCGATGAGCGTCTCGACGCTCACGGCGTACCGCCGCGGGCCTCCCCAGAGCGGCACGCTCTTCGAGATCACGTACTTCTCGACGGACTGGGACAGCACCTCACTCGGACCTGCGGCTGTCGAACCGTTGACCTTCACGGTGGGCCGCAGCCGCACCCGCCCGGTGTTGTGGACCGTCACCGTCACTGTCGCCGCGCGAGGGAAGAACGACGAGTCTGGGTTGACCTCGACGCTGTCGATGACGAAGGCCGGTCGGGCTTCGCCCGGCACCGTCACATAGAGCCGCGTGGCCACTCGCTTGATGATCTTGAACAAGTTCCCGTCGCCCTGCGACTGCGGCGCTCCCTCGACGATCAGGGCGCCCACATGGTCGCCGGGCTCGGCGCCCTTGGGCACCACGACGGTGAAGGAGACGTCCATCGCCTTCTTGGCCGGGATCGTCACGTCGGGGTTGTCGATCCGGACCCATGTGCCGATGTCCTTGACATCCTTGTCGTGAAGTTGAGGCGCACCCTTCTTGTCGAAGATGACGTCGGCAACGGAGAGTCGCACCGTTTGGTCGACATCGGCGGGATTCGCGATGTGCGCCACCATCCTGATCTCGGAGCCGGGACCACCCGCGCCGACGAACCATTGCCCGGCGTTCGGGTCATTCGAATCGGTGCCGACCGGCGTGACTCCAACCGACTGCACTCCTGGCTGTTGATCTGTGGCCTGGGCGAGAGCAGGCGAGGAAAGGGTCATCCCCGCCACGAGGGCGGGGATGACTGCAACCAGAAGTCGCCGAATGAGAGTCATGGGTCCTTACTGGAAGAGGGTGACGGTGAAGGTACCGGTGTACACGCCGAGCTTGGTGGCGTTCGGCGGGGTGAGGGTCAGGGTCCCGGCGCCCGTGTGGGTTCCCGTGTAGATGCTGCCGGGCAGCTGCCCAGTGTTCGTCCAGAGGTCCTGGGCGTCACTGACAGTCGGATCCGCAGTGCTCCCGACGAAGGCGCCACCGACTCCAGGCGCATCCGAACCGGTACCCGCGGTGGTGAGGGTCATCGCGCCCGGCGCCAGGTTGAGGCTGGCCACGGGGATGGGGGTGCCCGGGGTCAGGGTACTGGTGAGCTGGTTCACCGAAACCTGTGCCTTCCAGGGGTTCGTGCCAGTTCGGGCGGCCTCGAGCACCGTCACCGTGTAACCCGTGCTCAGCGTCGAGCTGTTCAGGGCCGACGTCATGGCCGGGGTCGTGACCAGCGAGACGGACCTCGAACCGATCGTGTTGCTGGTGAGGGTGGCACTGATGATGCTGCTGCCACCCGAGCCGTCAGCGGCAAAGGCAGGCGAAGGCATCATGCCGACCACGATCGCTGCTGCTGCTGCTGCTACAAGGAATCTGATTCGCATGTTGCCTCTCCTGCTCGCCACGGATTGTTGGGGGACGTCACGCATAGTGAGCGCGGCGCCCCATTGAATCCATGGCCCGGAAGAGCGGTTTTGTTGATGGCCTGATCGAGTCATGACGCGTGCACGGTCGGCCTAGGCCGGGGTGAGCCGTCGGGCACGGGCAACGGGGAGCGTCACCGTCAACCGCGTCCCCGTCGGCTGGCGCGGCTCGGCCGTGACGGTGCCGCGCATCCGGACGACAAGCTCCTTGGCGATGTACAGACCGACGCCGATGCCCCCTTCGTCGTGGAGTCGGCGGTCGACGTCCTCTCCCTGCACGAACGGCTGGAACAGCCGGGACCGGTCGGACGGGAGGCCGACGCCTTCGTCGTCCACGGTGACGACGACCGAGCGTCCCGATGCCTTGGCAGACAGGCCGACGCGGCCACCGGAGGGCGAGTAGCGCACCGCGTTGTCGACCAGCTCGCCGACGGCCTGCGCCACCACGCGTCCGTCTGCAGATGCCAACGGGAGACCCGGGTCGGCGTGCACCAGGAAGGTATGAAGCGGCGCAAGGGGCCGGAACTCCTGCGCCACTTGCTCGAGCACCGCCCCGACGTCCGTCGGCTCGATCGATGGGGGCACAGCTGTGCCCGCTTGGAGCGACGCTGCCGTGAGGAGATGCTCGATCACCCGCGCCTGGCGCTGGGCCTGGGGCGCCATGTTCGACACGAGCATGTGCCGGCTCTCCTCGCTCAACGCGTCCCATCTGGTCGCGAGGGTCTCCGTGTAGCCCTTGATCACCGTGAGCGGCGTTCGGAGCTCATGGCCGACGACTGCGAGGAAGGCACTGCGGTGAGCGTCGGCTTGTCGAGCTGCTCGCCGCCGCCGTACGTCGAACCAGGCAACGAGCAGGAACACGACCGCGAAGAAGCCCGTCAGCAGGCGCGCGACCTTCAGAGCGGGCCGATGGTTCGGCGCCACGTCGAAGTCATCCACCGGTTGGTTGACCAGGACTCCCCATCGCGCCCCGACCGGGTGGAACGCGCCGACGACTTTGGTGTCATCCGAGAAGAACCGTCCTGTTGTGTCGTGCCCCCGGTCGCCCAACGCGTGATCCACCGCGTGGCTCACCGTCCCGATCTCGGCGGGCGAGGGGATGACCAATCCATCGCCGCTGTCGATGACCCTGAGCCGCAGCGGGCTCACCTGTGCAGCGGCTTGGGTGGCCCGAGTCAGCAAGTTGCCCAGGTCGCCGAAAGCAACGAGGGTCCCCGACGGAACAGGCACGGCAACAGCCACGCCCTGGTCACACGTGCCCGGCAGGACGATGATCCTCGAGATCTCGCCCTTCGAGGAGGCCAGAACCTCGTCGAAGGTTGGATCAGGGACGCCGTCGACGACGCATTGGGTCAGCGGGCGGTCGACCAAGGCGGCCCGATCACCTGAGGCCGCGATCACGAAGTTCCGCGCGCCGAGCACGAGCGCCGATCGCGCGAAGACCCGCGGCCGAGCCAGGTAGCCGTCGATAGCGGCCCGCGCCGCTTGGCCGCGGGCGCCGCCCAGGACCCCCGCGAGCTCCGCCGCCTCTCGCGGTGCTGCCGAGACCCATTCGGCCACGGGTGCACTGACGATCCGTGCGAGCTGCGTCCGGTCGGCCAACCGGCCCGCCTGCCCACGATCGGTGGCGTCGTTGACGGCCTTCAGCGTCGCGAACCACAGCCCGCCCAGGAGCGCGAGCGCGACGAAGACGCGCCCCAGCGAGGACAGTCGCCGCGACGCGGCGCGCACTCGCACGCCCGCCACGGTACCGACTCAGACGGCGGTGTCGAGCCCGGCTTGCTGCAGGGCGATGCGGAAGTCGTGCGGGTGCGAGGCGGCGGCCATGGCATCACGCAGGCCGACGAGGCCGTTCTTGTAGTGCGCGAACAGGCTCTGATCGAAGGTCTGCATCCCGTAGTACTCGCCGTCGGCGATGATCTCCTCGATCGACTCCTGGCCCTGCTCGGGGTCCACGATGCGGTCGAAGATGCGGCCCGTCATCACCAGGCACTCGGTGGCGGGCACCCGGCCCTTGCCGTCCGCTCGCTCGAGCAGGCGCTGGCTGACCACGCCGACGAGCGACGACGCGAGGGTCAGACGCACCTGCTTCTGCTGGAACGGGGGGAAGAAGTCGACGATACGGTTGACGGTCTCGGTGGCGTTCGTGGTGTGCAGCGTCGAGAGCACGAGGTGGCCCGTCTCTGCGGCCGACAGCGCGGCCCACACCGTCTCGGGGTCGCGCATCTCCCCGATGAAGATGACGTCGGGGTCCTGGCGGAGCACGCGCTTCATCGCCGACGCGTAGTCGGACGTGTCCGTCCCGATCTCGCGCTGGTTGATGATCGCCTTCTTGTCAGTGTGCAGGACCTCGATGGGATCCTCGACGGTCACGATGTTCACCGACCGCGACTCGTTGATGTGGTCGATCATGGCGGCGATGGTCGTGGTCTTGCCGGAGCCCGTCGGGCCCGTGACCAGGATCATCCCGCGCGGCTCCTCGGCCAACCGGCGCACGACTGACGGAAGCCCGAGCGACTCGAAGGACGGCGTACCGGGCAGGACGCGTCGGAAGACGACGCCTACCGATCCGCGCTGGCGGAAGACGTTGACGCGGAACCGACCCAGCCCCGACACGCTGTAGGCGAAGTCGGCCTCGTTGCCCGCCGCGAACTCGTCGGCCCGGGGCTTGGGCATGATGGCGTACGCGGTCTTCTCGGTGTCGCGAGCGGACACCGGCTCGAATGGCGCAGGCACGAGATGCCCGTCGATTCGGACATGCGGGGCCGAACCGACCTTGAGATGCAGGTCGGACCCGCGCTGCTCCACCGTCCACCGCAGGAGGTCGTTGAGAACCAACTCCCCTGCGGTTCCTCCGCGTGA
Source organism: Actinomycetota bacterium (assembly GCA_041166085.1). GTDB lineage: Bacteria > Actinomycetota > Acidimicrobiia > Acidimicrobiales > JAFATL01 > JBEEFP01. The sequence continues at coordinate 75,941 of JBEEFP010000001.1, forward strand.
CGCGACTGCCTGCCGTGCCGGCACGAGCACACCCCTTGGTCTCGGTTCCTGGGGTTAGGTATCGGCCTGATCCGCAACAACCTGAGCACGCAGGCCGACGGCCGCCTCGACGACCTCGCGACCGGGTCCCGCGCCACTGGCCGTCTCGGGTCGCCAGCGCACCCCGGCCAGGCCGGCGACGGTCGCTCCCGCCGAGGACGCAAGGGCCTCGAGGTCGTAGCCGCCTTCGAGGAACGCGATGCGACGGCCCGCGGGTACGAGGCCCACCAGCCGTTCTGTGAGGTCGGCGAAGTCGCCCGAGGTGAGGCCCAGGTGGGTCAGCGGATCGGCCCGGTGGGCATCGAACCCAGCGGAGAGAAGCACCCACGTCGGGCTCCAGCGCTCGGCCAGGGGGACGACGACCTCCTCCACGGCCATCCGATAGGCGTCGCCCGTCGTGCCGGGCGGGAAGGGCAGGTTCACCGTCGTGCCCACCGCCGCACCGCTGCCCGTCTCGTGGAGTCGGCCCGTGCCCGGATACAGCGGCCACTGGTGCATGGACACGTAGGTCACGCGCGGGTCGCCGTAGAAGACGTCCTGGGTGCCATTGCCGTGGTGGGCGTCCCAGTCCACGATCAGCACGCGCTCGCCTCGCTCCGCGAGAGCGGCTGCGGTGACGGCGACGTTGTTGATCAGGCAGAAGCCCATGGGCCGCGCCCCGGTGGCGTGGTGGCCGGGCGGTCGGACGGCGAGGAACGCCGCGTCGGCCTCGCCCGCGTCCAACCGGGCAACGGCGTCGAGGCCCGCGCCGGCCGCCAGCACCGCCGCGTCCCACGACTCCGGCCCGGCCTGCGTGTCGGCGTCGACCGCGCCACCGCCGGTTCTGCAGAACTCCTCGAGGCGTTCGAGCAGTCGGGCGGTGTGCACGCGCTCGAGGGCGGCGCGGGGGGCGGGTTGCGGCGACACCTGCACGACTGCGTCCTCGAGGTCCGCAGCCGCGATGCCGGCGAGCACCGCCTCCAGCCGCGCTGGCCGCTCGGGGTGATGCGGACCCGTGTCGTGACGGAGGAACTGCGGATGCGTTTCGACCAGCACCGTCACGGAGTCAAAGGTACCCACCGATAGGCTCGCCGCCGACGTGTCGACGAACGTGCGAGTGATCCGGCGCGGGCAGGAACGGGTCAGGGCAGGGCCGTGGCGGGGGGATCGCGAAGTGGCCTACCTGAGCCCGGCCCCCGGTGCGCCGCTCCCATCCGTCTCTCTCGTGAAGCGCTGTCTCGAGGAGCTGACAGCCGAGGGTTACCGACGCGTCCTCACGTCCGCGCTGATGCCCCATGAGCAGGACGCCTTCGTCCGGGTCGGGTTCGAGGTGGAGGAGGAGCTGCTCCTCCTCGCCCACGACCTCCGTCTCATCCCCGGCGCGCCGCAGCTCGCGACCCGGCGGGCAGAAGCGGAGGACCGATCGCGCGTGCTCGACGTGGACACCGTGTCGTTCCCGCCGTTCTGGCAGCTCGACGAATCGGGCCTCGACGAGGCGTTGAGTGCCACGCCCCGCGCCCGCTTCCGCGTGGCGACCGACGGGACGGGAAACCCTGTCGCCTACGCCATCACGGGGCGGGCGGGCCGGCGGGGCTATCTGCAGCGTCTCGCCGTGCACCCCGACCAGCGCCGCCACGGGGTCGCTCGTGCCCTGGTCGTCGACGGGCTGCGCTGGCTGCGGCGGTGGCGGGCCGATCGCGCGCTCGTGAACACCCAGGAGACGAACGTGGCCGCGGCCACGCTGTACCGCGAGCTGGGGTTCCAGCCCGAGCCCGCCCGCCTGTCGGTGCTCACGGCCGACCTCCGGCCGTGATCGCCCGGCGGTTGGCCGCCTTGCTCGTCATCGTCATGGGTGTGACGGGCCCCGCCGGGAGCGCGGGCGCGGCCCAGGCCGCGGGGAAGCCGTCGATCCGCCTCGCGTCGCAGACCCCGTGGGTGGGGCGGGGCGACACCTTCCGCCTCGGGTTGAGTGCAGACGACGCGGGCCGCGCCGGGCTGGAGGTGACCGTCAACGTGCACCGGGCCCTCACGTCACGCACAGAGTTCCAGCGCACCCTCGAGGGCACGATCCAAGGGTCGTCCTTCCGCAGCATGTCCGACGAGCTCGCGGACCTGCGCCCTGCCGGCAGCAGCTCGTTCCTGGTGCAGATCCCCATCCAGGATCCTGATCAGCCGAGGGACCCGACTCGCCTGTCGTTGCGGGGACCTGGGGTCTACCCCGTGCGGGTCGAGCTCAGCGAAGGCGGCGGCGGCCGGGTGCTCTCCAGCTTCGTGACCCATCTGGTCTACGTGCCCGACCCCATCGACGGGCCGAAGCTCTCCTTCGCGTGGGTGGCTCCGGTGCACGCCCCGCCCAGCCGTCAGCCCACCGGCGTACGAAAGATGCCACCCGCGACAGCGAGCGCGCTGGCCATCCTCGCCAACGAGATGGAGCAACGACCGAACCTCCCGCTGACGCTCGCACCCACCCCAGAGACGCTCGACAGCCTGGCCGCGGGAGCGCGCGGGGCCGATGCGGACACCCTGGCGCGGCTGAGCCGAGTGGCGCGCGCACCCGGTCATCAGCTCGTCGGCACCACATTCGTGCCGGTGCCGTTGTCGATCTTCACCGGCCGCCTGCAGGCCGAGGGCACGGCCGAGGTCACGACCGGCAACGAACGCCTCAACGCGCTGCTCGGCGCGAGGCCGGACAACGAGACCCGAGTGGTCGAGGGTCCGGTCACCGAGACGGGCCTGGCCCGCTTGCGTGACCAGCAAGTGGCTCGCGTGGTCGTGCCCGAGGCGGAGCTCGCGCCGGTCCCGGGACAGCGGGTGACCTTCGCCCTGCCGTTCGAGCTCGGCCCGCGCCAGGGCCAGCGCCAGCAGGCCGCCTCCGCTGACACCGGGCTGGCCGCGCACTTCCGGTCGGGCGGAAACGCAGTCCTGTCGGCGCACCAGTTGCTGGCCGACCTCGCCGTCATCTACTTCGACTTCCCGGGCCGCACCCGAGGGGTGGTCGGGGTGCCGCCGCGGTCCTGGATTCCGAACGCGGCCTTCCTCGCGGCCTTCCTCGACGGCCTTGCCTCGAGCCCCATCGTGCAGCCGATCACCCTCGACGACTACTTCGCGCTCCCGAACGCAGGCGGGAGCCAAAGGGGTCCCCTCGTTCGCGCCCTCCGCCCCTCGGGCGTACCGAGCCCACCGCTGCCCACGGGCACCATCGCAACAGCGCGAGCGCGGCTCGACGCCTTCAGCACCATCCTGAACGTTAACGAGCCGGTGTACACGCGCCTCGACCGCACCCTCTTGATCGCGCCCAGTCTCGACCTTCGCGCGTCGCAGCGCACGCAGTACGCCCGAGGGGTCATCGCGCGGGTGGACCGCGAACTGGGCAACATCCACGGTCCCCCGCAACGCTCGATCACCCTCACCGCCCGCCGAGGTCGCATCCCGGTCACGGTCCAGAAGGACGTGCCCTACCCGGTGCGCGTCGTGATCCGGGTCGACAGCGACCAGTTGCGCTTCCCCTCGGGCTCGACCCGCGAGGTGCAGCTCACCCGTCGGAACACCACCGAGCTGTTCACGGTGCAGGCGCGGGCGTCCGGCGCCTTCCCCCTCACGATCACCCTCGAATCTCCCGACGGTCGGCTCACCCTCGCGACCAGCCGCTTCACCGTGCGCTCGACGGCCGCGTCCGGCCTCGGCGTCCTCCTCTCGATCGGGGCCGGCGCGGTGCTGCTCGTCTGGTGGGCCCGCAGCGTCCTTCGCCGCAGGCGCGACCGTGTCGACTGAGGCGACGGCCGGCGGCGACTTCTCCCGGAACACCGCCGTGATGGCCGCAGGCACCGCGTTGTCACGGCTCACCGGGTTCGGCCGCGTGTTCGCCCTGGCCTACGCCTTGGGCCTCACCCGCGTCACCGACTCCTACAACCTGGCCAACACCACACCCAACATCGTCTACGAGCTCGTGGTGGGCGGCGTGCTCTCGGCCACGCTGCTGCCCGTCTTCGTCCGGCTCCACGCCACGGCCGAGGAGGACGAGGCGTGGCAAGGCGCTTCGGCCATCGTGACCATGGTCGTGGTCATCGTGGTGGCGCTGAGCGTCGTGCTCGCGCTCGGCGCGCCCGTCTTCATCCGGCTGTACACGCTGGCGAACCACGGGGCGTCCGCCCACGACCAGCGGGTCGTCGCCACCTTTCTTCTACGCCTGTTCGCGCCGCAGGTTGCGTTCTACGGTCTCGTCACTGTCAGCACCGCGCTGCTGCACGCCCATCGGCGCTTCGCTCTCCCGATGTTCGCGCCGGTGCTGAACAACCTGGTCGTGATCGCCGTGTTGCTGACGTTCCCCCACGTGGCGGGGAGCCTGTCGCTGACCGCGCTCGCCCACGACCGCGGCGCCCTGCTCTGGCTCGGCCTCGGCACGACCGCCGGCGTGGCCGCGATGGCCGCGCCGCAGTGGCTCGCGGCCCTGCGCCGCGGTGGCGGTCGGCTGCGGTTCCGGTGGGATCCGCGCCATCCGGCGGTACGGACGGTGCTCCGGCTGTCCGTCTGGACGCTGGGCTTCACCGCCGCCAACCAGGTCGCCTACTGGGTCGTGCTGCTGCTGGCCAACCGGCACAGCGGCGATCTCTCGGCGTACCAGGCCGCCTATCAGTACTTCTTCCTCCTGCCCCACGGGATCATCGCCGTGTCACTCATGAGCGCGCTGCAGCCGGACCTGGCCGAGCACTGGTCGCTCGGCCGCGTCGACGAGTTCCGGGCCCGGCTGTCGACCGGCCTGCGGACCTTGATCGCAGTCCTGCTACCGGCCGCTGTCGGCTACATCACGCTGGCCCGACCGATTGTGCAGCTGCTGCTCGGCCACGGCGCCATGTCGTCCGGCGACGTCCGCATCGTCGCCGACGTGCTCGTCATGATGGGGCTCGGCCTGCCCGCCTTCAGCGCTTATCTGCTGCTCATGCGCGCGTATCAGGCCATGCAGGACACCCGGCAGGTGTTCCTTCTCTACCTGGTCGAGAACGCCGTCAACATCGTGCTTGCCCTCGTCCTGTACCCATCGATGGGCGTGCGCGGTCTCGCCCTTGCCTTCACGCTCGCGTACGCGGCGGGCACCGCCGCGGCGCTCTTCACCATCCGCCGCCGCATCGGCGGGCTCGAGGGCCGGGCGCTGGCGCGGAGTGTGCTCCGCGTCGGTGTCGCCAGCGCCGCCATGGCCGTCGTGACCCTGCTCAGCGCTCGTTTCGTCGGTGCCGCGAGTGGTCCTTGGCTCGCGCTTCGTGTCACAGCAGGCGTGGTGGCCGGTGTTACCGTGTACGTCGCCGCCGCCCGCCGGCTGGGCGTCGATGAGTTCTTCGCACTGCTGCCACTTCGCCGAAGAGGCATTCGAAAAGGGAAGGGGCGACCGGGGTGATCGCCGGCTGGCTGGCGAAGATCGTCATCGTGATCGCACTTCTCGGCCTCGCCGCGGTGGAGCTCGGCTCCCCGTTGTGGACGCGTGCGCAGCTGGATGGCATCGCCCACGACGCGGCCGACGACGCCGCCCGCGTCCACAGCGACACCCGCGACTGGGCCAAGGCGCGGCAGGCCGCAGAGGACAGGGCCAAGGCCGAGGGCGTCGTCATCACCGACTTCCAAACGCCACAGCCCACAAACCAGAACAAGATCCATGTCACTGTGTCCCGCGAGGCGAGGTCCTACGTCCTGCACAAGTTCGGGCCGACCAAGGACTGGTATCACGTGTCCGTCGAGGCTACGGCCCAACCGTAGGAGGAACTGTGGCTGGAATCCGAGTCGTCACTGACAGCGCGTGTGATCTGCCCCAGGCACTGGCCGATGAGCACGGGATCGAAATCGTCCCGCTCACGATCCGTTTCGGTGACGAGGAGCTCGTCGACCGCCGCGACCTCTCGCCCAAGGAGTTCTGGGCCCGCTCGGCCGGGTCACCCGTGCTGCCCGAGACGGCCGCTCCGTCGGCGGGCGCCTTCGAGGACGCCTTTCGGAGGGCGGCCGAACAGGGCGCCGAGGGGGTGGTGTGCGTGACCCTGTCATCCGCCCTCTCCGCGACCCACCAGGCCGCGGCCTTGGCGGCCAAGTCGGTGGCGGACGACATCCCCGTGCGTGTGGTCGACTCCAAGGCCGTGACCATGGCGCAGGGGCTCATGGCGTTGGCGGCGGCCAAGCTGGGCGAGCAGGGCAAGGGGCTCGACGACTGCGCCGGAGCCGTCGAGGACCTGGTCGCTCGCAGCCGCATCTTCGCCACGCTCGACACGCTCGAGAACCTGAAGAAGGGCGGCCGCATCGGTGCGGCCCAGGCGCTGTTCGGGTCGTTGCTTTCCATCAAGCCGGTGATCGAGCTCAAGGACGGAGTGGTCGAGGCCGAGTCCAAGCAGCGCACGCGCTCCAAGTCCCTGCGTTACCTCGTCGAGAAGGTCAAGGAGCACGGCAAGGTCGAGAATCTCGTTGTCATGCACGGGGACGCTCCCGACCTCGACGAGTTCCTCGACATGGTGGGAGCCGTGTATCCCCGCGACGAGATCATCGTCGGCGACATCGGTGCCGTGATCGGCACGCACGGCGGTCCGCGCGTCATGGGCGTCGTGTTCCACGTGCCCCGGTAACACCGGGGTGGATGAGTACGGTGACATCCATACCGCAGGTTCCTGACGCCTCGACGACGCTGCGCGCCGGCCAGGAGCTGGTGGGGCGCTACCGCCTGGTCCGCCTGATCGACCGAGGCGGGATGGCCGAGGTGTGGGAAGGACGCGACGACGTCCTTGCCCGTCCCGTCGCCGTCAAGGCCCTCCACCCGCACCTGGCCGGGGACGCGAGCTTCCAGGCCCGGTTCCGACGCGAGGCGGTGGCCGCGGCGCGGCTGGGTCACCCGAACGTGGTCGCGACCTACGACACCGCTGCAGACGGCGACGTCATCTTCATCGTGATGGAGCTCATCAAGGGACGCAGTCTGCGAGCCGTGCTCGACGAGCGCGGCTCGCTGCCTGCGGAGGAGGCGACCCCGATCGCGATGCAGGTCGGCCGCGCCCTCGATCACGCGCATCAGGCCGGGCTCGTCCATCGCGACGTGAAGCCCTCCAACATCATGTTGTGCAACGAGCCGGGCCGGCTCGGCCAGGTCAAGGTCACCGACTTCGGCATCGTGAAGGCCGCTCTCGAGGACGGCGGCGGCGACCTCACCGAGACCGGGGCCGTGGTCGGCACTGCGCGCTACATCGCACCGGAACAGGCGCAGGGACAGCCTCCCGACGCCCGCTCCGACGTCTACAGCCTCGGGGTCGTCCTCTACGAGATGCTCTCGGGCGAGCCTCCGTTCACGGGACCAACGGACCTGGCGACAGCCCTGATGCACGTCGAGGTCGAGCCGCCTCGGCTGCGGCGTCGACGAGCGGGCATCCCCCGCTCCCTCGAGGCGGTGGTGCTGCGGGCCCTCGACAAGGACCCGGCCCGACGGTTCGGGAGCGCCGCTGCCATGGTCGACGCCCTCGCCGCCATCGACCTCGGTGACGACGCCGACCCGTTCGTGGTGCGCGACCCCACGCCGGTTCGTGGCGTCCCCACCCTCCCCCGCCGGGCCCGCCGGTCCGCCATCCCCCTGATCGTGCTCGTGGTCGCCGCATCGGCCGGGATCGCGCTCGCCGCCCTCCTCGGCCGCGCGGGCAACGGCAGCGGCTCCAAGGGGGCCGCGGTGAGTCCCGGCCAAGCCGTGCCCGTCGCGTCGACGGCGTCCTTCGACCCCTTCGGACCGGACAAACAGGAGAACGAGGACAAGGTGCGGTTCCTCACCGACGGTCGACAGGACACGGCCTGGGCCACCGACCGGTACAACGCGCGCACCTTCGGTACCAAGCCGGGTGTGGGCGTCGTGCTGCGCCTCGACCGCACCCACCAACTGGGGACGCTGCACGTCGACTCGCCGACCCAGGGATGGGCCGCGCGTGTCTACATCGCCGACACCCCGCGTCCGACGCTCGCCGATTGGGGCTCATCCGTCGCTCAGGCCAGCGGCATCGCGGGGGGCGCCGACTTCGACCTCCACCACCGCCAAGCCGGCGCGGTGCTCATCTGGATCACCGACACCGGCACCCCGCACAAGGTCGAGATCTCCGAGGTCCGGCTGACCACCTGATGCCGATCGCTACGCTCCACCCCATCGAGGGGCGCAGCGACGAGGAGCTCGCGCAGGATGCGCGGCGGGGCGACCAGCAGGCCCTCGAGGCGCTGCTGCGCCGCCACCACGACCGCCTCCACGCCCTCTGCTGGCGCATGACCGGCAACCGCGCCGATGCGGCCGACGCCACCCAGGAGGCGTTGATCGCCATCACCCGTGGCCTCCCCCGCTACGACGCCCGCGCTCGCTTCGGGACCTGGGCGTACCGCGTGGCCGTCAACGCCTGCATCGACGAGCTGCGCAAGCGGCGGCGGCGTCCCGAGCCGATGGAGGCTGCGCAGTTGGGAGAGAAGGGGCTGCTGGACCGGAGCGACCGAGAGCAACGCGGCCCAGATGCCGGCGTCGTCGACCGGATCGTCATCGACGACGCGCTCCGCGCCCTGAACCCTGAGTTCCGGGCCGCCGTCGTGCTGCGGGACCTGTGCGGCCTCGAGTACGCGGAGATCGCCGAGGTGCTCGACGTCCCCATCGGGACCGTGCGCTCGCGCCTGGCCCGGGGGCGAGGCGCCCTCGCCGACCGGCTGGGTGGGAACCAGCGCCCCACCGGCGACCGTCCAAGGCCTGACGATGCCTGACCACCTCTCCGACGAGACCCTCACCGACATCATCGACGGGGACGTGCCCGCCGCCGCCGTCGCCGAGCACCTCGGCGGCTGCGCCGCGTGCGCCGACAGGTTGGCAACGCTGCGCGCCGCGGTCGCCGCCGTCGCCGCCGCCCCTCCCCCGCCCACCGATCAGGAACGCGATGCCGCCGTCCGAGGGGCTCTCGACGCGGCGCGTGCGGCCGAACCGCGGCGATTGCCCGCGCCGGCTCCGTGGATGGCGGTGGCGGCCGTCGTCGTGGTGCTGCTCGGCGTGGCCGGAGTCGTGGTCGCAAGCCGCCACAGCGGGTCGTCCTCCAACACGGCGCTGCGCGGTGCGGGCGACAAGGCGGTGACCGGTTCGAGTGCGTCCGGTGCAGCCGGCGGCCCCGTCGACGCCGGCGACTTGGGCGACCAGCGCGACGCGGCCACACTCCACACCCTCTTGGAGGCCCACCTGCCGGCCGGGGCGGGCACGGCTTCGGGCGCTGCCGGCGGGGCTGCGGCCGGCCAGGGCAGCCAGGATGCAGGTTCGCCACAGCCGGCGTTGGCGCCGACCGTCGCCGATCAGCAGCGCGAGGCAGCCGCCCGGCCCGCTGCGACCGCATGCCTGTCCGAGGCGCAGGCGGCCGGGTCGGGCCGCCTCGGGCCCCTCCTGCTGAGCGGGCGGCTCAGGTGGCGCGGTCAGCCAGCTGTCGTCTTGGTGTTCGCCTCACCCGGCCAGTCCCAGCTCGGCCGGCGGGCGTTCGTCATGGCGCAGCGGGGGTGCCAGCTGCTCGTCGCCCAGAGCTTCTGACCCACACGGCGGCGGCCGCAGCACCCACTGGCACGCCCACCCACCGCAGGTCGGTGACGTAGCCCCAGTCCCGACCCGCTTGGATCCACGACGACCAGGTGAAGCCCAGCGCGGTGAGGGCCGCCGCCAGCACGGCGTGGACCACGCCGGCGCGGCGGGTCACCGCGACCAGCACCTCGGCCACGGCCAGGCCGAACAGACCGGCGGCGACGAAGACCATGGCGCCCTTGAGCTCGTACTCGCCGAGCACAAGACCGCCGAAGGCGGCGGCCGCCGTGGCCACCACGACGCCCAGCAGGTGTCGCATAGGGCTGCGAGGGTACTCTCCGCCCATGCCGCAACCGCCGCAGACCACTGCGCGCAACGACGACTGGACGGCCCAGGCAGCCGACCGTATCGAAGGCCTCGTCACCTCCATTCGCGCCAAGACGACTGTGCCCCTGACCACGGTCGCCCGCGGCATCGTCTACGGCCTGCTCGCCGCCTTCGCCGGTGGCGTGGCCATGGTGCTGGCGGCGATCGCCGCCATCCGGATCCTGAACTTCCTACCCGGCGGCGTCTGGGTGGCCGACCTCATCGTCGGGATGACTTTCGTCCTCGCCGGCGTTTGGGCGTGGCGGAAGCGTCATCCCGCCGAGAGGTAGCCATCCGTTGTCCGATCCCCGCGACGTCATCATCATCGGTTCCGGTCCGGCCGGGCTGACGGCGGCCATCTACACGGCCAGGGCCAACCTGCGTCCCCTCGTGATCGAGGGCGAGCCGTCCTCGACGAGCGATCAGCCCGGCGGCCAGCTCATGCTGACGACCGAGGTGGAGAACTATCCAGGCTTCGTGGACGGGATCATGGGCCCCGAGCTCATGGCGCACTTCCGGGCCCAGGCCGCCCGCTTCGGCGCCGAGTTCCTCACCGCCAAGGTCGACCGGGTCGACCTGTCCGGACGCCCGTTCCGGCTCTTCGTCGGCGACGACGAGCACCTGGCCGACGCCGTGATCGTCGCAACAGGTGCCCGCTCGCTGATGCTCGGCCTCGAGGCCGAGACGCGGCTGCTGGGCCACGGCGTCTCGACATGCGCGACCTGCGATGGCTTCTTCTTCCGAGGCCAGAACATCGCAGTCGTGGGCGGTGGCGACTCCGCCCTCGAGGAGGCCACGTTCCTCACCAAGTTCGCCGACAAGGTCACCCTGATCCACCGCCGCGATCAGCTGCGAGCGTCGAAGATCATGCAGGAACGGGCCTTCAAGAACGACAAGATCGACTTCCTGTGGGACTCGGTCGTCACCGACCTGCAAGGCGAGACCTCGGTGTCGGGCGCACGGGTCAAGAACCTCAAGACCGGCGCGGAGAGCGACTTGCCCCTCAGCGGCCTGTTCGTCGCCATCGGTCACGTCCCGAACACCGACGTGTTCCGCGGCGTGCTCGACATGGACGACAACGGCTACATCGTCACCCACGACGGCACCCGCACCAGCGTGGACGGCGTCTTCGCATGCGGTGACGTGCAGGACCACGTCTACCGCCAGGCCATCACGTCGGCTGGCTCGGGGTGCATGGCCGCCATCGACGCCGAGCGCTGGCTCGAGGCGGTCGGCGATGCTCCTGCCGATCTCATCGAGACCCCTACCGAGTGGTGACCCGGGAAGAGGACCTGAGCGACCGGCGTTGAAGTCGGGAGCGTGGGTACGATCCCCGAACCACCTGAGAGAAGAGAGCCGTCATGGGTGCCGCCATCGAATTGACCGACCTCACCTTCGACGAGGAGATCAAGGCTTCTGACCAGCCGATCCTGGTCGACTTCTGGGCGGAATGGTGCGGGCCCTGCAAGATGATCGCGCCCGTGCTGGAAGAGATTGCCACAGAGCACGAGGGCCGGCTCCGTATCGCCAAGCTCAACGTCGACGAGAACCTCGACATCTCTCGCCGCTTCGAGGTCATGAGCATCCCCACCCTGATCCTGTTCAAGGAGGGGGAGGCCCAGCTGCGCATCATCGGAGCCAAGGGCAAGGGGCAGTTGCTCCAGGAGCTGCATCCATTCCTGACCTAGGCGACCTGCCGCTCGCGCCCGGTGCCGCCGGCGAGGCGGTGCGGGACGTGCAGCGGCGCCTGCAGGGCCTCGGCCTCGACGTACCGGGCGAGGAGATCGGCGCCTACGGGACCGGCACCGACGTTGCCGTTCGCACCTTCCAGCGCCGCCGCGGCCTGCGAGAGGACGGGGTGTGCGGTCGCCAGACGTGGTCCGCGCTCGTGGAAGCGGGGTACGGGCTCGGCGATCGGATGCTGTATCGCGCCGCCCGGATGCTGCGAGGTGACGACGTCGCCGAGCTGCAGCGCCGGCTCAGCGGGCTGGGCTTCGACACCGGCAAGGTCGACGGCATCTTCGGTCCCCAGACCGAGCACGGGCTCCTCGAGTTCCAACGCAACGCGGGCCTGACGGTGGACGGCATCTGTGGCCCGGCCACCGTGCGTTCGCTGCATCAGCTCGGTGAACGGGGCCAGCCGGTCGCGGCGGTGCGCGAGCGCGAGGCGCTTCGCAGCCGCCCACCCACCCTCGAGGGCAAGCGGGTCGCGGTGGCCGAACAGGGCGGGCTCGACGCCCTGGCTCGAGCCGTCCAGCGCCAGATCGCAGCCCGCGGCGGTGACGTCACCGTGCTGCACCACCCTGACGGCGCCGAGCTGGCCGGGTTCGCCAACGCCCTCGCGGCCGAGGTGTTCGTGGGGCTCCATCTCGTCGCGGGCGCCGAGGGCTGCTCGACCGCGTACTACGAGGGCCTCGGCGGTGCGTCGCCAGGCGGCCGACGCCTGGCCGAGCTCACGCAGTGCGCGGTGCCGACAGCGCTGGGCGTCAAGGACGGCGGCGCGAAGGGCATGTCGATCCCGGTGCTCAGGGAGACCCGGATGCCCGCCGTCGTCTGCGAGCTCGGCCCGGCCAACGTGGTCGTCGAGCGCAGCGCCGAGCTGGCGCAGGCCATCGCCGAGGCGCTGAGCGCCTGGGCCGCCGCGCCCACCGACTAGTCCTCCGTACACAGGCCCATACACAGGCTGTGGATCAGGGTTGGGTGCCCTCAACCCTCGACCTCGCGCGAAGTCGCAGGTCGGGTCGACGCGGGGCTCAGGCCGAGGTCGAGCCCTCGGTCATCAGTCGGTAGATGCGCTCGAGGTCCTCGAGGGTCGCGAAGTCGATCACGACTCGACCCCGCTTGGCGCCCATCTCGACATTGACGCGCGTGTCGAGGTGGCGGGAGAGCAGGTCCTCGAGCTCGAGAAGACCGGGCGGCCGGAGCCTGCGCCCAGGCTCGCTCGTGGCGGGGGCCTCTGCGCCGTCCGGGCCCGGCGTGGCGTCAGGCTGGGTGCGGGCACGCACAGCGTCCTCCACCGCGCGCACCGACAGCCCCTCGCTCACGGCCCGCCGGGCCAGCGCCTCCTGAAAGGCGCGGTCAGGCGTGCCCAGCAGGGCGCGGGCGTGCCCAGCGGCCAACCGGTTCTCCGCGACGAGGCGTTGGATGCTGGGCGGGAGCTGGAACAACCGAAGGGTGTTCGTGATGGCGGCCCGGCTCTTGCCGACGCGGGTCGCCAGCTGGTCGTGGGTCAGGCCGAAGTCCTCGAGGAGCTGTTGGAACGCGGCCGCTTCTTCGAGGGGGTTCAGATCCTGGCGATGGAGGTTCTCGACCACCGCCTGCTCGAGGCTCGCGATGTCGGTGGCCGTGCGGACGAGCGCCGGGATGGTGGGAAGACCGGCTCGCTTGGCCGCGCGCCACCGTCGCTCCCCTGCGATCAGCTCATAGGTGTCCCCCTCGGCCGGCCGCACCAGCACGGGCTGCAGGATGCCGAGCTCCTTGACCGAAGCCGTGAGTGAAGCCATCGAATCCTCGTCGAAATGACCCCGCGGCTGGTAAGAATTGGGTTTTATCCGGCTGACGGGGACCACGATGAGGCTCGACGCCTGGTCGGCGACGACTTCGGTGGGGATCAGGGCCCCAAGGCCCCTACCCAGTCCGCTGCGGCGCGCCACCGCTCACCTCCTTGGCCAGTTCCCGATAGGCGAGCGCCCCTCGGGACGACGGGTCGAACACGATGATGGGCTGGCCGAAGGACGGCGCTTCCGACAACCGGACGGTGCGGGGCACGATGGCCCGGCACACCTTGTCGCCGAAGTGCTTGCGCACCTCGCTGGCGACCTGGTCAGCCAGCTTGGTACGGGCGTCATACATGGTGAGGACGATGGCCGAGACCTCCAGGCGGGGATTGAGGTTCCCTTGCACGAGGTTGACGTTGCGCAGCAGCTGCCCGAGCCCCTCCAGGGCGTAGTACTCGCACTGGATGGGGACGATGACCTCGCTCGCCGCCGCCAGGCCGTTGATCGTGATGAGGCCCAAGGAAGGAGGGCAGTCGATCAGCGTGAAGTCGAACTCCCCCTCGAGCCGGTCGATCGCCCGCCGCAGCTTCTGCTCACGGTTGAACGTGGGCACCAGTTCGATCTCCGCCCCCGCCAGGTCGATCGTGGACGGCACGACGAACAGGTTGCGCAGGCTCGTGGGCTCGATGCAGTCCTCGATCGGTGTGTCGTGCATGATCACGTCGTACACCGAGTGCTCGAGGTTGCGCGGGTTGACGCCGAGCCCCGTCGTGGCGTTGCCCTGGGGATCGAGGTCGATCACCAGGACCCGGTACCCGAGCTCAGCCAGGGCCGCCCCCAGGTTCACGGCGGTGGTGGTCTTCCCCACCCCACCCTTCTGGTTGGCGACGGCCATCACCCGCGGCGTCGGGCGCGCGAAGTGGTTGCTGGCCCGCTCGGGCATGGCCGGCGGTGTCGGCTCGAGGGCCTCTGCCTGCGGCGGGGGAGCAGGCACGGAGATATCCGGCAGATCGGGGACCGGAATCGGTGCCGGCTCGTACGCTGCCTGCGCGGCGCCGACAGGCGTCGGCTCGTCCCCCACCGGTTCGACGGGGGCGCCTACCGCCTCGTCCTCGGGGACGTCGTCGGGGTCGGGGAGCGCGGCTGACGCATCGGCTGCATCTTCTGCAGGCCTGTCCGGCTGGCGCAGGCTCTCGAAGATCGCTCGTCCCCGCGCGACGAGGCTGTCGTCGCTCACAGCGCCATGGTTCCGCGCCAGCCGCGGCACGTCAAGCACTTCCTTGAGGGTTTCACGGGAAACATCCCCGCGGTGGTTGAGGGTTTCCCGTGAAACCTCAGCTGGGGCGTCGCCGCGGACGGTCGGCAGGGTACGGCGCGGTCTGGACCAGACGCCGGATCGCACCGCTGCACCCCCCATCCCGGAGGCCCAGTGCGGCGAGCGTCGGACCGGGCCAGCGTTCCTCACCGGACGGCGGGTCCGACACCAGGAGCAGGCCGTGCAGGCGCAGGAACGCCGCCCCGCATTCCGCCGTCCAGGCCGGAGGTCCGAAGCTCCGAGCGGTCACGACGTCGAAGCGTTCCCGCAGGGAGGGGTCGTGGCCCGCCTGCTCCGCCCGCGCCGTGCGCACCTCGACCCGGGCCTGCAAGCCGAGGGTGATCACCGCCCGGCGAAGGAACGCGGTTCGGCGCACGCTGGCATCGAGGAGCACGGCCTCGCTCGTCGGCCAGGCCACGGCGAGGATCAGTCCAGGCACGCCGCCGCCGCTCCCGAGGTCCAGAAAGCGCGAGGGCGCGGTCGTGACCGCGCCCGAGAAGCCCTCGGCGTGGGTGAGGTGACCCTCGACCGGCCCGGGTCCGAGGAACCCGAGCTGCTTGGCCTCGCGCAGCACCACCTCCAGCGGGGGAGCTGCGCCCACGGTCAGCCGACCGGGAGGATCACCACTCGACGACGGGGTTCCTCGCCCTCCGACGTGGTTTCGACGCCATCGATGTCGTTGACGGTGTCGTGCACCACCTTGCGGTCGGCGGGGCTCATGGGCTCGAGCGCCCGGGCGCGGCCCGACGCCTTGACCTCGTCGGCGACTTGGAGGGTGAAGCGCGAGAGCGCCTCCCGGCGTGCCTGGCGGTACCCGCCCACGTCCACCAGGAGTCGACCGTTTCGTCCGCCCGTCTTGCGCTGGACGACGGTGCGCGCCAGCTCCTGAACTGCCGAGAGCGTGGCGCCCTTCGGGCCGATCAGCAGCCCGAGGTCCTCGCCCACGATGGCCAGCTCGACCGTGTCCTCGTCGATGGGCCGCACCTCGACGGTGGCCTGTGCCTGGAATCGCTCGACGAGCCCGGCCAGGAACTCCCGAGCGACCTCGGCCTGTTGCTCCATCGGCACGTCCTCGCCCATGCTTCCTCCGTCGTCATTGGCCCGCTGCCGCGGCTGCCGAGTGCGTTC
The DNA here is from genome assembly GCA_041166085.1 of Actinomycetota bacterium. Lineage (GTDB taxonomy): Bacteria > Actinomycetota > Acidimicrobiia > Acidimicrobiales > JAFATL01 > JBEEFP01. The sequence continues at coordinate 91,791 of JBEEFP010000001.1, forward strand.
CCGGGGCGGGCGTTCGGCCCGCGGCTCGTCCACCGTCGCCACCTCGCCGCCGCTGGTGCGGCCACCACTTCGGTCGCCTCCCCTGTCCCCGCCACGGTCGCCGGGACGCTCGCTGCGCCGCCGTCGAGGGCGGCGCTCCTCCTTGGGGCGCGGGCGCGTCGGGCGCACCCGGGCGCGCACCCGCGCCTCTGACCGCAGCCGTCCGAACAGCCCGCTCTTGGGCTCCTCGAGCACCTCGAACTCCGCGTCCTGTTCGTCCACACCCAGCTGATCGAGGGCCGCATCCTTGGCCTCTTCGATCGTCCGTCCTGTCGTCTCAACCCATTCCATGCCGCTCATCGACCCTTCCGACGCTTCTTGCTACGGGACCGGTTCTGTTGGCCGCGGCGCTGCGCGGCGCCTTGGCCGTTGCCGGCGGTTTCCTTGGGGACCTCGCGCTGACCGTTGCGGGCCGGCTTCTTCAGCTCGACCGCCTTCGCTTCGACCTCCCGAACCTCCTTGTCGATCGCCGTCTTCAGCTGGGGATCGAACTTGTACATGAGCCCCTGCTGGGCGACGCGGAAGAGGTTGGAGACGATGAAGTACACGACAACACCTGCCGGGATGTTCAGCGAGATGAAGCCGAACAGCACCGGGAAGATCTTCTGCATCATCTGGGCCTGGGCGTTGGCCTGGGCCGCCTGGGCCGACTGGCGTGAGGTCATCTGGCGTGCCTGGTAGAAGCCGGTGGCCACGACCAACCCCACCATCAGGTAGTACGGCCACGCGTGGCCGAGCCCACCACCGACATTGCTGGCAGATCTTGCCAGGTCGATGCCGAACTCCTTCATGTGCCCGAAGCCGTCGTGCTGGATGGCCTTGTAGAGATCGGAGGAGTGCTTGATGTACTTCGGGCCGTGGCCGTCCACGAGGCCGTGGATGACCCGGTACATGATGATGAACACCGGCATCTGCAGGAGCATCGGGAGGCACCCGCCGAGCGGGTTGATCGAGTGCTCCTTGTAGAAGGCCATCATGGCCTCGTTGAGCGCTTGGCGGTCGCCCTTGTGCTGGTTCTGGAGCTTCTTGATCTCCGGTTGCAGGCGCTGCAGCGCCAGCATCGAGCGGGTGCTCTTCACCGTGAGCGGCGCCAGGACGATCATCACCGTGAGCGTGAGCATCGCGATGGCGAAGACGTAGCTGTGGGTGAGGCTGAAGTAGAAGGCGAGCAGTCCCGCGAGCGGGTCAAACATGGGTGGTCCTCATTCCGGGACGGGATCGACGCCGTGGCCACCCCATGGGTGGCAACGGCCGAGGCGGCGGGCGGCCAACCAGCCGCCGCGCAGGGCACCATGGCGCTCGACGGCTTCGAGGGCGTAGTGCGAGCAACTGGGCCAGTAACGACACGGGGAGGGGCGACCGGCCCGGATGCGCTGGTACCCGCGGATGGCGAGGGTCATCAGGCGCGCGGCCGGACTCACGGCGCCACCGCTTGCAGGGCCTCGACCACGATCGCCTTCAACTCTCCGTAGGACATGGCGCCCGCTTCTGGCGCGGCGCCGATCAGGTATGCACCCGGCTGGAGCTCGGAGACCATCTCCGCGGCGATGGCCCGAAGCCGCCGGCGCAGCCGGTTCCGTTCGACAGCTCCTCCGACCCGACGACCCACTGCGAACCCGATCCGCGGCGGGTCGGGGGAGACGCCGGCAGTGAAGGTTACCGATACCGGACCCCTGCGTACACGCCGGCCGCGTTCTCGCAGGTCAGCGAAGGTGGACCGGTCGCGGATGCGCCAGATCAGGCCGAGAGACGAGCGCGGCCCTTGCGCCGGCGCGCCTGCAGGATGGCCCGGCCGGCCCGCGTCGACATGCGGTGACGAAACCCGTGGTTCTTGGCGCGCTTGCGCTTGTTGGGCTGGAACGTGCGCTTCACATCGGCCTCCTGGAGGTGCGCAGCGTACCGGGTGCACGACACCCGAGCCAACGGGCGGGCGCGTCGTTGCAGGTCCCGTACTTTTCCCCAGGGACCTATTTCGACCGGAGGGGCCCGGTGCTACGGTCCGTCGTCTCGCCCTCGTCGCGTGTTGCAAGAGCGGACTCGTGCTTCCCCCGAGTCCGTGACCAGCGATGAAGACGGTGCTCAGTCGGATATCCACAGGTGTGGAACAGGTTGTGGACGACCTGTCCTCGGGGAGGCGGAACCGCTGGTGACGGACGCAGGACAGCTGTGGAAGGTGTGTGCGGAGACCCTGCACGACCAGGTCACCGACGCCACGTGGAAGACGTGGTTCGAGGCCGTCACACCGGTGGATCTGCACGACGACTGCTTCGTGCTGGCGGTGCCGAGCTCGCTCATGAAGGAGCGGCTCGAGGGCAGATATCTGGGACTCATCGAACATGCCGTGGCGGGAGCCAGGGGTGGACCGGCGGAGATCCGCATCGAGGTGCGCACCGATGTGTGGGCCGACGCCGCCGAGCCGGGCACCGATCGGGTCCACCCGCCGACAGCGTCGCCCGCGCACCGGGTCGCCGGATCGGACCGCATCGTCGAGGCCCCACTCAATCCCCGCTACCAGTTCGACGCCTTCGTCATCGGCTCGTCGAACCGCTTCGCACACGCCGCCTGCCTCGCCGTCGCCGAGAACCCGGCTGGGAGTTACAACCCGCTGTTCATCCACGGCGGGTCCGGCCTCGGCAAGACGCACCTGCTGCACGCCATCGGCAACTACGTGCGCGAGAACTTTCCGTCCCGTCACGTGCGGTACGTCTCCACCGAGACGTTCATGAACGAGTTCGTCGACGCCATCAGGACCAACACCACCATCGCCTTCAAGCGGCGCTATCGCGACTGCGACGTCCTGCTCGTCGACGACATCCAGTTCATGGAGAACAAGGAGAGCCTCCAGGAGGAGTTCTTCCACACCTTCAACCACCTCTACGGCGCCAACCGTCAGATCGTCCTGACCTCGGACCGCCCTCCCAAGTCCATCGCGACGCTCGAGGACCGACTCCAGAGTCGCTTCCTCTCCGGCCTGATCACCGACGTGCAGCCGCCCGAGCTCGAGACCCGGCTCGCCATCCTGCGGAAGAAGGCCTACGACGAGCGGGCCCATGTCCCCGACGAGGTCCTCGAGCTCATCGCGACCCACGTGAAGGACAACATCCGCGAGCTGGAAGGGGCCCTCATCCGGGTCTCCGCCTTCGCCAGCCTCAACCGTGAGCCGCTCAGCATCGAGCTCGCGCAGCGGGTGCTCGCCGACATCCTCTCGGCCAGCGAACCTCGGCGCATCACACCCCAGGTCATCCTCGAGGCAACGTCCGACACCTTCGGCTTCAGCATCGAGGAGCTCCGCGGCGCCAGCCGGCGGCGGCCCCTCGTGACCGCGCGCCAGATCGGGATGTACGTCTTCCGCGAGCTCACCGACTTCAGCTACCCCGCCATCGCCCGCGAGTTCGGGGGGCGGGATCACACGACAGTGATCCACGCCGTCGAGAAGATCACCGGGCTCATGAAGGAGCGGCGCCAGATCTACGACCAGGTCACCGCCCTCATCCATCGCATCAAGAGCCGTGCATAACGTGCCTGGGGCCATGGGCACAGCAGTGTGTCGGAGCTTTGTGATTTCGGTGGATGGGAGAGAGATGTCCACCGGCATCGCGGTGCTCTGTCACACCCTCATGGGATCCTGGGGAAACCACAGTCGCACCCGACGGTCCGTCTGACCTGCGGGTACGCCCGGTTGTCCACAATCCACACCCCTTACTACTGCTCCCAAGAATCATCTTCATAGAAAGACAGGAAGGCGCTTGTGAAGCTTCGTTGCGAACGAGACGTGCTCGTCGAGGCACTGAGCACCGCTGGGCGAGCCGTGTCCAGCCGGGGTGGGGCACTGCCTGTGCTCCAGGGTGTGCGCCTCGAGGTGGCAGGTGACGAGCTCAGGTTGGCCGGCAGCGACCTCGACCTGACCATCCAGGTCGGTGCACCGGTCAGCGGCCAGGAGGACGGAGTCTGTGTGATCCCCGCCCGCCTGGCGGCCGACATCGTGCGGGCCCTCGAGCCCGGCGCAGTCCAGATCGAGACCGATGACGACGAGGCGCGCATCGCGTCCGGGCGCTCCCAGTTCGCCGTCCGGGCGCTGCCGGCCGATGAGTTCCCGCGGCTGCCCGCCAGCGCTGGGGATGCGGTGACGCTTTCCGGCACCGACTTCGCCGAGGCCCTGCGCCAAGTCGTCCGCGCTGCCAGCAGCGACGACGCCCGCCCCGTGCTCACGGGCGTGCTGATGGCAGCCGAGGACCCGGGTCTGCGACTGGTGGCAACCGACTCCTACCGTCTGGCCGTGCGCGACCTGCCCGGCGCCAGCGTCCTGCGCGAGGGCCAGAAGGTCTTGATCCCGTCGCGCGCCCTCACCGAACTGCAACGGTTGGTGTCCGGCGAGGGCACCGCCGAGGTCACCCTTCGGCTCGGCGAGCACGACGCCACCTTCGAGGTGGGTGAGGTGCGGCTGACGACACGCCTGATCGAGGGCGAGTTCCCGAACTACCGCCAGCTCATCCCGGCCAGCTACCCGAACCGGCTCATCGTCGGGCGCGAGGGGCTCCTCGACGCGCTCCGGCGAGTGCGACTGCTGGTGCGTGACGCGACGACGCCCGTCCGCATCGCGCTGCGGGCCGACGGTATCCAGCTGACCGTCGTGAGCACCGAGATCGGCCAGGCCACCGAAGACGTCGACGCCAAGTACGAGGGCGCCGAGATGACCGTCGCCTTCAACCCCGGCTACCTGATCGACGGGGTGGAGGCCATCACTGGCGACGAGGTCCTGCTCGAGACCCTCGACGCGTTGAAGCCGGCAACCCTGCGCTCCACCGAGGGCGGGGAGTACCTGTACCTCCTGATGCCGGTGCGGGTCCCGTAAGCCGAGACCATGCACCTGCGCCGGCTCTGGCTGGCCGACTTCCGGAACTACACGACCGCCGACATCACGCCGGCGCCCGACGGGCTCACCGTGGTGCGGGGTGACAACGGTGAGGGGAAGACCAACCTTCTCGAGGCGGTGGGGTTCCTCGCCACCCTGTCGTCGTTCCGTGGCGTCCCGAACGAGGCGCTCGTGCGGGGCGGTGCCGATCGGGGCATCGTGCGGGCCGAGGCGGCGCGCGAGGGCAGGGAGCTGTTGCTCGAGGTGGAGATCCCGGCGTCCGGACGGGTCCGAGCCCAGGTCAATCGTCAGCCGCTGCGTCGGGCCGCCGAGCTCCTCGGCGCGCTGCGGACGTCGGTGTTCTCGCCCGACGACCTGGTGCTCGTGAAGGGCGGCCCCGCCGACCGCCGCCGCTACCTCGACGACCTGCTGGTCGCGTTGCACCCGCGGAACGAGGCCGTGCGGGGTGACGTCGAGAAGATCCTGCGCCAGCGCAACACCCTGCTCAAGCAGAGCGGCGGGCGCCTCGACGCTGCCGCAGCGGCCACCCTCGACGTGTGGGACCTCCAGCTGGCCAGAGCAGGGGAGACGCTGGCGGCGGCGCGCGAGGAGCTCGTCACTCGCCTGCAACCCGAACTGGCCAAGGCCTATGACCAGCTCGCGGGCGGCCCGGCGGACGTGGGCGCGGCATACACACGGTCATGGCGTGACTCGTTGTCGGACGCGCTCGTCGCGTCCCGCACCGACGACGTCCGCCGCGGCGTGACCCTCGTCGGCCCCCACCGTGACGAGCTGACCCTCGCCATCGGTGGTCTACCGGCCCGCACCCACGCGTCGCAGGGGGAACAGCGGTCGCTCACTCTCGCCTTGCGCCTGGCCGGTCATCGTGCTGTCGCCGAGGCGGCTGGGAGTCCGCCGGTGCTGCTCCTCGACGACGTGTTCTCCGAGCTCGACCCCGATCGCAGTGATGCGCTCCTGGCGCATCTGCCGGCCGGGCAGGCCCTGCTCACCACCGCAGGTGCCTTGCCCACTGGCGCGCGGCCCGACGTGGAGCTGCGCGTGGTGGACGGAAAGGTGCTCCCGTCATGAGTCGATGGAGACCGCTCCCGCCCGACCGCTCCGAGGCGGAGCCGCGCCGGGTGGGGGAGTCGCTCGACCGCGTGGCGAAGCGCATCGGGGCACCCGGCGCGCGCGTCCTCGGAGCAGTGTTCGGCCACTGGGACGACATCGTCGGCCCCGTCGTCGCGGCCCACGCTCGGCCTGTCGCGCTGCGCGACGGCGTGCTTCGAGTCGAGGTCGACGAGCCCGGCTGGGCCACCCAACTCCGCTACCTCGCACCCGATGTGATCCGCCGCTGCGCCGAGGTCGCGGGGGCCGACGTCGTCGTCGCCGTCGACGTGAAAGTTGCACGTTAGACACCCCCTCGGATCGTCGGGATTGTCACTCCCCTCTGGTACACTGACAACATTGCAATTCGGGCTTCTGACCAGCACTTTTGCGCCCCGAACTGCCCCGAAATCACCAGTGTGAAAGGTCGCGTCGTTGGCGCTCCAAGCCACCCCTGATTCGGCCCCCAAGAAGCGGGTCGAATCGTCCTACGGGGCCAAGGATCTCACCGTCCTCAAGGGCCTCGAACCCGTCCGCAAGCGGCCGGGCATGTACATCGGATCCACCGGTCCGAGCGGCCTGCACCACCTCATCTGGGAGGTCGTCGACAACTCGGTCGACGAGGCCATGGCCGGTCACTGCGATCGCATCGACGTCGTCCTGCTGTCCGACGGCGGCGCGCGCATCACCGACAACGGGCGCGGCATCCCCACCGACATCCACCCGCAGGAGAAGAAGAGCGGGGTCGAGGTCGCGCTCACCATCCTCCACGGCGGCGGGAAGTTCGGCGAGGGCGGGGGCTACAAGGTCTCGGGCGGCCTCCATGGTGTCGGCGTGTCCGTCGTCAACGCGCTGTCCCAGCGCCTCATCGTCGAGGTCGACCGCGAGGGCAACCACCACCGCATGGAGTTCGGCAATGGCGGCAAGCCCCAGACCAAGCTCGAAGTGGTCGGCAAGGCACCGCGCGGTCGCACCGGAACCACCATCAGCTTCTGGCCCGATCCCACGATCTTCGAGGACACCGAGTTCCGGTCCCAGACCGTGGTCGAGCGGCTGCAGATGTACGCCTTCCTGAACAAGGGCCTGGAGATTCGGTTCAAGGACGAGCGGCCCGGCCACCAGCAGGAGCTCACCTACAAGTACAGCGGCGGCATCGTCGACTTCGTCAAGCACCTCAATGCGTCGAAGGAGGCCCTCTTCAAGAAGGTCGCCTACTTCGAGCAGGCTGAGACCGATCAGGAGGTCGAGGTCGCCATCCAGTGGAACACCGGGTTCTACGAGGGCATCCACTCCTTCGCCAACGGCATCGCCACCAACGAGGGAGGCATGCACGAGGAGGGTTTCAAGAAGGCCCTCACCAACGCGGTGAACAAGTACTCCCGGGCCAAGAACCTTCTCAAGGAGAAGGAGGACAACCTCACCGGCGAGGACATCCGCGAGGGCATCACCGCCATCGTCTCGGTGCGCCTGGCCGAGCCGCAGTTCGAGGGCCAGACCAAAGCCAAGCTCGGCAACGTCTCCATGCGCTCGCTGGTCGAGAAGGCCACCAACGAGAAGCTGAGCGAGTGGCTCGAGGAGCACCCCACCGAGGCCCGCCAGGTCGTCAACAAGTCGGTGCAGGCCGCCCGCGCCCGCACGGCGGCCCGCCAGGCCCGTGACCTCATCCGCCGGAAGTCCTCGCTCGAGGGCGCGGGCATGCCGGACAAGCTCCGCGACTGCTCCACCGGCGACCGCGACGAGGCCGAGCTGTTCATCGTCGAGGGTGACTCGGCCGGCGGCTCCGCGACCCAGGCCCGTGATCCCCGCACCCAGGCGGTGCTGCCGATCAAGGGCAAGATCCTCAATGTCGAACGGGCCCGGCTCGACAAGATGCTCAAGAACCTCGAGATCCAGACGCTCATCGCCGCGGTCGGAGCGGGCGTCGGCGACGAGTTCGACGTGGCCAAGGTGCGCTACGGCAAGGTCATCATCATGGCCGACGCCGACGTCGACGGCAGCCACATCCGCACCCTGCTGCTCACCTTCTTCTTCCGACAGATGAAGCCGCTGCTGGAGCAGGGCCTCATCTACATCGCGCAGCCCCCGCTGTACTCCACGGTCGTCGGCAAGGAGAAGACCTATCTCAAGGACGACCCGGCCAAGGCCGCCTTCCTCGCCGAGCATCCAGCCCACAAGAACGAGTTCCAGCGCCTGAAGGGCCTGGGTGAGATGGACTTCGGCGAGCTCGGGATCACCACCATGGACGCCGACCACCGCACCCTGTTGCAGGTCAACGTCGAGCAGGCCGCGCTCGCCGACGAAGTGCTCAGCATCCTGATGGGCGACGACGTGGAGCTGCGCAAGCACTTCATCGTGACGAACGCCAACGACGTCCGCTTCCTTGACATCTAGGGACTGACTCATGTCAACGATTGCTCCGCCGGGAGGGCCCGGCGACGACGGTGAGGGCGAAGGCACGGCCTTCGCATCCATCGAACCGATCGAGATCCAGGAGGAGATGGAGCGGTCCTTCCTGGACTACGCCATGTCCGTCATCGTCTCGCGCGCCCTGCCCGACGCGCGCGACGGACTGAAGCCCGTCCACCGCCGGATCCTCTACGGCATGGACGACGTCGGCGCCCGCTCCGACCGCCCGCACATGAAGTGCGCGCGCGTCACCGGTCACGTGATGGGCAACTACCACCCGCACGGCGAAGGCGCGATCTACGACGCCCTCGTGCGCATGGCCCAGGACTTCTCCCTGCGTCACCCGCTCATCGACGGCCACGGCAACTTCGGCTCGCCCGACGATCCCCCAGCGGCTCAGCGCTATTGCCTGTTGGGCGATTCGCGCATTCGGATGGCCGACGGATCGACCGTTCGCATCGACTCCCTGTTTGACCTCGAGCCCGATTCAGAGGTGGACGTCGAGCTCAAGGTGCTCGATCGGCGCGGGAATCCGGTGCTGGCGTCGAAGGTGTTCCACAGCGGCCTGCACCCGACGCTGCGCCTCGTCACTGACGAGGGCTACGAGCTCACGGGCACGTACAACCACCCCGTCCTCTGCCTCGAGGCCGTCGCCGGTGTCCCGATGCTGCAGTGGAAGCTGCTCGAGGAGATCGACCCGGGCACCAAGGTGGCGATCGCCCGTCAGGCCGCTGAGCCGAGCGACGACTGGGACGTGGACGATCTTGGGCTGCTGGCCGGCGGGCTCGTGGCTGAGGGCTGGACGGCATCCAAGAACATCGGCTTTGCCAACACGGATCGGCTCTACTTCGCGCAGGTGCTGGACGCGTACGACGCAATCGTTGGTGGCGGCCGCTCCGTGACGATCGAGCGGATGAAGTCGGGCAAGGACCTGCACCGGTTCAACGCCGGCAACCCCACGCCCCTCTTGTCGAGTCCGCTACAGGAGCTCCACGGTCGAAGAAGCGCCGACAAGCGAGTGCCCGATGTGATCTGGCGCGGCGATGCGATTCGCAAGCGGTCGTTCCTCCGTGCGCTGTTTGAAGGTGACGGCTCAATGGGCCTTGGTCACCGCCATTCCCTGTTCGTCGTGTATTGCACGACGAGCATGAAGCTGGCGCTCGACGTGCAGAAGCTCCTGCTCGAGTTCGGGGTCATCTCGACGGTGCGCACCGGCAAGACCGGCGAGGTGCGCGTCAACATCAACAACCGGCGCAACGTGCGGCGCTTCGCCGGCAACGTCGGGTTCCTCGGGCGCAAGCAGCTCCTGCTGCTCGACCGGCTGGCCGACATCCCGGTCGAGAGCCGGGCCATGTCGGGCGACCACATCCCCTTCCTCGCCGAGTACATCCGTGAGGAAGCGGGTCGCGGCGGGCGGGAGTGGCTCGACAAGCACAACATCGACCGGGTCGAGCGGTGGGAGCGCGACGGCGAGCTGATCCTCTCCAAGATCAACAACCCCGAGGTGACCGCAGTGGTCACGCCCATCGTCGAGGCGGGTTACTACTACGCGACTGTCGAGACGGTGGAGGAGGCGGGCGTGCAGCCCGTGTACTCCGTGAAGGTCGAGTCCGACGACCACTCGTTCCAGGCCGAGGGGTTCGTCAACCACAACACGGAATGCCGGCTCGCCACCCTCGCCAACCAGATGCTCGCGGGTATCGACGAGGACACCGTCGACTTCTCCGACAACTACGACGGCAGCGGCAAGGAGCCCACCGTCCTGCCGGCTCGGTTCCCCAACCTGTTGGTGAACGGCAGCCAGGGCATCGCGGTGGGCATGGCCACGAACATCCCGCCCCACAACCTGGGCGAGGTGGTCGACGCCACCATGCATCTCATCGACAACCCCGAGGCCACCCCGGACGACCTGATGGCGTTCGTGAAGGGCCCCGACTTCCCAACAGGCGGTCTGATCCTGGGTCGGGCGGGGATCCTCGACGCCTATCGAACCGGCCGCGGCTCCATCAAGATGCGGGCCAAGGCCGAGATCGTCGAGGGCGCCACCAGCAGCGAGATCCTGGTGACCGAGCTGCCCTACCAGGTGAGCGTCTCGTCGGTGGCGTCCAAGGTGGCCGAGCTGGTCGACTCCCGCCAGATCGAGGGCATCCGCGACATCAAGAACCTGTCGTCGGGTGAGGACACCAAGCTCGTCATCTACCTCAAGCGAGACGCCAACGCCTCGGTGGTCCTGAACAACCTGTTCAAGCACACGCCCCTGCAGACCAACTTCCCGGTGAACATGGTCGCCCTGTGCGACGGCATCCCCCGCACCCTCAACCTGGCCCAGGCCCTCAGCTACTACATCGCCCACCAGGTCGAGGTCATCACCCGCCGGTCCCAGTCCCGGCTGCGCAAGGCCCAGGACCGGGCCCACATCGTCGAAGGCCTCATCAAGGCCCTCGACATGATCGACGAGATCATCGCCCTCATCCGGGCCTCGGCCGACAAGCCCGCCGCACGCGACGGCCTCATGG
>JBEEFP010000002.1:0-3491 GCA_041166085.1 Actinomycetota bacterium
CAGGAAGTTGTGCAGATCGAGCCACCAGTTGGGCCGCCGGCGGTTTCCGGTGGCTCTCGCCGAAAACAACAGGCCCCACGCCAGCGACAGCACGATGAGGACCGTCGCGACGAGCCCGGAGCTGCGCGTGAGGTAGTCCCAGCCGTTCTCCATCTCCCGGCGACCGTATTAGGCGGCGGCCGCGGCCTGCGCCGCCTCGTCGAGCGCTGATTGCAGCGAGGCCTTGTAGGTCGTGCTCGTGTACGTCGCTCCTGACACCGCATCGATGTCCGCGCTCGGTGCAGCGGTGGCCTCAGACTCCAGGACGGGCGCCGCCTTGCTGTTGATCGAGCTGCTGCGTGAGTCCGTCGGCGTCTCGGTCTCGGTGACCGACACGATCTTGCCGCCCTGAATGGTGACCTCGACCTGGTAGTCGCCCCACTTGGTCCATTCCGATGATCCGATGTACGTGCCGTCCGCGTACCTCGACGCGGTCGCCGACGTCGCCGCCATGTCCGCGTGGGCCAACCCGGCGCCGACACCCTCCGTCGCCGCCACGCTGCTCACCAACGCAGGAACGCGCGCGCGGTGTGCGGGATGCTTGCGGCGCCGCCAACTCGGCTCGCAGCTCGAAAGTGGCTCGCTCGATTCGTCAACCAGTTGACTACATCCGAGGAGTCCTCATGCCCGTCGTCACCGCACCAAGCAGCCCGACCCACGATCTCGGCAGCACGCGGTTCACCTCGCTCGCGAGCCCGACGCGAGGGTCCCGCGAAACCTCGCTGTGGCACGCGGAGATCGATGCTGGGACAGAGCCCACGCCGCACTCCCTCTCTCGTGAGGAGGTGTTCGTCGTCCTGAGCGGCACGGCCAGCGTCCGCATCGATGGCGTCGAGGAGACCGCCACCAGCGGCGACGCGATCATCGTCCCGCCTGGTGTCATGTTCGAGCTGCGGAATGGTGGACCCGAGCCCCTGCGCCTGTTGTGCTGCATGCCGGTCGGCGGTCAGGCATCGATGCCTGACGGAGTCCCCTTCACGCCGCCTTGGGCGCAATGACGCGGAACCAACGGCCTCGTCCACCGCTCGCCCGGCTGCTTGCCATCGGCTACCGATCAATGATCGATGGGCTGCACGAACGGCTCCGGGAACAGGGGTGGAAGGACGTTCGGCCGGCGTTCGGCTTCGTGCTGCTCGCGGCACGTGATGCGCCGACAACGGTTCGCGACGTCGCCGTCCTCATGGGAACGACCAAGCAGGCCGCATCCAAGCTCCTGGATGCGATGGAAGACGCCGGCTACGTGCGGCGAGGCGTCGATCGCACCGACGGTCGACAACGACCCGTGACACTCACCACGCCTGGCGCACGGCTTCTCCGGCAGGTGGAGGACATCTACACCACGCTCGAAGCGGAGTGGGCTCAGCTCATCGGTGAAGCAGGCGTCGAACGTCTCCGGCGCGACCTCACGAAGGTGCTGTCCGACCCGGACGGCCAGCTACCAGCTGTGCGGCCCCCCAGCTGACACGCCCGTGTGTCCGCATCACGCTGCGCCGTCGAGCACGGCGCGCAGGGTGCCGTCTACGTCGAGACGGAAGCGGCCGCGGCCCGTGCGGTTGATCCGCATCGGCGCGCCTCGGTCGTCCAACCGCCGCTTCAACAGGATCAATCGGTTCTCGAGGTTGTCCTTGTAGGCGGGGAGCTCGAGCGACGGGTCCAATCGGACCTCCCGGTTCGTGAACTCGGTCCGACCGTCGCGGACGTGATCGGTCACGAGTCGCCAGAGGATGCGACCGGCAACACCCTTGATGAGGTACTGGTCATCGAGGAACGTGCTCCCGTCGGATGCGAAGAACCGCACGGTCGTGATGCGAGCGGGCGTCTTCGACGTCCGAGCCTGCCGGCGGGGAGACTGTGGCACTCCGATGGAGGGCTGCGGGGTATCGATCCGGTCGAGCAGGATCCCGGCGGCGACGACGTGAGCGACGACCGACAGGACGTCTTCGTCGTCTTGTGAGAAGGCGCCCATGCGTTCGCTCTCGACGGCAAGCACGCCGACGCTGCGCCCGAGCGCGATCGCGGGTACGGCGAGCTGGCTGTTGGCCGCGGGCAACGTCGGCAGCGCGATGTCCGTCTCGACGGTCTCGCGGCGGGCGCTTCGCGCATACAGGAGCATGCGCTGGAGGTTGTTCACCCTCGCCGGACGACCCGACGCTGCGGCCCGACCGATCGCTCCCTCGCCGAACGGCACCTCCGATCCGATGCCGCCGTGCTGATAGCCGTGAGCAGCAACCGTGTACAGGCCGGTGCCCGTCTCATCGGCCAGCAGGAACGACGAGTGCTCGAAGTTGAGCACGGTGCCGAGCAGCTCGAGTGCGTCAGTGAGCAGCGCGTCGACGTCAGCACAGTGCTGGAGCTGACGCGTCAGCTCCGCCAAGGCCGCGACCGAACCCGTCGTCGCACCGACAGTCACGAACGCCTGCCCGCCGAAACAGTGTGGACGGCGACGACCCGGTAGACGTCCGCGCCTTGCAATCCAAACACCCCCTCCATGCGCATGAGCGACGCGATCGCGTCGATCTCGGCCTTGAGGGCGTCAAACAGCGGCCCGGACGTCTCCGTGCGCTCGAATCGCAGGTGGAGCTGCAAGGTGTCGAACGTCTGCGAGTCCGTCACGAGCACCGCGGCGTGGCCGTTGTCGGCGACGTTCGCTGACGTCTTGCCGAAGAACTGGTTCGACACCGCGACGTGGTCGGCGTCGACGAGGTGAAGCTGAGAAAGGTGTGTCACGTTCGGCGTTCCGTCCGCGGCGCAGGTCGCGATGACTGGCGGGATCACGCCGTCGAAGCATCCAGGGCGCGCCGCGAGGTCGTCGTCAGCCACGGCTCACCCCCTCGACCGGTCGTCCTGCGTTCGGGCCCGGTGTCTGGTCGTACAGCGCCTCGATCGCGATCGTCACGGCGAACACCGATCGCGGCCGAAGGCTCTCGAGCAGCGAGGGAGGATGTCCGATCTGGGCGAGCGCGTCGCCGAAGGCGCCTTCGTACCTCTCGATCAACGCCGACTCGGCCGGGCCGGGGGCTTCGGGTCCGCGGGCGACCGGGCCCTTCACCTGGACCGATGTGAAGGTCGTGATGTCGGTGAAGAGCAGGCTCAGCCGCAGTCCGGGCCGGAGGCTCTCGAAGGTTCGCTCCGCGTTGGACGACACGAGAGCACGGACGTTGTCCGCCCCATCCAGGGTTGCACCCCATACCCGGAAGGCTTCGGGGACGCCGTCCGGCTGGGCCGACGCGCCGATCATCGCGACGCCAGCGTCGAGGAACGCGACGAGCTCGGCGGGCTGCATGCAGGTCGAGGCTAGGGCTTAGGAAGGTCTCAGGATTCGCGCAGGGATGAGTCAGGAAACCACGCCGGCGGCGCATGAGACGTTCGTGTCCGACACGCAGCAGCCGCTCCGGAGCGTCCGGCGGCCCGGCAACCACAAGGAGATTTCCATGACCACGATCGACCAGAGC
>JBEEFP010000003.1:0-63264 GCA_041166085.1 Actinomycetota bacterium
GCACGGCCAACGACGTCACCGCCGCGACCGACGCCAAGACCATCTACACCAACGTCACCACCGGCACGCTCGTGCTCGGCGCCAAGTCGAAGTCCGGCACGTGCTTCTACATGAAGGACAGCGCCAATGCTCCGACGACGTTCGCGTCCTCGAGCGATTGCCCCGACCTGCCGACCAGCCTGACGTTCGCGTCCGCCTGGTAAACGTCAGCTCGTACGCAGACAGACGGACCGAGAGCGCCTCAGGGCGCTCTCGGTTCGCGTCTGGAGGCGGGTCGCGGCCCGGCAGGCGGCGGCAGCCTCGTGGCGGCCGAGCGCGTCGAGGGCGTCAGCTCGTCCGGTGAGGGCCTGCTCCGACCACGGGTTGAGCCGGAGGGCGTCGACGTAGGTCCGCGCGCTCTCGTCGTGGCGGCCCAGCTGGTCCAAGATGGCGGCCACCGCGATGGTGCGGTCGGGATCGTCGGGCTCGCGCCGGCGTGCTCGTCGAGCTGCGTCGAGGGCAGGCGGGATCTCGCTCGGGTCCTTCTGCGTCCGAGCGAGGAACAGGTGGATGCGGGCCTGGGTGCTCAACGGTCGGGCCCACGGCCACAGCAGCGTGGCCGCCCTGCGGGTACGTGCCAGGTCGAAGTCCGTGTCGGCGGAGCGGTAGGTGAAGTCGCCGACGATCAACACGCCGGCGACGACGAGAGCCGCTGCCGCCAGGGCTCCTTGCGCCCACCGCGTGGCTCGGGCGGCCGCCGGGGCCCGCCGCGGGGCAGCGGCACCGACGAGCAGGAGCATCAGCGGTGTGAGCGTGATGTGCTGGGGCTCCACGAGGTGGTACACGAGCAGGGCGCCCGCCGCCACGAGCAGCTCGGGATGGGTCGTGCGCCAGCCGAGACGTACGGACGTCACCCACCAGCCGACGAGCAGGGCGAGACCGACGAGACCGGTGGTGACGGCGTACTCCACGAACACGTTGTGCGCGTCGTCGTACAGGCGGTCGGGGCCGATGAGGGCCAGCTTCGGCGTCCGGTGCGGCGTCGCAGCGGCTCGGAAGCGCCCCGGGCCCCATCCCACGACGGGGCGCTCCATGACGGCGAGACCCGCTTCCCGCCAGTTCTCGACGCGGTTTGCGATGCCCTCCGGGCTCTGGATTCGATTCACCGCGGTCGACCCCTGCACGTGCACCACGGAGCCGAAGGCGATACCGCCGACGACCGCGGCGACCAACAGCAGGCCGCGGCGCGTGCCGAGGCGAACGGCACCCCAGGCCACGACGACGACGAGGACGACGAGCGCGCTCCGCGTGCCCGAGACCTGCGTTCCAGCCGCGAGGAGGAACGCCAGGGCGACCCCTGCGTCGAGCCGAGCGGCGAGGACGCGCGGCACGAACGCCATGGCGGCGGCGCAGAGCGCGCCGAGGAACACTGGATTGCCGAGCAGGCCCGTCGCCCGTCCGTCGTAGAACCAGATGTCGTAGACCTCGAGGCCCACGATGCCCTGCAGCACGGCGACGAAGGCGTTGGCAGCACCGCCCACGAGGAACGCGATGCCGAGGGGTCCGATGCCGTCCGCGGGCACCGCACGGCCGATGGCGTAGAACGCGACCGCGCCGATGGTGACGATCAACCCCGTCACCGTGAAGAAGGTCCCCGTGAGCGAGATGGCGCTACCCGACGCCACGGTGGACCCCGTGGCCCACAGGCCGAAGGCGGCCGCCCACATCGCCGGTCGGTCGCCCGATCGGACGAGCCCGACGAGCAAGGGCAGGCCGACGGCGACGCCGAGGAGCACGACGGCGGCTCGTCCGGTGATCTGGGGCCGGAACGTCTGGGGGATGTGGACGGCCGCCGCGAGGAAGACCAGGGCACACAGAGGAGCAACTGACGGGGAACGCTCTTGTCGCGGGCTGGCCAACGCAGCGTCCGTCACGATGGCGGAGTGTAGGGGTGGAAGGCCGGTACCCTCCCGCACCGATGACGTGGTTCGTGGCGGTCGTGAGCGGCGTGCTCGGCTTGGCCGTCGGGTCCTTCCTCAACGTCGTCATCCACCGGGTCCCCACCAAGGAGTCGATCGTCAGGCCACGGTCGCGTTGCCCGCGGTGCGGCACCGAGTTGGCGGCGCGGGACAACATCCCGGTGGTGTCGTGGATCCTCCTGCGGGGGAAGTGCCGCAGCTGTGGGGCGCCGATCTCCGGCCGGTATCCCCTCGTCGAACTGTTCACTGCGGCAGTGTTCGCCGCGACGGGTATCCGGTTCAGCGACAGCTGGGCGCTCCCGGCGTACCTGCTCTTCTTCGCCGCGCTGATAGCGATCAGCTTCATCGACCTCGAGCACTACATCGTGCCGAATCGCATCGTGTACCCGACGCTGTTCGCGTCCATCCCGCTGCTCGTCGCCGCCGCGCTGGCCGACGGTCAGCCGGACCGCATCTGGCACGCCGCCGTCGGCTCGCTGGCGGCGTGGGGGGCGCTTCTCGTCGTGCACCTCATCCAGCCGCGAGGGATGGGGTTCGGCGACGTACGGCTCTCGGCGCTGCTCGGCATGTATCTCGGCTGGATCGACCTCGAGCTCGTGCTCCTCGGGATGCTCCTCGGGTTTCTGCTCGGCGCGGTGGTCGGCATCGGCCTCGTGGTCACCAAGGTGCGTGGGCGCAAGGACGCCGTTCCCTTCGCGCCCTTCCTCGCGGCCGGAGCGACCATCGCCATCCTGGCCAGCCGACCGCTGCTGTCCTGGTACGGGGCCTGAGCCCGGCGCCGTCGGGGCGTGCCAGGCGGGGTGGGGGTCCATCCCGCTGACACGCGTGTGCAGTACTGTCCCCTCCTGTTGCAGATGTTGAAACTGTTCGCTAGTGGGGTCATTGAGCCACGAGAGGTTGGATGACACCCCAACTGCTGACCGTCCGTGAGGTGGCGGAGACCATGCGCGTCTCCAACATGACCGTCTACCGGCTCATCAAGGCCGGCGAGCTGGTCGCCACCCGGGTCGGGCGGAGTTATCGCATCTTCGAGAACGACGTGAGCGCATACCTGGCCAGAGGAGCCCACTGATGGCGCCCCGGGTGATCGGGCTCGACATCGGCAGCTTCGCGGTGCGGGCGACGGAGCTCGACCTCGGGGGCGACCGGCCCACGCTGCTCCGCTTCGGACAGGTCACGCTCCCGCCGGGTGCGGTCGTGAACGGCGAGGTCGAGAACGGGGAGGCGGTCGGCGCCGCGATTCGCCGCTTGTGGAGTGAGTCCGGGTTCCGCAGTCGTCAGGTGATCGTCGGCGTCGCGAACCAACGGGTGATCGTCCGGCAGGCCGAGGTCCCGGCCATGGCCGAGGAGGACATGCGCTCCGCCCTCCGGTTCGAAGCGCAGGAGCTCATCCCGATCCCGCTCGACGAGGCCATCCTCGACTTCCAGATCCTCGAGACGATCCCCAACCCCGACGGTGAGGCAACCGCCCGCATCCTCCTCGCGGCAGCGCAGAGGGACATGGTCCGCACCCATTTGGCGGCGGTGGAGCGAGGTGGCCTGACGGCCACCACTGTCGACCTCGTGCCCTTCGCTCTCATCCGGGCCCTCGCCGGTCCGGCTGAGTTCCTCCCGGAGCCGAACCGCGGCTCGGCCCTGGTGTCGATCGGCGCAGGTGTCACGAACGTCGTGGTGCACGAGGAGGGCGTGCCGCGCTTCGTTCGCATCCTGCTCGTCGGCGGTGACGACATCACCCGAGCCATCGCCGAGGAGCTGGACGTCGACATCGACCTCGCCGAGGACCTGAAGCGCCGCGCCGACGAGAGCTCGGATGACGATCTCGAGGCCCGCACCGGGAGCATCGTCAACCAACGCATCGGGACCATCGTCGAAGAGATCCGGGGGTCGCTCGACTTCTATCTGGCGCAGAGCGACGCCGCGCCGTTCGACCGCGTCCTGCTCACGGGCGGCGCCAGCCGCACAGCCGGGCTCCTCGAGCGCCTCCAATCCGCCCTTGGCTCGTCGGTCGAGATGGCCCGGCCGTTGGACGCGTTGCAGATCGGTCGCGTGGGGCTCACCGAGGAGCAGCTGGCCGAGTCCCAGCCATTGATCGTGACGCCCATCGGCCTCTCCATGGCGGGGGCGCCGCTCGAGAAGGGCTCGCGGCGCATCACCCTGCTGCCGAGCGAGGTGAGCGAGGTACGGGAGCAGCGGCGGCAGCTCGTGCTGGTGCTCTCCGCCGTCGCCGGTCTCGCCGCGTTGCTGCTCGTGCTCTGGCTGATCAAGGGGATGCAGGTCAGCCGCGAACAGGACAAGGCCGACGCGGCCGAGTCACAGGCGCTCCAGCTGCAGCAGCAGGTCACCCAGTTGCAAGACCTCACTGCCCTCCAGACCGACCTGCGCAACCGTCAGCAGTCCGCACAAGCGGTGCTCGCGAGCGACATCGAGTGGACGCGCCTGTTCCAGGACGTCGCGACCGCCATCCCGAACGACGTCTGGCTCACCGGTTTCACCGGAAGCGTCGGCACGCCCGGCACGGTCAACTTCCAAGCGATGGGGTTCGACCAGACGTCGACGGCCCGGTGGCTGCTGCGCATCGGCGACCTCTCCGACTTCAACGGGCTCTGGGTGCCGTCGTCGACGAAGGCGCCCGGAGTGGGCGGCCTCGTGACATTCACGTCGACCGCCAGCCTCACCGACGCCGCCCGTTCCAATCGCGCTGCCAAGTACGGTCAGCCGGGAGTGCCGGGCTGATGCAACGGCGAACGCTCCTCATCGGTGTAGGCGCGGCACTCGGCGTCCTTCTCATCTGGTACTTCTTCCTCTGGAGCCCGCGGGGAAAGGCCATCGACAAGGCGAAGCAGCGCAGGGCCGCGGCCGAAGGCCAGGTGCAGGAGCTCCAGACCGAGCTCACGCGGCTGCAGGACGCCAAGAACAACGAGGCCTCGATTCGCGCCCAGGTCGACGAGCTGCGTCAGTCGATCCCCGACGAACCCAACCTGGCACAGTTCATCCTCGACACCAATGACGCGGCCACGCGGTCGGGCATCGACTTCCTCAGCATCTCGCCGACGCCACCGGCGGCTGCCACCGCACCCGGAGGGGGCGGAGCCGTGGCGCCTGCCGGAGCGCCTTCGCAGATCGCGTTGGGGATGAGCATCACCGGGGGTTACTTCCAGGTGCTCGACTTCGTCAACCGCCTCACCGACCTCACCCGCATCGTCGTCATCGACAGCCTCTCCGTGTCCCCGTCCAGCTCGACCGGTGATCTCTCGGTGCAGCTCACCGGTCGCATGTTCACCACCCAGCCGCCGCCGGACGCCGCCGGTGCGACGACGACCACGACCACGACGGCGCCCGGGGCAACCACGACGACCACCGCACCGGGTGGCGTACCGACGACGGTGGCGGGCTGACATGCGGCGCCGTCTCGCCGTGCTGGCTGTTGCGGCCGTCTCGTTCGGCGGTGCGTGCAGTGGCGGCGGTGGAGGCAACGCGACGCCGACCACCTTCCCGGGTGGTGTGCCACCCACCGCCGTGCAATCGACGAGCACGACGACCACACCAGGGGACGTCGAGACCTTCGAGGTGTTCAGCACCAAGAACCCGTTCACCCCGCTCGCGGGCAATCAGGCAGGCGGGACCAGTGGGAGCGGCGCCACCGGGACGGTGCCGTCGACCGGTGGCGGCACCACCGGCGGCACCACGGGTGGCACGACCCCCGGCGGCACCAGCGACGGCACCACGGCCGGCGTGGAGCCCCAACGCGCCCAGCGGGTGGCGCTCCAGGACGTGTTCTCCGAGGCGGGAGAAGTCAAGGCCAACGTGCGGGTGAACTCCACCGTCTACAAGGTCGGGATCGGCGAGACGTTCGCCGATCGGTACAAGGTCCTGTCGCTGGACGAGAGCAACGAGTGCGGGCGGTTCCTGTTCGGCGACGACTCCTTCCGCCTCTGCCGGGGCGAACAGGCGCTCAAGTAGGGAGCGCAGGCCGCCGAAAGGCACCTGTCAACGCCGGAAATGGGTCCAGCGGACTAGTCCGTTTGGGCTGCGCACGTTCAAGCAGGCGGGAAGAACGACCGATACCCACCTTGTGAGACTGGGGCCTCGGGAGCGCCGCGAGCGCCGTGCGTCGGGTGAAGAAGGCTTCACCCTGATCGAGCTGACTGTCGCGATGTCACTGCTCGCTGTCGTGATGGTGGGCTTCGCGGGCGCCGTGTTCGGCGGCATGGGCGCCTGGGCCGCGTCCCGCCAGCGGTCCGCCTTCGTGGAGATCGCCAACGCCGAGATCGAGTCGTTGCGGGCGCTGCCCTACGACGTGGTCGGCGTCAACACGAGAAAGGACCCGACGTGGTCCGACGCCTACCCGTCAGCCAAGCGTGGAGGACGCGACTACGTCGACGTGACAGCCCTCGACACGGCCCAGAAGGCGCCGCTGAGCGTGAGCACGGTCACCACCAGCGCGGTCAAGGGCCTGACCCTTCCGTACACAGTGCGGCGCTGGGTGACCTGGAGCGACGTCTCCGGGGGATCCGGCCACGTGTTCAAGCGCCTCGAGCTGCAGGTGGACTGGACCGAGAACGCTCGCGTCGCCCGCTCGATCAGCCTGACCTCCGTGCTCTATCCGGGTGGCAAGGGGTCGGCGACCGCCAACAACAACCCGGCTGCTTCGTTCACGGTGTCACCCGGTCAGTCCGTGAACGCGCTGAGTCCGGTCAGCTTCGACGCCTCGGCGTCCACCGACCCGGACGGCGACGCCATGACGTATTCGTGGAGCTTCGGCGACGGCACCAGCATCCTCGGCGCATCGGCCACGACCCACACCTACGCGACCGCAGGCACCTACTCGGTGGTGCTCACGGTCGGCGATGTGCGCGGGGGAGCGGGCACGAGTGCGAAGACGATGACGGTCGCCGGCGCGCTCAACCAGCCCCCCGTTGCCGCCTTCAGTCGCACGCCCAGCTCGGGCACCGCCCCGGTGTCGGTGAACGTCGATGCCACCTCGTCGAGCGACCCCAATGGCGACGCGCTCACCTACGCGTGGAGCTGGGGGGACGGGACGGCCAACGGGTCGGGCGTGAACGCCACCCACAGCTACACCACCGCGGGCACGTTCACGATCACGCTCACAGCGAAGGACACCAGCAACGCGACGTCGACCGCCACCTCGACCGTGCAGGTGAACCCACTCAACTGCGACGTCATCACCGGCTGGTTCAAGAACCCGGGGACCAACGGCACGAACAACGACATCAGCGTGACGGGCAACAACAAGCCCAGCAACAACGCCTTCGTCTTCTTCGCCACGTCCAACGCCGCGTGCACCTCGATCTCTGCCCGTCTGCCTGACTCGAGCGGCATCTGGGCCGTCACTCTGACGGCGACGGAGACGACGAACGGTGTGGTCAGCTGGCAGGGGACGGGCGACTTCGCCAACCGCGATCGGTTCAACACCGGCAGCTCACAGACCGGCGAGTTCTGGTCGCCGGGATCGACCGGCACCGCCGACAAGGTGTCCTTCACCTTCAACGTCCATTGATGACGACACCAGTCCGCACCGGCGACGAATCCGGATTCAGCTTGGTCGAGTTGGTGGTCACGGTCAGCCTGCTCGGGCTGGTGCTGGCGACGCTCTTCGGCGCACTCGACGTCTTCACCCGCCGCACCACACAAACGCAGGAACGGTCGTTGATGCTCAGCGAGGCGCGCAGCGCCGTCGAGGTCATCACGCGCGACATCCGGGCCGCCAACCCAATCAACCCCGTCGCCACGGTCGCCGACCTGCCCACCTACGACACGAGCGTGTCCTTCTCGGTGTACTGCGCCAACGCGGGCACCGGAAGCTGTGGTAGTTCCAACCTTCGGCCCACCGCGTACACCGTGACCGGCAACCAGCTGCAGCAGACCATCGGATCGACGACCAAGACCATCCTCGGTCCCCGCGGGTCGACCTCGATCCCGGTGGCGTCGAGGCAGGGAGCGATCGTCAACAGCTCCGCTCAGCCCGTGTTCACCTACTTCAAGCGGGACGGCAGCCAACTGCTGACCTCGTCCAGCGGCGCCACCCCCGAGAAGTTCCGCGACTGCGCCCAGTACGTCGAGATCCACCTCGTCGTCGTGGCGGAGCCGGCCAAGCCCACAAGCACGATCAACCTCGTCACGCGAGCCGATCTGCGCAACTTCAATCAGGTGACCGCATGCTGAACCGTCTGCTCCGGACCGATCGTGACGAGCGCGGGAGCATTCCCATCGCGATCATCGTGATCTTCGTGCTCACCATCGCCCTGGGCTCGATGATGCTCTCGATCAACGGCAGCCTCGAGCTCACCCGCACCGACCAGAACCGCACCAACGCCTTCCAGTTCGCCAACGCGGGCATCGACCAGGCGCTCTACCGCATCGACAGCGCGACCGTCCCGACCACCGCGTCGGGCAGCTACGTCCCGGCGCTGTCGGGCAGCCGCGTCGTGTCCTTCACCGACGCCATCTCCGTGGGATCGTCGACCTTCTCGATCGTCGCGACCAAGACCCCGGCCACACAGGATCGCGTCTGGCAGGTGCGCTCGACGGGCACCGATCCGTCAGGTCGGCAGCGCCTCGCCATCGCAACCGTCGCTGCGACCTCCCTCTTCGAGGAGGGGTTCTTCACGTTCCATCAGTTCTATCTGACCGGCAACCAGGACACGCCCGTTGCCTATCACTCCGCGACGTGTCCGACGGCGTCGCCTTCCTGCGAGCTGGCCAAGCCGGTGCCAGGCGCGCTGGGCACCAACAGCACGTTCGAGGGCTCCGCGGCGACCACGGCCGCCTTCGTCAATGACTGGACCAGCTTCCGCATGTATGGCAGGGCGACCCAGGCGGCGGCCGACACCGCGTGCGACAGCGGCCGGTGCGGCACCACGCCGAAGGTTGTTGCCATCACCGACCAGAAGGCCATCGACACACCTGCCATTCCGGCGGGTGTGCAGGGCTGCCCGTACGGCGGCAACATCAGCAACACCGCCATCGCGCCCGGTGACTACTCGTGCGGCAACCTCACCTTCACCGGCATGATCACGGTGAGCGGCACCGGGAACGCCCGCTTCTGGGTCAACGGCGACATCGTCTTCGCCAGCGGGTCGGTGGTGAATCGCAACCAGCCGCCGTCTCGTGTGCAGCTCTTCCAGACGCAGCAGGCGGCCACGGGCGGGAACCTCTGCGACGCCGAGGTCTGGGCCCTGCTGTACACACCCTCGCTCGCCATCGACTGCAACGGGTCGCACCAGCCCAAGATCTACGGTGCGGTCGTCGCCGACTACCACTCCGGTACTGGCAACCACTTCGACTTCCATTGGGATGTCGATTCGATCGACGCGGTCGGCAACGGCAAGTACGTCGTGCGCAACTGGCGGGAGTGCCCGCCGGGCACGACCGACTGCTGACACTCAGGTCCCGAAGGGAACCTCGCGGAACGTGCGGGCCTGGATGGTGAAGTGCGTCGAGGTCGCCGTCGACCAGTCGAACCCGTTGGCTGACATCGGGTAGTAGGTCAGATCGAAGTTGTTGTCGAGGTTGATGCAGCGGGCGTAGACGGTTCCCACGAACGTCTTGAGGTTGCTCACGTCCACGCATCCGTTCTGGGCGAAGATCAGCACCTTGACGGTCGACGGGATCGACCAGTTGTTGGAGAGCTTGATCGCGTCGCAGGACGGCCCCGGAGTGGTGCAGGGCGTGCCCGGGTACTCGGAGACGATCACCAGGCTCCCCGTGCCGGCAGTGATGTCGCGCGACAGGGTGACAGGCCCGTCGGCGACGACAGTGGTGTCGCCACCCATCGTCCATTTCTCGTTGAAGTCGATGTCGGCGGTCGGCGTACCGCACGTGTAGGCCGTGTACGGCGAACCGCACGCCGTTATCCGGTGCACGCCACTGAACCCGGTGTCGTGGGCGTTGAAGTACGACTGGAAGCCCGAGGCAGCGGTCGCGTAGGTGGCGCCTGTCCAGTAGCTCGGTGACGAGTAGTTGCTCGCGGCCCACGTGAACGTCGGCAGATCGAGGGCCGGTGGCGTGGGGGCAGGCGAGTTCGGGGTCTTGGTGCCGACGACCGTGCCACCGCCGGTGATGCTGCCGGCTGCCTGAGCGTTGCTTCCGATGTAGCTGCCGACGTTGATGTTCCCGACTGACGTCCACACGTCGCCGTTCACGCCGGAGCCGCTTCCACTGGTGTTCACGTCGACCGCGCCGTTGGCCCACACCTTTCCCGAGATGAGGGTGCTGTTGTTCAGGGTCACCGTGCCCATCGACGTGAGGCTGCCCGTCACCGTCGAGTTGTTGGCGATGGTGACGTTCGACCGGCTGTAGGCGTCGCCCCGCACCGTGATCTGGTTGGCGCCGGTGATCCCTCCGTTGGCTGCGAAGAGCGCGTAACGGAACCCGTCGGTGGCGACGAGGTCCACCTGCTGCTCGAGCTGGCGCTTCTGAGACCGCGCCGCGGTCTTGGACGGCGACCAGCCCTGGGCCACGATGTAGCGGCGATACTCCGTGGGGCTGCTGCAGGAGAAGCCGGGCTGGGAGAGGATGGTCGCCGGGATGGTGTACTCCCAGTCGCCGACGCCCGGCACCGTGCCCGCCACCGGCGTCGCCGAGCACCCCGGGCTCTGCGCGAGCTTGGACATGGCGGAATTGAGACCCGCCTCGGCCGCGGCGAGCGCCTGCTCACGTGCGCGTTCGACACCCGAACCCTCGGCTTGGTGGACGGCCTGCTGGGCCCACATCGCCCCAGTAGCGAACACGATGAGCGTCACCATCAGCGCGGTGACGACGCCGATGCCCCGCTCGTCGCGTCGGACGCGCCCTGCGATCAACACGTGGTGGCCCATGCGTTCCTTCCGGCGATCGTCGTCGTGAGCTGCTGGACCGGCCGGTTGCTCGCCAGCTGGAGCCGCAGGTCGATGACCATGCTCTTCTTCGGGGTCGAACGCAGTGTGAACGTGGTGTTGGGCGAGACGAGGCCCGGCCCCACGTAGCGCGTGCCGCTCGGCGTGGTGAACGTGGCGTCGGTGTACTGCGTCCGCACCAGCTGTGATTCGGTCACCTGATATTGGAGATACAACGTGCTGCTCGACGAGCCGACCTGAGCCTCGGTCGTGAATCGGAGCGTGTCGCCGGGGCCAGGACTGAGGTCGGTCGGGATCATGATGCAGGTCGCCGACCGGAGCTCGCGACTGACGGCGTACATCTGCAGACGCAGCTCGTCCACGACGCGTGACTGGTCCTCGGTGGCTGTGCCCGCTCGGAGCGTCGACACCATGATCGAGGCGGCGATCGGTCCGACGATGGCCATGATGCTGATGGCGATCATCAGCTCGATGAGGCTCATGCCCCGCTGGCCGTCTTCGCGGCGGCGCATCACAGCGCGGCCTGGATGCAGTTGGCGTCCGTCGGCAGGCAGTACCTGGCCCGGGCCGTCAGCTGGCCGTAGTCCAGCTCGAGGTGCAGGTTGGTGCCGCCGGTGATGCTGAAGTCGACGACCACCTTCAACCAGTTCACCAGCGACGCCTCCGACCGTTGGTAGTCAGCGCCGCTCATGGTGTTGGTCACGGACTTCGTCCCGCTCGTCACGGTCGCGCTGAGGCTGACGGTGCCCCCGAGCACCTTCAGGGCCGCGCTGGCCGTCATGCTGCCGGCCGTGCCCGGCGTGACGCTGAGCCGCTTGTAGCCGACGCCGCAGGACCCGGAAGCCAACGGATTGCTCAGCGTGTCGTACACGCACACGTCGAACGAGCCCCCGCTGATGCTCGGCGCAGCCACACCCTGTCCGGAGTTGGCGTTGGCGGACACGGTGCCGGTGGATCCGATCTTCACGAAGCCGCTGAACGGGTTCGCCAGGGGCAGGCCGAGGATGCTGAGCACGGACGGGGCGAACGTGAAGAGCGTGGTGAGGGGATGGTCCACCGTCGAGGTGCCGAGGAGCGCCCGCTGGCTTCCCGAGTTGTCCCGGTCCAGCACGGTGTTCACGTGGGTGGCCCCGGTGGTGATGACGTTGCCGATCGCCGTGCTGCCGTTGAGGGCGCTGATGGCGTAGGGCATGGTGAAGCTGGCAGGCCCGGTGGCGTCGGACGTCGTGTAGGGAAGCGAGTCGAAGTCGCCGATGCCGCCGGCGGAGGTGGACCGCGCGCTGCTCTTGGCGTAGAGGCTGCTGCTCGCGCCCTTGACGAGATCCAGGGTGTTGTTCCGGCCGACGCTGCCGCCGGCGTCCGAGCTCGATACCGAACTGTCGTCACCCGCGCTGGTGCCTGTGTCGTTGTCCGCCGCGCTCGACACCTTCACCGGCGGCGAGCTGGCGTGCGTGCTCGTGATGAGCGAGGCATTGCCTCCAGACGCGTACATCGAGAGCCCGCCCGTCACATCGGCATTCGCGCTCTGCGCCAGGGCCTCCGCCTTCTGCACGAACTGCGACTCCAGGCTGCTTCCGGCTTGGGGCAACGCCAGCGTTGCGTCGGTCACGGCCAGGTTGTCGACCGTGCCGCTGATCGAGATGGTGCCGCCCGTTGCCGATGCGAGGCCCTGCAGGAGCGGGTCGGCCGGCAGGACCGCATTGAAGATGTAGGACTCGAGCTTCACGGAGGCGGGAATCGCCGCGGCTCCGTACTGCGTCTTGCCGCTCGCGCTCCAGTCCACGATGGTCGTGACCTTCTTATAGGGATCGCCGCCTGCGGGGGTCACGAGGGTGACGTATGTCTTCGTGACGAAGGCGGTGTTGGAGACGGTGGTCGTCACCGTGTGCGCGGGCCACGGCGACTGGTTCGACGGAACGGCGTAGGCGATGGGAGCGCCGTCGTAGCTGCCGCCGCTGATGGCGCTGTCCGACGCGATGGTCGAGTCCGTGCTGCTGAGCCCGACGTACTCGTACTTCGTGGCTCGCGCCGTCTCGAGCACCTGGTTGGCCAGCCCAACTGCGGTGTTGCGCTGCCTGGCGGTGACGATGCTCTTCGACGCGCTCGCGAGCGTTCCGAGGAGTCCGATGAGGACCATGAAGATGAGGGACATGGCGATGACGGATTCCACGATCGTGAAGCCGTCGTCAGCGCCAGCAGGGCGCAGACGAACGCCGCGGCCGGTGCGGCCCCAGCCACGCCCCGACCCGGTGCGGAAGGAATTCCGTCGGGCCATTGGTGTATGACCATCGGCACGCCACAGCCGAGACTTTCGCTGCACCTTTTGCCGAAGTTTCTCGATGTATCGCGATCGGGACGAAAGACCTGAGGAGCGAGCGGGCCATGCCGGTACATTTGGTCGGTGCTCCGCTTCCTCACCGCCGGCGAGTCGCACGGCCGCGCCCTGGTGGTGATCGTGGAGGGCCTCCCCGCCGGGTTGGAGCTGACGGTGGAGGAGATCGGCGACGAGCTCGCTCGTCGCCGGCTGGGGTTCGGGCGAGGTCCGCGCATGCGCTTCGAGCGCGACGAGCTGACGCTGCTCGGCGGCGTCCGCCACGGACGCACCCTGGGCTCGCCGGTGGCCATCGAGATCCTCAACACCGAGTGGTCGAAGTGGGAGCGGGAGATGTCGCCGGCGCCCGGCAAGACGGAGAAGCCGCTCACCCAGCCGCGGCCGGGCCACGCCGATCTCACGGGGATGCTCAAGTACGGCTTCGACGACGCACGCGACGTCCTCGAGCGGGCGTCGGCGCGCGAGACGGCGGCGCGGGTGGCAGCGGGGGCGTGCGCAAAGGCGCTCTTGCGCGAGCTCGACGTCAGCGTGATCAGCCACGTCGTGCAGATGGGTCCAGTGGTCGCCAAATCGGGGGGCCGCCCGACACCCGCCGATCTGCCCGACGTCGACGCATCGCCGGTGCGCTGCTTCGATCCCGAGGCGGAGCAGGCGATGATCGCCGAGATCGAGGCGACGGCCAAGGTGGGCGACTCCCTGGGCGGCGTCATCGAGGTGCTGGGCTACGGGGTGCCGCTCGGGTTGGGGAGCCACGTGCACTGGGACCGCAAGATCGACGGCATGCTCGGCCAGGCGCTGCTGAGCATCCAGGCGGTGAAGGCGGCCGAGATCGGTGAGGGCTTCGAGGTCGCGTCGCGGCGCGGTTCCGACGCCCACGATGCGATCCTCTGGGACGGCGGCGACTACCAGCGACCCACGGATCTCGCCGGCGGCGTCGAGGGCGGCATGACCACGGGCGGGTTGCTCGTCGTTCGGGCCGCCATGAAACCCCTGGCGACGCTCAACCGGCCCACCCTCAAGACGGTCGACGTGGTGACCAAGGAGGAGACGGTCTCGTTCAAGGAGCGCACCGACGTGACCGCGGTGCCGGCCATGGGGGTCGTGGCCGAGACCATGGTGTCGCTCGTCCTCGCAGCTGAGGCGCTGCGCAAGTTCGGCGGCGACTCGGTGGGCGAGACGGTCCGCAACCGAGATGCGTTCGTGGCGAGCCTTGGGTGATCACCGCCGCGTCCTGCTCGTCGGCATGATGGGCGCGGGCAAGACCACGGTCGGACGACGCCTGGCCGAGCGTCTGGGCTGGCCCCACATGGACAGTGACGAGATGATCCGGCGCTCCACTGGCAAGTCGGTGCCGGAGATCTTCGAGGAGCGCGGCGAATCGGCGTTTCGGGCTGAGGAGAGCCGGGTCCTGGCCGAGGCGGCGACGAGCGACGATCCGGTGGTGATCTCAGTCGCGGGCGGCGCAGTGCTCGACCCTGACAACCGCCGGGTGATGCGACAGGCCGGCCCTGTGGTGTGGCTGCGGGCCGACCCGGCAGTGCTGGCCGAGCGGGTCGGGAGCGGGGCCGGGCGTCCGTTGCTGGGTGACGACCCGGCCGGCGCCCTGCGACGGCTCGAGGCCGAACGCCGCCCCCTGTACGAGGAGCTGGCCGACGTGGTGGTCGACGTCGACCACCTGCGCGCCGACGAGGTCGTGGATCAGATCGTGCGGGCACTGGGGTGATCACCGTTGCCGTCGAGCTGGGTGACCGCTCCTACGACGTGCTCGTCGGACCGGGCGCGCGCCACCGGCTCCTCGAGGTGCTGCCCGTCGGCGTCCGCCGTGCTGCGGTCGTCACCCAGGCCGCGGTCGGTGTGCCCGTCGACCCGGG
Source organism: Actinomycetota bacterium (assembly GCA_041166085.1). GTDB lineage: Bacteria > Actinomycetota > Acidimicrobiia > Acidimicrobiales > JAFATL01 > JBEEFP01. The sequence goes on from JBEEFP010000003.1 coordinate 15,017, forward strand.
TGTCGAGCACGAGATTTTCCTCATCGACGATGGCGAGGACGCCAAGTGCATGGAGACGGTGGAGGAGCTGTGTCGGCGCTTCGCGCGGTGGGGGCTCACCCGCACCGACGTGGTCGTCGCAGTGGGCGGGGGGGTCGTCACCGACACCGCCGGGTTCGCGGCAGCCGTCTACCACCGCGGCGTCCCCGTGGTGCACGTGGCCACCACGCTCTTGGCCCAGGTCGACGCGGCCATCGGCGGCAAGACCGGAGTGAACCTGCCCGAGGGCAAGAACCTGGTCGGCGCCTTCTGGCAACCCGCTGCCGTGTTGTGCGACACCGAGGTGCTCGAGGCCCTGCCGCCCCGCGAGTACCTGAGTGGCTGCGGCGAGATGGCCAAGTACCACTTCCTCGGTGGCGAGCACCTCGAGGACCTACCGCTCGAGGAGCGCGTGGCCGCGTGCGTGCGCATCAAGGCAGACGTGGTCGCATCCGACGAGAGGGAAGCGCCGGGCGGAGCAGGCGGTGAGGGAGCCGGCCGGCGCATGATCCTGAACTACGGCCACACGCTGGCTCACGCACTGGAGACGGCCGGCCACTACGACCTGCGTCACGGCGAGGCGGTCGCGGTGGGGCTCGTGTTCGCGGCCGAGCTGGCCCGTCGTTTGGAACGCATCGACGACGGTCGGGTGGAGCTCCATCGCAAGGTGGTCGCCGGGTACGACCTGCCGTCCCACCTCCCCTCCGGCGCGGACGCGGAGCTCCTGCTCACCCTGATGGGGCGCGACAAGAAGGCGATCTCTGGGTTGACGTTCGTCCTCGACGGACCGCGAGGAGTCGAGCCGGTGGTCGGCGTCGAGCCCGATCAGGTGCGACTGGCACTGGAGGCAATTCGATGAGCACGGTGCTGCTGCTGTCAGGCCCGAACCTCAACCTGCTCGGCGAGCGCGAGCCCGAGGTGTACGGCAAGGAGACGCTCGAGGACCACGTGGGGCGGGCGAGAGCGATCGCGATCGAGCTGGGCCACACGCTCGAGCACGTGCAGTCCAACCGCGAGGGCGACCTGGTCGAAGCCATCCACGGCGCGCGCGGGCGGTGCGGGGCCATCGTCATCAATGCCGGCGCACTGACCCACTACGCCTGGTCGTTGCACGACGCGCTGGCCGCCTTCGACGGCGTCGTCGTGGAGCTGCACCTGTCCAACCCCAACGCACGCGAACCGTGGCGGCACACCTCGGTGATCGCGCCGGTGGCCGACGGCTCCATCGTGGGTTTTGGCGGGTACGGCTACGAGCTGGCCATGCGGGCCGTCGGCACGCTGCTGGAGACAAGGTGACCCTGACGGCTGCGTTGTCGCCGATGGACGTGGCCGCCCGGGTGGGCCGACTGCGGGCCCAACTCGACGATGCCGGGTGCGGAGCGCTCTTGGTCACGAGGCTCACCAACATCCGCTATCTGACCGGGTTCACCGGCTCGGCGGCGTTGCTCCTCGTCCGACCCGACGAGCTGCTCTTCGTCACCGACGGGCGCTACCAGTTCCAGTCCGCCGACCAGCTCGGCGCGGCCGGCATCGACGCCACGTTCGCGGTCGGTGGCCTGGCCGCGCAGCAGGAGGCAGTCGCAGCGGCAGCCAAAGGCGTCGGTCGGCTCGGGCTGGAGGCGGGCGACGTGTCGTGGGCCCGCAAGCGAGCGATGGTCGAGTGGTTCCCCGACGCGGAGCTCGTCCCCACCGAGGGCCTCGTCGAGTCGCTGCGCAGGGTCAAGGACGCGGGTGAGGTGGCGCGCATCGCCGAGGCGGCGCGCATCGCGGATGCCGCGCTTGCCGAGGTGGGCCCCCTCCTGCTCGACGGCGTGAGCGAGACGAAGTTCGCCCTCTCGTTGGACTTCGCCATGCGGCGCTTGGGCGCGGAGGACGTCTCGTTCGAGTCCATCGTGGCGGGCGGCCCCAACGGCGCCAAGCCTCATGCTCGCCCGTCGGCGCGGGTCATCGAACCTGGCGAGCTCGTGGTCCTCGACTTCGGCGCCCTCGTCGATGGCTACCACTCCGACATGACCCGCACCCTGTCCGTCGGCGAACCGGCCTCCAGCGATCTCGTGCGGGCGTGGGACGTGGTCGCGGCCAGCCAGCGGGCGGGTGTGGCTGCCGTCCGGGCCGGGGTCGCGTGCGCGGATGTCGATCGGGCGTGTCGCGAGGTCATTGCCGACGCGGGCTGGGCCGACGCCTTCCTGCACGGCACCGGCCACGGGGTGGGCCTCGACATCCACGAAGCCCCTGCGGTGGGCGCGACGTCCACTGATACCCTCGAAGCCGGTCACGTGGTCACCGTGGAGCCCGGCGTGTACCTCCGGGAGCACGGCGGAGTCCGCATCGAGGACACTGTGGTCGTCACCGAGAACGGGTGTGAGCTCCTCACCCACGCGCCCAAGGAACTGGTCCTGCAATGAGTGATCCGCAATGAGTGATCCGCAATGAGTGTGAGCACGAACGATCTGAAGAACGGCATGACGGTCGACCTGCCCGAGGGGCTCTTCTCGGTCGTGGAGTTCCAGCACGTGAAGCCGGGCAAGGGCGGCGCCTTCGTGCGCACCAAGCTGAAGAACGTGCGCACCGGCGCGGTCATCGAGCGCACGTACCGGGCCGACGAGAAGCTCGAGCAGGCCATCGTCGACAAGCGGGAGATGCAATACCTGTACCGCGACGGCGAGCACTACGTCTTCATGGACAACGTCACCTACGACCAGATGCACGTGGACGCGTCGGCCCTCGGGAACGCCACGCAGTACGTGAAGGAAGGCGACTCGGCCGTGCTGCAGATGTACGGCAGCGAGATCGTCGGCGTCGACCTGCCGGCCGCCGTGGAGCTGACCATCACCGAGACCGAGCCGGGTGTTCAGGGCGACCGGGTCTCTGGTGCGCGCAAACCGGCAACCGTCGAGACCGGCCTCGTCGTCTCCGTGCCGCTGTTCGTGAACCAGGGTGATCGCATCAAGGTGGATACCCGCTCGGGTGACTACATCACCCGCGTCTGAGTTGCGCTGAGGATGGAGAGCAGTCGACGGGAGGCCCGCGAGCGGGCCGTGTCACTGCTCTACGAGGCTGAGCTCAAGGACCAGGCCCCTTCCGAAGTGCTGGCCGACCTGCCGGTCGCACCCGACGAGTTCGTCATCGACCTCGTGCGTGGTGTCGGTGAGCACCGCGACCGCCTCGACCAGGTCATCACCGACCACGCCATCGACTGGACCCTCGCGCGCATGCCGGCCGTCGACCGCAACATCCTCCGCCTCGCCGTCTACGAGCTGCTGGAGCGGCCCGACATCCCCGCCTCGGCCGTGCTCTCCGAGGCGGTGGAGCTGGCGGGTCGCTTCGGCACCGACGAGTCGACCCGCTTCGTGAACGGCCTCCTGGCCGCCGTCGCCAAGGACGTCCGCCCGCGGTGACAACTCCTGACTTTCGGACACTGAGGTGCGCATGACGCACCTCAGTGTCCGAAAGTCAGTGCTGCAGGGCTGGTAACGTGCACTCCTGACCGTTAAGGGGGTCCGAGAGGCCCTCACGGACAGGAAGGATCCCGCTGCGGTGGACGAGCATGGCTGAACGAGAACGGTTCCTGACGCCCCCGCGTGGGGGCGTTTTCGTTCCCCGGGCCCAGGTGATGAGCCCCGAGGACGTCCGCCGGGCCATCACCCGCATCGCGCACGAGATCGTGGAGGCGCACAAGGGCCTGGACCACGTCGCCCTCGTCGGCCTGCAGACGGGTGGCGTGCCGCTGGCCGGGAAGCTGGGCGAGGCCCTCCACAGTGTCGAGGGCGTGGAGGTCCCGGTCGGCTCCCTCGACGTAGCCTTCTACCGGGACGACATCGGGCTGCGGCCCGTCCTGCCCGAAGCGGTCACCGAGATCCCGTTCGACCTCACCGGCATGACGGTCGTGCTCGTCGACGACGTCCTCTTCACAGGGCGCACCATCCGAGCCGCCCTCAACGCGCTCAACGACTACGGGCGGGCCAAAGCCGTCCGGTTGGCCGTCATGGTCGACCGGGGTCATCGCGAGCTGCCGATCCGCCCGGACTTCGTCGGCAAGAACCTGCCCACCCGGCGCGACGAGATGGTCGACGTCAGCGACGAGGGTGTGGTGATAGGCGACGTCCTGCCCACGGGGAGGACGCCGTGAAGAACCTCCTCTCCATCGACGACCTGGGCGCCGAGGGCATCGACGAGGTCCTGCGCGTCACCGACTCCTTCGTCGAGGTCAGCAGCCGCAGCATCCCCAAGGTCCCCACCCTCCGCGGCAAGACGGTGGTGAGCCTCTTCTACGAGGACTCGACGCGTACCCGCCTCTCCTTCGAGACGGCGGCCAAGCGCCTCACCGCCGACACCATGACCTTCAGCGTCGGGACGTCGTCGGTCAAGAAGGGCGAGTCCCTGCGGGACACCGTCGAGACGATCGAGGCCATGGGGGTCGACGCCATCGTGGTGCGCCACGCGTCCGCCGGCGTCCCGTGGCAGATCGCCAACTGGGTGGACGCCGCCGTCATCAACGCAGGCGACGGCTGGCACGAGCACCCGACCCAGGCCCTGCTGGACTGCTACACGATCCGTCAGCACAAGCCCTCGTTCGAAGGACTGCGCATCGCCATCGTCGGCGACATCAAGCACAGTCGGGTGGCGCGCAGCGACGTGCTCGCCTTCACCGCCCTCGGGGCCGAGGTGACCCTGGTCGCGCCGCCCACCCTGCTGCCGCCGTCGCTCAACGGCTGGGCTGTCGACGTGAGCCACGACCTCGACACCGTGCTGCCGAAGGCCGACGTCGTCTACGTCCTCCGCATGCAGCTCGAGCGCCAGCACGAGGCGCTGCTGCCATCCCTCCGGGAGTACACCGCCACCTTCGGCCTCACACAGGGCCGGGCGTCCATGCTCGCGGACGGCGCGCTCGTCATGCACCCGGGTCCCATGAACCGCGGGGTCGAGATCGCGGCCGAGGTGGCTGCCCTCCCGAACTCGGTCATCACCAAACAGGTGGCCAACGGTGTGGCGGTGCGGATGGCCGTGTTGTTCCTCGTGCTCGGGTCGGGAGCCTCGCTTGCCGCGTGAGCTCCTGATCAGAGGCGGCACGGTCATCGACGGCACGGGGAGCCGCACCGCCGACGTCCTGGTGCGGGACGGACTGGTGGCTGCCGTCGGCGAGGCCCTCGACGCCGCGTGCGTCATCGACGCGTCGGGGTGCATCGTGGCGCCGGGACTCGTCGACCTGCACGCCCACCTGCGCGAGCCCGGTCGCGAAGAAGCGGAGACCGTCGAGACCGGCGCGCGCGCGGCCGCCCTCGGCGGCTACACGGCTGTCGTCGCCATGCCGAACACCGAGCCCGCCATCGACAGTGCAGCGGTCGTGCGCGAGGTGCTCGACCTGAGCACCACCGCATGTTGCGAGGTGTACCCGGCCGGTGCGATCACGGTGGGACGCAAAGGCGAGCAGCTCGCACCGATGGCCGAGATGGCGGCTCTGGGCGTGCGCCTGTTCACCGACGACGGGTCCGGAGTGCAGGACGCCCGGCTCATGCGGCGGGCTCTCGAGTACGCGTCCGGCCTCGGGGTCACCCTCGGCCAGCACTGCGAGGACGCAGCTCTCGCTGCCGGCGGGGTCATGCACGAGGGGGAGTGGTCGAGCCGCCTCGGGCTCCCCGGCGTCCCCGCGGAAGCCGAGGAGCTGATGGTGATGCGCGACATCGCGCTGGCCCGGCTCACCGGCGGCGCCGTGCACTTCCTGCACCTCTCCACCGCGGGGTCCGTCGCCATGGTCGGTGCGGCCAAGGCCCAGGGGCTTCCCGTCACCGCCGAGGCCGCGCCCCATCACTTCACGCTCACCGACGCCGAGATCGCGTCCTATGACACGGTGTTCAAGGTCAACCCGCCGCTGCGGAGCGCGGCCGACGTGGCTGCGGTCCGACGGGGCCTCGCATCCGGCGCCATCGACGCCATCGCCACCGATCATGCACCTCATCCGCAGGAGGCCAAGGAGGCGCCCTTCGACCAGGCGCCGCCCGGCATGCTCGGACTGGAGACGGCTCTTGCGCTCGCGCTGACCGAGCTCGACCTCCCCGTCGACCACGTGCTGGCCCTGCTGTCGTGGAACCCGGCCCGCATCGCGGGGTTGGCGGGACGACACGGCGGTCCGGTGGCCGCAGGCTTCGTCGCCAACCTGTGCGTCATCGACCCGGCGGCCACGTGGGTGGTCGAGGCGGAGCGGCTCGCCAGTCGCAGTCGCAACACGCCGTATGTCGGACGCAAGCTCACCGGCAAGGTTCGCCACACGCTGCTGCGGGGCGAGCCCGTCGTGCTCGACGGGGAGGCGCAGAGGTGAACAGCACGGCGCGACGCGAGGACGCACTGCTCGTGTTGGCCGACGGCACGACATTCGAAGGCGAGGCCATCGGCGCCGTTCCGCCCGGGGGCGTCGCCACCGGTGAGGTCGTCTTCAACACCGTGCTCTCCGGCTACCAGGAGGTGATCACCGACCCGTCCTACGCGGGACAGGTCATCACGTTCACCTACCCGCACATCGGCAACTACGGCGTGGCGCCGGACGACGACGAGAGTCGCCGCCCGCACTGCCGGGGCGTCGTCGTGCGCGACCTGGCCCGCCGCCCCAGCAACTGGCGCTCGGCCGAGGACCTCGACGCGTTCCTGACCCGACACGGCGTCCCGGGCATCACGGGCGTGGACACGCGCCGCCTCACCCGCCACATCCGCGAATCGGGAGCCCTGCCCTGCGCGTTCGGCACGGCGGATGAGACGACGTTGAAGGCGGCCGCCATCGCCGAGCCCGGCACGGACGGGCTCGACCTCGTCGCCACCGTCACCACCGACCGCCCCTACACAGTGGGAGCTGGCTCCGCGGCCGAACAGAGCGGCAGTCCCCTCCGGGTCGTCGCCTACGACTACGGGATCAAGCGCACCATCCTCCGCCACCTCGCGCAGATCGCCACGGTCGAGGTCGTGCCCGCGGACACTCCAGCCGCCGACGTTCTGGCACGCAGGCCCGACGGTGTCTTCCTGTCCAATGGGCCCGGCGACCCCGCGGCCGTCACCTACGCCATCGGAGCCATCGACGCTCTGCTCGGCAACGTCCCGGTGTTCGGCATCTGCCTCGGCCACCAGCTGCTGGCGTCGGCGCTCGGCGCCGAGACCTACAAGCTCAAGTTCGGCCACCACGGCGGCAACCACCCGGTGCGCCGGCTGGAGACGGGAGCGGTCGAGATCACCAGCCAGAACCACAACTACGCGGTGGCCGATGGCTCCATCCCGGGCGCCGACGTCAGTCACGTGAACCTCAACGACGGCGTGGTCGAAGGGCTGCGCTGCCGCGACGTCCCCGCGTTCAGCGTGCAGTACCACCCCGAAGCGGGACCGGGTCCGCATGATGCGCGCTACCTCTTCGCCCAGTTCCGCGAGTTGATGGAACACGGCCACTGATGCCCCGCCGCGACGACATCGAGTCCATCCTCATCATCGGATCCGGGCCCATCGTGATCGGCCAGGCCTGTGAGTTCGATTACTCGGGCACCCAGGCGTGCCGCGTGCTCAAGGCCGAGGGCTACCGCGTCATTCTCGCCAACTCGAACCCCGCGACGATCATGACCGACCCCGACTTCGCCCATCGCACCTACGTGGAGCCCTTGGCGCCCGACGTCCTGGCCGCCATCATCGAGCGGGAACGCCCGGACGCCCTGCTCCCCACGCTGGGCGGCCAGACCGCGCTCAACCTGGCCGTGGCCCTCGACGAGCAAGGCGTGCTCAAGGCCAACAACGTCGAGCTCATCGGCGCCAGCATCGAGGCCATCCAGACGGCTGAGGACCGCGAGAAGTTCAAGATGGCCATGACCGAGATCGGCCTCGACGTGCCCGCCTCAGGCTTCGCCTATGACCTCGAGGAGGCCATGGAGGTCGGCGAGCGCATCGGCTATCCGCTGATCATCCGACCGTCGTTCATCCTGGGCGGTGCAGGGACGGGCATTGCCCATGACACCGAGTCCTTCCGGCGCCTGGCCGGGATCGGCCTGGCCGCCAGCCCGATCAACGAGATCCTCATCGAGCGCTCCATCGCTGGGTGGAAGGAGTACGAGCTCGAGGTCATGCGCGACCGCGCCGACAACTGCGTGGTCATCTGCTCGATCGAGAACTTCGACCCGATGGGGGTGCACACCGGCGACTCCATAACCGTCGCGCCGGCCCAGACCCTCTCCGACGTCGAGTACCAGCGAATGCGGGACGCCGCCTTCTCCTGCATCCGCCGCATCGGCGTGGAGACGGGCGGGTCGAACATCCAGTTCGCACTGAACCCCGACGACGGCGACATGGTCGTCATCGAGATGAACCCACGGGTGAGCCGCTCCAGCGCGCTGGCGTCGAAGGCCACCGGGTTCCCGATCGCCAAGATCGCCGCCCGCCTCGCTGTCGGCTACACCCTCGACGAGATCACCAACGACATCACGGGTGTGACGCCGGCCAGCTTCGAGCCCACCATCGACTACGTCGTCACCAAGGTCCCGCGCTGGGCCTTCGAGAAGTTCCCCGGCACCCCCGACGTGCTCGGCACCCGCATGCAGTCCGTCGGCGAAGCGATGGCCATCGGGCGCACGTTCACCGAGTCGCTGCAGAAGGGACTGCGCTCACTCGAGCACGGACGCTGGGGTCTCAACTGCGACCCCGGCGAGCGCCTGCTCGACGACATCGGTGACGACGAGCTCGTACGCCAGGCGGCCATCGCCACGCCTGACCGACCCTTCCAGCTGGAGGCGGCGCTGCGGCGGGGCATCAGCGTCGAGCGGCTGTACGACGTCACGCGCGTCGACCCCTGGTTCCTCGACCAGATCCTGCAGATCATCGAGGAGCGTCAGCTTCTGCTGGAGACCGGGCTCGCGGCCATGACCAGGCGGGACTGGCGGCGGGCCAAGCGAACAGGCTTCTCCGACCCGCAGCTGGCCTGGCTGTGGGGCGCCTCGGAAGCCGAGGTGCGGGCCGCCCGCCAGGCCGCCGGAGTCAACGCCACCTTCAAGACCGTCGACACGTGCGGCGCCGAGTTCGAGGCCCGCACGCCGTACCACTACTCGACCTACGAGGACGAGGACGAGGTGCGCACGAGCGACCGGCCCAAGATCGTCATCCTCGGGTCCGGCCCGAACCGCATCGGCCAGGGGATCGAGTTCGACTACTGCTGCGTGCACGCCAGCTTCGCCCTGCGCGACGCGGGCTTCGAGACGGTGATGATCAATTGCAACCCTGAGACCGTCTCCACGGACTACGACACGAGCGACCGCCTGTACTTCGAGCCGCTGACGTACGAGGACGTGCTCAACGTCATCGAGGCCGAGCATCCCCAGGGCGTGATCGTGAGCCTCGGGGGGCAGACGCCGCTCAAGCTGGCCAACCGCCTGGATCCGGCCCTCGTGCTCGGCACCAGCCCGGAGTCGATCGACCTGGCCGAGGACCGCGAGCGGTGGAACGCCCTGTGCGCCCGCCTGGAGATCCCCCAGCCGGCGGGGGGCACCGCGACGACGATCGAGCAGGCCCTCACCATCGTCGAGCGCATCGGCTACCCGGCGCTGGTCCGCCCGAGCTATGTGCTCGGCGGACGGGCCATGTCCATCGTCTATGACGAGGACAGCCTGCGCGCCGCCATGCGAGAGCTGGCCGGCTTCGGTTCGCTCGGGCGCGAGGGTGGGCTCTCGAGTGAGCGCCCGGTCCTCATCGACCGTTTCCTCGAGGACGCGGTCGAGGTGGATGTCGACGCCGTGCGCGACGCCACGGGCGAGGTCGTGATCGGCGGCGTGATGGAGCACGTGGAGGAGGCGGGCGTGCACTCCGGGGACAGCGCATGCGTCATACCGCCGCCGACCCTGCCCCAGGCTGTCGTCGACGTCATCGAGGGATACACGCGCGCCATCGCCGAGGCGCTCGACGTGCGCGGCCTGGTCAACGTCCAGTACGCGGTGAAGCAGAACCAGGTCTTCGTGATCGAGGCCAACCCGCGCGCCAGTCGCACCGTGCCCTTCGTCGCCAAGGCCACCGGTGTCCCCCTCGCCAAAGTCGCGGCACGCGTGATGGTCGGCGCGACCTTGGCCGACCTGCGCACCGAGGGACTGCTGCACGAGCCGGTGACGGGCGGCCACGTCAGCGTGAAGGAGGCGGTGCTGCCCTTCAATCGCTTCCCCGATGTCGACACGCTGCTCGGGCCCGAGATGCGCTCGACGGGCGAGGTCATGGGAATCGGCGCGACGTTCGGCCTTGCCTTCGCCAAGAGCCAGATCGCGGCGGGGAACCGGCTGCCCGACTCCGGCTCGGTGTTCCTCTCGCTGGCCGACCGCGACAAGCAAGCCGGGCTGGCTGCCGCGGTGCGCTTTGCCGAGCTGGGGTTCTCGCTCGCCGCGACCGCCGGGACGGCGGCCTTCCTCGAGGAGAACGGCGTGCCCGTCGAGACCGTCGTCGCCAAGGTCGGCGACGACAGTGGCACCGACGCGGTCGACCTCATCGCCAGCGGCAAGGTGCAGCTGGTCGTGAACACCCCGCGGGGTCGCGGCCCGCGTGCCGACGGCGCCCACATCCGCGCCGCCGCCAACGTGCACAAGGTTCCGAGCGTCACCACGGTCGCGGCCGCGCGCGCTGCGGCGGCGGGCATCGCCGACTGGGGTGCGCACCGGCTCAGCGTGAAGTCGTTGCAGGAGCATCTCGAGGGAGACCAGCTACGCCTGCCGCTCTGAGCCTGCGCACGCACGTCGGGAGCGTCGAGCTGCCGAACCCGCTGATGACGGCGTCGGGCACCTCGGGTCACGGCGCAGAGCTGGCACGGTCCTTCGACCTGGGCGAGCTCGGCGCGGTGGTGGTCAAGTCGCTCTCGGCCGAGCCGTGGGCCGGCAACCCCGCGCCTCGTGTGCACCAGGCCGCCGCCGGGATGCTCAACAGCGTCGGCCTCCAGAATCCCGGGGTCGAGGCGTGGGTCGAGCACGAGTTGCCCGAGCTGCGAGCCACCGGCGCGCGAGTGGTGGCGAGCATCTGGGGCTTCACGGTCGAGGCGTACGAGAAAGCGGCGTCGATGCTGGCGGGTGTACCCGGGCTGCTCGCCGTCGAGGTGAACGTGAGCTGCCCGAACGTGGAGGACCGTCGCCGGATGTTCGCCCACTCGGCCACGGCCACCGCCGAGGCCATCGACGCCACCGCAGCCGCCGGCCTGCCCCGATGGGCCAAGCTCAGCCCCAATGTGACCGACTTGACCGAAATCGCCGCTGCGGCGAGGGGTGCCGGGGCCGAGGCGTTGACCCTGGTCAACACCGTCATGGGCATGGCGATCGACCCCACGACCCGCCGGCCCCGCCTGGGGGGCGGCGGGGGAGGGCTGAGTGGGCCTGCCATCCATCCGGTGGCGGTCCGCGCCGTCTACGACGTCCACGCCGCCCTTCCGGATGCGCCGATCGTCGGGGTGGGCGGGGTCGCCACTGGCGAGGACGCCGCCGAGCTCTTGCTCGCCGGCGCCAGCGCCGTGCAGGTCGGCACCGCCACCTTTGCCCGGCCCAAGGCGCCCCTGCTCGTCCTGCGCGAGTTGGCACGTTGGTGCCGTCGTCAGCAAGTCTCGACCATCGACGAATTGATCGGAGCTGCACATGCCCGCTGATGCCGAGCTGCGGTCTCACCTCGCGCTCGCCCTCGACGTCGACGACCTCGTCGAAGCGACGCGTTTGGCGCGCGAGCTGCAGCCGTGGTTCGGCGTCGCCAAAGTCGGGCTCGAGCTCTACGCGGCCAGCGGGCCGGACGCGCTCATCACTGTCTCCGCGTTGGGGTACCGCGTCTTCCTCGATCTCAAGCTGCACGACATTCCGACCACCGTTGCGCGCGCCGCGCGCGTTCTCGGCGCGGTCGGCGTGTCGTACCTCACCATTCACGCGGCCGGTGGCGTCGCCATGTTGCGCGCCGGCGTCGACGGGTTGCGCGAAGGCGCGGAGCGCGCCGGACTCGCTGCGCCGGTGGCACTTGCTGTCACGATCCTGACGAGTGACGAGCACGCGTCGCCCGAGGTGTTCGAGGAACGCGTGCGTGCCGCGGTGGAGGCCGGGTGTGGCGGGCTCGTCTGCGCGGTTGCCGACGTCGCTCGGGCCAAGCAGTTGGCCCCCGATCTCATCGCGGTCGTGCCCGGCATCCGGATGCCGGGTGGGGACGTGCACGACCAGGCCCGTGCCGGGACGCCCGCCGCTGCCTTCGCCGCCGGAGCCGATCTGCTCGTCATCGGAAGGGCCGTGACCGCGGCGCCGGACCGCGAGGCGGCCGCTGCCGAACTGGTCGCTTCCGTTGGGGCATAAGGCAAATTGACCCCTGGACTCGCGGGGAGGCCCGCGCGCTATGGTGCCGTTCATGCCGCTGCCCCCTCAGCTCTCGCCCGAGCAGCGCCAGGCCGCACTCGAGAAGGCTGCCGCCGCCCGTCGCCTCCGCGCTGAGCTCAAGGACAAGTTGAAGATGGGGACCTTGACGTTGCAGGAGCTCCTCGATCAGGCCGGGCGCGAGGAAGCCGTCGGCAAGATGAAGGTCGTCTCCGTCCTCGAGTCACTGCCCGGACTCGGGAAGGTCAAGGCCCGCCGCTTGATGACCGACGTCGGCATCAGCGAAGCGCGTCGCCTGCAAGGCCTCGGCGACAACCAACGCAAGAAGCTCTTCGAGCGCCTGCAGTCGCTCTAGTCCGCGATCGCGGCAACGGCGCTGACGCGCGTCGCCACGTCGTCGACTGATCCGGATCCGTCGACCTCGGTCAGCAGGCCCAGGTCTCGGTAGTACGCGAGCACCGGACGCGTCTCCTCGTCGAAGCGCTGCCAACGCAACGGGTGCGCTGCGTCGTCGTCGTCGGCGCGTCCGCGTCGTCGCGCCCGCTGCAACGACTCGGCGCGATCCACGTCCAGATACACGACCCGCCGCAAGGGCCGGCCGAGGGCCTGCAACGTTCCGACCAACCACTCGGCCTCCGGCAGCATGCGGCCGACGGCGTCCAGCACGATCGCGCGGTCGGCGGGGACGGCAGCCAGGGCCTCACCGACGACGTGGAGGAAGTCCGGGGTGCGGGCCAGCTCGCCGGTGGCCAGGCGGGCCAGGATCGTCTCGTCCCGGGTGTCGCGGAGGGCTTGGCCGCTCGAGAGGTGGGCCGCGTCGAGGCGTTGGGCCAACAAGGCCGATTGGGTCCCCTTGCCCGAGGCGGGAGGGCCCAGGACGAGCCAGACGGGGGCCGACATACGGTGCGCCGGTATACTCGACGGCACCGCCGAGCTTCCCCGGAGACCCTTGCCATGGCTGACCGCGACACGATGATGACCCCACCGATCGAGGATCTCCTCGACAAGGTGGACTCGAAGTTCACGCTCGTGTCGCTCGCCGCCAAGCGGGGCAGGCAGATCAACTCCTACTTCAACCAGCTCGGCGAGGGACTGGGCGCCATCGTGCCGCCCCAGGTGACGTCGGTCTCCCGGAAGCCGCTGTCGATCGCCCTCGAGGAGATCGCCGCCTCGAAGATCACCTTCGAGCGGACCGAAGACTCCGAGGACGCGCCCAAGTAGCCATGGCGGGCGTCCTCGCCGGGCGCCGCATCGTGCTCGGCGTCTCGGGGGGGATCGCCGCCTACAAGGCGGTGGACGTGTGCCGCAGGCTCACGGATGCCGGCGCGCACGTGCAGCCAGTGCTCACGGAGGATGCGACCCGCTTCGTCGGGGCTCTCACGTTCTCCGCGCTCGCGGCCGAACCGGCGCGCACCTCGCTGTGGGACGGACCCGACCCCATTCCCCACACGCGGCTCGGGCAAGGGGCGGATCTCGTCGTCGTCGCCCCCGCGACCGCCCGCGTGATCGGGAAGTACGCGTCTGGCATCTCCGACGATCTGCTCACCGCCACCCTGCTCGCGACACGCGCTCCGGTGGTGCTGTGTCCGGCGATGCACACAGAGATGTGGGAACACGCGGCCGTGCAGGACAACCTGGCGGTGCTCGTGCGCCGCGGCGTGCACATCGTGCCGCCAGCGGTGGGGCGGCTCGCCGGTGGCGACGAAGGCGCGGGGCGTTTGGCCGAGCCTGCCGACATCGTGGCGGCCGTCGAACGCGTGCTGGCTCCCAAGGATCTCGAGGGTGTGCGCGTCCTCGTGACGGCGGGCGGCACGCGCGAGCCCATCGACCCCGTCCGCTTCATCGGCAACCGCTCGTCCGGGAAGCAGGGCCACGCCATCGCGGACGAGGCGGCCGCACGCGGCGCGGACGTCGTGCTGGTCACCACCGCCCGCCGGCCCACCGCAGCGGCGGTGCAGGTCGTCGAAGTCGAGACGGCGAGCGAGATGGAGGCCGCCGTTCTCGCCCGTAGCGCCGACGCCGACGTGGTTGTGATGGCGGCGGCGGTGGCCGACTTCCGACCCAAGGCACCGGCCGACGAGAAGATCAAGAAGCACGACGGCGTGCCGGAGGTCGTGCTCGAGCCGACCACCGACATCCTCGCCGCCCTCGGTGAGCGCAAGCGCCCCGGTCAGGTGCTGGTCGGGTTCGCGGCCGAGACCTCGGACGTGCGCGAGCAGGCGGCCGTCAAGCTGCGTAAGAAGCACGTGGACCTGATCGTTGCCAATGATGTGTCGGCGCCCGGGGTTGGCTTCGAGCACGACACGAACAGCGTTCTGCTGATCGACCCGCACGGGTTGGAGCAGAATGTGCCACTCACCGACAAGCGGGAGGTGGCTCGGCTCGTCCTCGACGCCGTGGTCTCTCGCCTGAGTTCCAGGAGCGAAGCCCCGTGAGCAGCCGCTACACCTTCACGTCGGAGTCCGTCACTGAGGGCCATCCCGACAAGATGGCCGACCAGATCTCCGACTCCGTGCTCGACGCCATCCTCGCGGTGGACCCGATGGCGCGAGTCGCGTGCGAGACGCTGGTGACCACGGGCCTGGCAGTCGTCGCCGGTGAGATCACGACGACGGCCTACGTGGAGATTCCCCGCATCGTCCGCGAGACGATCTGCGGCATCGGCTACGACCGGGAGTCGTTCGGCTTCGACGGCAACACCTGCGGCGTGCTCACGTCGATCGATCCCCAATCGCCGGACATCGCCCAGGGCGTGGACGTCGCTCTCGAGGTGCGGGCGGGCAAGAGTGGCGAGGACATCCTCAACGCCCAGGGCGCCGGCGACCAGGGGATGATGTTCGGGTACGCGTGCGATGAGACCGACGACCTCATGCCGCTGCCGATCTGGCTGGCGCACCGTCTGGCCCAGCGTCTGTCCGAGGTGCGCAAGGCCGGCGTGCTGCCGTACCTGCGCCCCGACGGCAAGACCCAGGTCACCTTCGAATACGAGGACGGCCGCCCTGTCGCCCTCAAGACGGTGCTGATCTCCACCCAGCACCAGCCGGGCCTCGACCTCGAGACGCTGCTCAAGCCGGACCTCAAGGAGCACGTCATCCATCCGCTCCTGCCCGCCCAGTTCGCGGGCGGCGAATACCAGGTCCTCGCCAACCCGACGGGCAGCTTCGAGCTCGGCGGCCCGCACGCCGACTGCGGGCTCACCGGCCGCAAGATCATCGTCGACACCTACGGCGGCGCCGCCCGCCACGGCGGTGGCGCCTTCTCGGGCAAGGACCCGTCCAAGGTCGACCGCTCGGCTGCTTACGCGGCCCGATGGGTGGCCAAGCACGTGGTGGCGTCGGGTGCGGCGACGCGGTGCGAGATCCAGGTCGCATACGCCATCGGCGTGGCCCGTCCGGTGTCGTTGCTCGTCGAGACCTTCGGCACCGAGACGGTCGACCCCACGGCGATCGCATCCGCGGTGGACCAGATCTTCGACCTGCGCCCGGCCGCCATCATCCGCGACCTCGACCTGCGCCGTCCGATCTACAAGAAGACGGCGGCCTACGGGCACTTCGGCCGCTCGGGCAAGGAGTTCACGTGGGAGGACGTGACCCGGCTCGACGACGTGAAGTCTGCCCTGGGTCTCTGAGCGCGACCAGATCTGGCCCAGCACGCCGGCGCGTCGTGCGCGTCGTCCCTGACGTGCCGGCCGTCGACAAGCGGTTCGACTACTCCGTGCCGGACGCGATGGACGCGGACGTCCGCGTGGGGACGCTCGTGCGCGTCGCGTTGCACGGGCGTCGGGTCGGGGGGTGGGTCGTGGAGGACGACGTCGAGCCGCCCGACGGGGTGGACGTCCGTCCCCTCGCCAAGGTCACCGGCTGGGGGCCGAGCGCGGATGTCATCGAGTTGGCGCGGTGGGCGGCGTGGCGGTGGGCGGGCCCGCTCCCGTTGCTGTTGCGCAGCGCGTCCCCTCCCGCCGCTGTCCGGGGCCTGCCTTCACCGCAGCCGAGCGGGCCGCCGGCGTCGGGTCCGGCTGACGACCTGGCCGAGGACGCGCTGACGCGCGGGCGCGCGGTGCTGATGCTGCCGCCCGCGGCCGATGCCTTTGCCGTCGTGCTGGCCGCGGCGCGACGGGGCACCGTGCTGGTGGTGGCTCCATCCGTGGCCGAGGCTGCCTCCGTCGCCCTTCGCTTGCGTCGGGCCGGCATCCCGGTGGCTCTGCAACCGCGTGAGTGGGCACGCGCCGCCGCAGGCGGCTGTGCGGTCGTGGGCGCACGCGGCGGCGCGTGGGCGCCCGCGCCCGATCTGGCGGCAGTGGTGGTGCTCGAGGCACACGAGGAGGTGCACCAAGAGGAGCGCACGCCCACGTGGAACGCGTGGCGGGTCGCGGCCGAACGGGCCAAGCGTGCCGGCGTCGCCTGTGTGCTCGTGACCCCATGCCCGAGTCTCGAGCAGCTCGCGTGGGGCGAGGTGCTGCGCCCAGCGCGGACGCAGGAACGAGCGGGCTGGCCGATGGTGGACGTGGTGGACCGGCGGAAGGACGAACCTGGCACGGGGCTGTGGTCGTCGCGCCTCGTCGACGCCGTGCGCGGGGATGGGAAGGTCGTGTGCGTGCTGAATCGCAAGGGACGCGCCACGTTGCTGGCGTGCGGCGCATGCGGCGAGCTGGCCCGCTGCGAGCGCTGCGCCGCGGCGGTCGAACAAGCGCCGCAGGGCGAGAGCCTGGTGTGTCGGCGCTGTACCACCGTGCGGCCTCGTCTCTGCCTTGCGTGCGGCAGCCAGCGGCTCAAGACGGTGCGCATCGG
Source organism: Actinomycetota bacterium (assembly GCA_041166085.1). GTDB lineage: Bacteria > Actinomycetota > Acidimicrobiia > Acidimicrobiales > JAFATL01 > JBEEFP01. The sequence continues at coordinate 32,142 of JBEEFP010000003.1, forward strand.
CGTGTCGCGCGCTCGAGAGGAGCTGGAGGCCTTGGCGGGCGAGCCGGTCGGCGAGGTCACAGGGGACGACGACGACGTGCCCTCCACGCGCGTCCTGATCGGCACCGAGGCCGTCCTGCGACGAGTTGACCATGCCGACGTCGTCGCCTTCGTGGAGCTGGACCAAGAGCTGCTCGCGCCCCGGTACCGCGCCGCCGAGCAGGCCATGGCCCTGCTGGCCCGGGCCGCTCGCATCGTCGGCGGCCGCAACGGGCGCATGCTGCTCCAGACCCGTGTCCCTCGCCACGACGTGGTCGACGCCGTCCTGCACGCGGACCCCAGCAGGTTGGTCACACCCGAGCTGGAGCGCCGCCGGCTGCTGCGGTTTCCCCCTGTGACGGCCCTGGCCTCCGTTTCCGGTGAGGCGGCCGAGGCCTTCGTCTCGACCGTCTCGCCGTCGCTCGAGCGCCTGGGACCGGACGCGGGCCGGTGGCTGCTGCGGGCGCCCGACCACCGGACGCTCAGCGATGCCCTGGCCGCCGCGCCGCGGCCACCCGGTCGTCTGCGGGTCGAGGTCGACCCCCTCCGCGTCTAAATTCGCCGCCCGTGCCGCCGTTCGACATCAGGGTCTTCGGGGATCCCGTGCTCAAGACGCCGACCCTCGAGGTCACCGAGTTCGACGGCGCCCTTCAGCGACTGGTCGAGGACATGCTCGAGACGATGTACGCGGCACCGGGCGTCGGCCTGGCCGCCAACCAGGTCGGCATCCAGAAGCGGATGTTCGTCTACGACATCGGCGAGGGCCCCGGCGTGGTCGTCAACCCGACGATCCACGAGACGAGCGGGGAGTGGACCTACGACGAGGGTTGCCTGTCCGTGCCCGGTCTCTACTGGCCCATCGTCCGCCCCCAGTTCGTGCACCTCGCCGGCTTCGACAGCCATGGCAACGCCATCGAGTTCGAGGCAGACGACCTGATGGCCCGCATGCTGCAGCACGAGGTCGACCACCTCGACGGAACGCTCCTGCTGTCCCGCCTCACTCCCGAGCAGCGCAAGGAGGCCATGCGCGAGCTCCGGGAGCGCGCGACGAGGTAGTGAGACTCGCCTTCCTTGGCTCGCCCGAACCGGCGGTGCCATTTCTGCGCGCGCTGGTGGAGCACGGTCACGAGGTGGCCGTCGTGGTCAGTCAGCCCGACAAGCGCCGGGGCCGGGGCAGCGAGCTGTCTCCCAGCCCGGTGAAGGCGGTTGCATCCGAGCTCGGCCTCCCGGTCACCGACAACGTGGACGATGTCCTCGACGCGGGTGTCGAGTTGGGTGTTGTCGTCGCCTACGGCCGTCTGATCAAACCGCACGTGCTTGAGCGCGTACCCATGATCAACGTCCACTTCTCGCTCCTCCCTCGGTGGCGGGGTGCGGCGCCGGTGGAGCGGGCGATCCTCGCCGGCGACACCGAGACCGGCGTCTGCATCATGCAGCTGGAGGAGGGGCTCGACACCGGTCCGGTGTACGCATGTGAGCGTCTGACCATCGGCGAGGACGAGACGGCGGACGAGCTCCGCGAGCACATGGTCGACGTCGCCGTCCCCCTCTTGCTCGACGCGCTCGAGCGCGGGCTGGGCACGCCGGTGCCGCAGGAGGGGGAGCCGACGTACGCGGCCAAGCTCGACCACGACGACCACCGGCTGCAGTGGGGCCGTCCCGCCCGCGAGCTCCATCGCGTGGTGCGCCTCGGCCGGGCGTGGACGACCTTCCGGGGGCGTCGCTTGCTCGTCCGCGAGGCGCGGGTGCTCGACGGCGGCTTCGAGCCGGGCGAGATCGAAGGCGACGTGGTCGGCACAGGCGACGGCGGCCTGGAGCTCATCGAGGTCCAGCCCGAAGGTCGCGGTCCGGTCCCGGCTCGGTCGTGGGTCAACGGCGCCCGCGTCCAACCAGGCGAACGCTTCGAATAGGTGGCCACCGCCCGCAGCGTGGCCCTCGAGGCACTGGTGCGGATCGACGGCGGTGCGTACGCCAACCTCGTCCTCCCTCCCATGCTCGATCGCAGCGGGTTGTCCGACCGCGACCGACACCTCGTCACCGAGTTGGTCTACGGCAGCGCCCGCATGCAGCGGGCCGTCGACTGGCTGATCGACGTCCACCTGCGCCGACCTGTCGAGCCGACGGTCAGGGCCGCCCTCCGTCTCGGCGCCTACCAGCTGGCCTTCCTCGGGACGCCGCCCCACGCCGCCGTCGGCGAGACGGTGCAGGCCACGCCGCTGCGGGCCCGGTCGATCGTGAACGCGGTGCTGCGCAAGGTTGCGGCTGCCCCGCCGCCGCGGTGGCCGGACACGGCGACCGAGCTCAGCTATCCCGACTGGATCCCGCCCGCGCTGGTTGGCGCGGTCGGAGCGGACGCGGCCGACGCCGCCCTCCGCGTGATGAACGAGTCGCCGACGGTGACCCGTCGCGCCGACGGCTACGTCCAGGACCTCGCGTCGCAGTGGGTCGCCGACCTGGTTGACGCGGCTCCCGGCCACACGGTCGTCGACCTGTGCGCGGGGCCCGGGGGCAAGAGCACCGCTCTGGCCCGCCGGGCCGAGCTGGTCGTCGCGTCCGATGCCCAGCCGATGCGCGCGCGCCTCGTCGCCGAGAACGCCGACCGTCTCGGCATCACCAATGTGGCGGTCGTGGCGGCCGACGGGCGGCGCCCTGCCGTGCGAACCGGGTGCGCCGACCGCGTGCTCGTCGACGCGCCATGCTCCGGTCTCGGCGTCCTACGCCGCCGGCCCGACGCCCGGTGGCGCGTCGACGCGGCCGACGTCCCCTTGCTGGCCGCGTTGCAACGGGCGCTGGTGACGGGTGCGGTGGACCTCCTGGCACCGAGGGGCGTCCTCGTCTACAGCGTGTGCACCCTCACCTTGGAGGAGACGGTGGGGGTGGACGAGTGGCTGGCCGCCCATCGGCCGGACCTCGTGGCGCTCGAGCCGCCCGGCCCGCCGTGGGAAGTGGTCGGTCGGGGTGCGCGGCTCCTGCCGCAGGCCGCGGGCACGGACGGGATGTACGTGCTGCGGGTACGGCGACCGTAGGCTCGGGACTGTGGCTCCCCGCATCGCTCCGTCGATTCTGTCGGCCGACTTCGCGTGTCTGGGCGACGCGGTCGACACCGTCGCTCCGGCCGCCGACATGCTGCACGTCGACGTGATGGACGGCCACTTCGTCCCCAACCTCACCATCGGGCCGCCCGTCGTCGCGTCGTTACGCAAGCACACCGACCTCTACCTCGACTGCCATCTCATGATGACGAATCCAGGCGAGTACCTCGAGGCCTTCCGCAAGGCAGGCGCCAACGGGTGCACGGTGCACGTCGAGGTCGGAGACACTGCTGGGCTCATCGACAAGATGCACGAGCTCGGCCTCGACGTGGGGCTCGCGGTCAACCCGGAGACGCCGCTCGAGGTCGTCGAGCCCTGGTTGGCGAGTGTCGACCTCCTGCTGCTCATGACGGTGCACCCCGGCTTCGGCGGCCAGCGCTTCATGTCAGAGGTCATGGACAAGGTCACGCGCGCCCGTCAGCTCATCGACGGGGGCGGGATGCGAGTGGCCATCCAGGTGGACGGCGGCATCGACGAGCGCACCGCGCCCATCGCGGCGCGGGCAGGCGCCGATGTGTTCGTTGCGGGCAGCGCCGTCTTCGGCGCGGACGATCCGGCTCGCGCGGCCGAACGCATCCGCGCCGCCGCAACGGCGGCGTGAACCTGCGGGCCAAGGTCCTCACCGTCTCCGACGGCGTGATCGCAGGGACGCGCGAGGACCGCTCCGGTGCGGCCCTCGTGGCCGCGCTGGAGGAGGCCGGGTACGACGTCGTGCATCGGAGCGTGGTCGCGGACGGGATCGAGAGCGTGGCCGCTGCCCTCGCCGATCTGACACGGGACTTCGCCGGGCTCGTCGTCACCACCGGCGGCACCGGCTTCGGCCCGCGCGACGAGACACCGGAGGGCACCACCCGGGTGCTCGACCGCCACGCGCCCGGGTTGGCTGAAGCCATGCGGCTGGTGAACCCGTTGGGGCGGCTCTCCCGCGCTGCCGCGGGGACGGTCGGTCAGTCCCTCGTGCTCAACACGCCGGGCTCGCCGGGCGGCGCGGTCGAGTGCCTCGGCGCGGTGCTCGACGTGCTTCCCCACGCGCTGGCCCTGCTCGCAGGCGACCCGACCTCCCATTGAGCAGGGGTACGCTGGCCGCCCTGTCCGACCACTCTGGGGGAGCGATGCGGCGACTCACCATCACGATCGTGGGCCTGCTGGGCCTGGCCGGGCTCCCCCTCGTGCACAGCCTCTTCACGAGCGCAGCCCGAGGTGCGACCGCCGTCGGCGACTCGATCGTGACGGGCGCAGGTGCGGGCGGTGGACCTCACGTGCGTGTGTTCGCGCCGGACGGTACCGGCACGCCTGGATGGTTCGCGTACGAGCAGGGCTTCACGGGTGGCGTCCGGGTTGCGGCTGGTCCCCTCGGCGACACCGACGGTGTCGATGAGGTGGCGACAGCGCCCGGCCCGGGCCGGGTTCCGCAGATCAAGACATGGAAGGCAGACGGGACGCCGCTGAACAGCTTCCTGGCCTACAACGACAACTTCCGCGGGGGCGTGTACGTGGCCGTCGGCGACCTCAACGGCGACGGTTTCGGCGAGATCATCACCGGCGCGGGCAAGGGTGGAGGTCCGCACGTACGCGTGTTCAACGCCAACGGCACCCCGACCGGAATCGAATTCTTCGCCTACGACCAGAACTTCAGCGGTGGTGTCACCGTTGCGGCAGGTGACGTCGATGGCGACGGCCGCGACGAGATCATCACGGGCGCCGGTCCCGGCGGCGGTCCCCACGTGAAAGTCTGGGATCTCGACGTGAGCAAGCAGCCCAACCTGCTCACGCAGTCCGCCAGCTTCTTCGCCTACGACGCAGGATTCAGCGGCGGCGTGAACGTCGGCGCTCGTGCCGGCCGCGTGATCACGGGCGCTGGGGCCGGGGGAGGTCCGCACGTGAAGCTCTTCAGCGCCGCCGGCAGCGAGCTCGGAGGGTTCTTTGCCTACGGCGCGACGTTCGCCGGCGGCGTTTGGCCGAGCGGGCCTGCCTCGGGGGGCGCTCGTGTCGTGACAGGTCCCGGGCCAGGTGGCGGTCCACACGTGCGCACGCTCGATGACGCGGGCGCCGACGTGGGCCCGAGCTTCATGGCGTATGGGGCCTTCGGCGGCGGCGTGTTCGTCGCGTCGGCCGACGAGGTGAAGGACGACGCCGACGGCGACGGCGTGAGTGACGAGCAGGAGACCCGGCTCGGCACGAATCCCAACAACGCCGACACCGACAACGACGGCATCGACGACGGACGGGAGACCAATGGTGGCCTGTTCGTGGACAGCGACGGCGACGGCACCATGGACGCCAAGGATTCGGACTCCGACAACGACACCAAGAGCGACCAGGCGGAGGGCACCGGGGACTGCGACAACGATGGCAAACCGAACTGGCGCGACTCGGCCGACCCGTGCAGCGCCCCGGCCACGACGACGACCCAGGGCGGGGCCACCACGACCACGACGATTCCGGCCACCACCACGACGACCGCCTGTACGCCCGGCCCGCCTCCGCTCTGCCTCTAGATATCGACTTTCTCCCGCTCGACCCGTAGACTGGTCGAAAGCAAAACGATCGGGAGAAAAGTGACCACCGACACGGATGGCGCCGCCGACGAGGCGGCCATGCGGCGGGCGATGGAGTTGGCGGCCGGTGTTCGCGGCCGCACGTCCCCCAATCCCTGGGTCGGTTGCGTCATCGAGGCCACCGATGGGCGCCGCTTCGAGGGGGCGACCGCCCCGCCCGGCGGGCCCCACGCAGAGGCGGCCGCCCTCACCGCCGCGGGCGAGGCGGCCCGCGGAGCCACCCTGTGGGCCACCCTCGAGCCGTGCAGCCATCACGGCCGCACGCCACCGTGCGCGGACGCCATCGTGGCGGCTGGCGTGCAGCGGGTGGTCGTGGCGCTGGAGGATCCGGACCCGAACGTCCGGGGCCGGGGCCTGGCCCGACTTCGGGAGGCCGGCATCGATGTCGTCCTCGGCGTCGCCGAGCAGGAGGCGTCAGCGCTGCTCGCGCCCTACCTGAAGCACCGGAGGACGGGCCGGCCCTGGGTCGTGCTCAAGCTGGCCGCGACCCTGGACGGCCGCACTGCCGCGCCCGATGGATCCAGCCAGTGGATCACCGGCGAGGCGGCGCGTGCCGACGCCCACCGGCTGCGCGCGGAGAGCGACGCCGTCCTCGTCGGCGCCGGCACCGTGCGCACTGACGACCCGTCGCTCACCGTTCGCTTGGTCGACGGACGCGACCCGCGCCGCGTCGTGCTGGGCCGGGCGCCCGCGGATGCGCGCGTCCAACCGGCCACCGAGGTCGACGGTGATCTGGGTGACGTGCTCGACGGCCTCGGCGGTGACGGTGTCGTGCAACTCCTCGTCGAGGGTGGGGCGTCCGTCGCCCATGCCTTCCACGCGGCCCGGCTCGTCGACCGCTACGTGCTGTACCTGGCGCCGGCGCTGTTCGGCGGCGACGACGCCCGCGGCCTGTTCGCGGGCGCGGGCGCACCTTCGATCGACGACATCTGGCGTGGCCGGCTCGTGTCGGTCGAGCGCTTGGGCGACGACCTGCGCGTCGAGTTGGAAGCGGAGGCGGCGTAACCGTGTTCACGGGGATCGTGGAAGAGCTCGGCACCGTGCGGTCCCGCGACGGTGGCCGCTTCGTGTTCGAGGCGACCGTCGTAACCGATGACGCCGCGCTCGGCGACTCCATCGCCGTGAATGGATGCTGCCTCACCATGGTTGACGTCGGTGCAGGCTGGTGGGCGGCCGACGCCGTGGCCGAGACGCTGACCCGTACCAACCTCGGTGACCTCCAGCCCGGTGACCGGGTGAACCTCGAGCGCCCGGTGCGGGCCCAGGACCGGCTGGGCGGTCACATCGTCCAAGGCCACGTGGACGCAGTGGGCGAGATCGTCAGCCCCGCGCCCGAGCTGCAGGTTCGCATGCCGGGTGACCTCGTCCGCTACGTGGTCGAGAAGGGGTCGATCACCGTGGACGGCTGCAGCCTCACGGTGGTGAAGCCCCTCGACGACGGCTTCACCGTCGCCGTCATCCCACACACCGCCGAGGTGACGACCCTCGGCCGCAAGGGCCCGGGTGATCGGGTCAACCTGGAGGTCGACATGGTCGCCAAGTATCTCGAGAAGTTGCTCCAAGAGAGAGGCCTGTAGCAATGCCGTTCGCAGACATCGACAAGGCCATCGCCGCCATCGGCCGGGGCGAGATCGTCGTCGTGGTCGACGACGAGACGAGGGAGAACGAAGGCGACCTCATCATGGCGGCCGAGTACGCCACGCCCGATGCCATCGCCTTCTTCCTGCGCCACACGTCAGGCGTGATCTGTGTGCCCATGACCGGTGAGCGGCTCGACGAACTGCAGCTGCCGCTGATGGTCGCGACCAACACCGAGTCGCAACGCACCGCCTTCACCGTCACCGTCGACTACCGGCACGGCACCACGACCGGGATCTCGGCGGCCGACCGGGCTGCCACCGTGCAGGCCCTCATCGATCCGACGACACGTCCGGAGGACCTGGCCCGGCCAGGTCACATCCTTCCCCTGCGGTACCGCGAGGGTGGCGTGCTGAAGCGGGCAGGCCACACCGAAGCGGCCGTCGACCTGGCCCGGCTGGCCGGGCTGTATCCGGCGGGCGTGCTGTGCGAGCTGGTCAACGCCGACAAGACCGACATGGCCCGACTGCCCGAGCTCGAGAGCTTCGCCGAGGAGCACGGGCTCCTCCTCATCTCCATCGCCGATCTGGTCAAGTACCGGCGCCAACAGGAGAAGCTGGTCAAGCGCATCGCCGAGGCGCGCATCCCCACCCAGTGGGGCGACTTCACTTGTTACGCCTACGAGTCGCTGATGGACGGTGAGACCCACCTGGCCCTCGTCCGGGGCGCGGTCCAGGGCGAGGAGAACGTGCTGGTGCGGGTGCACAGCGAGTGCCTCACCGGCGACGTCTTCGGGTCGCTGCGTTGCGACTGCGGCCCACAACTCGACGCCGCCCTGCGTCAGATCGCCGACGAGGGCTTGGGCGTCGTCGTGTACCTGCGGGGCCACGAGGGCCGCGGCATCGGCATCGCCAACAAGCTGCGGGCCTACATGTTGCAGGAGCAGGGGCGCGACACCGTCGACGCCAACACCGACCTCGGCCTGCACGTCGACCGCCGCGAGTACGGCATCGGCGCCCAGATCCTCGTCGACCTCGGCATCACGACAATGCGCTACATGACCAACAACCCGGCCAAGTACGGTGGTCTGGCCGGGTTCGGCCTGGAGATCGTGGAGCGGGTGCCCCTGCAGACGGTCCCCAACCCCGAGAACATCGGTTACCTCCGCACCAAGCGGGAGCGGATGGGTCACCTCCTGGAGGGTCTCGATGACGTCCTATAGCGGCAACCTCCGCGGCGACGGCCTGCGGGTCGCCATCGCGTGCGGACGGTTCAACGACCTCATCACCGATCGGCTGCTGGCCGGCGCGCGTGACGGGCTGCTGCGCCACGGTGTGGACGCGGCGTCCATCACCGAGGTGTGGGTGCCGGGTGCCTTCGAGCTGCCTCTCGTCGCCAAGCGACTCGCGTCGTCGGGTGAGTACGACGCGGTGATCTGCCTCGGAGCGGTCATCCGCGGCGCCACCGGTCACTACGAGCACGTGGCAGGACAGTGCGCGGCCGGCATCCAGCAGGCCCAGCTCGACACGGGCGTGCCGGTCGTGTTCGGCGTGTTGACAACCGACACGATCGAGCAGGCCATCGAGCGGGCCGGCACCAAGGCGGGCAACAAGGGCTACGAGTCGGCCGAGACCGCCATCGAGATGGCCGACCTGCTGCGCCAGCTGCCCAAGGCCCCGTAGGTCACATGCTCAAGCTCGTACTGCCGAAGGGCTCGCTGGAGCGGGCCACCCTCGAGCTGTTCGAGGCGGCCGACCTCCCGGTGAGCCGAGGGTCCGACGTCACCTATCGCGCGTCGATCGACGACCCCCGCATCGACGAGGTCCGCATCCTTCGTCCGCAGGAGATCCCGCGCTACGTCGCCGAGGGGGTCTTCGACATAGGTATCACCGGTCGCGACTGGATCGAGGAGACCTCGAGTGAGGTGGAGTCGCTGGGAGAGCTGCACTACTCCAAGGCCACCGCCCGTCCCATCCGCATGGTGCTGGCGGTCCCGCAGGACTCGAAGGTCCAATCCGTCGACGGTCTCGCAGCCGGGGTGAAGGTGTCCACCGAGTACCCCGAGCTCACCCGCCGGTACTTCGAGAAGCACGGCATCGATGCCGACGTGCGGCTCTCCTATGGCGCGACCGAGGCCAAGGTCCCGGACATCGTCGACGCGGTGGTGGAGATCACCGAGACGGGATCAGCTCTGCGGGCGGCCGGGCTCAAGATCATCGACACCATCCTCGTGTCCTTCACCGAGCTCATCGCCAACCGCGAGTCCTACGACGATCCAGAGAAGCGCCACGCCATGGGGCAGATCCTCACGCTCCTGCAAGGCACGCTCGAGGCGCGTGGCAAGGTGCTCGTCAAGCTCAACGTGGGCGACGCCGACCTCGACCGTGTCATCGAGGTGCTGCCCGCCATGAAGTCGCCCACCGTCTCCAAGCTGTTCGGCGAGGACGGCTACGCGGTCGAGGCCGTCGTCCCGAAGGCGGACATCAACATCCTCATTCCCGCGCTCAAGGACCGCGGCGCCAGCGACATCATCGAGCTCCCGCTCGCCAAGATCGTGCATTGACGGGCTCGGTCGTCGACTTCGACGAACGGAAGGGTTACGGCGCCATCCGGGACGACGACGGTCGCGAGCTGTTCTTCCACTGCACCCAGATCGCCGACGGCACCCGCACCATCGCGGTGGGCGCCGCCGTCACCTTCGATGTCGTCGCCGGCCACCTCGGCCGCTGGGAAGCCACGCAGGTCACCCCCGACCCCTGAACCCCCGCCCCCGGGGGGGTGGACGATTCAGGCAGGCGGAGCGTCGTTGTCGACGCCGGCCTCCATGCCGCCCTTGATCTGGACGAAGGCCATTCGCAGCTGGGCGAGGGCCTCGCGGATCTGCTGCTCCTGCTCGCCGAGGCGCCCGGCCAATCCCTCGACGAGAAGGCCCAGGGCGTCGATGGCGAGGGCGGCTTGGTCGAGCTGGGGTGGCTGCAGCGAGAGGTGGAGGGCGGCCAGCTCGAAGAGGCCGTAGCAGTGGTTGGCGATGACCATCTCGGCCGGGGTGTGGGCCAGCTGCCCACGCAGCTCCTCCATGCGGGCCTGCAGCTCCTCGTCGCTGAGCTCCTCGTCCGAAACCGCGCCCGCAACCGCATCGGGCCGCGGTGCGGGCTCGGGATCGGGTCGGCCGACCGGTCGCTCGCCGCCAGGGGTCCAGATCGTGCTCATGCTGGTACCCTAACCAGCACAACTGCATGGGAAGCGGGGCTTTGCGGCCCCCACCCGGCCACCGGCAACACGGGGTGCGTCCGGGTCGAATGACCGCCGAAGGGCGGGCGTTGCTTCCGACGCCCGCCCCTTTCGCGTTTCGGGACGAGCTCGCTACCCGCCAACAGACGAGGAGACCGCAATCGCCACTAGCCAATCGAACGAGACCAGGATCAACGACCGCATTCGGGCGCGCGAGGTCCGATTGGTGGATCCCGACGGTGCTCAACTGGGAATCAAGCCGCTCCCCGAGGCACTGCACATCGCCCGGGAGCTCGATCTGGACCTGGTGGAGGTGGCGCCGCAGGCGAACCCTCCGGTCTGCCGGATCATGGATTTCGGCAAGTACAAGTTCGATGAGGCGCAGAAGGCGAAGGAGTCTCGGCGCAAGAGCAGCAACTACAGCATCAAGGAGATGAAATATCGGCCCAAGATCGGCCAAGGCGACTTTGACACCAAGACCCGCAAGGTCGCCCACTTCCTCAACGAAGGCCACAAGGTGAAGATCACGATCATGTTCCGGGGACGCGAGATGAGCCATCCGGAGCTGGGCAAGCAGATCCTCGACAAGGTGGCGGAGCAGGTGGGACCGACAGCGAAGGTGGAGGCGGCGCCGAAGCTCGACGGTCGCAACATGATCATGGTGCTGGCCCCAGACAAGCGAGCAGTCCGGCCCGACGCCCATCCCGATGAGGCGCCGACCGACCCCCCGGAGAACAACTGACATGCCCAAGATGAAGACGGACACCGGCGCCAAGAAGCGCTTCAAGGTGACGGGTACCGGCAAGATCCGCCGTCGCCGCGCCTTCACGAACCACCTGCTGGAGAAGAAGTCCTCGACACGCAAGCGCCGCCTGTCCGGCGAGATCGAGGTCAATTCCGCAGATCGCCGCGAGATCAAGCGCCTGCTGGGCCTCTAGCCCCCGCGCGTTCTCAAGTCCCCACCCACGAAAGGAGCACCTGATGGCCAGGGTCAAGCGGGCCGTCCACGGCCGGAAGCACCGGCGCGCCGTCCTCGAGCAGGCGCGTGGCTACTACGGCAACAAGAGCCGCAGCTACCGGTCGGCCAATGAGCAGGTCATGCACTCGCTGCAGTACGCCTACCGCGACCGCCGGGCGCGCAAGGGTGACTTCCGCCAGCTCTGGATCCAGCGCATCAACGCCGCCACTCGGCAGCACGGGATGAGCTACAGCGTGTTCATCAACGGGCTTCGTCAGGCGGGCGTCGAGGTCGACCGCAAGGTCCTGGCCGACCTGGCCGTCGCGGATCCCACCGCCTTCGGATCACTGGTCGAGCTGGCCCGGGGAGAGAAGGCGAGCTGAGCTCGGGGGCCGAACGGGCTCTGGGCTTTCGTCACCAGAAGGTGCAGCGGCTGCGCCGGCTCCTGCGCAAGAAGAGCGCCCGTGATGCCGAACGGGCCTTCGTCGTCGAGGGCGCCAAGGTCGTCGGCGAAGCGTTGGACGCGGGGGCTCCCGTGCAGAGCGCGTTCGTTGCGCCCGGCGCGCCTGGCGAGTTGATCGAACGCCTCCTGGCCGCAGGTGCCCGGGTGCACGAGTTGGAGCCGGGGGTGATGGAGCGGGTGGCTGACACGGTGACGCCCCAGCCGGTGGCCGCTGTCGTGGGATACGTCGACGTCGGCATCGAGGCGCTGCGCGAGGGCACCATGGTCCTCGCCTGCGTCGACGTGCGCGACCCCGGCAACGCCGGCACGGTGCTTCGGACGGCCGAGGCGGCCGGGGCCGACGGAGTAATCTGCTGCGAAGGTTCCGTGGACGTGTACAACCCCAAGACGGTGCGAGCGTCGGCTGGTTCGCTGTTCCACGTCCCCGTCGTCGTGGGATCCACGCCTGCCGCCGTCGCGGACGCGGTCGGGGGGTTCGGTTTCACCCGCGTGGCCACGGTCGCCCGCGAGGGCACCGAGTACGCCGACGTCGACCTCACCGGACGGGTCGCGCTCTTCCTCGGCAACGAGGCCAACGGCCTCCCGGCCGACGTGGTCGACCGGGCCGATCTCCGCGTCTCCATCCCGATGGCGGGACGCACCGAGTCGCTGAACGTGGGCATGGCGGCCGCCGTTCTCTGCTTCGAGGCCGCCCGCCAGCGGAGGGCCATCCGTGGCTGACGTCAGCGACCTCCTTCCCGACGCCGTGCTGCTCCTCGATGCCGAGCGCCGCATCACCAACGCCAACCCCGCGGCGGCCGACCTCACGGGCCATCGGTTGGACGATCTGGTCGGGGCGTCGTGCGAAGAGCTCCTGGAGCCGCGCGGGCGCGACGGGCACCCGGTGTGGGACGACGGTTGGCATCCCTCGGCCCGGCTCCGCTCGGTGCGCACCCTGCCCGAACAGGAGGTCACGCTGCGGCGGGCCGACGGCGAGGACGTGCGGACCTACGTCACAGGCGCCTACCAGCGCAACGGCGACGGGTCGCTCATTGGTGCCGTCCTGGTGCTGCGGGAGTCGGCCAAACGTCTCCACCACGCGGCGACGGGCATCGAGATCGTCTCGACGGTGAGCCACGAGCTGCGTTCACCGCTCTCGTCGGTGAAGGGGTGGACGAGCCTGCTCCTCTCGAAGTGGGATCGCATCGCCGAGGACAAGAAGAAAGAGATGCTCGAGCAGGTCAACCACGATGCTGACCGCGTCACCCGGCTGATCACCGAGCTGCTCGACATCAGCCGCCTCGAGACGGGCCGGCTCGTGCTTCGCCGCCAGATGGTCAACCTCACCACCCTGGCCGAGCGGGTGGTGCAGAAGCTCGACTTCGAATACCCCGACCTCGACGTCTCCGTCGACTTCCCACCGGACTTCCCGGAGGTCTACGCCGACCCCGACAAGGTCGAGCAGGTCTTCACCAACCTGGTCGAGAACGCGTGCAAGTACGCGTCGCCCAAGGGCCTGGTGGTGGCGGGGGAGGCGTCCGAGAGCGAGGTGTCGGTGTCGGTCACCGACCAAGGCGAGGGGATTCCCCAGGCTGACCTGCCCAAGGTGTTCACCAAGTTCTTCCGGCGCTCGGAGGGACGGCCGACGGGCTCCGGACTCGGGCTGTGGATCAGCCGCGGGTTGGTGGAGGCGCACGGCGGACGGCTGACGGCCACCTCAATCCCGAAGCGCGGAACGACCTTCCGCTTTACCCTGCCGCTGATCAGCTTCGACGAGCTGCACGCGTAGGGCACCGGTAGATGGACACGACGGAGATCGAACGCATCGAGAACGACGGTCGAGCCGCGCTCGAGGGCGCGCCGACGCTGGCCGCCCTCCGCGAGGTCGAGCCCACCGTGCTCGGCAAGCGCTCGGCGCTCGCAGGGCTCAGCGCGGGTCTGGGCAAGCTCGATCCGGACGCCCGGCGCACCTTGGGTCAAGCGGTGAACGCCGTCAGGTCCCGGCTCCAGGAGCTGGCCGATCACCGACGCGCCGTTCTCGAGGAGGGCGAGCGGGCGACGCGACTGGCGGCGGAACGCATCGACCTCACCGAGGTCATCGCCGCGCCCCGGCGCGGCCACCTGCACCTGGTGACGCAGACGCGCTACCGGTTGGAGGACGTGTTCGTCGGGATGGGCTTCACCGTCGCCGAGGGCCCGGAGGTCGAGACCGACTGGTACAACTTCACCGCCCTGAACCTGCCGCCTGCCCATCCGGCCCGCAGCACCCAGGACAGCGTCTACCTCGAGCTCGGCGAGCCGGAGTCGACGCTCCTGCGCACGCAGACGTCGCCGGTGCAGATCAGGGTGATGGAGAAGCAGGAGCCGCCCATCTCCATCGTGGCGCCGGGTCGCACCTACCGCCGCGACACGCCCGATGCCCGGCACATGCCGAGCTTCAGCCAGATCGAAGGGCTCGTCGTCGATCGCGGCATCACCTTCGGCGACCTGGCCGGCACCATCGAGGCCTTCACCAACGCCTTCTTCGGCGTGGACATCCACTCGCGGCTGCGGCCCTACTTCTTCCCGTTCACCGAGCCGTCGGCCGAGTACGAGATCACGTGCGTGATCTGCCGAGGCAAGGGGTGCCGCACGTGCTCGAACACGGGATGGATCGAGCTGGGTGGCTGCGGGATGGTGCACCCGCAGGTGCTGCGCAACGGGGGCATCGATCCCGAGGAGTGGTCCGGCTTCGCCTTCGGGTTCGGCATCGACCGCTTGGCCCAGATGTTCAACGCCATCGGCGACATGCGCCAGATGTTCGACAACGACGTTCGCTTCGTCCGTCAGTTCTGAGGTCCCACCGAGATGCTCGTTCCCTATTCCTGGCTCCGCGACTTCGCGCCTTTCGACGCCGACGCCGACGAGCTCGGGCGCGCCCTCGACGACCTCGGGATGGTCGTCGAACACGTCGAGCGTGTCGGCGAGGGACTCGACGCGGTTGTCGTGGCGCGTGTGCTCGCGACACGTCCTCATCCGGACGCCGACAAGGTGCAGCTCGTCGACGTCGACGCCGGCGACGGGAAGGCGCTCCAGGTGGTGTGCGGCGCCTTCAACTTCAAAGCGGGCGACCTCGTGCCCCTGGCGCCCGTCGGCGCCGCACTGCCCAACGGCCTGGAGATCGGACGCCGCAAGGTCAGAGGGGAATGGTCCAACGGGATGCTGTGCGCGGCCGACGAGCTCGGTCTCGGCGAAGACCACAGCGGCATCCTCGTCCTGTCCACATCGGCCGAACCCGGCACGCCGGTCACCGGTGCCCTGGGGCTGACTCCGGACACGGTCTTCGATCTCGACATCACCGCCAACCGGCCCGACGCCATGTCGATGGCAGGCGTCGCCCGCGACCTGGCCGCCAAGCTCAAGGTGCCGTTCACCCTGCCCGACCCGGTCCTCCGTGAGGGGTCGACGCCGGTCGCCGAGCTGACATCGATCGTCGTGGAGGCACCTGATCTTGCGCCGCGCTTCACCGCCCGCGTGCTGCAGGGGGTCACCATCGGCCCCTCGCCGGAATGGGTGCAGGGCAGGCTGACGCTGGCCGGCATGCGGCCGATCAACAACGTCGTCGACGCGTCCAACTACGTGATGCTCGAGCTCGGGCAGCCAACCCATCCGTATGACCGCGAGCGCTTGCCGGGCCAGGGGTTCGTCGTCCGCAAGGCGCGCAAGGGTGAGGTCGTCGTGACGCTCGACGGGGTGGAGCGGCGGCTGGGCGACGGCGATGACTGCCTGATCTGTGACGCCGAGGGCAACCCGGTGGGAATCGCCGGGATCATGGGTGGCGCCTCATCGGAGATCTCGGACGCGACCAGCGAGGTCGTACTCGAGGCGGCCTACTTCACGCCCATGGCCGTCGCGCGGACGTCCAAGCGCATCAACCTGCGCACCGAGGCGTCCGCCCGGTTCGAGCGAGGCGTCGATCCCGAGGGCATCGAGCGGGCGTCGGCCCGCTTCTGCGAGCTGGTCGGCAACGGCGAGGTCGCGGCGGGAATCCTCGACGTGCGCGCCGCGCCGTACCGGGCACGCGTCGTGCGCACACGCGTGGAGCGCGTCAACGGACTGCTCGGTACGTCGCTCGCCCAGAAGCAGATCGCCGAGCTCATCGCGCCGATCGGCTTCACGTCGGAAGAGGTCGAGACCGGCGTGCTGGACGTGACGGTGCCCTCGTGGCGTCCCGATGTGAACATCGAGGTGGACGTCACCGAAGAGGTGGCGCGTCACTACGGCTACGCCAACATCCCGAAGACGGTGCCCAGCAGTCCCCGTGCCGGAGGGCTCAGCCCGTACCAGCAGATGCGTCGCCTGGTGCGTGATGTGATGGTGGGGGCAGGCCTCGACGAGGCGATGAACTCACCGCTCGTCGCGCCTGAGGACCACGAGCGGGCCGGCATCACCGGCCCCGCCATCGCTGCGTCGAACCCCATGATGCGGGAGGAGTCGGTGCTGCGGAAGTCGCTGCTGCCGGGCCTGCTCGAGAACCTCGCCTTCAACGCATCACACCGGAACCCTGACGCCGGCTTGTTCGAGGTCGGCAACGTCTTCCTCCCGCCGCCTGCGGGCCAGCAGCTACCCGACGAGGGCGAGCATCTGGGCGCGGCGATCGGTGGGGTCGACGCAGAGGCGGCCGTCGCGCTGTGGCGCACGCTCGCCGACGCGCTGCGGTTGGCGGACGCCCGACTCGAGGCCACCACCGCCCCCGGGCTGCATCCGGGGCGGACCGTCCTCGTGCACGTGGGCGAGCACGCGCTGGGGTACGTGGGCGAAGTCGATCCGGCGGTGGTCGCGGCCCACGGGCTCGACGGCCGCGTCGCCTGGCTGGAGCTCGACATGGGTGCGTTGTTCGCGGCGCCGCGGCGGTCGGACGAGTTGCGCCCCGTCAGCCGGTACCCGTCGAGCGACATCGACCTCGCGTTCACCGTGCCGGACGACGTGCCCGCCGGCGACGTGGAGCGGAGCCTCCGCGACGCGGGCGGAGAGCTCCTCGAGGACCTGCGGCTCTTCGACGTCTATCGGGGCGACGGCATCGACGAGGGCGCGCGCAGCCTGGCGTACCGGCTCCGCTTCTGTGCCCAGGACCGCACCCTCACCGATGCCGAGGTCGGGGATGTCCGTCGTCGCGCCATCGACGCCGTGGAGTCGGCTCACGGCGCCCGCCTTCGCGGCTGAGAGGCGTCGCTTCCAGGGGGGAGCAGGTCGCCGGACGGGGAGCAGCTCGCACTCTTCGGCCTCCCGGCGTGCATAGCGATGCGTAATCACGTATAGTCACACGATGATCCGGACAGGCATCCTGGGGGCGTCGGGCTACACCGGCGCCGAGCTGATGCGCCTGGCGAGCGGGCATCGGGATCTCGAAGTGGTCTACGCGACGGCCGACAGTCAGGTGGGCACGCGGGTGGGCGACCTGTACCCGAGCCTGGCCGGCGCCTATCCCGGTGTCATCTTCGAAGCCCTCGACCCCGCGCGCACGGAAGGCCTCGATCTCGTCTTCCTGGCCCTGCCCCACGGCGCGTCCCAGGGAGTTGTCCCCGATCTTCGCAAGCGCGTCCCGGTGCTCGTCGACCTGGCCGCCGACTTCCGTCTCAAGGACCCATCGCTGTACCCGGTCTGGTACGGCGAGGAGCACGCCGCGCCCGAGCTGCTCGCCGAGTTCGCCTTCGGCATTCCCGAGCTGTTCCGCAGCGCATTGTCGGGCGCACCGCTGGTGGCGGCGGCCGGCTGCTACGTGACGGCGGCCGCGCTGGCCCTGGCCCCGTTGGTACAGGCGGGAGCCATCGAGACCAGCGGCGTCATCGTCGACGCCGCCAGTGGAGTGTCGGGGGCAGGGCGGGGTCTGAAGCACGCGACCCATTTCGGCACTGCGAACGAGGACTTCACCGCGTACTCGTTGCTGACCCACCGCCACACGCCGGAAATGGAGCAGGCCACGGGCGCGCAGGTCCTCTTCACGCCGCACCTGGCGCCGATGACGCGCGGCATTCTCGCCACGTGTTACGCGCGCCCCACCGGAGCGACGTCCACCGCCGACGTCCTCGACATCCTCCACCGTGCTTACGACGCTGAGCCCTTCGTGATCGTGCGTGAGGAAGCGCCGTCGACCAAGGCGACCTTCGGCTCCAACGCCGCTCACGTGACGGCCCGCTTCGACGAGCGCACCGGGTGGGTGGTGGTGCTCTGTGCCCTCGACAACCTGGTGAAGGGCGCGTCGGGCCAAGCGGTGCAGTGCGCCAACCTCGCCCTCGGTCTCGACGAGACCACCGGGCTCAGCTCGATCGGCGTGTATCCGTGAGTGTCACCGCCGCCCGCGGGTTCGTCGCCAACGGCGGTTCCTGCGGCATCAAGCCCAACGGCGAGTCCGACCTCGCGCTCGTTGCGACCGACGACGGGAAGGCGGTGACGGCTGCGGCGGTGTTCACCTCCAACAAGGCCACTGCCGCCCCGGTGCTGGTCTCGCGGGCGCACCTGGAGGCGACCGGGGGTCGGGCCGCTGCAGTCGTGATCAACAGCGGCAACGCCAACGCAGCCACTGGTGACGCGGGTCGGCGCGATGCCGAGCGCATGTGCGACCTGACCGCCGCCCACGTGGGGTGCCGCCCTGAGGAGGTCCTGGTCTGCAGCACCGGCCTCATCGGGTTCCCACTGCCCATGACCACGCTCGAGGCGGGGATCCCGCTCGTGAGCGCCGAGCTCGACCAGGAGGGCGGGGGACGCGCGGCCGAGGCCATCCTCACCACCGACACCGAGAAGAAGGAGGTGGTGATCGTCGAGTCCGGCTTCGTCGTCGGCGGTATGGCCAAGGGAGCGGCGATGCTCCGCCCCGACATGGCGACCATGCTCGCCGTCCTCACGAGCGACGCGACCGTGGAAGCAGTGGTGGCCCGACGAGCTCTGCAGGCCGCCGTGCGCGAGTCCTTCAACGTCCTCAGCGTCGACGGCTGTCAGTCCACCAACGACACGGTCATCCTGCTCGCCAGCGGACGCCAGGGGACCGCCGTCGACGAGGCCGCGTTCACGGACGCGCTGACACGGGCGTGCGCCGACTTGGCCGCGCAGATGGCGGGCGACGCCGAGGGCGCGACCAAGGTCATCTGGGTGCAGGTCAGCGGCGCGGCGAGCGATGCCGACGCGCAACGGGGAGCGCGGGCGGTGGCCGAGAGCCAGCTCGTCAAGTGCTCCTTCTACGGCGAGGATCCGTACTGGGGACGGGTGGTGAGCGAGCTCGGGAGCGCGGGGATCGCCTTCGATCCCGACGCGGTCTCCGTGGCCTACGGCGACACGGTGGTCTGCCGGGGTGGCGTCGGCGTCGACCACGACAGGGCCCAGGTGCGCGCCCACCTCGCCCGGCGCCACGTGCAGGTGGTGGCCGACCTCGGCCTCGGCTCTGGCACGGGACGGGTCCTCACCAACGACCTGACGCCTGCGTACATCGACGAGAACATGGGAACCTCGTGAGCCCCGCCTCGGACGCGGGCGCCAAGGCCGCCGTCCTCGTGGACGCCCTGCCGTACATCCGGCGATTCTGGGACAAGATCGTCGTCGTCAAGTACGGCGGCAACGCCATCAGCGGCCACGACGACGACCTGGACCGCTTCGCGCAGGACATCGTGCTGATGCGCTCGGTCGGCATGCGCCCCGTGGTCGTCCACGGCGGCGGTCCCCAGATCGGCGAGCTCATGCGGCGGCTGGGGAAGGAACCCGAGTTCCGTGACGGGCTGCGGGTCACGGACGCGGAGACCCTCGACATCGCCCGCATGGTGCTCGTCGGCAAGGTGAATCGCGAGATCGTGTCGGCCATCAACGTGCACGCCCCGCTGGCCGTGGGGCTCTCCGGCGAGGACGCCGGGCTCATCACTGCCACCGCCCGCAACCCCGACCTCGGCTTCGTGGGTGACGTGGGCGGCATCAACACGTCGATCCTCGACCGCCTCCTGGCCCAGGAGCTCATCCCGGTGGTGGCGACCATCGGCGCGGACGACAAGGGCCAGGCCTACAACATCAACGCCGACACGGCCGCAGGTGCATTGGCCGCCGCGCTCGCCGCCGAGAAGCTCGTCTACCTCACCAACATCGAAGGACTGCGCCGCGATGTCGACGACCCCGACACCCTGCTCACCACGGTGTCGGTCGACGAGCTCGAGAAGCTCGTCGCCGATGGCGCCCTCGAGGGTGGCATGCTCCCGAAGGTCGACTCGTGCGTGCGTGCGGTGCGGGCCGGCGTGGGCCAGGCCCACATCCTGGACGGACGCCTGCCCCACGCGCTGCTGCTCGAGATCTTCACGCCGGAGGGCATCGGCACGATGGTGACGGCGTGAGTCGTTTCGACATCCTCATGAACACCTATCCGCCGCGTCCGGTGACGTTCGTGCGCGGCGAGGGGACTCAGCTGTTCGACGAGGACGGGAAGCGCTACCTCGACTTCCTGTCGGGGCTGGCCGTGACCTCCCTCGGTCATGCCCATCCGGCGGTGGCGGCCGCCCTCGCCGAGCAGGCACGGACGCTCCTGCACACGTCGAACCTGTTCGGCACGACGGTCGGACCCGAGGTGGCAACGACCCTCGACCGGCTGCTGGGTGGTGGCGGCAAGGTGTTCTTCGCCAACTCGGGGGCGGAGGCCAACGAGTGCGCCCTCAAGCTGGCTCGCAAGTGGGCTGGGCGGGGCCGTCACGGGGTGGTGGCGGCCTACGGCTCGTTCCACGGCCGCACCATGGCCACCCTCGCCGCCACCGGACAGCCCCAGAAGCACGAGGCCTTCGCGCCGATGCTCGAAGGGGTGCGCCATGTGGCGTGGGAGGACGTCGACGCGCTCGACAAGGCACTCGACGCAGATGTGGTCGGTGCCGTGATCCTCGAGCCCGTGCAGGGAGAAGGCGGCGTCAACCCCGCCACACCCGCGTACTTCGAGGCCGTGCGCCGGCTCTGCGACGAGCGCGACGCGCTGTTCATCGTCGATGAGGTGCAGACCGGCCTCGGGCGTACGGGGCGTTGGTTCGGCTTCGAGCACCTCGACGTGCGGCCTGACGTGGTGACCATGGCCAAGGCCTTGGGCAACGGCGTTCCCATCGGTGCGTGCTGGGCCCGGGCCGACGTCGCCGACGCCTTCGTGCCCGGCGACCACGCCACGACCTTCGGCGGTCAGCCCCTCGCCGCTGCGGCCGCGCGCGCCGTGCTCCGCGTAATGGAAGACGAGGACGTCCCTGCACGGGCCGCGGCAGCCGGCAAGCGATTGGCCGATGGCCTCGCGACCCTTCCCGGCGTCGTTGCTGTCCGCGGCCTGGGCCTGCTGCTCGCTGCCGAGCTGGCCGAGCCGGTGGCCAAGACGTTGACGGCCGCCGCCCTCGACGCGGGTTTGGTCGTGAACGCGGTGACCGACTCGGCCCTCCGCCTGGCACCATCGCTCCTGGTCTCGGATGCGGAGATCGACGAAGCGGTCGCCGTTCTCGCGGGAGTGATGGCGTGAGCACCCCGCGTCACCTGCTCGACATGGACGACCTCACTGCCAACGAGCTCGCCCTCGTCCTCGATCTGGCCGAGCGCGCCGAGTTCCCGGCGGTGCTGGCCTCGCAGGGCGTGGGGCTGCTCTTCGAGAAGCCCTCGGCCCGCACCCGCAACTCGATGGAAGTGGCGGTCGTGCAGTTGGGCGGCCACCCCGTGTCGATGCGCGGCGAAGAGGTCGGCATCGGCGCGCGGGAGACGGTGGAGGACCTCACGCGGACGCTGGCGTCGTACCACCGGGTCATCGGCGCGCGTGTCTTCGACCATGCCACCGTCGAGCGCATGTCCGATGTCAGCCCGGTCCCGGTGATCAACCTCCTGTCGGACCAGGCACACCCGCTGCAGACGCTGGCCGACCTGCTCACGATGCGGCAGCGATTCAAGAACCTGGCCGGCCTCACGGTGGCGTGGGTCGGCGACGGCAACAACGTGTGCAACTCGTTGATGATCGGTGCCGCGCTGGCCCGGATGCACGTCCGGGTCGCGACGCCGCCCGGCTTCGAGCCGTCGGCGCTGGCCGTCGAGAAGGCACGCGACGCCGGCGGCCGCATCCTGCTCACCAACGATCCTGCCGAGGCGACTGGCGTGGCCGACGCCATCTGCACCGACGTGTGGGCGTCGATGGGCCAGGAGGGCGAGGCTGACTCCCGCCGCGCCGCCTTTGCGGACTACGCGGTCACTGCCGAGCTCATGGACAAGGCCAACCCGGGAGCCGTCTTCCTGCACTGCCTGCCCGCCCATCGAGGCGAGGAGGTGGCGGCCGAGGTCATCGACGGCCCCAGCAGCCTGGTGTGGCCCCAGGCCGCCAACCGCCTGCACGCGGCCCGTGGGCTGCTGCTGTGGCTGTTGGGCACCAGATGAAGGGTCCAACGATGCTCCGGCAGGTGCCCGCGATGGGGGACAGACCCGATCGCGCGATGGCGGTCGAACGAGTGGGGCCCCTATCGCTCTTCAGCGAGCGAAGCTTGCGAGCGAGCGAGTGTCGATGAGCAAGGTTCAGCGGCAGCACCGCATCGCCCAGCTCATCGAGAAGCATCCGGTGTCCAGCCAGGGGCGCCTGGTCGAGCTGCTGGCCGGCGACGGGTTCAGCGCCACCCAGGCCACGGTTTCGCGCGACCTCGAGGAGATGGGCGCCATCAAGGTGCGCGTGCCCGGCTCGCGCGACCCGATCTACGGCCTGCCCGAGCTCCCCCAGGAACGCGTTGCCCCGGAGGACCATCTGCGCCGGGTGCTCGGCGACTGGGTCGTCGAGGTGGCCCACTCGGCCAACCTGGTGGTCGTCAAGACGCCGCCCGGTTCGGCCCACGTCGTGGCCTCCGCCCTCGACCGCGCCGGGGTGGACGGCATCGTCGGCATCGTGGCCGGGGACGACACACTGCTCGCAGTTGCATCAGAGCGCACGACCGGAGCCAAGCTGGCCGAGCGCCTCTCGGCCTTGGCCGGGCTGGAAGGAAGATCGCGAACCATGGCCGAGCGAGGACGAAGCTGATGCCCAAGCGGGTGGTGCTGGCCTATTCAGGCGGACTGGACACGTCGGTCGCCGTCAAGTGGCTGCAGGAGCAGCTCGGCGTCGAGGTGATCGCCATCGCGGCCGACGTCGGGCAAGGGGGCACCGAAGGCGTGCGCGAGCGGGCACTGGCTGCCGGTGCCATCGAGGCCGCGGTGCTCGACCTGCGCGAGGAGTACGCGCGCGAGTACGTGGGCCCGGCCTTGAAGGCCAACGCCCTCTACGAGGGCAAGTATCCCCTCGTCTCCGCGCTGTCCCGTCCCGTCATCGCCAAGCATCTCGTGGACGCGGCCCGTCAGCACGGCGCCGACGCCATCGCCCACGGCTGCACGGGCAAGGGGAATGATCAGGTGCGCTTCGAAGTGTCGATCCGCGCCCTGGCGCCTGATCTCGAGATCCTTGCGCCGGTGCGGACCTGGGGCATGACCCGCGAGGACGCCATCCTCTACGCCTACGACCACGACATCCCGATCACCGCGACGAAGGAGAAGCTCTACTCCATCGACGACAACCTGTGGGGACGGGCCATCGAGTGCGGCGAGATGGAGGACCCGTGGGCCAAGCCGCCGCCCGGCGTGTGGTCGATGACCGTCCCGACCGCCACCGAGCCGCGCGAGGTGACCATCGCCTTCGAGGCAGGGATCCCTGTGAGCGTCGACGGAACGACCATGGCACTGCACGACCTGGTGGTCGCGCTCAATGAGCTCGTGGGGTCGTACGGATGGGGCCGGATCGACATGGTCGAGAACCGCCGCGTCGGCATCAAGAGCCGCGAGACCTACGAGTGCCCGGCCGCCCTCGCGCTGATCCTGGCCCACACCGATCTGGAGTCGATCACCCTGGAGCGGGACCTGGCGCGCGAGAAGGCGCGCCTCGAGCCGCGGTACGCCGAGCTCATCTACGACGGGCTGTGGTTCTCACCGCTCAAGCAGGCGCTCGACGCCTTCGTCGACGAGAGCCAGCGGTTCGTGACCGGCGAGGTCCGTCTGCTCCTCGAGCCCAACTCGTGCCGGGTGGTCGGACGGCGCAGCGAGCACAGCCTGTACGACTATGGGCTGGCCACCTACGACGCGGCGGACGCGTTCCGGCACGAGGACGCCGAAGGCTTCGTGCGTCTCTGGGGGCTCGGCATCGAGACGTGGGCCCAACGTCAAGGCGGAGCTCGGCGGCCGTGATGACGTCGGGCGGAGCAGACACATGACGTCGGGCGGAGCAACCACATGACGTCGGGCGGAGCAGACAGATGACACTGTGGCAGGGGCGGTTCGAGGGTGGTCCGGCTGAAGAGCTCCTCGCCTTCACCGTGAGCCTCCCCTTCGACCAGCGGCTGGCGGCCGACGACATCGTCGGCTCGCGCGCGCACGTGCGGGGCCTGCAGCGAGGCGGCCTGCTGACTCCCGAGGACGCCGGCATCCTGCTGGCCGCCCTCGACCACGTGGCCGAGGAGTTGCAGGCGGGGACGCTGACCTTCGCGCCGACGGACGAGGACATCCACACCGCCATCGAGCGCCGAGTCACCGAGATCGCGGGCGCAGTCGGGGCGCGATTGCACACTGGCCGCAGTCGGAACGATCAGGTCGCCACCGCGCTGCGTCTGTTCACCAAGCGCGAGCTGTTCACGGTCATGGGGCGGGTCGTGGGGCTCGAGCAGGTCCTGCTCCAGCGGGCCGAGCAGGCCCAGGACGCCTACCTGCCCGGCTACACGCACATGCAGCGGGCCCAACCCGTCCTGCTGGCCCATCACCTGCTGGCTCACGCGTGGGCATTGGCGCGGGACGTGGACCGTCTGCTGGACGCACGCCGGCGCCTCGACGTGTCGCCGCTCGGTGCCGGCGCACTGGCTGGCTCGTCGCTGCCGCTGGATCCCGACAGCGTCGCCGACGACCTCGGATTCGGCGGGCGCTTCGAGAACTCGCTCGACGCGGTGTCGGACCGCGACTTCGTGGCCGAGTCCCTCTTCGTGCTCGCGCTGCTCGGCGTCCATCTCAGCCGCATCGGTGAGGAGATCGTGCTGTGGTCGACCGAGGAGTTCGGCTTCATGCGCCTCGACGACGCCTACGCCACCGGCAGCTCGATGCTCCCGCAGAAGAAGAACCCCGACGTGGCCGAGCTGGCGCGCGGCAAGGCGGGTCGCCTCATCGGCCACCTCACCGGCATCCTCACCACGCTCAAGGGCCTGCCCCTCGCCTACAACCGCGATCTGCAGGAGGACAAGGAACCGCTCTTCGACGCCCTCGACCAGGTGAACTTGGCGGTGGCGGCGCTCACTGGTCTGCTGCACACGGCGACGTTCGACACCGCCCGCATGCAGGAGGCGGCCGACAGCCCTGCGGCCGCCGCCGTCGACCTGGCCGAGTGGCTCGTGTCCCGCGGCAAGCCCTTCCGTGACGCCCACCACCTTGTCGGCGAGCTCGTGCGGGCCTCGCTCGAGCGCCACGTGCCGCTCACCGAGCTGGTCGAGGCCCATCCCGAGCTGGGCACCGAGGCCCTGCCCCTCCTCGAACCAGGTGCGGCGGTTGCCCGTCGCACCACCGCGGGAGGTGCCGGCCCCAAGCCCGTGGCGGATCAGCTCCACCGTTTCCGCGAGCGGCTCCGCGTCGACCAGGAGCGCCTGGCCCGTGGGTGATCCGGGGTTCGTGCACAGGATCCCCGTTCGGTACGGCGAAGTCGACATGCAGGGAGTGGTGTTCAACGCCCATTACCTCGCCTACATCGACGACGCGATGGACCGGTGGCTGCGCACGCTCGACCTCCAATTCGAGCGCTTCGGTTGGGACATCATGACGGTGAAGGCGGTCGTCGACTGGAAGGGGAGCGCGACCATCGGCGAAGACCTCGACATCGCGGTCGGCGTGACGCGCTGGGGCAACACCAGCTTCGAGGTCGGGTTCGCGGGAGCGGTGGGCGAGCGGCCCGTCTTCATCGCAACTCTCACCTACGTCGGCGTCGAGGCGGGCACCAAGGAGCCGATGGCTCCGCCGCCCGAGGTCCGCGCGCTACTCGGCGATGCGCCGGCTCCCGCGTAGCTTCTACCGCCGCGATCCGCGGGACGTCGCGCCCGAGCTGCTGAACAAGCTCATCGTGCGCGGTCCGCTCGTCGCCCGGCTCGTCGAGGTGGAGGCGTACTGCGGCGGCGAGGACGCGGGCAGCCACGCCTTCCGGGGCCAGACGGCGCGCAACGCGACCATGTTCGGGCCCGCCGGCCACCTCTACGTGTACTTCACCTACGGCATGCACTGGTGCGCCAACGCTGTCTGCGGCGACCGGGGCGATGGTGTGGCCGTCCTGCTGCGTGCCGCCGCTCCACTGGACGGCATCGACGCCATGCACGCAGCGCGCCCAGCGGCCCGTCGCACGCGCGACCTGCTGAGCGGGCCGGCGAAGCTGTGCCAGGCCTACGGCATCACCGGCGTCCACGACGGCGCAGACCTCGTCTCAGGCGACCTCGAGGTGGCGCTGGCCGACGACGGCACCCCGCCGCCCACCGACCCCGCCGTGGGACCGCGCATCGGGCTGCGTGCGGGCAAGGGCGACGAGCACCAGTGGCGATGGTGGGTGCGGGGCGAGCCCAACGTGTCGCGCTGAGCTCACAAGGTGGGCGGTCGACGGTCCTTCCACGGGAGCGCTTCCTCGAGCTGCGCGGCAACGGCGAGGAGTCGGCTGTCCGCGCCCGGCGGCGCGACCAGCTGCACGCCCACGGGTAGATCGTCGGCGGTTGCCAACGGGAGCGAGATGGCCGGCGACCCGGTGACGTTCCAGCACATGAGCAGTGGTGTGAGCTCCGTGACGCGGAGGAGCACCGACACGGGACTTTCGGGGTCGAACGTGAAGGACCCGAGCGGAGGCGGGACGTCCGCCATCGTGGGTGTGACGAGGAGATCGAACCCATCGCCCCACCAAGCCGCGACGCGCCGTGACCACTTCTGGAGCCATTCGATGGTGCTCAGGTAGTCGCCGGGCGTGCGCCTCCTCGACTGCTCGGCCAGCCACCAGGTGAGCGGCTCGACGTCAGCGGCCCCGAGGGGCTCGCCGAGGGCTCGGTGCCACCACGCCATCGACCACTCCGTCGCTGCGGTGATGATTCCGAAGAGGTGGAGGCCGTACTCGGGCTCGTCCAACGCCGCGGGCCGGCTCACCTCGACTCGGTGACCCATGTCCTCGAGGGCGCGTGCCGCGACCTCGACGGCGCCCCGGCAGGCGGGCGCCCCGTCGGGCACGATGGCGACGCGCAGCGGACCGGTCGGCTCTCGCAGCGCGCCCGCGAACGACGGCACGCGAGGGATCTCGTAGGGGTCGCCGGGCGACGGCACCGCCACCGCGTCGAGCAGCGCAGCGGCATCGCGGACGGACCGCGTCATGGCGAACTCACCTGCGATCCCGCCCATGAAGTCGCCGAAGTCCGGAGCGAGTGATACCCGCCCGCGTGACGGCTTCAGCCCCACAATGCCGCATGCGCTCGCCGGCGACCGCAGCGACCCGCCGAGGTCGTTGCCGTGCCCGATCGCCACTGCACCCGACGCGACTGCGGCCGCCGAGCCACCCGACGACCCCATCGTCGAGCGATCGCGGTCCCAGGGGTTGCGCGCCGGGCCGTACAACGCGGGCTCGGTGGTGGGCAGGATCCCGAGCTCGGAGCACTTCGTCATCGCGGCGATGACGAGGCCGGCCCCGCGGAAGTGGCGCACGAGCTCGGTGTCCTCGCGTGCGACATACCTGCGGCGCGCCACGCCCGCGACGCCCTCCACGAGTGGCTCGCCGGCGACGTGCGCGATCAGGTCCTTGAGCACCATGGGCACGCCCGCGAACGGTGCCTCATCCGCACAGTCGAGGATCTCGTTCCTCGCCGCGTCGAAGCGCTCGTGCACCAGCACGGCGAGGTTGGCATCAACGGTGGCGAGCCGGTCGACCGCGAGCTCGAACAGCTCGACCGCGCCGATCTCGCCGTCGCGCAGGGCCGCGGCCTGTGCGGTCGCGTCGAGCCAGAGGACGTCGTCGCTCATGATCGGGACTGTACGCGGTGCGACTCAGGCCGGGTTGACCCAGATGACGACGGTGGACCCGCGCTCGGCAGGACCGGCGCCGGCCGGGCTCTGCTTCCAGACCACGCCCTTGTGCGCAGCCGCCTTGACCGGGTCGGTCTCGGGCTCGGCCTGGACGTCGACCGCGAAGCCAGCGCGCTTGAGGGCGGCGACCGCGTCAGCCTGGGCCTGGCCCAGCACGTCCGGGACGTCCGTGCTGCGCGTGGCGCCCGTGCTGACCGTGAGCGTGACCGTTGACCCGCCCGCGACCGTCGCGCCGCTGCTCGGGCTCTGGGACACGACATAGCCCGGTGGGTACTCGTTGTTCGTCACCGTGCGCCGGCGCGACGCGAGCCCGCTCCGGCTGAGGGTCAACTCTGCCTGCTCGGCGGGCATGCCCACCAGGTTCGGTACGGCGCGCGGCGTCACGTCGACGCCGGCCGCCGACGCGGGCGCCGGGTGGAAGTCGGCGATGGGTCGACTGGCCAGCGCCTCGCCGACGAAGAGCTGCCAGATGCGCGCCGGCCACGATCCGCCCGACACCAGCGTCCGGGTGGTGGGCGGCTTCATGGAGATCTGACCACGCGGGAAGCCGACCCACACCGAGGTGACGAGGTCGGGCGTGAACCCGACGAACCACGCGTCGCGCCACTCCTGGCCCGTGCCCGTCTTGCCGGCCACGGGCCGACCGATGCGCGCGTTGACGCCAGTGCCGCGCTCCACCACTTGTCGCATCACGTCCACTTCGGCGTCGACCAGGTCCGCCGGCAGCACACGGTGCTCGGTGTGCTTGTGCTGGTAGAGGATCTCGCCGTCCCGACCGACCACCTTGAGCACGAAGGTGGGCGGCACCGCCACGCCGCGGTTGGCGAAGGTGCCGTAGGCCGATGCCATGTCGAGGGGTCGCACCTCGTTGGTGCCGAGCACCGCGGAGGGATAGGGCTTCAATGGGGTGGTGATGCCCATCCGCGTCGCGAGCTGGACCGCGGCCTCGGGACCGACGTCGAGCACGAGCTGTGCGTAGACGGTGTTGACCGACTGCACCGTCGCCTCCACCAGATCCATGCGGCCGCCGCCGTGTCCCTCGTAGTTGTCGACGGGCCACACCGTGCGCGTCCGTGGCAGGGCGAGGGTGATGTGACCGGGTGCGTCGTAGGTGCGGGTGAGCGGGATGCCCTTGGCCAACGCCGCCGCCAGGACGAAGGGCTTGAACGACGACCCCGCGGGCCGACCCACACCCTGGGTCGCGAGGTCGAGCTTGGCCTGAGCCCCGCCACCGAAGAAGTCGTGGCCGCCCACGAGGGCGCGCACGTAGCCGGTGCCGGGCTCGATGGACACGACCGCGGCCTCGGGGTCCGTTTCGGGGGACGTGAGGACCTTGCCGACCGCGGCCTCGGCTTCGGCCTGCTGGGTGAGGTCGACGGTGGTGGAGATCTTGAGGCCACCAGTGAAGAGGAGGTCACGCCTGGCCTTGGGCGTGGCACCGAAGCGGGGGTCGTCCAGGATGAAGCGCTTGACCCGCTCGACGAAGTAGGGAGCGGGGTAGCGCTCGTCGGCCGGCTTGGTACGGAGCCCGAGCGGCGCTGCTGTCGCGGCGTCGGCCTCGGACCGCGGGACCAGCCCCAGCTGCACCATCTTGTCGAGCACCGTCTTGCGACGGGCCAGCGCCCGGTCGGGATGGTCGTAGGGGTCCAGGGTGGTGGGCGCGTTGATGAGCCCGGCGAGGAGGGCGGCCTGGGGCAGGGCCAGCTTGTCGGCGGGCTCGCCGAAGTACTCGTGCGCCGCTGCCTGCACGCCGTAGGCACCGTTGCCGAAGTAGATGGTGTTGAGGTAGAGCTCGAGGATCCGCTGCTTCGAGTACTTCTGCTCGAGGTGGTAGGCGAGCGACGCCTCCCGCAGCTTGCGGCGTACGTCCCGTTGCGGCCCCAGCAGCTCGTTCTTCACGTATTGCTGGGTGATCGTGGAGCCGCCTTCGGCCACCCGTCCCGCCTCGGCGTTGCTCACCGCAGCCCGGGCGACCGCCCGCAGGTCCACGCCCCGGTGCGACCAGAAGCGCTCGTCCTCGATGGCGACGACCGCGTCCTGCAGGACCCGGGGGATGCCCGCCAGCGGCACCAGCTCCCGGTTCTCCTCGCCGTGCAGGGTGGTGATGAGGGTGCCGTCCGCCGCGAAGACCTGGGACGACTCGGCCGTCGCCTGCCCCGGAGGGAGGCCCGGACTGGTCCACGCACACGCCGACGTGGCCAGGGCGGCCGCGCAGAGCGCGACGAACAAGCCTCGTGGCACGGGGCAATTCTCCCGCAGCCGGCGTGCGTTGCGGTGGAGGGTGGTAGGTTGGCAAACCCCGGGAAGGACCGAACCGAGCGGCGACGCTCAGTTGACAGCCTCCCAGGGCGAGCTATACTGAAACGCTGCCCTGCGGGCTCCGCTCGCGGGCAGGGGAAGTGCGATCCGGCCCCTCTGGAAACGGAGGCCTCGGGAAACCGAGCCGAGGATCGAAACCCCCAGCAGGACGATCCGGCACCTCCGGCTCTACGAGTCGTGTGCCTGGCGCCCGAGTGCTCCTTGAAAACGGAACAGAGATAGCCAAAAGCCAGTGCGGGCGATCGCATCGGTCTCTTCGGAGACGGGCGCGATCGCAAAAGAAGTAAGTCAATGCACTGAGAACGGACAACGAAATTATCTGTTCTTGTGCCAGTTGGCCGCCGGGATTTCAGTTTCCCGATGGCCAACTCTTCAACACGATCGAAGGGGTCTTCGGACCTCGAGAGATCTCGATGGAGAGTTTGATCCTGGCTCAGGACGAACGCTGGCGGCGTGCTTAACACATGCAAGTCGAACGAGGTCCAACCTCTCGCAAGAGAGGGGAAGACCGAGTGGCGAACGGGTGCGTAACACGTGAGGAACCTGCCCCGAAGACCGGGACAACACCGGGAAACCGGTGCTAATACCGGATATCCCCATCTGATCGCATGGTCGGATGAGGAAATGGATTCCGCTTCGGGAGGGCCTCGCGGCCTATCAGCTTGTTGGTGAGGTAACGGCTCACCAAGGCTCCGACGGGTAGCTGGTCTGAGAGGACGACCAGCCACACTGGGACTGAGACACGGCCCAGACTCCTACGGGAGGCAGCAGTGGGGAATCTTGCGCAATGGGCGAAAGCCTGACGCAGCAACGCCGCGTGGGGGACGAAGGC
>JBEEFP010000004.1:0-21503 GCA_041166085.1 Actinomycetota bacterium
ATGGCCAGCTGAAGCTCGGCCTCCTGAACGAGATCCTGGGCCGGTACCCGTCAGCGCCGCAGATGTTCGGCGCGGCCGCACCCGACACCGGGAACATGGAGATGCTCGCGGCGTACGGCACCGACGAGCAGAAAGAGCGTTGGCTCAAGCCGATGCTCAACCAGGAGATGTGGTCGGCGTACTCCATGACCGAGCCGCAGGGCGGGTCCGACCCGAACCTGTTCAGGACCCATGCCGTGCGCGACGGCGAGGAGTGGGTCATCAACGGCGAGAAGTGGTTCACGAGCGCGGGCCGCGTCGCCGACATCCTGTTCGTCATGTGCACGAACGGCATGTTCGTCGTGCCGCGCGAGACGCCGGGCGTGGAGATCCAGCCCGAGCCGCGCAACCACAACCACATCATCTACCGCGACGTCCGCATCCCCCTCGACCACCTGCTCGGTCCGGAGGATGGGGCGAAGGTCCTCGCGCAGCGCCGGCTCGGCGGCGGGCGCATCCACCACGCGATGCGCACGATCGCCCAGTGCAACCTGGCCTTCGACATGATGTGCGAGCGCGCCCTGAGCCGCGAGTCGCACGGGAAGATCATCGCCGAGCACCAGATGGTGCAGGAGAAGATCGCCGACTCCTACGCCCAGATCCGCATGTTGCGGCTGTTCGTGCTCGAGACGGCCTGGAAGATCGACAACACGTCGACTCAGGAGACCCGCACGGACATTGCCGCCGTGAAGTACACGATGGCCAAGGTCCTTCGCGACGTGTCGTTCAACGCGCTCCACATCCTCGGTTCCCTCGGCACCACCGACCTCACCCCGATCCAGGCCATGTACGCCGGCGCCCCGACGATGGGCATCGCCGACGGCGTCGACGAGGTCCACAAGGCCACCGTCGCCCGCAACGTCCTCAAGAGCTACCGCCCGCACGAGGGGTACTGGCCCACCGAGTACTACCCGGCCAAACGGGAAGAGGCGTGGAAGAAGATGCAGCCCAAGCTCGACGCGGACCCGGAGCTGGCCGCGTCGGCCGAGAGCTACAAGAAGTACTTCGCCAACCGCCGGTAGCCCACGACAGCACAGGCTCCGGTGTCTCGATACGGTCACCGTCATGAAGTACGCGGACGGCCCATCTGTCGAGGTCGACATCGTGATCACAGCGTCGGTCGAGCGGGTGTGGGACATCGTCTCCGACATCGAGCTGCCCGCCCGCTTCTCGAGTGAGTTCCTCGGCGCCCGCTGGCTCGACCGTGAACCGGGGGTCGGCGCCCGTTTCGCCGGGCGCAACCACCACGACGCCATCGGCGAGTGGGAGACCGTGTCCTTCGTGACGCGCTACGACCGACCGCGGTCCTTCGCCTGGGCCGTCACCGACCCCGACGATCCGTCCGCGAGCTGGTGGTTCGACCTCGACGATGACGCAGGCGGCACACGGCTGCGCCAGGGCATGCGGATGGGGCCCGCGCCATCGGGTCTCTCCATCGCCATCGATGCCATGCCCGACAAGGAGGAGAGGATCATCGCCCGGCGACTCGCCGAGCACGAGCGGAACATGCGGGCCAACCTCG
The DNA here is from genome assembly GCA_041166085.1 of Actinomycetota bacterium. Lineage (GTDB taxonomy): Bacteria > Actinomycetota > Acidimicrobiia > Acidimicrobiales > JAFATL01 > JBEEFP01. Next base: position 1,562 of record JBEEFP010000004.1, read on the forward strand.
AAGGCATCAAGCAGCTGGCCGAGACCCAGCAATGACGCTCGAGATCGGCATCGGCGCGGCAACGCTGCGTCCCGATGACGTCGACTTCGTCCGCGAGGCCGAGAAGCTCGGGGTGGACAGCGTGTGGTCCGCCGAGTTCTGGGCCGGCGACGCCCTCACTCCGCTCGCCTACCTCGCAGGTCAGACGTCGCGCATCCGCCTCGGCACCGGCATCGCCCAGCTCGGCGCGCGCACACCGGCGATGCTCGCCATGTCCGCACTGTCGATGCAGATGCTGTCGGGCGGTCGCTTCATCCTCGGCATCGGCACCAGCGGCCCGCAGGTCATGGAGGGATGGCACGGCGTCCGGTTCGACAAGCCCGTGCGCCGCACCCGGGAGACCATCGAGATCATCCGGCAGGTCAGCGCACAGGAACGGCTGCAGTACGACGGCGAGATCTACACCCTGCCCCTGCCCGGCGGCGAAGGACGTGCTCTCCGCTCCCTCATGCCCGCGACGCACATCCCCATCTACGTGGCGGCCCTCGGACCCGCCAACCTCCGCCTCACCGGTGAGCTCGCCGACGGGTGGATCGGGAACTCGTTCTTCCCCGAAACCGCCGACGTCTTCCTCGACCCCATCCGGGAGGGCGCGGCCCGCGCGGGGCGGGACCTCGCAGCCCTCGATCTCACCGTCTCGGTGGCCGTCGAGTTCACCGATGATGTCGAAGAAGCGGGCCGTCGGCACGCCGAGGGCTACGCCTTCACCTTCGGGGCCATGGGCTCGACGAAGCACAACTTCTACAACGACGCGTTCGCCCGCCAGGGCTACGGCGAGGATGTGCGAGAGGTGCAGCGGCTCTGGCTCGCCGGCGACCAGGAGGCGGCGCGCAAGCGCGTCCCCACCGAGATAGGGCTCGGCACCAACCTCCTGGGCACCGACGACATGATCCGCGGCCGGCTCCGCCTCTACCGCGACGTCGGTATCACCATGCTCCGAATCGGCGCAGGAGGCATCGACCTCGACACGCGGCTCTCAGACCTTGCACGCCTGCTCGACCTCGTCGGTGAGATCAACGCCGAGGCGCCGCCCACCCGACCCCGAGCGTGACGCGGCAGCGTCACGCACGCAGTGCGAACGGGGGATATCGGTCGGTGAGCAAACCGACGTACGCCTGCACCCGCAGGCCGTAGCGCCAGGCGTGCACGATGAAGTCGCGCGGCCGGAGGGGAAATTGGCCCGTGAACACGACCGCGAAGAACCCGACGAGCACCGCGCCGGCCGCAGCGACAGCCAGAGCGAGGGCCACGACGTAGTGAGGAATGGCGAGGAACCACTTGTAGAGCGGCGCCCAACGGTTCAGTCCGTCCGGATACGTCAGGCTCAACGTCGTGTGCGGCTCCGCACCATCGTCGATCGCCTCCGCCCGGAAGGAGAACGGCGGGTAGTCCTCATGAAGGAACAGGGCGTAGCTCATGACCCGCCACTCGTAGCGGTAGGTCATGGCGATGGCGTCGAACAGCGGTCGGGGGATCTGCTTGGTGAACAGCACTGTGAAGAAGCTGATGAGCGTCAACACCCCTCGAAGGGAGCTGAGCGCGTTGGCGACCAAGAGGTGCGGCACCGCAAGGAGCCACTGGACCAGCGGTCGCCAGCGGCTGATGTGGCGGTCGGCGTCGAACTCCAACTGAGCCGGATATGGAATGGCGATGGACATGCGTGGGCCTCGCTTCTTTCGTGCGGGTTTGGATGGTCGCTGTGAACAGGCAGTTCGTCGATGACGCTCGTGTGGTGTCAGCCGCGGTGGTTCACACGGCGACGACGACCTTGCCTCGCGCGTGACCGTCCTGGACGTATCTGACCGCCGCCGCGGTCTCACGCAGCGGGCACGTGCGGTCCGTCGGCGGCGTGACCTGCCGCCATTCAGCAACGGCATCATCTCGCGTGCGCGCCGCGTGGGCGGTGCTGCGTTCCAACGCCCATGCCTCGCGGAGCGCGGCGTGCGGGCGCGTCATACGTCCAGCCCGATGCAAGGGTGCAAAGGGGCTCACCTTCCTTCGAAAGCGCGGTCGTCCAAGCAGTTCGGAAGGCGGCGGCACCGACGACAACCCCCCGGGAGGCATCGGAGACGGCAGGAGCCCACGCAACCAACGCGGCGAAGGGTGCAGGTTCGTCTTCTCTTTGGCAGCGTACCGGGTTGGCGGATGTTGAAGTGTCTGCTCCTCACCTAGATCCGTCGCGGCTGCACACGGGACCACGCGACCACGCGGGAGCCCGCGAGACCTTTTGTCCTGGCCACGGCGGTACCGGAGGAGCCGCAATCCTGACCACGCCCCCAGGGGAACCCGCCGTCATTGGCGATTGCATCCTGTACTTCGGACGATCCAGCCCGCAGAGTGCAGGGAAGCCCCTTCTCGAGGAACGCGGTCGAGCCGTGCCCGCCATGCAATTCGCAGGTGACACCGCAGCAATGGACGAACGCGACCGCGCCGGAGACGACCGTGATCGTCAGGCTCACAAGCGGGACCAGCGGGCTGAGGCCCGCGACCTGGCCGACGAAGGCGTCGTGGACAGTGCCTCGTCGGACGTCATCGACCTGCGCGGGCCGCGTCGCGGGGAACCGCAGGCGCTCCGCACCGCCGCGCGCGACGGGGCGGCGGCCGATCGCGAAGCTTCGGCCTCGGATCGGCACCAGGCGAGCCTGGACCGTCGAGCGTCAGCGGAGGACCGCGCCGACGCGCTCGACAGCGGGCCCGCGGTGGCCGCCCACGGTCTGCTCAACTCCTCGGCCATCGTCGTCATGGGGACCGACACCCTGGAACAGCACTGGGACGAGTTGACGGAGGTCGACCGCATCAGTCTGCTGGAACGGGTTCACGTGCACGCGGTCTCGGTCGATCGGCAGTTGCGGGACCTGATCCGGGGCCACCTCGAGCGACGCGGCTGACCCCAGAAGACGGGGCCGTGCACCTCACTGGGTGGCACCAAGCTCGTGCACCACGTATCGAGCCCGCCCCGCATGCTTGCTGGCGTACATGGCGGCGTCGGCGGCCTCGATCACCGACAATGCGTTCGTGGCTCCCCCGGCGACAACGGCGACGCCGATCGACGCACTGAGCGAGGTGGCACCAGCGCTGAGCAAGAACGCCGTCCGAAACACGCTGAGCACCCGCTGGGCGATGGCGTCGGCCTCCTCAGCTCCGTGGAGGTCTTCGCACAGCACGGTGAACTCGTCTCCGCCGTAGCGGGCCAGGGTGTCCTCGGGCCGCATGACAGCGCTGATGCGACCTGCTGCGGAGAACAGCAGCTCGTCGCCGGCCGCATGGCCGAGGTTGTCGTTGACCGCCTTGAAGCCATCGAGGTCCAAGAAGAGCACGGCGGACCACGAGGCTCGGCGCCGGGCTCGCGCCATCGCCTGTCCGACGCGGTGGACGAACTCCGTTCGGTTGGGCAGCTCGGTGAGACCGTCGCGGGAGGCGCGATGACGAAGCTCGGCGTGCTCGCGGTCACGTTCGGAGAGATCCTGCACGAGGACGACTGCGCTCGACATCGCGCCCGCCTCGTCGCGCACCGCGGCAAGGGTCAGGGTCACCTTGATCCTCCGGCCCGCATGTGACGTCATGGTCGCTGCGACTCGGGCGTTGTCGATCGCGCCCCTGGCCAAACCCGAGAGCGCATCGGTGACCAGATGGGCGTCGACAGGGTCGAGGACGTCGCTCAGTGGGTGACCGACGAAGTCGGGGTCATCCAGCCCAGCCGAGCCTCGACCGGCGTCGTTGACGAACAGGACCGTGCCGTCGAAGGCCAGACCCACCGCGGCCACCGGGATGGCCTCGAACGCGCGTTGCACCGTTCCGCCCCGCGGCCACTCGAGCTCTGCAGCCACGAGGTGCAGGGCCCGGGCATCCGGTCGTCGTTCCGTGTCGGGGACGGTCCCGGCAGACCTCGGAACGGGCGTGCCCGACTCCAAGCGGCTCAGCCGGGTGAGTTCGTCGCTGGGGGCCTCGTCCAAGGTGCTCCGTCCTCGCTGCTTGAGGGGAGGCGGGTCGGTCGAGTCCCGGGGTCCGGGGGAGGAGGCCAAGATCCGCTGGCACCAGTGTACGTGCCGTGGAGGGGGGCGAATGCCAATGGCCCCGGCCTCACGCGTCGCGACGGACGAGCGCGTAGGCGGCAGCGGCCATGGTGACCGTGGCCCAGAGGAAGAAGACGCCCATGCCGATCCAGGGCGACAACGTGGTCGGGCGGCCACTCGCTGTCCCGCCGCTCAAGATCGCCTGACCCGCATTGCTGGGCAGGAACCTCTCGATGACCTCGAATGAGGACGGCAGCAGGCTCGAGAGGGCGGGCAGAACGAACAGCATTCCCACCACCGCAGTGATCGCCCCAGCCGTCTTGCGGATGAGGGCGCCAATGCCCATCGAGAGGAGCCCGAGCACGGCGAGGTACAGCGCGGTACCGACGACAGTGCGCAGCGCGTTGGGCGCGCCGATACCGACGCCGATGTCCTTGGTGGAGAGGATCGCCTGGCCGACGAAGAAGGCGATGAACGAGGCCGGGCCGACGACGGCGAGGGTGACCGCGGTGAACACGGCAGCCTTGGCGAAGAGCACGTTGAGACGTTGCGGTACAGCCGACAGCGTTGTTCGGATCATCCCGCTGGCGTACTCGCTGGTGATGACCAGGACACCGAGCACGGCAATGGCGAGCTGCGCCAACACCCCGCCGGACGTGCTCAGCGAGGCGGGGTCGATGGTCGCCCTGTCGGCGGCCTTCATCCCAGCGTACTGCGCAGCGACGACGGCGCAGATGATCGCCGACAAACCGACCGTGAGCACGGCGGCCGCAAGAAGCGTCCAATAGGTCGAGCGGACGCTACGGATCTTGGTCCACTCGGAGACCAACACGTTCGGGACGATGCTTCCCGAAGGCGGCACGCCGGCTGCTCCGGCGCGTGTCGGCAGCGCGACGACCGCATCCATCGTCATGCCACCTTCCCAGCGGGCACGGGCGCAGACGAACCCGGATCGGGTGCAGAGGACCGGTAGTCGACGCTGTCACGGGTCAGCTCCATATACGCCTCCTCCAGCGAGGCCTCCTGAGGCGACAGTTCGTGGAGCGCGAGATGATGCTCGGCTGCCAACTCGCCGATGGCCGCCGCCGAGATGCCCGTCACCGCCAGGGCGCCGTCGGGATCGGTCGTCGTCGATCCGCCCACCGCTCCGAGCAGCCTCGTCAGCTCGGCGGACGAGTCCGACCGCACCCGGACGTAGTTCTGCGAGCTGCCGTGTATCAACTCGTCGACACTGGCCTCGACGATCAGCCTGCCCCTGCCGATCACGATGACGTGGTCGGCGGTGAGAGCCATCTCGGCCATCAGGTGACTGGACACGAACACCGTCCGGCCCTCGGCCGCAAGGGATCGCATGAAGTTGCGGATCCAGACGATGCCCTCGGGATCCAGGCCGTTCACCGGCTCGTCGAGGATCACCAGCTCCGGGTCACCCAGGAGCGCGACGCCGATGCCGAGGCGCTGGCTCATGCCCATCGAGAAGAGCCCGGCCCTCCGCTTGCCGACTTTGCTCAGCCCCACGATGTCGAGCACCTCCGCCACGCGCCTTCGGCCGATCCCGTTGCTCTGCGCGATGCACAGCAGGTGGTTGTAGGCGGAGCGACCATCGTGGATCGCTGCGGCCTCCAGCATCGCCCCCACTTCGAACAGCGGCCGACGGATGGATGCATACGCGTGGCCGTCGATCGTCACCGATCCGGCCGTGGGCTTGTCGAGGCCCATGATCATGCGCAGCGTCGTGGACTTCCCTGCGCCGTTGGGGCCGAGGAACCCGGTGACCCGGCCGGACTTCACCTCGAAGGAGAGATCGTCGACGGCCAAGGTCGATCCGTATCGGCGCGTCAGTCCGCGTGCCTCGATCATCGTCGCTCCATGACGCGCGCGGGCACACCGAAGCGACCAACCACTGGACCTGCACTCATGTGCTCTCCCGGCGTCAATGCGGCGGTATGAGCGCTACCAGGGTCCGGAGCATCGCCCCCCAGCCAGCCAGTGCCGGCTCGACGCGTCAGGGCGTTCGTCGCGTCAACGCCACCGTACACCTGTCCGTTGTCGCCCATACCGCACGGACGAACGTTTCCTTGCAACGCGGCACAAAGGGCCCATACTGCAGAGAACCGCAGCGTTGCCCCGGACCCCGGTGGCGTTCCGCAAGCACGAGGAGCGCCATGCCAACCCTCGAAGGACCCGGCGACGAGCTCGACAGTGGTTACGTCGCCGTGCTCGGACACAGGATCCTCGACGCGGCTTGCGTCGTCTCCGGCGCGCTCGAGACGCTCCGCGAGGCCGGCGAGTCCATGTCGCCGGTGGGAAGAGCCGTGCTCGAGCGAGAGGTCACCCGCAGCATCGACGCCATCATCGATACGGGTCGTTCGCTGGTTCGAGCCGACGGCTCGCCAATGGATCGCGACGCTGCCTGGGCCTCGAGCGCGAGCGCGTCACGATGAGCCTGCTCGCGATGTGGCTCGTGGGTTGGGCGGCCTGTTCGATCGGCTCGGCGGCGGTCTTCGCTTGGTGGACGCACGCCATGAGGCTGCAACCGGCGCCGGAGGACGAGGGGCCCCGCCCGCGCACCTGAACTCGTGTGGGAGCGGCGTCCATAGCCCAGTAGCGGATGGAGAGCACGCCGCCGGTGTGCTCTCGGTAAGGTGGGAGTGATGCGCTCGCTGTTCCCGGCGAGCGCGGGGGGCGTCGCCTTGACCTGGCTGCATCGCCATGACCGTTCCGTCGAGGCGGGATGGTGAGCACGTCGGTGTCGTACCTGACGCGGCTGCTCCTCAGCTTCGCTTTCGTGGCGCTGTTGGTCGCATGCGGGGGCTCCCCGAGTCCCTTCACCACCGACGCGACGACCACCACCACCGGCGTGCCACCGGCGACCGACGCACGGCCCAGCACCACGGTCGACATCACCACCACGACCCGGCGACCAAGCGTCACCACCCGGCCACCCGTCGCCGTGACGACCGCGACAGCGACGACCACGACGACGACCGTCGCGACCACGACCACCCGAGTGTCGACCACGACGACGACCGCAGTCGGGCCCAGGTGAGCATCGCCGTCCTCAGCGATCAGCTCAATCGCGACCGAATGCCGCCGGCACGCCGCTTGCGTGTCTGCTGCCGTCCAGCACCCAAGGTTTTCGCCACTTCCTCTCGCGCGGAGACGAAAGGGGCGGGATACTGACTCCGCGCCGGGCAATCCGAGCGGCCGCTGACAGCGAGGGCGAGATGGATGAAGCAAGGGCACGGGAGCTTCTTCAACAGGAACGGGCGAGGGTGGAGGCTGCGCTCGTCGACGCCGAGGCGTCAGGACGGTCTGACCGTTCCTCCGTCGAGGACGACACCGGCCTGAGCGACGCGGGGGAGCTCCTCAGCAGTCAGGGCACGGATGATGCAATCACCGTTGCGCTTCGTGACCGGCTGACCGCCCTCGACCGAGCCGATGAGAGAGTTGCGGCTGGCACGTTCGGGCGGTCGGTCCGGAGCGGCGACGTCATCCCTGATGCACGCCTCGAAGCCGATCCGGCCGCCGAGCTCACGCTCGAGGAAGCACAACACGCCTGACCCCTGGAGCGGAAGCCGGCTGCGAAGTCACCTTTCGATGGTCGACGACATGCGGGAGATGAAGTCGTTGTCGGGCGAGCGACCGGAGGTCTGACCCGGCGCCAACTTCGCCGGCCCAATCCCCAAACCGGGGCTTCGTCGTCGTTCCCGCGGGTCCGGCCGACGGCTCACCGAGCGACTCCTGCTCCCAGCCACATCGTGGATGACCTCGATCTCGCGGATGCAGCGCTCACACACGATGAAGTGCGGGTAGTGCGTCGAGATGAGCTGGAGATACAGGAGCCGAACCGCAGGGCCCTGGGCGCCGCAGAGCCGGCACTCCTGATCAGAGTGCGTCACAGGGGCGACCACTCGTCTGTGAAGGCGCGGCCGAAAGTGTCCTGGGTGATCTCCAGTCCGAACGCTGTGCGTTGAAGTTCGCCGGGACGCCCGCTGCGCTCCAAGGCATAGAGCTCACTCAGCTCCATGGCATCGACCGGCGAGAACACACCTCCCAACCGAAGCTCGAGCAGGCGCTCGATCCGGCGGCCCAGCTCCGGTGCACTCATGTCGCCCAATTGCCCACGGCCCTTCTCGCCCACCAGGTCGTGCGAGCGCCACCGGGGTCCGGAGCAACGATTCGCGTCGTTCCGGCCAGAGTGCTCCTTGCCGTCCAAACAGGCCAGCCATTTGTCTGGCAGTATCTGCCACCCCTACGGAAGGGTCACGACGCCCTGGATGAGCGAACGGGCGCCGTTTGCGACCTCCAGCAGGCTCCGTTCGATCGCTCCTTCGAGAAGCACGCGGTCGGCGGCGGATATCTGGCAGTCATCACGCGACAGCGTCTCGCAGGCACCTCCGACGACTGAGATCGCCCCGAGCATCCGATGGCCGAGCAGCGCGAGGTAGCCGCTCTCCAACGTTCGATCCTGGGGCTCTGTCGCTCGTGCGGAGCCGACATCGGCAACCCAACTGTGCCTGCGCTGCGTCTTCACGGGGCTCCTCCATCGAGGTGAGGGCGCCACCGGGGACCGGGGCAACGCGGAGTGTTCTCCCAGCATGTACCACTCTGAGTGGGAATCCAACCACGCCGTCCGAGGTTTCCGCAATTGGCGTTGGCTGCCGATCGCGGGCCAGTAGCCGGTTCCCCTCTCGTCGCCAACGCACGACGGGTGCTCCCGGGACGTGTGGCACGCGACGAACGGCTGTCATCAGCCCAGTGGACTTCCTGGCGGGGCAGGAGTTGAACGAGTGCTCGGGGTCGGCGAGCCGATGGACGGGCGAGGGTGTCAGAGTCGGTTCGCTCGCTGGATAGGCACTTCGACGGCCGGCACCGGTCTGCCGTAGAGGAATCCTTGCCCTAAGGAGCATCCCAGCGCTTGCAGGGCTGACTGCTGCGCGAGGGTTTCGATTCCTTCGGCGACGACGACCATGTCGAGTTCCTCGCCGAGGGAGATGATCGACCGAGCGATGGCCGCATCTTGTGGGTTGTGGTCGATGCCGGCGACGAAGCTCCGATCGATCTTGAGGGCGTGAACCGGGAACTGCTTGAGGTAGGTCAGGCTCGCCCATCCGGTCCCGAAGTCGTCGATCGTGATCCCGATGCCGAGTGCAGCCAGACGTTCGAGGAGCTCGGTCGCTTGGTCGAGGTCCTCGACCAGAGCAGTCTCGGTCACCTCGAGCCACAGGGAGCGCGGGTCGAGCCCAGACGCTGTGAGCACCTCGTTGATGTTGTCGAAGAGCGCGACGTCGGCGATCTGTTTGGTCGAAAGGTTGACCGCGACTCCGAGATCACCGCCGCCTCGACGCCATTCGGCTGCCTGACGGCAAGCAGTGTCGAAGACGACCCTCCCGAGCTCGAGGATCGCGCCACTGCGTTCAGCGGCATCGATGAACGAACCGGGGAGGAGAAGCCCTCGTTCGGGGTGATTCCATCGGACCAAGGCCTCTACCGTGATGATGTGCCGGTCATTGAAGGCAACGACCGGCTGGTAGTGGACAGCGAACTCGCCGCAATCCAGGCCGCGACGAATATCGGCTTCGTCGGCCGCATCGGAAGGTGAGGATGCCGCGAGAACCCGCGGAATCGACGCTTGACGATTGACCGAGACGAAAACGAAGGGTTCACCGCGCTCGTCTCGCAACAGCGTGGTGGACGCGAACACGTTCACCCTGGATCCGTCGCGGGCGACTTGTTGACCTTCCCCGAACCAGCGTCCCTTCTCCTCGAGAGTTCGCATGGCCGAGTTGAGTTGGTCGTTGTCTTCGGCAAGCGGAACGACGTCGAACAGGTGCCGGCCCAGGACCTCATGTTCAGCCCATCCATAGAGGCGCTCAGCTGCCTGGTTCCAGCTGCGAATGTGAAGGTAGGGATCGGTGACGACGACAGCGTCGGACATCTCGCTGAACACGCCCGTGACCAGGCGGCGAAGCCGCGCCGATGGGTCGGTGCTGGGATGCATCGTGAGCCGGCGGGCGGGCTGCCCGTGCCAGTCGGTGCGCGACGACGACACCTCGACGAAGATGTCGGTTTCGTCGGCGCGTCGTCCTCAGACCGCGGAGGCATGGGCGACGCGGTTGCGTCCCAACTGTTTGCCCCGATACATCGCCGCGTCCGCTGAGTCGACGACGGCGTCCGCGGAGCGGGCGCTTCCGGCCTCGAAGACAGCCAATCCCGCCGTGATGGTGAGGATCCCGAGCGGGCTCCCCGCGTGCGGAATCGCTCGTTCCGCCAGGCCGCTCCGCATGCGCTCCACCACAAGCGAGCCAGTGGCGACGGACTGCTCAGGGAAGATGCACAGGAATTCCTCGCCGCCGTAGCGGTACACGGTGTCCCCGCTCCGTGCCGCCGCCGTCAGCTCACCGGCGACGACCCGCAACGCAGCATCACCCGCCGGATGCCCGTACCTGTCGTTGTACGACTTGAAGTGGTCCACGTCGAGCATGGCCAGGCAATAGCGATGCCCGTACCGATGGACCCGGGCCTCCAGGATCGCAAGATCCTCTGAGAGAGCGCGTCGGTTGCCCAGGCCGGTCAGAGAATCCCGGCGAGCGTCGCTGGTGAGCCCGCGGTTCAGTCGCTCCAACGCGACACGCTGGGCGGCAAGATCGGCATGGAGCGCCGTGACCCGCGCCGCGGCGATGAGGCGGGCGTGCAGATCCCCGGGCGCCAGCGGCTTGACGAGGTAGTCGTCGACCCCCGCTCGCATCCCTTTCAGGGTCTCTTCCAGCCCGCCCTCACTGCTGAGCATGATGAAGTAGGTGTAGCTCCCGGCGTCGGAGCGCACACGCGCACAGAGCTCCACGCCCGTCAACCCCGGCATCACCAAGTCACTGAGCACGACGGCGGGGCGCCATGCGTGGAACAGGGCCCACGCCTCGTCGCCATCGGCGGCGGTGCGGCATTCGTGTCCGAGATCGCGGAGCACGCCCTGGGCGAAGAAGCGGGAGACCGGATCATCATCCGCCACGAGGACCTTCATCCCGGCGTGCCACAGCCCCAGCGCCGGTTGCGGCTCCCGCTGTCGATCATCTCAGCGCCGGGCAGCGGCCAGAGATGAGGAGACGGCATCCGGCTGCTGCCGCACCGCCCTGCCGACCATGGCCAGCAGGGCGTCCTTGCTCACCGGCTTGGCCAGATAGGCGTCCATCCCCGCGGCCAGGCAGCGCTTGCGGTCCTCACGGCGGGCACCGGCCGTCATGGCGATGATCGGCGTATGGGCATCGGTGCCTTCGGAGGCGCGGATGGCGGCCGTTGCCTCGTAGCCGTTGAGCTCGGGCATCTGGCAATCCATCAGCACCGCGCCGTACGAGTTGGCCCTGAACGCCTCGACGGCGGCCGCCCCGTTGAGCACGGTGTCCACCCTGTAGCCGGCCTGCGAGAGCATGGCGACGGCCACCTTCTGGTTGATGAGGTTGTCCTCGGCGAGGAGCAGCCTGACGCCGCACGACGTCGGCGCCGGCGGTCCTTGCACCGGCGCACGTTCATTGGTGGCGGCGACGGCGGCGACGGGCGGGATCGACGCTGCACGGAGACAGCGCCGGAGCTCCTCGCGGTGCACGGGCTTGGAGATCGTGATGACGGTCGGGTCGTCGAGGTCGGGATCCTGGGCCAGGTCGGTCATGAGGACGACCCGGACGTCCAACGACGGGTCGGCGGTAATGGCTCGACTGAGCTCCACGCCGTCCATGCCGGGCATGGCCCGGTCGACGACGGCGACCTGGAAGGGTCGGTTCTGGATCGCGGCGGTGCGCAACGTGCCGAGCGCGGCCTTACCCGACGACGCGGCACTCACCCGCAGGCAGCCCTCCAGGAAATTGGACAGGATGCCGCGCTGGGTGTCGCTGTCGTCGACGACGAGGACCGACAGGTCGGCCAGCCCAGCCTCCGATGCCGGCGACTCGTCGACCGCGTCATGGGCGAACACCGTGAACCAGAACGTGCTGCCCCGGCCGAGCTCGCTGGAGACACCGCAGTCACCTCCCATCAGGGAGATGAGCTGACTGCTGATGGCCAGCCCGAGCCCTGTCCCTCCGTACCTCCTCGACGTCGACGAATCGGCCTGAGCGAAGGGCTGGAAGATGGGGCCGAGCTTGTCGGGTTCGATGCCGTCGCCCGTATCGGACACCTCGAAGCGGACGAGGGCCTCGGCGCCGCCGGATGCGACCTCAGTGACGCGTACCACGATCTCGCCTTGCTGTGTGAACTTGATGGCGTTGCCGACGAGATTGGTCAGCACCTGCCTGACCCTTCCCGGATCCCCGCTGATGACGCCCGGCACGCCGTCGGCCACGCTCGCCATGAGCTCGAGGCCCTTGGTCTGAGCCGAGCCGGCCAGCAGGTCGACGACGTCGTCCACGACGCTCCGCACGGCGAACGGGATCCTCTCGACATCCATCATCCCTGCCTCGACCTTGGAGAAGTCGAGGATGTTGTCGATGATCGTCAGCAGCGCCTCGCCCGAGTTGCGGACCGTCTGCGCGTAGTCCCGCTGGCGGGGGTCGAGCTCCGTCTGCAGCAGCAGGTCGGTCATCCCGATGACGCCGTTCATCGGCGTTCGGATCTCGTGGCTCATGTTGGCGAGGAAGTCCGACTTGAGCCGGGAGGCCTCGTTGGCCTGGTCGCGGGCGACGGCCATGGCCGCCTCCGCTCCTACCTCGGCCGTCACATCCGCGAGCGTGCCGACCCAGCCTGCGGCGCCGCCGTCGGCATCGACGATGGCCTTCGACGTCACGAGCACGATCCTGGCCTCCTCCGACCGGGGCGGCCGCAGCTCGAAGCGGTGGCACAGCTCCGCGCCCTCGGCGCCCCTGCCCGGCGCCATGCCCACGAGCTCGTGGCGCTGCGAGGCCGGGATGATGCTGTCCCAGAGCTTCCCGGCGGCCTGGTCCGGCGTGATCCCGGTGATCTCCGACCAACGCGGGTTGGTGTAGGTGTACCGGTTGTCAGCGTCGGTCTGGAAGATCCCGATGGGCGCGACGTCGGTGAGGAGGCGGAGCCGGTCGGCGGATGTCTGCACCTCAGCAGCCTGGGTGGCAAGGGACTCCGCCTTGGTGAAGAGGCTGGCGAACACCGCGACCTTGGCCCGGAGCTCCTCGGGTTGGACGGGGGAGGACATGAAATCGACCGCGCCCTCGGCGTAGCGGTCACTGCCCGCCACCTCGGTCAGATCGACGGCGGTGATGAAGATGATCGGCGTCATCTCCGACTGCCAGCGCAGCCGGATCATGGCCGCGGTCTCGAACCCGTCCATCACCGGCATGCGCACGTCGAGGAGGATGACCGCGAAGTCCCGTTCCATGACGCAGCGCAGGGCCTCGAGACCGGACTCGGCCTCGACGATGGTGTAGCCGACAGCGTCGAGCACCGACCGGATGGCGAGGCGCTTCGACGGGTTGTCGTCGACGATCAGCACGGGTTCGTTCACGGTGCCACCGCCCTGCCGGCCGGGAGCCAGGGCGCGAGTGCCTCGAAGAGCTCAGCGGTGTCGACCGGCTTGGGCACGAAGTCATTGGCGCCGGCGTCGAGACAGCGCTGGCGTTCGCCGACCATGACCTTGCCGGTGACGGCGATGATCGGGATCGCCTCCAGCCCGGCCACCGCCCGGATGGCACGGATGGTTGCGTACCCGTCCATCACCGGCATCATGATGTCCATGAGCACGAGGTCGATGTCGCCCTCGCGCTGGAGGGCAGAGAGAGCATCCGCGCCGCTCTCGGCCACCACGACCAGGGCTCGGGACCGCTCGAGCAGCGCGCTCATGGCGAAGATGTTGCGGAAGTCGTCGTCGACGACGAGCACCTTGATCCCGTGGAGATCCTTGACCTCGCCCACGGCGAGGCGGGGGGCGGCCGGCGGCATCACGTCCGGGACACGGTCAGGGACGACGACGGCAGGAGGCTCCCGCACCGGAGCGGTGGCGGGCGTGGGCGCGCGCTCGGGCTGCAACGTTGCCGTGCGTTCCTTGGCAGCGACGGACGTGGCACCGACAGGCAGATACACGGTGAACGTGCTGCCCCTGCCCGGTGCGCTCGTGACGGTGATCTCGCCGCCGAGCAGGCCCACGAGCTCGCGGCTGATGGACAGGCCCAGCCCGGTTCCCCCGTAGCGCCGGGCGGTCGTGCCGTCGCCTTGGGCGAACGCCTCGAAGATGCGCAACTGCTCATCCGGTGCCAGCCCGATGCCGGTGTCGATGACCGACAGCGCGACCACCGAGTCCGCGGTGGCGAGCGTGGTCACGCCCCCGCCCCAGCCCGCCGCCGCGGTGCGCATCTCGACGCGGACGCCGCCCTCCTCGGTGAACTTGAACGCGTTGGTGATCAGGTTGGCGAGGACCTGGCGCAGGCGCTGGCTGTCGGTGACGACGTGCTCGGGGCTCCCCGGCGCGAGGTCGACGACGAAGGTCAGCCCCTTGGCTTGGGCGACGGACTCGAAGTCCCGCATCAGTGACGTCTTGAGCACACCGACGGAGAGCTCGGCCATGTCAGGGGTCACGGTGCCGGACTCGACCTTGGCCAGATCGAGGATGCTGTTGAGCAGGGTCAGCAGGTCATGCCCCGAGGTGCGGATGACGCTCGCGTACTTGACCTGGGTGTCGGTCATGTTGTTGTCGGGATTTGCCTCGAGCTGCTCGGCCAGGATCAGCAGGCTGTTGAGCGGTGTCCGCAGCTCATGCGACATGTTGGCGATGAACTCGGACTTGTAGGTCGACGACACCGCCAGCTGGCCTGCCTTCTCCTCCAGCAACCGCTTCGACTGCTCGACGATCTGGTTCTTGCGCTCGGCCTCGATGTTCTGGTCGGCGAGGAGGCTGGCCTGCCGGCCCAGATCCTCGTTCGACTCGCGCAGCTCCTCCTGCTGGGAGAGCAGCTCCTCGGCCTGGGTCTGCGACTGCACCAGCAGGTTCTCGGTGAGGGTGTTCGCCTCAATGGTGTTGAGCACGAGGCCGATGCTCTCGGTGATCTGGTCGAGGAAGGCCTGATGGATCGGGCTGAAGGAGGAGAACGAGGCGAGCTCCACCACCGCGCGCACGGACCCTTCGAAGAGGATCGGCAGCACGATGATGTTCAGGGGCGGCGACGCACCGAGGCCGGAGCTGATCCGCACGTAGTCGGCGGGAACCTCGGTGAGCAGGATGCGCTTCTTCTCCTTGGCGCACTGACCGACGAGGCCTTCGCCGAGGCCGAACGTGGTCGACAGCTGCCTGCGCTCCTCGAAGCCGTAGCCGGCCTGGAGCTCGAGCACCTGCACGCGCTCGTTCGACCCGTTCATCGAGTAGAACGCGGCGTGCTGGGCGGACACCAACGGGGCGAGCTCGGAGAGGATCATGCTCGACACGGTGGCCAGGTCGCGCTGGCCCTGGAGCATGCGGGTGAAGCGCTCCCGGTTGGTCTTGAGCCAGTCCTGCTCGATGTTCTGATCCGTGGTCTCCCGCAGGTTGCGGATCATCTCGTTGAGCTTGTCCTTGAGGACCGCAACCTCACCGCTGGCCTCGACCCGCACCTGCCGCGTGAGGTCGCCCTCGGTGACGGCGGTGGCGACCTCGGCGATGGCACGGACCTGGTTGGTGAGGTTGGCAGCCAGCTGGTTGACGTTGTCGGTGAGGTCCTTCCAGACGCCCGCGACCTCCTTGGACTGAGCCTGACCGCCGAGCTTCCCCTCGACACCAACTTCACGGGCGACGCGCGTGACCTCGCTCGCGAATGCGTTGAGCTGGTCGACCATGGCGTTGACGGTGTTCTTGAGCTCGAGGAACTCGCCTTTGACGTCGATCGAGATCTTCTTGCTCAGGTCGCCATTGGCGACTGCAGTCGTGACCTCGGCGATGTTGCGCACCTGACCGGTCAGGTTGCCGGCCATGAGGTTGACGTTGTCGGTGAGGTCCTTCCACACGCCACCGACCTCGATGGTCACCGCCGCGGCCTGGCCGAGCTTGCCCTCGGTGCCGACCTGCCGGGCCACGCGCGTGACCTCGGAGATGAACCCGTTGAGCTGGTCGACCATGCCGTTGATCGTGTTCTTGAGCTCGAGCATCTCGCCGCTGACCTCGGCCGAGACCTTCTTGCTCAGGTCGCCGTCAGCCACCGCACCGATGACGCGCTGCATCTCGCTCGTGGGACGGACCAGGGCGTCGATCAGGCTGTTGACCGACTCGACGCTGCCCGACCAGCGCTGGGTCGGCCCCGCGGGGATGACGCGTTGGGAGAGCCGTCCCTCCCGGCCGACGACCCGACTCACCCGCGCCAGCTCGGCCTCCAGCATCTGATTGGCAATGACGACGTCGTTGAGCCCGTCGGCCGCCTTTCCCGCCACGCCGGTCCAGTCGAGCGGCATGCGGGCGGTGAGGTCGCCCCCCTCGAGCCTGGCCAGGAACGTGAGCAGGACCTTGGCGTCGACCGCATCGGTGGTGATTACGGGTGCGTCTGACATTGGGTTCTCCCGAGAAGGGTCATGAGCGTGGAAATTCGGACGGCATTGGTCATTGGTCATTGGCGTCGACCGGCGGGAGCCGGCGCCGATCCGCGACGAGCCGGGCCATGTCACGTGCGGGCATCGGGCGGGCCAGGAAGAAGCCCTGGGCCCGGCCGCAGTGCATCTTCTTCAGGAGCTTGAGCTGGTCGCGGGTCTCGATGCCCTCGGCGATCACGTGGAGTCCCAGCGCGGTGGCCATGGCCAGGATGGCGGCGACCAGGGCGGAGTCGTGGGCGTCGGTACCCAGGCCGTCCACGAAGCCCCTGTCGATCTTGACCTCGTCGAGCGGGAACCGCTTGAGGTAGCTGAGCGACGAATACCCCGTGCCGAAGTCGTCGATCGACAGCCTGACGCCCAGTGACTTGAACCGGGCGAGGATCTTGCCGAAGTAGTCGACGTCGTCCATCAGGAGGCTCTCGGTCAGCTCCAGGCACAGGTCCGGCCCACGTACGCCGGTGCGGGCCAGCACCTCCTTGACCATGTGCACCACGTCGGGTGCCGCCATCTGGTGCACCGAGAGGTTGACGGCCACGGTCAGGGCCGGATCGTTCCGCTGCCACTCCACGAGCTCCCGGCACGCCTGTTCGAGGACCCAGGCGCCGATGGGCACGATGAGTCCCGTCTCCTCGGCGAGGGTGATGAACGCGTCCGGGCCCAGCAGGCCCCGCTCCGGATGCTCCCAACGCACCAGCGCCTCGGCGCCGACCACCGCCTCGGTGGTGAGGTCGACGATGGGTTGGTAATAGACCGTGAACTCTTCGCGCTCGATGGCGCGCCGCAATTCGATCTCCGTGGTGATCCGACGCTGGGCCTGGGCCCGCAGGATCTCGTCGAACGGCTCGACCCGGCCGCGACCCCGATCCTTGGCCCGGTACATCGCGGCGTCCGCGTCCTGCAAGAGGCTCTCGGGCGTCGCGCTCTCGTCGGCGACGGCGATGCCGATGCTGGCCGAGAGGGACAACTCGCGGCCGCCGACGTTATAGGGGACGCGAAGGGCGTGGAGGACCCGTTCGGCGACATCGGCCGCCGGCGCGGGCCCGACGTCCTCGCACACCATCACGAACTCGTCGGCGCCCAGACGGGCCACGGTGTCGCCCGGCCGCAGGTGCTCGGCGATGCAGTCCGACGCGTGCTGCAGCACCGCATCCCCCACGCTGTGGCCCGCCGCGTCGTTGAGCGCCTTCAGGTGGTCGATGTCGAGGACCATGACCGCGAGCTGCGTCCCGCGGGCACGGGTGCCCGACAGCGCCACGGCCAGCCGGTCTTCGAGCAGGGCCCGGTTGGGCAGACCGGTGAGCGGATCGTGGAAGGCCTGGTGGGCGAGCTCCTGGGCCAGCTCCTTGCGTTCGTCGATGTCCTCCAGCTGCAGGAAGTAGTAGTCGGGTTCGCCCCGGTCGTCGCGCACCAGGTTGACGTGCAACGAGACCCAGATGAGCGACCCGTCGAGCCTCTGACAACGACGCTCGTCCTCGTAGTTGTTCTCTCCCCCGAGCATCCGGGCCCGCACCGATTCTCCGACGCGCACGTCTTCGGAGGGCCAGAAGTCGTGCATCGGCCGCCCGATGATGTCCTCCGCCGTCCGAGCCAGGATCGAGCACAATGCAGGATTGACGTCGAGCGTGCATCCGTCGAGGTCCGTGATGGCGATCCCGACCGCGGCCTGCTGGAAGCCCATCTGGTACCGGGCCTCCGCCGCCTTCTGGACGCGCTCCGCCCGCACCCGGTCGGTGTCATCGAGGAGCGTGCCGAACATCGATACGGGTGTTCCGTCCTCGGCCCGCTCGGGGTTCACCCGGCCGCGCACGAAACGCTCTTCACCGTCAGGACGGATGATGCGGTATCGCAGGTCGAAGGGCACGCCGTGCTGCATGGCGTCGGCCCACGCCGCGTTCAGCTCATCGATGTCGTCGCGGTGGACGAGGGGCAGGAAGCGTTCGACCGTCGGAGCTGTCCCTACCTCGAGCCCGAGGATGCGGTAGTGCTCGTCGGACCAGGCCATGACGCCGGTGACGATGTCGATCTCGAAGCTTCCGACCTCGGCGATGGCCTGGGCCTCGGTCAGACGACGGGCGCTCCGCTCCAGTGTCCTTTGGGCGGCCCGGCGGTCACTGATGTCGTGCGCGATCAGCGACTTGCCGATGACCGCGTCGTCATCGAGGACCGCGGAGACGCTGAGGGTGACGTCGACGGTGGACCCGTCGCGACGGAGCCGCGTCGTCTCCAGGTGCAACGAGGGACCACCGGCCGCGATCGCCTCCCGCACCGCTTCCTGCTCGGCACGCTTGTCGTCGGGGGCGAGTCGCTGCACGGCTTGTCCGATCATCTCGTCGGCGCGGTAGCCGTAGAGATGTTCGGCAGCCGCGTTCCAACTCGTGACCAGCCCTTCCAAGCTCACGCTGTAGATCGCTTCTCCGGACCCTTCGACGATGGCGGCAAGCCGCTGACGGGCCTCCACATCGGCGCGGCGCTCTGTCACGTCCATGGAGACGCCGATGACGGCAACCAGCGCGCCATCCCGGCCGTAGACAGGGGTGTCGGTGACGTTGGCCCGGAACCGACTGCCGCCCCGCCGCGCGACCCACAGGTCCCCCGACCAGCTCTCGCCCCGGCCGAGCGCGTCGTAGATGGAGGCGGTTTCCTCGTCGCTCATCTCCGAGCCGACCAGGTCCTGCGCGAGGTGTCCGACGGCCTCGGCCGCCGTCCATCCGTACATCTCCTCGGCTGCCTTGTTCCAGTAGACGACCACGCCGCTCATGTCCGACGCGATCAGGGCCTGGCCCACGGCGTCGAGCAGCGCGGCCTGGAAGCGCAGCGCCTCCTTGGCCTCGGGGAGACTGTGGGCGGCAACTCCGGCGGTGAGCGGACGCGTCAATGCCTCGCACCCGCCCGGGCGACGCACTGTCTGGTTGTCATTCCCGACCTTTCCTGGCTACGACGTATGGCCGACGTGCGCACCAGGGTCTGGGGCATCGCGTTGCCGGGCCGCCCCACGGGGCCCGACGATCGGGGTGTGATCACACGGTACGGACCGCTACCCCCGGTGCCACAAGCGGACAAATGCGACAGTTTGGGAGCGCTACCCGTCGACGGGCGTGCGGTAGTAAGCGCGCCGAGCACCGCTGTCATCCGCACGAGCACCGTCAGCCACCCACCGGAAGATGGCCCGCGGGAGTCGTGGCTCCCTGGTCGAGCTGTTCGAGCGGGGGCGGGTCGAAGCGGTAGCCCACCCCGCGCACGGTTTTCAACAGCCCTGGTCGGCTGGGGTGCTGCTCGATCTTGGACCGCAGGCGTCCTATGTGTTCCGTCACCGTGGCTTCCTGCTGCCAGTCAGCAGCCGAGTGCCATACCGCGCGCAGGAGTTCGTCGCGGCTGAAGAC
>JBEEFP010000005.1:0-2926 GCA_041166085.1 Actinomycetota bacterium
CACACGGTCTTGCCCGACCCCGAGGGCGGTGCTCGCGTCGGCATCGCGATCTCCGCTGCCGGCTTCTACCGCACGCTCGACGGGTCGACGTGGGAAGCGGCGAACCGCGGCATCCATGCGCCGTTCCTGCCGGAGCCGACGCCCGAGTTCGGCCAGTGCGTCCACAAGGTCGACCGCCACCCGACCCGTCCCGACACGCTCTTCCTGCAACACCATTGGGGCGTCTACCGCTCCGACGACTTCGGCGGGCAGTGGACCGAGGTCGGCTCCGACAGCCTCCCGTCTACGTTCGGCTTCCCCGTGGTCGCCGATCCGAACGACCCCGACACCGCGTACGTGCTGCCCCTCACCTCCGACGAGTTCCGCTGCACGCCCGACGGCCGCTTCCGCGTGTTCCGAACGACCGACGGGGGCGCGACGTGGGAGGGACTCGAGTCCGGTCTCCCGCAGGAGAACGCATGGCTCAGCGTCCTGCGCGACGGCTTCGCCGCCGACCGGCTCGACCCTGCGGGCCTGTACGTCGGCACGCGCACCGGTGACGTGTTCGGCTCGCCCGACGCGGGCGACACGTGGTTGGAGCTCGCCCGGCATCTGCCGCCGGTGCTGTGCGTGAAGACGGCGGTGCTGCCCTGAGCGTGATCGTGCGGCTGGCGTCCGGGCTCCGCGAGCACGCCGGGGGCGCGTCCCAGGTCCAGCTCGACGTCACGCCGCCCGTTGCCGTGAGCGTCGTCCTCGACGCGCTCGCCTCCGCGCACCCCGCCATCGGTCGGCGGATGCGCGATGAAGAGGGCACGCTGCGCACCCACGTCAACGTGTTCGTCGGCCCCGACAACATCCGCGACCTCGACGGCATGGACACGGTCGTGCCCGAACGCACCGAGGTGGCGCTGCTCGCTGCCGTCTCCGGTGGAGCGGTCGCCCTCAGCTGAGCCGAAGGTCTTGCACCACGGCGACGACGGAGAAGCCGGCAAGCACCCCCATCGCAAACGTGAGCGCCACCAGTCCCCCGGACGCGATCGTCCACATCATGTTCTTCACTCCGCCCGCCTCCGCACGCCGAACCTTCGGGCAGCGTTGACGTCACGCGCCCCGCGCGTCGAGACACATTCTGCGAATGCTCACTTCAGACGTCGGCGCCGTCTCACTTCGACGCGCTTGTGCACTAGTCACCTTTCGCATCGCACCGACCTCCGCACGCAACGTCGTCAAAGTACGCTCACGTTCGATGCGTCGGGTCGGGGTGGTCCTGGCGGCGGGTCTCCTCGTGCTCGCCGCGTGCGGCGATGACGCGAAGCCGAGCGCGACCAGCAACGCGTCGTCAGCCACGTCAGAGACGCGAGCGACACCGGTCGCGAAGCTGACGCTGGAGGGCGACGACAAGCTCTCCGGTGCCATCGCGAACGCGTCGGTGCGATGTGGCTTCCCCAACCTCGACGGCCCGAGCATCGCCGTCCTCGGTGACACCGCCGACCCGCACGTGCAGATCCAGATCGGCGTGACGAGCGCCAAGGTGACCGTGCACATCTACACCGGCACGGGGACCGTCTACTTCGAGCGCGCCTACGAGAGCACGGCGACGCTCGAGGACTTCGATGCGAAGCGCGGCGTCACCCTCGATGCTCCGCTCTCCGAGGTGGAGGCGACCAAGGGGTCCTCCCCCGGCAACGTAGGCACGCTCTCTGCGATCCGCGGCACCCTCGACTGCGCCGACCAAGACCCGGGCTCGTCGACCATCACGATCAGCGGCGAGACGCCGGAAGGCCCGATCAAGGACGCACCCTTGGAGTCACCCCGGGTCGAGTGCAACCGACCCGGCGACGAGGTCGTCGTCATCGGCATCCTCCGCGCCGGCACGACCAAGTCGTTCGTGAAGTACGGGCTCCGCCCCGAGGGGACCAGCGTGCAGCAGTCCTTCGCTGACGGCACCGGACACGACTACGAGGCGCCGCCCGGGACGTCAAGCCTCACGGGCACCGGCGCCCACGTCGACGCGGACGCGGTCGAGCAGCCGGCAGCCACTCCCCCGCGCACCCTGCACCTCGAAGGCGACGTGGTCTGCAGCACCGACCCGACCTGAGGTCAGCGCGCGCTGTCGAATGGCGGGAGCGCCACCGGCGCACACGCTGAGTCGTCCGGTTCGTTCCAGCGGGCTCGTGCTGCGCACACACGCACCATGAGGTCGGTGGCGTCCTCGGGGAGCAGCCAGCCCTGCGCGACGGCGGCGACCGCGTGCGAGGCCATCAGGTCGTAGTAGCCCGCGAACGTCGGGTAGAGCGATTGGATCTGCGAGTCGGTGAACGGCTGCGTGATGCCGCCCAACGGGCACGCGGTCGAGCGGTACGTCGCCACCGGCACGTCGATCGGCGGCATCCGGATCCCGCCCAGGCTGTTGCCGTGCTCGTCGACTGCCTGCCTGCCCGCGTCGTCGAACGCGAACCGCGGTCCGTTGGCCGGGGCGCGTCCGCCTCCCACCCACTGGTTGAGATCATGGATCGCGGTCGACGTGACGTAGTGCATCGGCATGGTCGCACCGCCCACGAGGCAGGTGGCGAGCATCGGGTGCAGCTCGGCGCCGTAGTTCCCCGCGTTGCGGATGATCTCGTCGTAGCCGGCACGGTCGACCTGGGACGTGTCCGCGGCGGTCCGCGGACCGAAGCCCGCGACCGACTGGTAGCCGATGAACAGGTCCGAGTGCGCGGTGCCCGCGACCTCCCAGAGCCGGTAGCCAGAGGCGCCCGCAGGCTCGAACTCGTCCTTCACGGCCTCCTGGTCGCTCAGCAGGTGCAGGACCTTGACACCGACAGCCGAGTTCGCCAGTGCGACCTTCGCGGCCTCCGACGACGCGGCGCCGTGCACGAGCAATCCGTCGATGACGCCGGCGGCGTCCGGGTGCGCGGGCAGGTACGTCGTCGCGTACGCATCGAGC
>JBEEFP010000006.1:0-130877 GCA_041166085.1 Actinomycetota bacterium
GAGCCCTGGACCGATTCGTTCAGCTTTGCGAGTCGCTCGCCCACGCTCGGGCGGTTCTCGATGGTCTTCGCCATGTCGTCGTGTCGTCTTTCTGGCTTCTCTAGAACCGAAGGCCGTAGGCGTAGCCGTGGTTGGCGTCACGCTGGTGCTGGTCGCCGTCGCGGGCGGCAACACCGGTCTTGCCGAGGACGATCACACCGGTCGGGCACCGATCGACGCACAGCGCGCAGCGGGTGCAGACGTCTTCGTCGACCACGAAGATCACGTGGTCGTCGGGGTCGAGCCCAGGCTCGATCGTGTTGGTCGCCTCGGCCACGGCTGAGGTCGACAGCATGTGGATGCACTTCCACGGACAGATGTCGACGCAGCCCTCGCACATGATGCACTCGGCCTGGTCGATGTGAAGGAACTGCTTGGGCTTCACCGACTTGCCGAGCTGCTCGGCGCTGACCTCGGTGAGGACGTAGTCGCCGGGGAACGGCGGGTGGGGCGGGTTGGCGTCGGTCTTGGCCATCAGGTGGTCTTCTTGAGGAGGGGTCGACCGTACGCCGACGTCTCGATGGCGGGCTGCTCGCTCCTTCGCTGGCCCCGGCGCTGCCAGGCCAGCCATCCGAGGATGTTCGCCGTCACGAAGACTGCGTAGATGAGGGTGGCGATGATGTCGCCCACGGCGGCGGCGGTGACGGTGAGGCGGCCCCGCCCGAAGAAGGTGATCCCGTGGCCGAACATCGGGTTCTTGAGACCCAGGTGCTGGAGCGGCCCGATGGGGATCCCGTACTTGTCGCTGCGCCACGCCAGCTCGTTGCCGGCGTAGGTGAGCCAGTGGTGCGGGACCACGCCGTAGGCGAGGAAGAGCAGCGTGAAGACGTACGTCGCAGCCACGAAGGCCTCGCCCCACGTCAGGGGGCGACCGGGCTCACGCCGCCGGGCAACGAGCACCAGCACGGCGACCATGGCCCCGGTGATCAACAGCGATGCGAGGAAGGCGACCATGTTCCGTCCTACGGCTTGTGAATTCGCTCACATGTTACAGGAAAGTCGACAGGTGCATCCGCCGACGCTGGCGTTCTAGCACCCGCCCTCGTGAGCGAGCACATCGCCAGGGACCCTGCGTCGACGACGACATCGGGTTGTCGCTGAGGCCGTCGCGTTGCATACAGTCACGGCACTGTGACTGAGGTCCCTGAACACCTGTTGCAGCGGTCGCGTGAGCGGCGGGCTGCGCTCGGGCTCGGCGGCGGCGAAGGCGACGCCGGCGCCACGGCCGCCCCGTCCGCCGCCGACACGGGTGGGGACGCTCCTGCCGCGGGGTCGGCACCGGTCCCGGCCGCCGCCGCGGCACCGGTGATCATCGAAGAGCCGCCTCCCCCGCCCCCGCCTGCCTACGTCGCCGAGATCGAGCGCACCCGCGTGCCGCTCTGGGTGATGCCCGTGCTCGTGCTCCTCCCGTTCTGGGGCATCCTCTACTTCGGCGCCTTCGGCAGTCACAAGACCGAAGCGGCAGCGGCACCGGACGGGCGGACGGTCTACAACTCGGCCGGGTGCTCTGGCTGCCACGGCGCCGCAGGCGAAGGGGGCGTCGGCCCGGCCCTGCACGGCGGGGACGCCAAGCTGACGTTCCCCAACGAGGCCGACCACATCAGCTGGGTCAAGACGGGTTCGGCCCCCTTCGCCGGAAAGCCGTACGGCGATCCGAACCGCGACGGTGGCCAGCGGGTGGCCAAGGGGCTCATGCCCGCGTTCCAGGGCACCCTGTCCGACGCCGAGATCCAGGCCGTCGTCACCTACGAGCGAGAGCAGCTCTAACCGTGCCAGCGTCCGGCCACGACGTCCTCGTCGTGGGCGGCGGGCCGGCCGGTGCCAGCTGCGCCTACTGGTTGGCCGAGGCCGGCCACGACGTGCTGTTGCTCGAGAAGAAGCGCTACCCGCGTGAGAAGACCTGCGGCGACGGACTGACGCCCCGGTCGGTGCGCCAGCTCCATGACATGGGCCTGGCCGACGACCTCACCGAGTTCCACCGCTTCGAAGGACTGCGCTCCCTGGCCTTCGGCCGCACGCTCGAGCTGCGGTGGCCCAGCCATCCCGACTACCCGTCGTTCGGCTACGTCATCACGCGCAAGGATCTGGACCACCTGGTGGCCGAGCGGGCCGTGAAGGCCGGCGCGACCCTCTGGCAGGAGGCCGAGGCCACCGCCCCCCTCCTCGAGAACGGCTTGGTGCGGGGAGCCACGGTGAAGGTGAAGGACAACGGCGGCTCCGTCCTCCAACACGTGCGGGCCCGCTATGTGGTGATCGCCGACGGCGGCAACTCGCGGTTCGGCCGGGCCGTCGGCACCAGCCGCGAGCGGACCTACCCGCTCGGCATGGCGATCCGGGGCTACTACACCTCACCGCGCCACGACGAGCCGTGGATCGAGAGCCACCTCGACATCCGCGACAAGGCCGGCAACGTGCTGCCCGGCTACGGGTGGATCTTCCCGGTCGGTGACGGTCGGGTGAACGTCGGCATCGGCCTCCTCTCCACGTTCAACCAGTGGAAGGCCGTCAACACCAGCCACCTCATGGAGAGCTTCGTCGACTACGCGCCCGCGTCCTGGGGTCTGTCCGCCGAGACCTCGTGCGGCCCGCCAACGGGCGGCAAGCTCCCGATGGCCCTCTCCGTCGGGCCCCACGCCGGGCCCACGTGGCTGGTGGCGGGCGACGCGGGCGGGTCGATCAACCCGTTCAACGGGGAGGGCATCGCCTATGCCTACGAGACGGGACGCTTGGCCGCCGATGCGGTCGGTCAGGCCCTGCGCACCGGTGACGGGCTGGCCCTGCAGGCGTACGATCGCCGGCTGCACGAGACGTACGGCCTGTACTTCAAGGTGGCGCGTGCGTTCGTGCACATCATCGGGCGACCCGAGCTCATGCGGGCCCTCGTGAGCACCGGCATGCGCAGCCGCACATTGATGGAGTGGGTGTTGCGCATCATGTCGAACATGCTGCGGCCCGACGAGCTGGGCCCGGCCGAAGCGGCCTACAAGGCCGTCGCCGCCATCGCCCGGATCACGCCCGCCTGAGGCGAGGGCGTCAGGTGCCGGTCTGCCCGTTCTCGGGCGGGACGAGGCCAAGGCTGTGCGCGAGGGCGATGGCCTGAGCCCGGTTGCGCACGCCGAGCTTCTTGAACATGCGGCTCTGCAGGTTCTCCACCGTCTTGGGTGCGATGCCCAGACTGCGCGCCGTCTGCTTCACCGTCTGCCCCGCGTCGATGGACGCCAGGATCTGCCGTTCCCTCGGGGTCAGGGAGATGGCTTTCTCCTCGCCCTCTTGCGCGTGCACCCGCAGAGCGTCGGCGACCCGGCGGACGAGCGACGGCGACAGCTCGGTGCCGCCGACGGCCACGGTGCGCACGGCGTGGGCCAACCGTTCGGACGACGCGTCGATCTCCACCACTGCGTCGGCGCCCCGCATCACTGCGGCCAGCACCTCGTCGGCATTGAGTTGCGCGCTGGTGACGAGCACGACCTTGGCGCCGAGCGAGGACAGCGACGCCCAGTCGTCCTCGAGCGGGTCAACCACGACGACGACGTTGCCGTCGCCGGGGGGGCCCAGCTCGATGCCAGCCGCGTTCAGCACCGCAGTGACCGTGTCACGGGACAAGGCGGACGGGCCCGCGACCACGGCACCCACCGACGTGCCGATGTTGTCTTGCTCCATCCGGTCCCGCCCTCCCCGCCGTCCCTGGGGCCCCTCCGACCGATCCTGCAAGCTACGAGTCGGCTCGACGGCGACCCCATGAGGGAAACCCCCCACTGTCAGAGGCCCGCGGTGCCGATGAACCCGGCGCGGATGGCCACTGCGACGGCGTGGGCCTGGCTCTGCACGCCCAGCTTGGCGTAGATGCGTTGCTTGTGGTTGTCCACCGTCTTGGGGCTGATGCGCAGCCGGTCCGCGATCTCGCGCGCAGCCAGACCGCTCCCGATCAGCACGAGGACCTCGAGCTCCCGATCCGTGAGGATGGTGCGGAGGTCACTCGGCTCGACCCGGGGTTGGCGCTCGACGCTGCGCAGGTCGACGACGGTCGCGCTCCCCCGCACCGCCGCCAGCACCGCACCGACGCCGGCGCTTCGCTCCACGAGGACCACGCCTGCACCCAGCGCCGGCCCCTGCTCGGCCCCGCTGTCGCCGACCGTCCCCACGAGGCGCAGCGCCGGGTGCCCGCCGCAGAGGGTGCGGACGACCTCGAGCGGGTCCCATTCTTCGGCGTCGGCCTCGAACACCGCGAAGTCCGGCGACTGGTCGGCGCACAAGGCCACCAGCTCGGGGCCGGAAGCGACGGCCCCTGCGAGCTCCAGATCGTCCTGCGCCGCGATCCAGAGCGCCAACCCCTCCCGCAGGAGGCGGTGACGTTCCTGCACCACGCCCCTCAGCCTCGGCATGCCCACGCCGCCCCATGCCGTCCAGGTGTGCGTGCCCGCGGCCATGCGTGCAGGGTCTGGCCAGCGCTGGCACTTGCCACCCGATGAGGCGTCGGCACATCCCCTGTACGTGCGCCGGGGGGAGAACGTCGCGCTGTGACCGATGACCTGTGGACCCAGGAGGCGCCCGTCCGTACGTTAACGGCGTTAGCTGAACCTGGAGGGCGAAGCGATGTTGACGCGGTTGGCCGAGTTCGTGGTGCGGCGGCGGCGCTGGGTGCTGGTGGGGTCGTTGGTGGTGTTCGTGGTCGCCGGTGCCCTCGGGGGCAACGTGCAGAAGCATCTGAGCCAAGGGGGCTTCGAGGACCCGAACGCCGAGTCGACCCGGGCCGATCACGCGCTGCAACGCACCTTCGGCGCGGGACAGCCCAACTTCATCCTCGTCGTCGAGGCCGAGCACGGGACGGTCGACGATGCCGCGGTCGCGGCGGCAGGTGCCGCGGTCACCACGGAGCTGGCCAAGGAAGGCGCCATCGAGCAGGCCGCCTCGTACTGGTCGCTCGGTTCGCCGCCGCCGCTCAAGAGCAAGGACGGCACGAAGGCGCTCGTGCTGGCGACCATCAAGGGCAGCCAGGACCAGATGGCCACCCGCGTGAAGGCCCTGACACCGAAGTACGCGCGCCAGACCGACCTGCTCTCCATTCGGGTCGGCGGGTTCAACGAGGTGTTCCACACCGTCGGCGACACCATCGAGCGCAACCTCAAGACGGCCGAGAGCATCGCCTTCCCGATCACCTTGCTCCTGCTGGTGCTGGTCTTCGGGAGCGTCGTGGCTGCGTCGTTGCCGCTCGCCATCGGCGCCCTCGCGGTCGTCGGCACGTTTTTGATCCTGCGCATCGTGGCGTCGCTGACCGAGGTGTCCGTGTACTCCACCAGCCTGGTGACGGCGATGGGCCTCGGTCTCGCCATCGACTACAGCCTGTTCATCGTCTCGCGGTACCGGGAGGAGCTGCGCAAGGGACTCGACACGCGTGCCGCCGTCATCCGCAGCGTGCAGACAGCGGGCCGCACGGTTGCCTTCGGCGGCCTGACGGTCGCCATAGCACTGTCGGCCTTGCTCGTGTTCCCCCTCGCCTTCCTGCGGTCGTTCGCGTACGCCGGCATCGGCGTGGTCGCCTTCGCGGTCGCCGGCGCCGTCATCGTGCTCCCCGCGCTGCTGATGGCCATGGGCCCGCGGATCGACAAGCTGTCGATCCGCCGCCACGCGCCGACGGCGGACGACGAGGGTTTCTGGCACCGGGCCGCCCTGTTCGTGATGCGCCGGCCCGTCCCCATCGCAACGAGCGTGATCGTCATCCTGCTGCTGCTCGGCGCGCCCTTCCTGAACGCCAAGTTCGGGCTGCCCGACGACCGCGTCCTCCCTGCGTCGACGCCGGTGCGGCAGGTGCACGACGAGATCCGGAGAGACTTCAACAGCCAGGAAGCGGGAGCCGTCTCGGTCGTGGCCGACAAGCTCGGTGACCCCGGCCCGCATGCGGCGGCGATCAAGCAGTACGCCACCTCGCTGTCCAAGGTGCGCGGTGTGGCGCGGGTCGACTCGCTGGAGGGGTCGTTCATCAACGGTGGCCAGGTCGTCCCGCCCAACCCCGTGTACGTCTACCGCTTCGCGCGCGCCCAGGGGACGTGGCTGTCGGTCGTGCCGTCGGTGGAACCCAACTCGCTCGCGGGCGAACGGCTGATCAAGGACCTGCGAGCCCAGCCCCGCCTGTTCCCGGTCCAGTTCGGCGGCATGTCGGCGCAGCTGGTCGACTCCAAGGCATCACTGTTCGGACGGATGCCGCTGGCGGCCGGCCTCATCCTGCTCACGACCTTCGTCATGCTGTTCCTGATGTTCGGCAGCCTGCTCGTGCCGGCCAAGGCGGTGGTCCTGAACCTGCTCAGTCTCACCGCAACCTTCGGCGCCATGGTGTGGATCTTCCAGGAGGGCCACCTCAAGGGCTTCCTCGACTTCACGCCGACGGGGGTGCTCGACACGACCACACCGATCCTCATGTTCTGCACAGCGTTCGGCCTGTCGATGGACTACGAGGTGTTCCTGCTCAGTCGCATCAAGGAGGAGCACGACCATGGCGGAGACAACATCCACTCCGTCGCGGTGGGACTGGAGCGCACGGGCCGCATCGTGACCGCGGCAGCTGCCACGCTGGCGGTGGTGTTCATCGCATTCGCCACTTCCGACATCAGCTTCATCAAGCTGTTCGGCGTCGGCCTCACCATGGCGGTGCTGGTCGACGCCACCCTCATCCGCGCCGCCCTGGTCCCCGCATTCATGCGCCTGGCTGGCAACGCCAACTGGTGGGCTCCCGCGCCCATGCGCCGCTTCTACGACCGGTGGGGCATCCACGAGATTCCCGACGACCGGGTCATCGACCTCACGAACGGCTACAAGCGCAAGCTCGTCGACTTGGCCGCCGCGTGCGCGAGCGACGAAGAGCTGCACGCGCTGCTCGAGGTGGAAGGGGTCAGCCGCCGTCAGCTCGACGCGTGGCGGCAGCCGGTGGGGAGCTCGTCATAGCGAGCCGCGCCCGACCCAGGTCGCGGCGGGGCGAGGGCGATCGGCTGCGCAAGGAGATCCTCGACAAGACGGCCCGGCTGCTGGCCAAGACGGGCGACGAGGAGGCGGTGTCGATCCGGGCCGTCGCCAGCGCCGTCGGCGTCACGCCGCCGTCGATCTACCTGCACTTCGCCGACAAGGACGAGCTGATCCGCGCCGCGTGCGAGGAGACGTTCCAGCTCTTCGACCAGTTCGTCGAGGACCGAGTCGCGAACATCCAGGAGCCGACCGCGCAGCTGGCCGAGCGCGGCCGCGCCTACATCGACTTCGGCGTGCGCCACCCCGAGCACTACCGCGTGCTGTTCATGGGGAAAGCCCACGGCCAGCACGACGACACCGTCATGGAAGCGTCGGGCTTCACCCACCTGCTCGACAACGTGAAGGGCTGCATTGATGCCGGTGCGATCGCGCTGCGGGATCCCGTCCTCGTCGCGACGGGTCTGTGGACGCTCGTGCACGGCATCACCTCGCTGGCCGTGTCCGTCCCGGGCTATCCCGTCGTGGGCCTCGACGCACTCGTGGACCACATGCTCGACGCCTACGCGCGGGGGCTGGCAGGCTCCTGACCGTGTCGTCGCCCCGGTCTCTCAGCGCGGAGGAGCTCGACGTCCTGCTCGGCCTCGACGTGCCGGGCCGGCTCGGCACCCTCGACAAGGAGGGCTACCCGCACGTGACGCCGATGTGGTTCGTGTGGGAGCGCGGCGCGTTCTACATGACGAGCCTGGCCGAGAAGGCGCACGTGCGCCGGCTCGAGCGCGACCCGCGCGCGTCGTTCCTCGTCGACGTGGAGGACGCCGAGCGCTCCGACGGCGAGCGCCCCAACCGCTCGGTGCGGGCCGTGGGCCCGGCCGAGCTCTTCGACGACGAGGCCGGGCTGTGGACCCGTCGCATCACCGAGAAGTACATCGTCGGCCACGGACGTGACGCCATGGTCGAGCGACGGACCGGTCAACCCCGCGTCGTCATCCGCCTCCAGCCCGTCCGCCTCTTCGGCCTGTCGAGCGACTGACCCAGCCGACTTTTGGGAAGTTCGGGGGAACTGAGCCCCCAAACTGCCGAAAAGTCAGCTCAGGGCTTGGCGGATAGCGGCGGAGGCGAGGTCGACGGTGCGCTCGATGTCGTTCCAGGTGTGTGCCAGCGACGGGAAGACGGCTTCGTACGGGCCGGGCGCGAAGGCGACGCCGCGCTCGAGCATGGCGGTGAAGAAGCGGGCGTAGATGCCGTTGGCGACCGAGGCCCTGGCCTCGTCGTAGTTGGTGACCGGCGAATCGGTGAAGAACAGCCCGAGCAGCGGCCCGACGCGCGGGATCTGGACGGCGACGCCCGCCTCCTCGATGACGGGCGGCAGCAGGCGAGCCAGCTCCTCGGCCCGTCCCTCGAGCATGGTGTAGGCGGCATGGTCGAGCAGATCGAGCACGGCGAGACCGGCCGCGGTGGCGAGGGGGTTCCCGGAGAGCGTGCCCGCCTGGTACACGGAGCCGCCCGGGGCCAGCTGCTCCATCACGTCGCGGCGTCCGCCGAAGGCGGCGAGCGGGAGCCCTCCGCCGATGACCTTGCCGAACATGGTGAGATCGGGCGTCACTCCGTAGCGGACCTGGGCACCGCCCGGGCCCAGGCGGAAGCCGGTGATCACCTCGTCGAAGATCAGCAGCGCGCCGGCCCGGTCGCACGCGGCCCGCAGTCCGTCGAGGAAGCCGGGCACGGGCTCGACGAGACCCATGTTGGCGGCGACGGGTTCGACGATCACCGCGGCGACGTCCACATCGACCTCGGGCACCACGTTGTACGGGACGACAACCGTCTGGGCCACGGCACTCTCGGGGACGCCGTCGGAGCCCGGTAGACCGAGGGTCGCGACACCACTGCCGCCTTCCGCGAGCAGCGCGTCGGAGTGCCCGTGGTAGCAGCCGGAGAACTTGATGATGCGGCTGCGGCCGGTGGCGCCGCGGGCCAGGCGCACGACGCTCATGCCCGCCTCGGTGCCGCTGGACACGAGCCGCACCTGCTCGACCGACGGGACGCGCTCGATGATGGCCTCGGCGAGGCGCACCTCGCGTTCTGTCGGCGCGCCGAAGGTGGTCCCTTCCGTCGCGGCCCGCTGGATGGCCTCCACCACCGCGGGGTGGGCGTGCCCGAGGATGGACGCACCGTAGGACTGGACGTAGTCGAGGTACTTGCGGCCCTCTGTGTCGTACACGTAGGCGCCGTCGCCGCGTGCCACGAAGTACGGCGTCCCGCCCACCGAGCCGAAGGCCCGCACCGGCGAGTTCACGCCGCCCGGCGTGGCCTCCAGCGCTCGCTTCCAGAGCGCGTCGTCAGCCATTGAGGCGTTCGGCGATCTCTCTATCCATTGAGGCGCTCCGCTACCGCTCTATCCATTGAGGCGCTCCGCTACCTCTCCGGCCAGGTAGGTGAGGATGATGTCGGCGCCCGCGCGCTTGATGGCGGTGAGGTGTTCCATGGCGACGGCCTCTCCGTCGATCCAGCCCCGCTCGGCCGCCGCTTTGAGCATCGAGTACTCGCCGCTGACGTGGTAGGCGGCCACCGGCACGTCGACCGCGTCGCGCACGTCCGCGATGACGTCGAGGTAGGCGAGGGCGGGCTTGACCATCACCATGTCGGCGCCCTCGTCGACGTCGGCCAGCACCTCGGCCATCGCCTCCCGTCGGTTCGCCGGGTCCTGCTGGTAGCCCTTGCGGTCGCCGCCACCGACGATCTCGACGTCGACCGCGTCCCGGAACGGGCCGTACAACGCCGACGCGTACTTGGCCGCGTAGGCGAGGATGCCGACCGAGTCGAACCCGCCGTCGTCGAGGGCGGAGCGGATGGCGGCGACCTGGCCATCCATCATCCCGGAGGGCGCGACGACGTCAGCGCCCGCGTCGGCTTGGGCAAGGGCGACCCGCTGGTAGAGCTCCACGGTGGCGTCGTTGTCGACGTCGCCGCGGGCGTCGAGCACGCCGCAGTGCCCGTGGTCGGTGTACTCGTCGAGGCAGAGGTCGGCGAACACCACCACGGAGTCGCCGAGCTCATCGCGCAGGTCGGCCAGCGCCACCTGCACGATGCCGTCCGACGCCCACGCCTGCGAGCCCGACGCGTCCTTGGTGGCGGGAACGCCGAAGAGGATCACGCCGGGCACACCGAGGGAGGACAGGCGCCGCGCTTCCTTCACCAGCGAGTCGCGTGTGTGCTGCACCACACCGGGCAGTGACCGGATCGGCTGCGGCTCGTCGATGCCCTCGCGCACGAACAGGGGCGCCACCAGGTCGTCGACCGACACCTTGGTCTCGGCCACCAGCCGGCGCAGGGCCGGAGTGCGACGCAGCCGGCGCAGCCGGCGGGCGGGGAAGGTCATGCCGAGAACCATCGTAGGAGCGCGTCCACCAAACCGGCGATGCTGTGCACCTCGGCCTCCACGGAGACGTTGAGCCCGCTGGCTCGGGCCGTGTCCGCGGTCACCGGTCCGATGCAGGCCACGACCTTCGGCACGGCATCGGCGTCGACGACGGCCAGATAGTTGGTCACGGTGGACGACGACGTGAAGGTGACGGCGTCGGCCCCGCGGGCCGCCTGCAGCACCGCGTCCGACGGCGCGCCCTGCTCGGTGCGGTAGGCCTCGACCGCCTCGACGGTCCACCCCTTGGCCTCGAGCCCCTCGGGCAGAACGTCGCGGGCGACCGCGGCGCGCGGGAGCAACACCCGGCCCGGGCCGTCGGGGAACTCGGCCAGCAGCCCTTCGGCGACGAAGTGCTCCGGAACGAGATCGGCGGCGAGGTTGGCCGAGGCCAGGTGATCGGCGGTGCCGGGTCCGATGGCGGCGATACGAGCGTTGCCGAACGACCGGCCGTCGCGCAGCAACGGCACGAAGCGGGCGACCGCGTTGGCGGAGGTGAAGACGACCCAGTCGAAGTCGGCGACGCGGGTCGCGGCGTCACGAAGGGCGGCGCCGCCGTCGGCGGGATCGACGACGGAGATGGCAGGGACCTCGACCGTCTCGGCGCCGAGCGCGTGCAGGCGCTCCACCAGTTCGGACGCCTGCTCGCGCGCCCGGGTCACCACGATGCGCCGACCGAAGAGGGGGCGGCGCTCGAACCACACCAGGTCGAGGCCGGCGACGGCGCCGATGACGATGGTGGCGGGTGCCTCCAGGGGTGCGTCGGCCAGACCCGCCAGCGTCGTCCGCACGGTGCGCTGCTCGGGACGGGTGCCCCACTGGACGGACGCGACTGGGGTGTCGCCCGCCAGCCCCGCTTCGACGAGTCGCTCGGCGATGGCGGCGCGCGTCGCCACGCCCATCAACACGACGATCGTCCCGCCGACGCGGGCAACCGCGTCCCAGTCGGTCTCGGTGGCGGCCCACGGGTCTTCGTGGCCGGTGACCACCGTGAACGAGGTGGACAGGCCTCGGTGGGTGAGGGGGATGCCCGCGTAGGCGGGCACGGCCACAGCGGAGGTGATGCCGGGGACCACCTCGAAGTCCACGCCCGCGTCCGCGAGGGCGGCCGCTTCCTCGCCGCCGCGCGCGAACACGAACGGATCGCCGCCCTTCAGCCGCACCACCGTCTGCCCAGCCTTCCCGCGCTCGACGAGGAGGGCGTTGATGTCAGCCTGCGGCGTGCTCGGTGAGCCGGGCGTCTTCCCGACGCTGATGTGCTCCGCGTCCGGCGCGAGCAGCAACAGCGACTCGACCGACAGTCGGTCATAGATCACCACGTCGGCCCGCCGCAGCAGCGCTGCGCCCTTGACGGTGATGAGGTCGGGATCCCCTGGGCCGGCCCCGACCAGATACACGGTCATCCGAACGACCCGCGACGCGCTGTTGCGCAAAGCAAGAGCGTTGGCGACAGGCTCACCGGATGTCCTCGAGGAGGGCGGCGCCGCCGGCGTCGTGGAGGAGGTGGCGGGCCACGGCGCGGCCGAGGGCCGGTCCGTCGCGGTCGGTGGCGGTGTGGCGCAGGACGATGCGGCCGTCGAGGGTGGCGAGCAGGCCGGTGAGGGTGAGACGGCCCGCACCCTCGGCCACCGCCAACGCCCCGACGGGCAGATCGCAGCCGCCCCCGAGCTCGGCGAGGAAGGCGCGCTCGGCGTCGACCGCCGCGCGCGACGGGCCATGCTCGATGGCGGCGAGCCGCGCCTGCGTGTCTTCGTCGTCCGCCCGACACTCGACGGCCAGCGCGCCCTGCGCGACCTGCGGCAGCATCACGTCCGGTTCGAGGACGTCACTGGCCCGATCGGACTTCCCCAATCGCGTCAGCGCGGCCGCCGCCATGACGATCGCCGCGAACTCGCCGGACTTGGCCAGGCGCGTGTCGATGTTGCCCCGCAGCCCCGCGAAGGTCAGATCGGGCCGGTACGCGGCGAGCTGGGCCCGCCGCCGGACAGAACCAGTTGCAACGCGCGCGCCGGTGGGGAGGTCGTCGAGGCGCGCCCCCACCAGCGCGTCACGCGGGTCCTCCCGCGTGGGGACGGCGGCGATGACGAGGCCGGCCGCCGTGTCCGACGGCAGGTCCTTGGCCGAGTGCACGGCGACGTCGGCCCGTCCGTCGAGGACGGCCGCTTGCACTTCCTTGACGAAGACGCCGCGACCGCCCATCTCCCAGATCGGCACGTCCTGGCGCCGGTCGCCGGTCGTCTCGACGACGACCAACTGGGCGTCGCCGCCGAGGAGGCCGGCGACGTGTTCGGCCTGCCACCGCGCCAGGGGGCTGCCCCGGGTCGCGATCCGCACGGTCACGGAGCTACAGGTCGAAGAGGGCGCGCAGGGCTTCGGCCAGCCGGTCGCCCTTGGGCGTGCCGCCGTCGCGCTTGACCCGCACCGTCGGCTCGTGGAGCAGCTTGTTCACGATGCCGCGCGTGAGCGCCTCGACCGCGTCCCGCTGCTTCGCATCGAGACCAGCCAGCCGCGATCGGAAGCGCTCGAGCTCGGCGGAACGCACCGACTCTCCGTGCTCGCGCAGGGCGGTGACGACCGGCGCGACGTGGCGGGCGCTCGCCGCGCCGGCCCAACGGTCGAGCTCCTCGCCGATGATGGCCTCGACGCTGGTGATCTCGCCCCGCCTGCTGGCCAGCCCCGCCTCGGCGAAGGCCCGCAGGTCGTCCATGTCGAGCAGGGTGACGCCGGGCAGCTGACCGACCGCGGGATCGACATCGCGCGGGACGGCGACGTCGACGACCAGCAACGGTCGATCGGGTCGGGCCGCCATCACCGGGGCCAGGTCGTCGGCCTCCACCACGATCGACGGCGCGCCGGTGACGGTGAGGAGGACGTCGGCGTTCTCGAGAGCGGCGGGCAGCGCGCCCAGCGCCACTGCACTGCCGCCGACGCGAGCGGCCAGCGCGGCGGCGGTGCTCCACGTGCGGTTGGCCACCAGCACCTCCTCGACGCCGTCGCTGCCTGCGAGGGCCTGGGCCACGCCGCCACCCATCTCCCCCGCGCCGACGACGAGGATGCGCTTGCCCGAGAGGGTGCCGAGTCGCTGGGCAGCCATCTCGACCGCGGCCTGGGACACCGACGTCGTGCCGCGCGCGATGCCGGTCTCGGAACGGGCCCGCTTCCCCACCTCGACGGCATGCCGGAACAAGGTGGTCAGCTGCGTCCCTGCCACACCCTCGGCGTGGGCCCGGGCCGCTGCGTCGCGCACCTGGCCCAGGATCTCGCTCTCGCCGACCACGGCCGAGTCGAGGCCGGCCGCCACCCTGAACAGGTGCTCGACCGCCGCGTCGTCGTGGAAGGAGTAGATGACGTCGGAGATCTCCTCGGGCGCGACGAACGCGAGCTCGGTGAGGAAGTTGCGCACGTCCTGCACGGCCCCGTGGTACTTGGCGGCGACGGCGTAGATCTCCGTGCGCATGCACGTCGAGAGCACCACCACCTCGTCGAGGTGGTCGCGTCCGGACAGGTCAGCCAGCGCCTTGGGCAGGCGGGCGGCGCTGACCGTCATGCGCTCGAGGAGCTCGAGCGGGACGCTGCGCTGGTTCAGTCCGACGACGATGACAGACACGCCTGGAGGCGCTCCCTTGCTTGCTGGACCTGCCCAGCCCGGATGAGGGCCAGCATGTCGGAGTCCAATGCCTTCTGCCAGTCGAGGCCCTCGGTGGACGACCCACCGGCACGGACCCGCGACCGCTCCTCTGACAGCAACTGGAGCAGGGTCTCGTATTCCGGCCCCATCTCCTCCTCGACGTGGCGACGCAGCCATGCTGCGAGGGCGGGGCTGTGTCCGCCGGTGGAGATCGCCACCGTGAGCGAGCCCTGGCGGGCCACCGCCGGCAGCGTGAATGAGCAGTTGTCGGGATCGTCGGCGCTGTTGACCCACAGGCCGGCCGCCGTCGCATCAGCGGCGACCCTGGCGTTGACCCCAGGGTCGTCAGTGGCGGTCATCACCAGCCGCCGACCCCGGAGGTCGGTGTCCCGGTAGGGACGCTCCTCCCACGTCGCGCCGTCCAGGGCGCGGACCTGGTCACCGACGTCGGTGGCCACCACGTGGACGACGGCGCCGCAGTCGAGCAGGCCGGCCGCCTTGCGGGCCGCGATCCGGCCCCCGCCCACGACGAGGCAGGGCACGCCCTCGACGAGGAGGTTCACCGGATACAGGGGTGCAGCGACGGGCACGGCGTCAGGCGTGCGCGGCTTGGCGCTGCTGGTAGAAGCTGAGGATCTGCAGCTCGATCGAGAGATCGACCTTGCGGATCGACACCGTGGACGGGACGTTGATCACCGTCGGGGCGAAGTTGAGGATGGCGCTCACGCCGGCGGCGACCAGCCTGTCGGCCACCTCCTGGGCGGCCGGGGCGGGCGTGGCGATGATGCCGATGGCGGGGTGCTCGGCCTCGGCGATGGCGGGCAGGTCGTCGATCGACTGCACCCGCAGGTCGCCGATCTTCTCCCCCACCTTCGATCGGTCGGCGTCGACCAGTGCCACCACGCGAAAGCCGCGAGCCGAGAACCCGCGGTAGTTGGCGAGGGCGTGGCCCAGGTTGCCGAGGCCCACGATGACGACGGGCCAGTCCTGGGTCAGGCCGAGCTCGCGACTGATCTGGTACAGCAGGAACTCGACGTCGTAGCCCACGCCGCGGGTGCCGTACGACCCCAGGTACGAGAGGTCCTTGCGCACCTTGGCCGCGTTGACGCCGGCCATGTCGGCCAGCCGCTCCGAGGAGACGGTGGGCGTCTTGGTGTCGGCGACCTCGAGCAGGCAGCGCAGGTACACGGGCAGCCTGGCGACCGTGGCCTCCGGGATCCTGCGGGGCGCTCGCTCGAGCGGCGCCCGCTCGGCGGTCAGCGCGGTCCTCGCCAGTGGGATCCCGGCCGTCCGGTGCTGGCGCGCCGCGCTCGCATGTTCACAAAGTACCAAACGCTCGCGGCGGCAAGCAGGCTTGTCGGCGGACGTACGATGCCGACGATGGTCTCGACGGCTCTGGGAGTGGCGGCGGCCATGGTGGCCCTCGCCTTCGCCCTCTCGACGCTCGAGCGCTGGCTGGCCGGGCACAAACCCCACGAGCTGGCCTGGACGGTCTCGCTCGTCATGTTCTCGGTGGCGTCGCTGGCGCTCGCGGCGGGCGCTCGCGGGGGTTGGAACGGCCCCGCCTTCCGGGTCTTCTGGATCTTCGGCGCGGTCGCCAATGTGCCGTTCCTGGCGGTGGGCACCGTCTACTTGCTGGCAGACCGGCGCACCGCGCACCTCACCGCTGCGGCCGTGGCCCTCGCCGTCGCATTCGCGGCGGGCGTCATCACCGTGGCCCCGTTCCACGCGCCGCTGCCCGTCCACCGCCTGCCCCAGGGGTCCGAGGTGTTCGGGCCGCTCCCGCGGATCTTCGCTGCGGTCGCCTCCGGCGGCGCTGCCCTCGTCGTGTTCGGCGGCGCGGTTTGGAGCGCTGTGCGCTACCGCGGGGGCCGGCTCACGTGGGCCAACGTGCTGATCGCGGTGGGCACGGCGATCACGGGCGCCAGCGGGCTGGCCAACTCGGTGCTCGGTGAGATGACGGCCTTCGCCGTCTTCCTCGTCGCCGGCATCGTGGTGATCTTCCTGGGGTTCCTGTGTGCCAATGCCGCGCCGCCGGTACGCCGGCTCAGCGCAGTGCCCGACGCAGCACCTTCCCTGCAACACCCTGCGGCAGCGACTCCACGAACATGACCTTGGTCGGACACTTGTAGCGAGCGAGCCGCGCCGCGCAGAAGTCGATGAGCTCGTCCTCGTCGACCAGCCGGCCCGCCTCGGGGACGACGAACGCCTTCACGGACTCGCCCGTGTGCGGGTGGGTCACACCCACCACCGCCACCGCGGCGACGCCCGGATGCTCGAGCAGGACATCCTCCACCTCGGCCGGGTAGACGTTGAAGCCCGACACGATGATGAGGTCCTTGACGCGGTCGACGATGTAGAGCCAGCCGTCGTCGTCCACGACGGCCACGTCGCCGGTGCGCAGCCAGCCGTCCTTCGTCAGCGCGGTGTCCGTCGCCTCGTCGTTGCGCCAGTAGCCCGGGAACACGTTCGGACCCCGCACCCAGATCTCGCCCGGGTCGCCGGCGTAGGTGTCATCACCCTCCTCGTCGACCAGGCGGACCTCGACGCCGGGCAGCGGGACGCCGATCGACGTCGGCTTCTCCGGCCCTTCGGGCAACGCCGACGTCACCACCGGAGCGGCCTCGGTGAGGCCGTAGCCCTGGCGGATGGGGATGCCGAAACGACGGGTGAAGGCGGCGGCCGCATCCTCCGACAGCGGCGCGGCACCGCTCGTCGCCAACCGGACGGTGGCGAAGGTGGCTGGGTCGGCGCCGTCGAGCGCGGCCCACGCGCTGTACATGGGCGGGGCGCCCGACACCAGCGTGACCTTGCGGTCGCGGATGGTGTCGAGCGACGACGCGGGGTCGAAGCGCTCCACGAGCACCACGCTGGCACCCGCCGAGAGCGTGAGGCCCAGCACGACGTTGAGACCGAAGACGTGGAACATCGGCAGGACCCCGAGGGCGACGTCGCTCGGCGCCACGTGCCGTCCTGGGTGGGACTGCACCTGGGCGATGTTGGCCAGCAGGTTGCCGTGGGTGAGCATGGCCGCCTTCGGCGCGCCGCTGGTGCCCGCAGTGAAGAGCAGCACGGCCAGGTCGTCCTCGTTGCGGTCGACGACCGCCGCGCCTTCGCCGCCGAACAGGTCCTGCAGCTGGGTCGAGCCCTCGAGGTCGACGCCCTCGGGCACGAGCACGGCGTCGAGCTGCAGCGCGGCGCGGTCGAGCCCGGCGGCCGTCGCGCGCGCACCCGGTCCGACCACGAGCACCTTGGCCTCGACCGACGCCAGCTGAGACTGCAGCTCGGCCGGCGGGCTGCTCGGGTTGACCGGCACCGCCACGCCACCGGCACCGAGCACGGCCAGGTACGACACAGCGAACAGCCAGTTGTTGGCGCTGGCGATGGCGACGCGGTCTCCCGGCGCGATCCCGAGCCGCACCAGGCCGCCGCGCAGCTCGCCCACCTGGCGGCGGAGCTCCCCGTAGGTCGTCGTCTGGCCGCGGCTGATCAGCGCGGGAGCGTCATCGGGGTGACCGTCGATGATCGTGGCGAGGTTCGTGATGGGGATGCTCCCAAGAACGCGCGTCGCTCGAACGGCGCGCCACGAACCTGCTCGCTCCCGGAGTCGCTGCGCAAGTCGAGCGTGGGGAGCCTGCGTGCCGAGCGTCCGGAGATTTGCACCGATTCGTCCGGCACTCGGCCTCAAGGTAGGCGTCGAGGCCGCCGAAAGAACGGGGACCCACGAAACGGCAACTCCGGGGAAACCCGGCTGCGCAAAGCCATCGGGCCTACAGGGGGCGGGACCCCCATGGCAGCCGAGCTACCGAATGGGGGCATCCGCCCTCCGTGGGAGCTGGAACCATCAACGGAGGCAGTCGATGCGCAAGGCAGTCGTGGCAACGATCATCGGGATGCTGGCCATGACGGGCAGTGCGCTGCTCAGCGCCGCTCCGGCCGGAGCAGACGTGGTCGACAGCGGCATGGAGTCCGCCTTCGTCGCCAAGATCAACGCCCTGCGGGCCTCCAAGGGCCTCGGTCAGTTGGCTGTCTACGGCGAGCTCACCACCATCGCCCGCAACTGGTCGCAGCAGATGGCCAACGCCGGCGCCATCTCCCACAACCCCAACTTCCCCAACCAGGTGACCGCCAA
Source organism: Actinomycetota bacterium (assembly GCA_041166085.1). Lineage (GTDB taxonomy): Bacteria > Actinomycetota > Acidimicrobiia > Acidimicrobiales > JAFATL01 > JBEEFP01. The sequence continues at coordinate 18,169 of JBEEFP010000006.1, forward strand.
CTGGCGCAAGCTCGGCGAGAACGTGGGCCGAGGCGGCAACGTCGACGTCCTCTTCACCGCCTTCGTGAACAGCCCCCACCACTACGAGAACCTCGTCGACCCCGACTTCAACTACGTCGGTGTCGGCGTCGTCGTCGGCTCCGACGGCACCCTCTGGACCTCCCACCAGTTCATGCAGCTCGGTGCGGCCGCAGCGCCCGCGCCTCCGAAGGCCGTCGCCGCGCCGAAGGTCACCGCCGCTCCTCGTCCCGCCGCCACGCCCCGCCCCGCCGCCACACCGAGGCCCGCCGCGACACCGAGGCCCGCTGCTGCTGGTGCGCCCGCGTCCGCGGCAGCCGCCGCTCCGGCGCCGGCACCCAAGCCCGCGCCCGTCCCGCCCGCCCGCGTCGTGATGTCCCTCGAGCAGCTGCAGGGACTCGCCGCCGCCTAGTGGCCGCAAGCGGCCACATGGCTACGGCAGCCCCTGCATCCGCCATCACATTGGCTTCGCTTGCTGCGCTGCGCTCAGCTGCCATCACATTGGCTTCGCTTGCTGCGCTGCGCTCAGCTGCAGGGACTCGCCGCCGCCTCGAGGCGGCGTAGCGGATCAGTCCGGCCCACACTGGAGGCGTGCCGCCCGCCATCCTCACCGAGCACCTGACGCGCGCCTTCGGCGCGCGGGTGGCGGTCGACGGCGTGGACCTGCAGGTCGAAGCGGGTGAGGTGCTGGGGCTGCTCGGCCCGAACGGGGCGGGCAAGACGACCACCGTGCGCCTGCTCAACGGCGTCCTGCGCCCCGACCGGGGTCACGCGCGCGTGCTGGGCCTCGACCCGGTGACCGAGGGCGAGGCCCTCCGTCGCCGCACCGGGGTGATGACCGAAGCGTCGGCTCTCGATGATCGTCTCACCGCCCGCCAGAACGTGGTCGTGCACGCCCGCATCCGCGGCTACGGGGCAGCCGAGGCGACCAAGCGGGCCGACGAGCTGCTCGACCGATTCGGCATGGCCGGACGGGAGGGCGAGCCCGCAGCCGCCCTGTCCACCGGGCAGCGCAAGAGGGTGGCCCTCGCGCGTGCCCTGCTGCACGACCCCGAGGTCCTGTTCCTCGACGAGCCCACGGCTGGACTCGACCCCGAGGCCACCCGCGACGTGGTCGAGACCATCGCGGGACTGGCACGGGACCGCGGCCGCACCGTCGTGCTGTGCACGCACTTCCTGCCCGAGGCGGCCCGACTGTGCTCCAAGCTCGCCATCCTGCGCGACGGCCGCGTCGCGGCTGCGGGCACCCTTGCCGAGCTGGCTCACGCGCTGCGGCCCGAGATCGCGGTCGATGTCGACCTGGGGCGGCGGGCCGACGCCGGCGCGATAGCGGTGCTCGCCGCAGTCCCCGGTGTCGAGGCGGTCGACGAAGCGGACAACGGCGCGTTGGTACGGGTGCGGTCGCGCGATGTGGTGCCGCGACTGGTCGCGGCGATGGCGGGTCGCGAGATGCCGGTGTTCGGCGTGGTGCCGCGGCCTGCATCGATCGACGAGGTGTACTTCGCAGTCACGGAGCAGAACGATGAAGCGTGACTGGACGGCGATGCGCGCGGTGCTGGCCAAGGACCTCCTGGCGGTGCGGCGGTCGAAGGCGGTCGTGCTGCCGATGCTCATCGTCCCCGCGCTGCTGCTGCTCGTGCTCCCCCTCGCCATCGGCCTCGCTGCTCGCGCCAGCGAACCGGTTGGCGTCCACGGGTTCTTGCAGGCGGTGCCCGAGCGCCTCGGCGAGGTGATCCGGCGCCTGCCGCCGCGCCAGCAGCTGCTCGTGCTCGTCGATGGCTATCTGCTGGCGCCGTTGTTCATGATCGTGCCGCTCATGGTGGCGAGCGTCCTGGCGGCAGACGCCTTCGCGGGTGAGAAGGAACGCAAGACCCTCGAAGGCCTGCTGCACCTCCCGATCGCCGAGCGCGATCTCTTCTACGCCAAGGTCGGCGGCGCGTTCTTCCCCGCCATGGCCGTGTCGTGGATCGGCTTCCTCTGCTTCGTGGTGCTGGCCAACGCGGTGGGCTGGTCGGTGATGCACCGGTTGTTCCTGCCCACCCGGCTGTGGCTGGTGATGATGGCGTGGGTCGCGCCCGCGGTGGCCGCCCTGGGGATGGGCGTGATGGTGCGCGTCTCCGCGCGCGCCCGCACCGCGCAGGAGGCCAACCAGCTCGGCGGCGCGGTGGTGCTCCCTCTGATCTTCCTCGTCGTCGGGCAGTCCACCGGCCTGCTCCTCGTCACCCTGCCCGTGGTCTTCGCCTCAGGAGCGGTGGTCTGGGCCCTCGCCATCTGGCTCCTCCACCGCGGCGCGAAGCGCTTCACGCGCGACGCCATGCTCGCGGCGTGACGCTCCCGGCACGGGGTCTCAGCGTGCCGCGAAGAGGAACTGGACGAGGGCGGCGGTGAGGATCAGCAGGAGCAGGGCGATGATGGCGATGGTTGTGGCAGGACGCACTAGGTGGGCTCCTTGAGGGTGACGCCGGTGCCAGGTCGCAGTTTGAGCTGGTCGGCGGCCGACGCCCGGTCGAGGGCGAGGGACAGCAGGCCGTAGGAGTCGAGGACCAGCCCGACCTCGCCGGGCTTGAGCTCGCCGTAGGCAGCGGCGCGGCGCGCGGTACGCACCTGGTCGCCCCAGCGCACGCTGACGCGCTCGCCCATGTCCTCCACGTCCTCCGGCCCCACGTTGAGCTGGGCGTTGCCGTAGCGGTCGACCCAGAGGACCTCGGCCACGATGGTGCCCGCCTCTTCACGCGGCAGGGGGACCGTGCCCGGCAGCAGGGTGATCGGGTCGATGAGATCGCCGAGATCCTCGAGCGCCACGCCGGCGGCGAGATGGGCGGCGACCGGGGCGAAGATGTCGCGACCGGCGAACGTCGCGCCCGGCGCGTCGAGCTGGTACGTCGTGTTGGTGAGCGACACCGTCCGTCCCGCTCCGCCTGTCATCGCCACCGCCGCCGCCAGCAGGCCGTTGTCGGGGCCGACGAGCACCGCCTCGCCCTCGTCGCCCACCTCCACGGCGACGGCGCGCCGGTCCGTGCCCACGCCGGGGTCGACCACCGCCAGCACCACGCCGGGCACCAGGTACTGCACGCTGCGGACGAGGGCCAGGCTGCCGGCGCGCACGTCGTGGGGCGGGACCTCGTGGGTGATGTCGATGACCTCGACGTCGGGAGCGATCGAGCGGATGACCGACTTCACCACGCCGACGAACTCGTCGCTGTGCCCGTAATCGGACAGGAACGAGATGGTGTCGTAGCGAGGCGCCATGCGGGGGCGAACCTACCGCGGTGCCCCTAGCGCGGACCCTGGGGTCAGCCCGCCTCGGTGTAGCGGTCCGCGAGGTACTTGTCGATGTCGTCCTCTCGGATCCGGTACGACTTACCCACGCGTACCGCGCCCATCTCTCCCGCTTGGATGAGCCGGTACACCGTCATGTTGGAGACCCGAAGCAGGCTCGCGACCTCAGCGACGGTGAGGAAACGAGCCTTTGCATTTGGTGTCGTCGCCAGTGGAATCACCCCTTCTCCGCAGGGAGGAATGTACGCCACTGTGGCTCCTGTGGAAAGTGGGACCAGCCGGTTCAACCTCCGCCGAGCTCCTTGGAGCGCTCGGTGGCGGCCGCCACTGCCTCGAGGAATGCCGCCCGGACGGCCCGGTCCTCGAGCACCCGCAGGCCGGCGGCGGTCGTGCCCCCCGGCGAGGTGACGGCGGCGCGCAGGGCCTCGGGCCCCTCGGCCGACTCGGCCAGGAGCCGGGCCGTGCCGAGCAGGGTCTGCGCAGCCAGCGCGGCGCTGGTCGCGCGGGGCAGCCCCACGAGCACGCCGGCTTCGGTGAGCGCTTCCACGACCAGCAGCACGTAGGCGGGGCCCGAGCCCGACAGCCCCGTCACCGCGTCCAGCAGGTGCTCCGGGACCCGGGTGACGGTGCCGACGGCGGCCAGCACACCCTCGGCCCAGGCCAGGTCTTCCTCCCCCGCGTCCGTGCCACCGGCGATGGCGGCCGCGCCCTCGCCCACCAGGGCCGGCGTGTTGGGCATGGCCCGGACGACCGGCACGCCAGCGCCCACCCACGCCTGCAGCTTGGCCAGCGGGACACCGGCGGCGATCGACAGCACCCGCCCCGCGCCGGCTGCACCGGCGGCGCGGCACGCGGCCTCCACGTCCTGCGGCTTCACCGCGACGACCGCGCCAGCGGTGGCCGGCACGTCGGCCGAGACGGCGACGCCGGGGAATCGGTCGCTCAACTCCTTGCGGCGAGCCTCGAGCGCCTCGACGACCGCCAGTTCCGCGGCCGGCGCCCACCCTGCGGCGAGCAGGCCCGTGAGCAGCGCCTCGCCCATCTTGCCGCCGCCGACGAGCGTGAGCTTCGTCATGCCGAAAGGCTAGGGGAGATACGGACGGGGATTTCGGGGGGAGCCGCCGAACCGCGTCTCGAAATGGCAGTGGGGTCCGGTGGAGTGGCCGGTGGATCCCACGTAGCCGATGACCTGACCCTGGCTCACCGACTGGCCCTTGCTCGAACCGAGGCGGCTCTGGTGGGCGTAGAGGGTCGAGAAGCCTCCGCCGTGGTCGATGACCACGACGTTTCCGTAGCCGTTCATCACGCCGGCGAAGATCACCCGTCCTGCCTTGGCCGCGTGGATGGGCGTGCCGGTGGGTGCGGCGATGTCGATGCCGGCGTGGAGACGTCCCCAGCGGTACCCGAACCCGGAGGTGAGCCGACCCCGCAGGGGCCAGATGAGCCCCGATGCCGAGACCGCGCCGCCGGTGAACCCCGACTCGGTGTTGATGAGGGCGTTGAGGCTCGACTCCTGGGCGGCCTGGGCCTCGGCCTCGAGCGTGTAGTCGCGGATCCGCGACGCCACCGCGCCGGCCAGCCGGGCCTTCTCGGCGCGCGCCTGGTGCAGTGCCTGCAGCCGGGCCGTCACCTGATTGCGCCGGGCCTGGGCCAGCGCCTTGGCCTTCGCCGCCGCCGCCTGCTTGATCTGCAGGTCCTCCTTGAGGGCGCGGAGCTGGTCGAGGAGATCCTGGTCGTTGGCCAGCACCTGGGACAGGAGCGCTTCACGCCTCGAGGCCTGGGAGGGGTCGAAGGTCTGCTCGAGGGAGACGTCTTCTCGGGGGCGGACATAGGAGCTCACGGCCCGGTTGACGACGGCTCTGCGGATGCCGGTCATGCGGTCCTCGGTGCCGGCCAGCTGGGCCCGGGCCTGGGCCTCGGCCTGCACGGCCGCCTGCACCTTCTGCTGGGCGGCGGCCGCATTGGCGGTCTCGGCGTCGACCTGGCCGTTGAGGGTGTGGAGGGCGCCTTGGAGCTGGGCGTCGGACGCCCGCAAAGTGTTGAGCTGGGCCGCCAGCTGGGCTCGCTTGGCGCGCGCAGCGTCCCGCCGCTGACGGGCGGAGCTGGCGGCTCCCGCCGGGACGGCGAGGCTGCAGCAGAGCACGGTGAGCACCGCGGCGAGGGCGGCCTTCTTGGTCGTGGACATCGAGTGTGAGGGCGGCGCCGCCGCGCCAAAGACTTCCAGGTGTCCCCCGCCTGGCGAAGAAGGTACCGATGGCCCCCCAGACGGGCAAGTATCCCCTTCGCCCCCGACCCGCCGTCCTCCTGCCGACGATGCCTCAGGTGCAGCCGGGTTGTGTCGGGCCAGACGGCGAGCGTGCCGAAGGCACAACGCGACGCCGGCAGGAGCGGCGGCACAAACCGTGCGGCCGATCGCCTTGGTTGGGCCGCCGGTGATCCGTTGGCGCCGAAGGCGCCGGCGCCCTCGGCGCAGGATGACAGTGAGGGAGCGTCAGCGAGCGAACCAGCAATAGAGCGGCGGCGCCAACCGTGCCGCCCATCGCCTTGTTTGGGCCGCCGGTCATCCGTTGCGCCGAAGGCGCGGCGCCCTCGGCGCAGGATGACAGTGAGGGAGCGTCAGCGACCGAACCAGAGATAGAGCAGGCCCGAGGAACCTCCGAACCGTCACCCGCACTTCCCCGAACGGATGCCGGCCTTCCGCACCTCGGGCCCGCTGGAGCGGCACAGTACCGGCCCGCGGTCGTCACCGACAAGGGGTAACGGGGCGAGAAAGCGCCGGCAGGAGCCAGCGCTGGGGGGCCGAGCCGAACGCGCCCGCTGGCGTCGATCATGCGGGGCGCCAGCGCACACCAGCGAGCGCAGCTTGCAAGCGAGCGAACGAATCAGAATTTCGTGGCGTAGCCGATCGACATGGCGGGTCGGAAGTACTGCTCGGCGTAGGCATAGGTGGAGCCGACGATGCGGTCGAGCTCGTCCTCGTCGACGGCCGAGAGCGGCATCTGTCCCACGAGATAGACCGCGTCCTCGGCCCCGATGGCGAAGCGCATACCGAACAGGCGCATGTTGGCCCGCAGCAGGTACTCGTACGCGGCCTCGATGTTCTCCTCCGGCGCGGGCATGAAGTACGTCTCGTAGTGCAGCGTGCGCTGGCGCAGGGTGAGCCAGACGGTGGTGAAGGCCTTCTCTTCGCCGCGCAGGCGCACGTACCAACGGCGCAGCTCGGGATCGAAGTCGACCGCCGCGACGATCGGGTTGACCTCGCTCTCCGCCATCGTCCACCGGTCGATCAGCGCGGCGAACCCAGCCAGCTCCTCGGGGGTCGCCGCGTCTACGGGCACTCGACGAGCTGACGCGCGGTGAGGTCGGCGTAGAGGCGTCGGAGCCGCGCCGCCGCGATCGACCACGTATAGCCACGAGCGCGCGCGGCGGCCAGGCGGCCCATCTCCGCGGCGCGGCTCTCGTCGCCGAGGATGCGCGACGCATACCCCGCGTACGAACGGCCGTCGGCCGCATCGACCAGGTACCCGGTGATGCCGTGGTCGACGAGCGTGGTGAGCCCGCCGACCGCCGCCGCCACGACGGGCGTACCGCACGCGGCCGCTTCGAGCGCGACGAGTCCGAAGGACTCGCTGCGGCTGGGCACGAGGCACACGTCGGCGGCGCGGTACCAGGTCGACAGCAACTCGTGGGGTTGCGGGTCGACGAAGCGCACCGCGTCGTGCAGTCCCAACTCGTCGACGAGCGCGTGCAGCGCGGCAAGCTCCTCGTCACCACGCGCGCCGCTCGGTCCGCCGATCACGACGAGGAAGGCGCCGGGATGGGCAGACCGGAGCTCGTTCAGGGTCCGCACCGCCACGTCGGCCCGCTTCAGCGGCTGGATGCGGCCGACGAACAGCAGCATCGGGCCGGTCTCGGGAAGCGCGAGCGCGCGGCGGGCCTGGCCGCGGTGACCGGGGGCGAAGAACGCGTGGTCGACACCGGGCGCCACGATGTCGATGCGGGCTGGGTCGGCGTCGTAGAGGCGTACCAGCTGCTTGGCCTCCTCGGTGCACGAGGCGAGCAGTCCGTCGCTGCAGTCGATGACGCGCGCCTCGGCCGCGGAGCGCAGCTCGGATTCGGCCTCGTCGACCTCGGCCTTCACACGGTCGAGGGTGTGGAACGTCGACACCAACGACAGGTCGAGCTCGTGCTTGATGCGGTGGCCGGCCTGGCCCGACAACCAGTAGTTGGCATGGATCGCATCGGGCCGGTACCCGTCGCCCATTCGACCCAGCACCGCGTCGGTGAACTCGTCGACGAGCGCAGGCAGCAGCTCCTTGGCCACCGGCGCGGCGGGGCCCGCGACCACCTGGTGCACGCGCAGGCCCGGCTCGACGTTGACGACGTCAGGCTGTTGCGCGTCGACGGCCCGCGTGTACACGTCACACGCGACGCCGGCGCGTGCCAACGCGGACGACAGCTCGCGCACGTAGACGTTCATGCCGCCACCGTCGCCCGTGCCCGGCTGGGCCAGGGGCGAGGTGTGCATCGAAAGAACCGCCAGGCTGCGCACGTCGGGCGTCAACCCTACTGAGCGGCCGGGGCTACCTCGTCCTTGCCGATGTCCTCGCCGACGTCCTCGCCGATGTCGGTGGGCTCCTCGTCGGCGGGAGCCGGCGGCGACACGAGGCGGTCGTCGTTCTCGTGACGGAACGACTGGTACACCTTTATCAGGGTCTGCTTCTGGTCCTCGGTGAGGTGCTGGTCGCGCAGGATCTCGCTCTCGAGGTCCTCGAGGTCACGCTCCTCGAGGATGCCGGCCCGCACGTAGAGCGTCTCGGCGGAGATGCGCAGCGCCTTCGCGATCTGCTGCAGGATCTCGGCCGACGGCTTGCGCAGACCCCGCTCGATCTGGCTGAGGTACGGGTTCGAGATGCCGGCCTGCTCGGACAGGCGACGCAGCGACAGCCGGGCCGAATTGCGCTGTTCGCGAATGAACTCCCCCAGATCCCGCCAGCGGTCAGGAAGTTCCTTCACGGGTGTGAGCGTATTGCTCATCGGACGATTCTCACGAATCGTGCGACTTCGATCGCGGATCCCCGGCCCCGAGACAGCTATTGCGCACGAAGGTGGGCCATAGGCCCACCCCGTGCGCAATAGCAACGGCGGTCCTCAGGTGGTGGTGATGCGGAGGCGTTCGCACAGCGGGACGAAGGCGGCGATGACGTCGGGGTCGAACTGGGTGCCGGCCATCTTGGTGAGCTCACCGGCGGCGTGGTCGAGGGAGAGCGCGGCACGGTAGGGGCGGTCGGTGGTCATGGCGTCGAACGCGTCGACGGCCGAGAACACGCGCGCCGGAAGCGGGATCTCCTCCCGCTTGAGACCGGCCGGGTAACCGGACCCGTCGAACATCTCGTGGTGCGAGCGCACGATCTCCGCCGCGTTGCGCAGGAACGGGATGCTGGCGACCATCTGGTAGCCGATGAGCGGGTGCGTGCGCATGACGCGCCACTCGGCCGCGGTGAGCGGGCCGGGCTTGCCGAGGATGCGCTCGGGCACACCGACCTTGCCGGAGTCGTGCAACAGGAAGCCGTACTGCGCGTCCGGGTAGTCCTTGTCGATCCCGAGCGCCTGCATGAGCGCGACGCCGTAGACGCGGCACCGCTCGAGGTGCTGGCCGGTATAGGCGTCCTTGGCCTCGACGACGAACGCGAGCGACCTGATGGTCTCCAGGTACGCGGTCTGCAGCGTCGCGAGCGCCTCCTCGAGCTCCTGGGCGCGCGCCTTCTCCCGCTTGTACGCCGCGACCGCGTCCTCCGCGAAGCGCCGGGCCTGATCCTCGAGCGCCGCCGCGTCGAGCAGCGGGAAGTTCTCGGGCGCCTCGGCCATCAGGCCGCCAGGAGGTCTTCGACGAGGTCGAGGAGCTGGATGGACGAGAACGGTTTGGTGAGGAAGGCGTCGGCTCCGGCCTGCATGCACTGCTCGGCGAGCTCGGCGTCATCGCGAGCGGTGAGGATGATGACCTTGACGTTGTCGTGATCGAGCTGCCGGCACACGTCCACACCGTTGAGGCCCGGCATCATGACGTCGAGCACGACCACCGCTGGCGCCTTGTCGCCGATGACGGCGAGGGCCTGCTCGCCGTCCTTGGCCTCGATGACCTCGAAGTCGTCGGCCTCGAGCACCGTGCGCACCAGCCGGCGGATCATTTCGTCGTCGTCGACGATGAGGACGAGGCGGGAGCTGGCGTCGTCGCTCACTTCAGCAGGCTGTCCACGCTCGCCTCGCCCTCCTTGTAGCGGCGGACGATCTCTTCCTGCAGCACGTCGATGCGATCGAGGAGCAGACGCCGCTGGTCCGACGTGCCGCGCTCGAGCTCGCCGAGGGCGTCGGCCAGTGCCCGCACGTTGTCCTCGTCCATGTCGGAGAGCGAGGACAGGCGCGTGGGGTCCGCCACCGCGTCGACCTCGGCAGTGAGATCGTCGGCGTCGGACGGGACGAAGAGCGTGGGAAGACGGCCGTAGCCCGCGGGCCTGCTCTGGTCACCGAGGATCTCGGGGAGGTGCTCGACGAGGGCGGCGAGGTCGGCCGGCTCGCCACCGGCGCGACGCTGCAGGTCGGCGATCACGATGTCGAGACGACCCTGCACCACGCGACGCAGGTAGGAGAGCCCGACCTCGACCTCCTGGCACTCCGTGCGCTTGGCCCTGAGGTCTTCCATGGACAGGTCACGCAGACCCTCCACGAAGGTGGGATCGAGCAAGTGCTCGATGCGGGCGGCGGCCATCGACGCGATCGTACCGGCTGTCCTGCGTGGCCATGGTTCCCGGTGTCCCATCCCGGGGGAGAATCAGGGCATGCCTGAGACGCCTTACACGCTGCCCGACCTCGGTTACGACTACGGGGCCCTGGAGCCACACATCAGTGCGCAGATCATGGAGCTGCACCATGACAAGCACCACGCCGCGTACGTCAAGGGGGCCAACCAGGCCCTCGACAAGCTGGCGACCGCGCGGGAGCAGGACGACTTCGGCACCATCAACCAGTTGGAGAAGAACCTGGCCTTCCATATCTCCGGCCACGTGCTGCACTCCCTCTTCTGGACCAACCTGTCCGCGGACGGCGGTGGCGAGCCCGACGGCGCCCTCCTCGAGCAGATCGGCGCCGACTTCGGTTCCTTCGCACGGTTCCGCACCCAGATGGTCGAGGCCGCCACGACGATCCAGGGTTCGGGCTGGGCCCTCGCGGCGTGGGAGCCGACGGGAGGCCGGATCATCGTGCAGCAGGTCCACGATCACCAGGGCAACCATGGCCAGGGCACTGATCCGCTGCTCGCCATCGACGCGTGGGAGCACGCGTACTACCTGCAGTACAAGAACGTGAAGGCCGACTTCTTCGACGCCGTCTGGAACGTCTTCAATTGGAAGGACGTCGCCTCCCGCCTCGAAGCGGCGCGCGCGCGATAGGTTGCCGCCCGCGTACACGCTTCGGAGCTGGAGGACGCGATGCTGCTGGCAGGTCTAGAGCTGTTCACGCGACAGGGCGGGATCATCCTGGCCCGCTGGGGTCACTACCTGGCCGGGATCACGTGGATCGGTCTCCTCTACTACTTCAACTTCGTGCAGACGCCGGCGTTCGCGGAGTTCGACCCCGCCGCCCGCACGGAGGCATTCCGCAAGCTGGTGCCGAGGGCGCTCTGGTGGTTCCGTTATGCAGCGCTGCTCACCGTGCTCACGGGTCTGCTCATCCTCGGCTTTCAGAAGCAGTTCGACGCGGACTACATGAAGACCGCACAGGGTGCGGCGATCTCGACCGGCATCCTGCTCGCCCTCATCATGTTCACGAACGTGTGGGCGGTGATCTGGCCCAACCAGAAGATCCTCATCGCCAACGCCGAGCGGGTGGCCGGCGGTGCCGAGCCCGACCCCGCTGCCGCGCCGGCCGGGCGCAAGGCCCTGCTCGCGTCCCGCACCAACACCTTCTTCTCCATTCCGGTGATCTTCTTCATGGGCGCCGCCAGCCACTTTCCCCTGAACGGAACACCGACCGGCGGAAAGCGCGGCCTCTACTGGCTCGTCGTCATCGTGCTCGCCGCCGTCTTCGAGCTGAATGCGTTGGGCCGGCTGGGCGGTTACGGCCAGGACCCGCCCCGCAAGTACCTCGAGACCCACAAGAACACGATCATCGCCGGCTTCGTGCTGTGGGCCGCGTTGTACCTGCTCTGGGACCTGATCTTCTAGCGCTGCGTCAGCGCAGCAGGAGCAGGGCGAAGAGGGCCCACAGCGGCCCGGCCACGATCCACACGTCGAGCCGGCGCAGACCGGGTGCCTTGGCCTTCGGGTCGGGGAGCAACGCGCTGGCGGCGTACGGGCCGAGCGGCGCGAGCAGGGCGGTCAGGAAGCCGAACAGCCACGGCGTGAGACCTCGGAACGGCGGCACGAACACGGCCGCCACCGCGAGGGTGACGGCGAGGATGAAGGCGGCACCCGCGGCCGGTCCCTCCCACGAGCTGGCCGCACCCGAGCCCACCAGGTAGTTGCTGGCGTCGTAGACGCCGATGAAGGTGATGAAGACGATGGCCTGGGTCATGCCCACGCCCCGCACCAGCACGGGCGAAGCGGCGGCCAGGCCGATCCCCGCAGCGACGCCGATGGTGAGCGGCACCGCCGTGGTGGCACGGGCCGGCTGGTGCAGCGCGCCGGCGAGGGGCTGCCAGGCATACGCAGCGGCAACGATGACCGCCAGCACTGCGACGACGGCCAACAAGCCGAAGGCGGCCGCGATCGGGAGGGCGACCGCGCCGAACACGGCGACGGGCGCGATGGGTCGTCGCTCCTCCTGGCGCCAGATGCGGCAGACGTTCCCGGCCGCCACGAGTGCAGCTGCGGTGAACCACACCGCGGCGACGACAGCGCCGCTGGCGACGGTCGCGAAGGTCACCACCGCCCAGGCCATGCCGAGCCGGATGCGCGGGCCGTCGACGTCGGGCACCACGTGCAGCCCCCGCAGCGCCTCGCGCTGGGGCGCGATGCGCTCGGCGGCGGCCCGCACCGGGCCCGTGACCCTGGCCAGTCGCGGCGCGACAGGCGCAGCGGCGGGCGCCTCGGGGTAGTTGATCTCGGCCAGCTCAGGTTCCTCCGGAGACGGGGGGCAGCAGCGCCACCTCGTCGCGTTCGCTCAACGGGTGGTCATTTCCTGCCGGCTCCCCGTTCACCCACACTCGACAATGCCCCAGGACGGCGGTGAAGCGTCCTCCGAACCGCTCCTCGGCGGCCTCGAGCACCTCACCGACGGTGGCGCCTGCGACTTCGGCCCGTCCGGTGCCGGCCGCCTCACGGATGCCGGCGAACAGTCGCAGGACGGGCACCCGCGCTCAGGTCTCGATCTCGGCCCGCCCGTTGGCGATGACGAGGTCCCCGTTGCTGTGTGCTTCGAAGGCGTAGACCTTCCTGCCGTTGTCCTCACCCGCGGCGTAGATGGTGGTGACCACGTCGTTGCCCGGGAAGACGTTCTTCGAGAAGCGCACGGCCAGCCGCTTGAGGCGGGACGGATCGCCGTCGGCCACCGTCTTGATGACCGCCTGGCTGGTCATGGCCATGGTGCAGAGCCCGTGGGCGATGATGCCCGGGAGGCCGACGCTCTTGGCGAAGTCGTTGTCGACGTGGATGGGCATCTGGTCGCCCGACGCGTCGCGGTAGCGAAAGGTCTGGTCGTCGTCGACATGGACGGTGAACTCCCCGACCTTGTCGGCGCGGGCGTCCTCCGGGAACATGTGGTCGGGCTTGTCGGGCCCACCCGCTTCGCCGTCGGCCATGCCCCGGATGAACGTGGTGATGTACTGCTCCATCACCGGGCTGCCGTCGGCGGCGTCGACGCTGGTGACCTTGACGGCGAGTCGGGTGCCCGAGCCGCTCACGCGCACGCTCAGCGCCTCCGCCTGCGTCTTCAGCGTCATGCCCGGCACCAACGGCCGGCGGAAGTGCATGTCCTGCTCGCCGTGCACGACCATCATCAGGGACTCGGGCGGAATGATGTCGCCCACCGCCAACCCGAGAGCGTCCCACGCGGGCACGACCCCGAAGACCGGCGGCACGAACTTGCCCGCTTCGTAGGCCGGGTTGTCGTCGTTCGTCGCCGCCGCGTACTGCTTGGCCCGCTCGGGGTCGATCGTGTCGGTGCGCTCTTCGTACTTGGTGCCGAGCTTCTCGATGGGCAGGGCCATGGGGACGGGGTCCTCCTCCGCAAGGGGTGCTCAGGAGGGTAGCCACCCTGATTGACTGGGAACCAATGGCCGACCTCCTCATCGTCAGGCACGGCGAATCAGCGTGGAACGCGCTCGGACGCTGGCAGGGTTGGGCTGACCCTCCGCTGTCGCCACGAGGCGAAGCGCAGGCCGAGACCGCCGTCCATTCGCTGCGGGATCTCGGGCTGGAGGCCGTCGCCGCTTCTGATCTTCAGCGGGCGCGGCGCACCGCGGAGATCATCGCCGCCGGCCTCGGCCTCGGGCCGGTACACGTCGACGACGGGCTGCGCGAGCGCAACGTCGGCGACTTCACGGGCCTCACGCGGGAGGAGATCGACGCCCGCTGGCCCGGGATCCTCGCCGAGTGGCGCACCGGTCGCGTCCAGCAGGCACCTGGGGGCGAAGGACCGGAGTTCATCGAGCGGGTGCTGGCCGCCCTCGGCCGCCTTGCCGATCGCTTCACCGGCCAACGCGTCCTCGTGGTCGCCCACGGCGGCCTGATCCGCACCGTGCACCGCCACCTCGGGGGCGAGCCGGGCCCGCCCCATCACCTGGGCGGGCTGTGGGTGCACCTGGTCGACGAGGGGTGGGCCGCAGGCGACACGTGGGGTCGCCCGGCGTGAGAACGCAGGTCATACGCAGCAAGCGGCGAAGACACACGGTGCAGGCCGAGCAGGTCGGCGACACGGTGCGCATCTCCATCCCCGCGTTGATGAGCAAGGCCGAAGAGGAGCACTGGGTCGGCGTGATGGTGCGTCGATTCGAGCGGCGCATGGCGGCCGACGAGGAGGACCTGGTGACGCGCGCCGAGGGACTGGCCGACCGCTACGGGCTCCCCAGGCCGACGTCGATCCGGTGGGTCGGCAATCAGATGCGGCGGTGGGGATCGTGCACCCCCGTGGACGGGTCCATCCGCATCTCGGACCGCCTGGCTCGGTACCCGGCGTGGGTGCTCGACTACGTCATCGTGCACGAGCTGGCCCACCTCGTCGTCCCCGGCCATGGCAAGGCGTTCCGTGCCATCGTCGACCGCTATCCGAAGGCGGAGCGGGCCCGGGGATTCCTGATGGGCGTGGACCTGTCCGCCGAGGGCTGACTCCGGCCCGGCGCGCCGCTGTTCAGTCGGTCGGTGCCCGCACTTCGCGCTCGGCCAGTGCCTGGTCGTCCACGCAGAACCGGGCCGCCGGGAGCGCCTCGAGGCGTTCGTCGCCGATGGGCTTGCCGCACGCCTCGCAGACCCCGTACGTGCCGTCGTCGAGACGCTCCAGGGCGTGGGCCACGTCGGCCAACTCGGCCTCGACCTGCTCGAGGATCGACAGATCCTTCTCGCGATCGAACGTCTCGGTGCCTATGTCAGCCTGATGCTGATCGGCGCCGGAGAGCTCGGACAGGCTCTCGCGCTCGGACTCCTCGCCCAACCCGTCGAGGCTCTCGCGCACCTCGTCGAGCCGGCGCCGCTCGTCCTCGAGGCGGGCCCGGGCCCCGTCGGCATCCATAGCGGTCACCTTACCGAGGCCATCACTCGACCAAACCGAGGGACGGCTGGTTGTCAGTGCGCCTGGCGCGGGCCGGCCGCGGCTCGTCACCGTCGGCACCGTCGTCGGCCGGGTGCTCGACGAGGGCGACGACGCGACTCTGCATGAAGCGGGCGCTGCGCACCTGCTGACCGCTGCGCGTCACCTCGGCCACCTCGACCATCCCGCGGCCGGTCGTGATCTCGACCCGCCTGCCCGCTTTGCTGGCCGTGACGTCGAAGGTCTGGACCGCGCCTCCGACGTCGACCAGCACCTCGACGCGGTCACCCTTCACGACGCCAGCCTGCCACGTACCGTTCAGCCGTGGAAGCGCTGCGACGGTCCTCTACCGTTGTGGCGTCGGGGGTGTAGCTCAGCTGGCAGAGCGACGGCCTTTTAAGCCGCTGGTCGTGGGTTCGAGCCCCACCGCCCCCACCGCCCCCCACCGTTCTCGGCAAGCAAACGGTCGCTCTGCAACCCGTTGCTTGCCAAGAACCGACTTGGCCTAGATCGGGACGTCTTCGACCGCGTCGGACAGGGTGGGACGCACGGCGATGGCGGCGACGCAGGTGATCACGACGAGGCCGCCCGCGACCTCCAACGGACCGAGCGGCTCGCCGAGCAGCACCAGGGCGAGCAGCGCGGCCACGACGGGAAGGCCGACGACGATCACCGACGAGATGGTCACGTCGACGAACGCGTGGGCCCAGTTCACGAGGAAGTGGCCGAGGGCGCCCGGGAACAGCACGAACAGGGCCAGCCACATCCAACTCGCGCCGTGCACGGCACCGAGGGGCTGGCCCGAAAGGACGGCGATCGGCGTGACGACGGCGGCGGCGACGAGCAGGGCGCAGGCCATGTACTCGATGGCGTCGAGGTGCTCACGCACCTGCTTGGACGCCAGGTAGTAGCCGGTGAAGGTCAGCAGCGCGCCGACAGCAAGGACGTCGCCCGACAGGCTCCACACGGGGCCACGCGCCGCGCCCGCCTCGAAGACCGCCACCCCGACCAGCGCAGCTGCGACCAGGCCGATCTCCCGCCGCCCGGGACGTTCACCGAACAGCGGACCGGCGACCAGCAGCACCAGCACCGGTTGGAACGAGCTGATGAGCGTCACCTCGGCCACGCTCGTGCGTTGCACCGCGCTCACGAACAGCGCCACGTTGACCCCGAAGCACGCGCCGCCGATGGCGGAACGGCGCACCGACGCCCAGCGCACCCGCCGTCCGGTCGCTGCCATGGCGAGCGCCATGACGGCGAAACCCAACCAGAGTCGCCAGAAGGCGAGCACCAGGCCGGGGACCTCGATCTCCTTGATCAGGATGGGGCCGAAGCCCCACGTGACCACGGCAAGGACGACGGCAACCGCGCCTCGCGCCGCCAGCTCATCGGCGCTTCGCTCCGTGACGGCCACACTGCATCGTGGCCGCCAACCGGGGCGCGAGGCGAACGGTTTGTTGCGCCGCCGGTGCCGTTAGAGGCGGCGGCGGTACCCCACGCCGCCGGTGATGAGAAGGACGATGAGGACGATGAGAAGGATGGTGATCAGGCTCATGGCCCCGCTGTTCCCAACTCCTGGGCCGTCGTAACCATCGCCCGCCGACGGCCGAGACGCCCCTCGGCCCTCGCGACGCCCGCGATGACGATCGCGGCGCCGACGAACACGTACCAGTGCACCGGCTCGCCGCGCACCGTCACGCCCAACACGAAGGCGACGATCGGGATCAGGTACGTGACCATCGACACCGTCGTCGCACCCTCGTCGCGGATGATGCCGTATGACAGCACGTAGGCCAATCCGGTCCCGAGCACACCCAGGGCGAGCACCGATGCGACGACGCGCGCCTGCAGATGCACCGGATCGGTCGCGACGAACGGGCTCAGCACCAGCAGGATGGCGGCGCCGGCCACCAGCTGACCGGCGGCGAGCACGAGGGGCAGGCCCGTACCGGTGATGAACCGGCGTGTGTACACGAACGCGACGCCGTAACACGCAGCGGCGCCGAGGCACGCCAGCTCGCCGGCGAAGTCACCGGCGAGCGCGCCGTTGCGCCACGGACCGACGATGATCACCACGCCCACGAACCCGACGAGGAGCCCGGCCACGCGCGATGCGGTGGCCCGCTCCTCCGGCAGCAGAGCGATGGCCACGACGAGCGTGAGCAGCGGCGTGGCGCCGTTCAGGATCCCGGCCAATCCCGAATCGATGCGGGTCTCACCCCAGGCGAAGAGCGAGAACGGGATCACGTTGGCCACCACCGCCACCACGACGAGGTGCCGCCAGAGGCGGACCGATCGAGGGAAGGCCAGTGACCGTGCGACGACGACGGTGGAGAGCACGACCGCGCCCGCGACGACCCTGCCCAACACGATCTGGGCCGGGGACAGGCCCTCCAACGCCACCTTGATGAACAGGAAGCTCGAGCCCCATATGAGCGCGAGCAGACCCAGGCGCGCGTAGTTGGCGCGGTTGTTCACAGCGGTGCGAGGGCGGTGTAGTCGCCGGGGTTCAGCGGCTCCTGGGTGAGGGTGCCGTCGCCGCGTGGCACCTCCACCGACTTGCCGTCGAGGCTGAGCCGCACCCCGAGGACCCCCGGCGCGGCGGTGGCCGTGTACACCAGCTGGGCAACCGCGAGGATCTGGTCGCGGCCGCCGATCGCCGCGAAGTCGCCGCTGAGGTCGATGGTGGCGACGCCGCTCTGGACGCGGACGCTCAGCAGGCGTGTCTGGCTGCTGATGGCTGTCCGCACACCCGCCGCGGCCTCGTCCGCCATCGGTCCGGCCAGCAGCGACTCGAGGGCGCGGAACAGGGACGACGGCGACTCGACCAAGCGGCGCACGACGACCAGCCGCTCGGGGCCGACCAGGTACACCGGCACCTCGGTCGTCACCGCGATGGCTGTGGTGCTGGTCACCGACGTGGCAGCCGGCGCGAGCAGATCGAACGGCACGTCGCGGGTGGGGAGTGCCCGCGGCCCGTCGTCCGTCGGAACGCCGCACCCGACGAAGACGACCGCGGCTGTCAGCGCGGCCGCCACGACGACGATGCGCCTCATGCGCCGTCCTCGATCGGCAGCTCCACGACGAAGCGGGCGCCTCCCGACGGGGCGTCCTCCACCCACACCCGGCCGCGGTGCAGCCGCACGTGCTCGTCGACCAGCGCCAGACCGAGCCCCACACCATCGCCGCCGCTCCCGCTCCGCCTGCCCGCAGCCGCACCGCGGGCGAAGCGCTCGAAGATCCGAGGGCGGTCGTCCAGCGGCACGCCGGGACCCTCGTCGTCCACCTCGAGACGCAGGGTGCCATCCACTCGGCGCAAGCCAATGCGGACGGCGCCGCCCCCGTGGGCGTCGGCGTTGGTGAGCAGGTTGGTGACGACCCGCTCGAGCCGGCGCTTGTCGGCGCGGATCGCCACGTCGGTGGCCTCGGGCGCGATGTCGATCGTCGCGGTCGACGACGTCGGTACCGCGTGGGTGAGCAACTCACTGAGACGGACGTTCTCGACCGCCAACCGAGCGACGCCCGCGTCGAAGCGCGAGATCTCGAGCAGGTCCTGCACGAGTCGCTCGAAGCGCTCGACATCGGCGGCCAGCAGGTCGAGGGCCAGACGAGCCCGCTCGGGCATGTCGTCGCGCCTGGCCAGCATCACCTGAAGCGATGTGGCGACCGTCGTCAGCGGCGAACGCAGCTCGTGACTGACGTCGGATGCGAACCGCGCGTCGCGCTCCATGCGTTCCTTGAGAGCGTCGACCATGCGGTTGAACGACGACGACAGCACCGCCAGGTCGGAATCGGAGCCTTCGTCGAGTCGCGTCTCGAAGTGGCCGCCGGCGATGTCGGCGGCCGCGCGCGCCGCCTCCGACACGGGGGCCAGCACCCGTCCGCTCGCCCATCGGCCGAGGAATGCGCCCGCCAGCGCGGTCAAGGCTGCAGCGGCGGCGAGCGTGCCGCCGAGCAGCCGCAGCGTGCGGTCGAGCTCGGCCAGGGTGAAGACCTCGAAGTACTGGGCGTTCACCGATGGGATCGGCACCCCGACCACGAGGTGGGGACTGCCGTCGAGCCGGTAGCGCTGGCGAGCAGGGGTCCCCCTGAGCACGGTCGACCGCAGGGGCGCCGGCAGCGCGTCTCGGCCTACTGCGATCGACGTGGCGAACCACCGGTCGGTGTAGCGGAGCACGGACTGCGAGCCGGCGGCGCTCGTCTCGAGCCCCCCGAGCAGCTGCGGAACATCCGGTCGCGCCGAGCGCAAGCCCGCCCGGACGAGCTGCGCGTTCACGTACGCCTGGTGGACGACCGAGCTCTCGCGCTGGCGCAGGAGATATCGGCGGGTGACGCCATAGGTGAGGCCGCCCATGAGCAGTGACAGCAGGAGCGCCCCGAGCGCGAAGGCGAGGGTCACCCTGGCCCGCAGGCCGAGACCGGTGACCGCAGCGGCCATCAGGGCTGCAGCTTGTACCCGAGACCGCGGACGGTCACGACGTGCTTCGGGTGGGCGGGATCGCCCTCGACCTTGGTGCGCAGGCGGCGGACGTGGACGTCGACGAGGCGCCCGTCGCCGAAGTAGTCGTAGCCCCACACCCGCTCGAGCAGGAGCTCCCGGCTGAACACGCGGCCAGGGCTCGACGCCAGCTCGCACAGCAGGCGGAACTCGGTGCGGGTGAGGTGCACCTGCTCGCCGGCGCGGCGCACCTCGCCCGCGTCGGGCACGATCTCCAGATCACCGACCCGCAGGATGCTGGAGGCCGGCTCGGTGCTCGTGCGAGCGCGACGCAGCAGCGCGCGGATGCGGGCCGCCAGCTCCTTGGCGACGAACGGCTTGGTGACGTAGTCGTCGGCCCCCGCCTCCAGCCCCGCCACCACGTCGTAGGTGTCGGTGCGGGCCGTCACCATGATCACCGGGACGTCGCTGCTCCGCCGCAGCGACCGGCACGTCTCGAAGCCGTCCATCCCCGGCAGCATCAGGTCGATGAGCACCACGTCGGCCGGCGACCGGGCGAAGGTCGCCAGGGCCGCCTCACCACTGGCGGCTTCGTCGATCGCATAGCCCTCGTCCTCGAGGACCATCCGCATGGAGGCGCGGATGCGCTCGTCGTCGTCCACCAGCAGGATGCGGCTCGGCACCCCATGATGCTGGCCCAAAACGCGGGAGGAGTCGGACCAGTTGGGGTAGGTTCCCCGGCGGTTCGTCACGAAACCGCAATACCACTGCGTCCGGTTCGTCGTATTCGGCGGTGAACATGGGGCGAGCCGGCGGCACGGAGGCTGCGTGACACTTTCTTCCAGCACAGGGATGACTCGATGACGCCCAAGCGCGCCAACTCCACCGCGCCCGCCTACGAGGTCATCGAGTCGTGCAACAGCACGTGGGTCTTCGACACCTCCGCCAAGCGGTTCCGGCGTGTGCCCAAGGGCACGCCGCTCGATCTCCCCACGACGGCCGGAGACTGGGAGACCTACGTCAAGCTCGAGATCGACCTCGAGTCCGACGCCTTCTTGGTCACGTTGAACCCGGCGGGCACCCGCCTGCTCCGGTCGTACCGGCACACCGATCCGTGCGCCCAGTGCGACCCGGGTGGCGCCACCACCGAGCTCTCGCTCGAAGCCATCTCTCGCGGGGCCTGAACCCGGGGCGGAATGTCTCCCAGGTTTTGACGCGTCTGGGGTCGGGAACACCCCGCGCATGACACTCCTGCTGATCATCCTCCTGGTGGTCGTGGTGCTCGCCTTCGCAGGCGGTGGTCCCGCAGTGGCCCGCCGCCGGCCCGGACGACGCGTCGTCGAGACCGTCTACGAGGACGATCCAGTGGTGGAAGAGGACGTCGTGCGCAGACGGCGCATCGACTGAACGGGGAGGAAGACCCGCAATGGCCCGACGAGTGACACGTGAGTACGTGGACGACGCCGGCGACGACGTCGTGTACGACGACCGGCGGCCGGTGTTCTTCAATCCGGTTGGCGCCATCGTCAGCTTGGTCCTGCTCGGACTGCTGATCTGGGCGCTGTTCTGGGGGCCGATCGGTGAGATGTTCGACGGCGATGGGAAGGGCCCGAGGGTCGACACGCCGACGCTGAACAACAACAAGTAGCACCGCAGCGTGCAACGAACCGGTCCGCTCCCTTCGGGGACGGGCCGGTTGTCGTCTCTGGGAGGATGGGGCGGTGCCGAGGTTCCGAAACCGGCGCGAGGCGGGAGCGGAGCTCGGCGCGCGGCTGCGTGAGCGCCTCGATGCGGTGCCGAGCGTCGTGCTGGGTCTGCCTCGCGGCGGTGTCCCGGTGGCCGCCGAGGTCGCAGCCGCCCTCGACGCACCGCTCGACGTGTTCGTGGTGCGCAAGCTCGGGGTGCCCGGCCAACGTGAGCTGGCCATGGGCGCGATCGCGTCCGGCGGCGTCCGGGTCGAGAACCGTGAGGTGATCGACGCCCTCCGCATCCAGCCCTCGACCGTCGACGCGGTCGCTCGCGACGAAGCGGTCGAGCTGGCCCGGCGGGAGCGCGCGTACCGGGGAGACCGCCCGGCCGTGGAGGTGACCGGCCGACGGGTGGTGCTGGTCGACGACGGCCTCGCCACCGGCGCGACCATGCGAGCCGCGCTCGCCGCCGTGCAGCAGCGGGGTGCGGACGACATCGTCGTCGCCGTTCCCACCGGCGCCCGGCAGACGTGCGCCGAGCTGGCTCTCACGGGTGCGACGGTGGTCTGCCTCGACCAGCCCGAGCCGTTCCATGCCGTCGGGTTGTCCTACGACGACTTCTCGGAGACGGCCGACGACGACGTGCGCGCCCTGCTTCAGACGATGCGGTAGGTCTGCACTCCGTGGGCGACGACGTTGCCCTCGGCGTCGGTCGCGGTGATCTCGGTGAAGGTCAGCTCCTTGCCGCGTCGGACCGTGCGTGCGTGGCAGACGAGGTCGGATTTCCTGCACGCCCCGACGTACTGCACGGACATGGCGACGGTGGACGCGCGGGTGCCCTTGTCGAAGTCGTGGTTGGACCAGGCCGCGCAGGCACCGGCGGTGTCGATGGCCGACGCGATGACACCCCCGTGGTAGTAGGTGCCGTCGTTGGTGAGGTCCTCACGAAACGGGATCCGAACCGTCACGTCGTCCGGGTCGTAGCGCTCGACGACGAGACCCAGTCCACCGATGAACGGTGTCGTCGACATGAGGTCACGGATCGCGAGGCGGCGGCGCTGCTGCTCGTCCTCGCTCAGGGGCTGGTCGCCGGGCACGGCGACCAAGAGTAGACAGGCCGTCGATGACGGACCCCGACGCCGGGCGCCTCCAGGACTTCGTCGGCAAGATGCCGTTCGCGCCGCCGCTCCCCCGCCGTCCGCCCGCGGGCACGCTGGTCCCGACCCCCCACCGCTACGACGACCGCGGCGAGTCGGCGACGGGAGCGGCCGCGGTGACGATCGTCGGCGCGCCGCCTGGCGCACGCCGCCTGCTGGCCGAGGGCCTTGCACGGGTGGGCGTGCCCGTCGTCGATCGCGGCGGGTGGCCGGTGCGCGTCATCGCTGACGAGGCCATCACCGGTGATGAGGCTTACCGCCTCACCGCACGCGACGACGGCATGACGGTGGCAGCGTCCACCGCCACGGGGTTGGTGCGTGGCGCGTGCACAGCCCGACAACTGCTGCGGCGGAACGAGGCGGGCGCGGTCGTCGTGCGCCGCGCCGTCATCGACGACGGTCCGGTGGTACCGCTCCGCATGCTGGCGGGATGGGGCCTGTACCGCACGCACCACCTCGACTGGGCCCTCGAGGTCGCGGCAGAGGGCAAGTTCAACCGGGTCCTCTACAACTGGTGGACGGCGACAGCCGATGAGCGCATGGGTGACGACGAAGCCCGACTCGTCGCGGCAGCGCGATCCATGGGAGTCGAGCTCGTCTGCGAGCTGCGGCGGCAAGCGCTCGGCCCCGCCCTCTCCCTCGACGACGCCGACGCCCTCGAGCCGCTCCTCCAGCACTACGACGACGCCGTCGCACACGGCTTCCGCAGCTTCGGCTTCCTGTTCGACGACACCGACCACGATCCGTTCGACGCGGAGCTGGGCCTCCTTCGGCGGATCGTCGATCGGCTCACGGCACGGTTGGGTGCCGAGCCGGAGTTCTTCTTCTGTCCGCGCTTCTACTGGTTCCCCGGGCAGATGGACTACTCGTGGATGCGCCCTGCGCAAGGGGACGACGGCGAGCCGTCCATGGCGCCCATGCTCGGCGACGGGAGCACACGGTCTGTCGTCCAGGCCACCGAGCGACAGGAGGACTACCAGCGACGGCTGGCCGCCGTCCTTCCTGCTCGCACCGAGGTGTACCTGGCCAACTGGTGGAGCGGGACGCCCGACGACTGGGCCCCGCAGTTGGCGTCGGGATGGACGGACCGGGTCGGCCGACAGCCGGTGTTCTGGGACAACCAGCAGCAGAACGACTTCCGCGCCGCGGTGGTGCATCCGCTGCCCCTCCACCAGCGACCGGTGCCCTTCGCCGAAGCGCTCCGCGGATACACCCTCAACTCCGGACTCCCGCTGTCATCGTTCGCGCCGGCGTCGATCACCGCGGGGGCGTGGGCGTGGAACCCGCGCGACTACGACCCCGCCACGACCATGGGTACGGCGATCGACCGCCTCTACGGCGCGGCCGGGCCCGTCATGACCGACGCAGTGGCCCGATGGTCGAGCGTCCTCGACCAGCTGCTCCAGCCCCGGGTCGGCATGGAGCAGCACTACCGCGGCCTGCTCCTCGCGGTGCGGGCAGGCGAAGGCGGCGCGCTCGACGCCGCCCTCGACGACGTCGACCAGCTGCTCGGCGCGGCCAGTGCTTCGCTGCCGGAGGACGCGCACCCCGTTGCCGCCGACGGCCTCGATGAGCTGCGGCGCGAGGTCGGACGGCTGCGCCTCGACCGCGCGCTGGCGGCGTGCACGGAGCGCGACGAGGCCGAGCGGCTCGTCGCTGCCATCGCCGAGATCCTGGCCGCCCGACTCCCGCCGGTTCCCGAGCTGGCGGCGATCGTGGGCGGCGCGGCGCCGGGCGACCAGCCCGTGCCGGGGATCTCGTGGGCCATCCACTTCCTGTTCGGCCCTCTCGGGGCGGGACCTCGCCGGTTGCTCGGCAAGGTCCCGCCCCGAGCGGACAGTGCTGCTAGCCCTTGATGAGGCTCTTGCTGACCAGGTAGTCCTGCGCCACCTTGTCGGGGTCCTGCTTGTCGACGTCGATCTTCGTGTTCATGGCGATCAGGTCGTCGGTGGTCAAGGTGCTCGAGACCTTGTTGAGCACCTTGGTGACGTCGGCGTCGACCTTGGACGTGCGGATCACCGGGACCACGTTGCCGGCCAGCTGGATGAGCTTGTCGTCTTGCAGGACGACGAAGTTCTTCTCCTTGATGGAGGCGTCGGCCGAGAAGAGTCGCGCGATGTCGACGTCACCCTTCTCCAGCGCGGTCTTGGTGATGGGCCCGCCAGTGTCCAGCGCCTTGAATCCCAGCTTCAGCCCGTAGACCTGCTCGAGACCCAAGCCGCACGTGATGCGGGTCGGGCATTCGGGCGGACCGCCGAGCGTGAGGTGGTCCTTGACCGTGGCCAGGTCGGAGATCTTCGTGAGGTGGTACTTGTCCGCGGTTGCCTTGGTGACGGCGAGGACGTCGCCGTCGGTCGCGTCGGATGGCTTCAGCACGCTGAGCTGTTTGGTCTTGAGCGCGTCCGTCAGCTTCGCGGTGGTCGCCGCGACATCGTCCCCTGGCTTGCTCGCGTCCTTTGCGACGAACGCCAACGCGTTGCCGAGGTACTCGGGGATCATGTCGATCTCACCCTTCTCCAGCGCCGGAAAGATGACCTCCCGAGCCCCGAGATTGGCCCGTACCGTCGTCTTGTAGCCGGCGTCCTCGAGCGCCTTCGCGTACAAGTTGGCGAGCAACACGTTCTCGCTGAAGTTGGCCGAACCAACCACCAGCGAACCCTTGGCCTTGGTCGTGGTGTTGGAGCTGCTGGCGCCGCCACCCGAATCGCCGCACGCAGCCGCTGTGAACAGCAGCACGAGTGCGAGGACCGCCCCGGCGGCACCTCTACGTTTCCGCATGGGTCTGTTCCTTCCTTTCGTTGAGTACAGCTTGAGAGAGCGAGGAATGAGCCGCCGCTCCAGGCAGCGCAGAAGCCACCGCCGTCGGCGTGCGGCGCCCTGAGAGGCCGGGCGACAGGGTCAATCGTTGCAGGAAGGCGAGGGCCAGCTCCACACCGACCGAGAGTGCGGCGACCAGGA
This sequence comes from Actinomycetota bacterium, assembly GCA_041166085.1. GTDB lineage: Bacteria > Actinomycetota > Acidimicrobiia > Acidimicrobiales > JAFATL01 > JBEEFP01. The sequence goes on from JBEEFP010000006.1 coordinate 43,443, forward strand.
GCGCCCCAGCGAACAGCTTCACGTGGTCCTGTTGGGCGAAGCCATCGACGATGTACCGGCCCAGGCCGCCCCACGCGATGACCGCGCCCAGTGTGGCCGTCGCCACCACTTGGACCCCGGCCGTCCGCACGCCGGCCATGACCAACGGGAGCGCGAGCGGCAGCTCGACGCGTCGGAGCACCTGGCTGCCCGTCATGCCCATGCCCCGCGCCACCTCGCGCGCATCTGCGTCGACCCCGGCCACGCCCACATAGGCGTTGGTGACCACCGGCGGGATGGCCAACGCGACCAACGCGATGAACACGGGCTCCGGCCCGATGCTGAACACGAAGACGAACAGGACGAGGAGCGCAAAGGACGGGATGGCCCGGCCGATGTTGGCCAGGTTGACGACGACGACACCGCCGCGGCGCACGTGGCCCAGGCCCACGCCGACCGGAAGGGCGATGACAAGGGCGACCAGGAGGGCCGCGCCGGACATGGCGAGGTGCTCGGACAGCCGGTGCGGGATCCCGTCGGTCCCCCGCCAGTGCTCACCCGTCGCGAACCACGCGACGACATCCCCGAGGAACCGCATCTACCTACCGCCCGCCCGTCTGGACCAGGGAGTGGCCAGCCGCTGCAGGAGCAGGAGGAGGAGGTCGGCGGTCACCGCGAGCACGACGGAGAGCACCGCGCCGACGACCAGCGGCGTCTTGAACTGCCGGTTCAAGCCGTCGAGGATGAACTGCCCCAGCCCGCCCTGGCCGATGAGGGCGGTGACGGTGACGAGCCCGATGGTCGTGACGGCCGCGATGCGGACGCCCGCGATGATGGCGGGCACGGCGAGGGGCATCTCGACCCTGAGCAGCTGCCGCACGGGTCCGAAGCCCATCCCCTGGGCGGCCTCGCGCACCTCGGGCGAGACGCCGGCCAGCCCGGTGACCGTGTTCCGCACGAGGATCAGCAACGTGTACCCGACGAGGGCGATCTCCGCTGTGGTCCGTGAGAGCCCCGTCACGGGGACGAAGAGGGCGAAGAGCGCCAGCGACGGGATCGTGTAGACGATCCCGGTCACGGCGAAGACCGGTGTCGTCAATCGGCGCCATCGATGCACGGCGACGGCGAGGGGCAGGGCGATGAGCAGACCCAGACCGACGGCGATGGACGTGAGCAACAGGTGCTCGCGGAGGGCGCGGCCGATGTCGCCGAGGTGGTCCCCCACCCAACCCCACCACACCCACGACTCGGGGCCGTTGGCTCCCAGCACGGCCCTCGCCAGCACCCGCGCAAGTTAGCGTGGCGGTCCGGGATGATCAGGCTGGACCACCTCACCAAGCGGTTCGGCGCCCGGACGGCGGTCGACGAGCTGAGCTTGGAGGTCGACGACGGCGAGTTGTGCGTGCTCGTCGGTCCGTCCGGGTGCGGCAAGACGACAACCATGAAGATGATCAACCGGCTCGTCGAACCGACGAGCGGGGCGATCCTCGTCGACGGTGTCGACGTCACCAAGGCTGACCCCGTCCAGCTGCGGCGGGGCATGGGTTACGTGATCCAGCAGATCGGGCTCTTCCCCCATCAGACCGTCGCAGACAATGTGGCCACCGTGCCGCGGCTCCTCGGCTGGGACCGGGCCCGCATCAGCAGCCGGGTCGGTGAGCTGCTCGAGCTCGTAGGGCTGGAGCCCGCGCAGTACGCCAAGCGCTACCCGGCCGAGCTGTCGGGCGGGGAGCGCCAGCGCGTCGGTGTGGCGCGCGCCCTCGGCGCCGACCCCCCCGTGCTGCTGATGGACGAGCCCTTCGGTGCGATCGACCCGATCACGAGGGATCGCCTGCAGGCCGAGTTCCTCCGCCTGCAGGCGGAGCTGCACAAGACCATCGTCTTCGTGACCCACGACATCGAGGAGGCCGTGCGCCTCGGCGACCGCATCGCCATCCTCCGCGAGGGCGGGAAGCTCGAGCAGTACGACACACCTGCCCAGGTGCTGGGCCGCCCTGCTTCGCCGTTCGTGGCCAGCTTCGTCGGTGCCGACCGAGGACTGAAGCGGCTGTCCGTGACGCCGATCGCCGCTGCCGAGCTGGAGCACCCGCCGGTCGTCTCCCCGGACGCAGACGTCGTCGAGGCGAGACGCGTGCTCGAGGGCGTCGGCGGTGACTGGGCGGTTGTCGTGAGCGCGGCCGAGGCGCTGACCGGTTACGTCGGGCTCGACGACCTGACGGGGACGGGAACGGTCGCGACTCGGGTTCGCCGGCTGCCGGCGTGGGTGCCGTCCCGCAGCACGCTCAAGCACGCCTTCTCCGAGATGCTGCAGCACGACGCGGCGTGGGTCGCGGTCCTCGACGGTGACCGCTACCTGGGCGTGCTCACGCCCGAGTCACTGCACACCGCGCTTCGTCACTCCGTGACCCAGGGCTCAGCCGCCGAAGATGGCGGGCAGCGCTGAGCCCCTGCCCGCCAGGAGCAGCGCGCCGACCACCAAGCTGAAGGTCCCCGTGAGCGCGGCCACCGACGCGTAGACGGTGAAGCTGCGACTGGCCCGCAGGAACCCGAAGGCGGCCGTCGCTGCGATCAGTGAGTTGGACGTCAACAGCCCGGCGATGAACGCGACAAGGGTGATGACCCCGGTCGCCGTCCCGCCTGCGCCAGCCGCGGCCAGGAAGATGACGACCTGGGTCGGCGTCTCGGCCCCGATCCCGTGCAACATGCCCACACTGAACGCCGTGCCCCGTCCGTAGCGACCGGTCAGGTCGTCGGGCATGGGATGGGCGTGGGGATGGGGATGCGGATGATGCGACAGGTCGGCACCCGTGTCGACGAGCACGGTGCCCTCGGCGTCGGCGCGGGCCATGCGGTGACGCACACCTCGCACCCAGTCGAACAGCAGCATCCACCGGCTGCGCATGCGGAAGTGGCGACCCTGGCGGGCCAGCGAGACGAACACCCAGACGCCGAGCGCGAGCAGGGTGAGGCCCACGACCCGCTCCATGCCGCGGTCGAACGAGTCGGGCACGAGGTCGCCGGCGGCGATGGCCAGCACGCCGAGCACGAAGACCACCGCCGCGTGGCCGCCGGCGTAGAGGGTGGCCAGCGCCATCGACCGGCGGGGCTCCTCCTGCGTGCCCGCGATGTCGGTGATGGCGGCGATGTGGTCCCAGTCGATGCCGTGGCGGAACCCGAGCCCGTAGGCCGTCACCAGCAAGCCGAGCCGCAACCCTTCCACCGACGTGTCCTCTCGCCGCTTCTCTCGTCCCCGCGACACTGCTGCGACCCGGTCGCATCAAGCTATCGCGACGGTGCGACGTACGCTGCCCCGCATGGCGGACGAGCGCATCGACCGCATCCTCGCCCTGCTCCGTGCCGACGGCGGACGCATCACCATCGCCCGGCGAGCCCTGGTGGAGGCCCTCGTCGGCGCGGACGCCCACGTCACCGCCGACGACCTGGCCGGGCGGGTGCAGGCCGCCCACCCCGAGGTGCACCGCTCCACCGTGTACCGCACCCTGGACGCGCTCGAGCGCATCGGTGTCGTCGTCCACAGCCACCTCGGCCACGGTGGTGGCGTCTACCACCTGGCCGACGAGCGCCATCAGCACCTGGTGTGCGAGGTGTGCGGCCGAGTCGTGGAGGTGCCCGACACCGTCTTCGCGCCACTCGCCCGCGCCGTGCACGAGCGCTACGGGTTCACGGTGGAGCCCGGTCACTTCGCCCTGGTCGGGCGGTGCGCGACCTGCTCGTGAGACGGGCCTAGGTGACCTTGTAGGTCAGGATGGTGAAGGTGCCGTACGCGAACAGCGCGCCGGTGATGCTGTAGAGCGTCGCCTTGACCACCGCCCGCTTGGCAGGCCGGCGCACGTAGTCGTCGATGATCCAGCGCAGGCCGTTCAGTCCGTGGAGCAGGCCGAGGGCGAGCAGGGCCCAGTCGAAGACCCGCCACAAGGGGTTGTCCCACCGCTGGTTGACGAACGCGGCGTTGGTGTCGGCCACGTCGTTGAGGATGTGGGTGATGGCGAAATGCAGCAGCGCGAGGAAGATGAGCACCAGGCCCGAGATCCGCATGAAGAACCACGACCACGTCTCGAAGTTCTGGCGAGGGCGGCGGTCCTGCCTGCGCTCGGGCGGCGTGGTGCGGCGGGGCTCCGCCTCCACCGCCATCAGAAGTGGCCCTGGAAGAACGGCTTCATGATCACGTACCCGCCCACCACGCTGAGGGCGGCGGTCACGAACATCACGACCGCAAACACCGTGCGCTCGCTCTTGATGGCTTCGGGGAAGAAGTCCACCAGCACGATCCGCAGGCCGTTGAGGGCGTGGTACAGCAGGGCTGCGAGCAGGCCGACCTCGAACACCCGCAGCAGCACGTTGCCGTAGACCTGGTGCACCTCGTTGTAGAGCTTGGGACGCGAGATGAGCGACACGTCGATGACATGCAGCAGCAGGAAGAAGAAGACGAGGAACCCGGTGATGCGATGGAGCACGAAGGCCCACTGCCCGGACTTGCCCCGGTAGACGGTGCTGCTCGGACTCACCGGCGCCTCCCACGCATCCAGCGGTCGCCCCACATCGTGGACGAGGCGACGTACAGCGAGAAGAACACGATCAGCAACGCGATCAGACCAAGGGCGATCGAGAAGATGGTCTGCGCCGTGGTCACGAAGCGGGACGTTAGCCCGGCCCCTCCAGCGCCCTCTAATTCTCCAACGGCCTGCCGCGCTCGAGGCCTTCGAGCCACAGCGGGAGGTCCTGGCGATGGACGCCGAGGCTCACACCCGTCGCGGCCAAGTCGGCGGGCGGGCCGTCGAAGAACACCCGCCCGTGCCGCAGCACGACGACACGGTCGAGGTCGTCGGCCACCGCCCCGAGCTCGTGGGACACGAGCAGGACGGCGGCCCGGTGCTCGCGGACGAAGTGCTCGAGCGAGTCGCGGAAGCGCCGTTGCGAATCGAGGTCGACCCCTGCCACCGGCTCGTCGAGGATGAGCAGCTCGGGCTGACCGGCGAAGGCCTTGGCGATGAACGCCCGCTGCTGCTGGCCCCCGGACAGCTCGCTCACCCGGCTGGCCCGGCGGTCCAGCAGCTCGACCGACTGCAGCGCGTGCGTCACCTCCCGCCGATCGTCGGCGCTGGAGCGGCGCCACCAGCGGCCGCGAGCCAGCCTGCCCGCGGCCACGACCTCCTCGACGGTGGCGGGTAGGTCCCGCGCCAGCGCCGGGCGCTGCGGGACGTAGCCGAGACGCCAGCGGTCGCGTAGCCGGGACGGAGGCGTGCCGAAGAGCTGGACCCAGCCAGCGCTCGGCGTCAGCAGGCCGAGCAGGACGCGCAGGAGGGTGGACTTGCCGGAGCCGTTGGGACCCACGAGTGCGACGAACTCGCCGGGGCCGATGCGCAGATCGACACCGTCGAGGACACGGTCCACGCCATAGGAGAAGGAGACTCCCGAGGCCTCGAGGAGGACGGGCTCCGTCATAGACAGCCCAGTGCGACCCGCAGAGCGGCCAGGTTTCGGCCCATCGACTGGAGGTACGTCGACGGCCGCGAGGCCACCATCCGTCCTTCGACGGGATCGAGGACCGCCGTCGTGACGCCGGTCTCCTGCGCCAGGGTGGCAGCCGGTCCGCCCGTGACGAGCGGCTCGGTGAAGATGGTCGTCACACCCGCATCCTTCACCAGCGCGGCCAGCTCGGTGAGACGGACGGGCGTGGGCACCGACGCCGGCGACGCGCCCGCGATCGCCTCCTGCTCCAACCGGTAACGGCTCGCCAGGTAGAGGAAGGCTGCGTGCGATGTGACGAGGATGTTGCGATCGCACTCGGCCAGCCCGCGGTTGAAGCGCCGATCCAACGAGCCGAGCTCGTCGCGGTAATGGCGGCTGTTCGCTGCGTAGTCACCACGATGCGCTGGGTCGACCTGGGCCAGCGCCCCCTCGACCTTCACGACGATGCGCTGCAGCAGCACGGGATCCAGCCACACGTGCGGGTCGTCACCCACGACAGGCAGCCCGGCCAGCGCGTCCACGGCCCGACCCTCGGCCTGGGAGACCAGCGCGGAGACCGCGGGCTGGAAGCCATGACTCAGGTAGATGAGGACGTCGGCTTGCCGCTCCTGCTGCGAATGCGAGGCGTCGAGCGCGACATCGTGCGGCTCGACGCCCAGAGGCGTCAACGTCTGCACGTCGACGTGCCCGCCTCCGACGACACGCGCCACGTCAGCCATCGGGAAGAAGGCGGCCACCACCGTCACCTTGTGCGCAGCGGACCCGTCCTTGCCACAGGACGCGCTCGCCAGCAGCCCGCCCGCCGCCGTCAGCAACGCGACGATGCGGAAGACCCTCACGTCGACCGCTCTCGGCCCGCGACCGCCGCCGCGAGGGCGGTGGTGATCGGCACCGAGGCCACCAGGCCGATGCTGCCGACGAGCGTGCGCACGAGCTCGGCGGCAACCGTCTCGCCGGTGAGCACGTCACCGAGACCCCGGTTGGCTTCGACGAACAGCACCAGGAGCGGCAGAGACGCACCCGCGTACGCGAGCACCAGGGTGTTCACCACGGACGCGATGTGGTCGCGTCCGATGTTGAGCGCCTTGCGGTACAGCTCCCGCCCACCCAGCTCGGGGTTGGCCTCGTGCAGCTCCCAGACCGCGGACGCCTGGGTGACAGTGACGTCGTCGAGCACACCGAGGGAACCGATGATCACCCCGCCCAGCAACAGCCCTCGGAGGTCGATGTGCGACGACAGGGCCTGGAGGTAGCCCGCTTCCTCGTCCGCCAGTCCCGTGAGATGAGTGAGAGCGACGAACCCGGACGCGAGGGCGGCGATGAGGATCAGGCTGGCCAGGGTTCCGAGCACGGCTGTCGTCGTGCGCACCTCGAAGCCGTGGGCGAGGTAGAGGTTGACGAGGAGGGCGGCGGCCGCGCCGAACACCGCCACCCACACGGGGCTCTTGCCCTCGAGTATGGCGGGCAGGACGAAGCCGGTCAGGATCACGAAGGTCACCGCCAGGCCGCCCAGCGCCCGAAGCCCACGCCACCGTCCGAGGACGCACACGGCTATCGCGAAGACGGCCCCGAGGAGCAGTAGGGGCGCGCGTCGCTCGAAGTCGGAGAAGTAGTACTGCTGCCCCGGGTCGGCGTCGGCCGTGTAGCCGAGGACGAGGTGGTCGCCATCGTGGATGACCGGCGTCCCGGGCCCGGTGGGGTTCTCGACGATGACGACCGTGCCCTTGTCGGGGCCGTCGGCCAGCTTCACCGACGCGACGGTGCAGGTGACCCTGTCGGCGGCGCGCGTCCCTTCGCACGGCTTGACCTCGAGCAACTCGACCCGACCGCGCACGAGCTGCGCCTTGGGGCCCAGCGCCTTGGAGATGTCGGGGCGGTGGCCACGCGGCCACAGCACGACGAGGCCGGTCACGGTGACAACCGCAGCGGCGACGACGACCGTCAGCAGGCGCCGGTGCGTCACCTGCGGCGACATCACGGCGCGGTGATCGCCGTCGCCCCGCGCATGTAAGGGTGCAGGGCGGGGGGGATCGCGACCGACCCGTCCGCCTGCCGGTTGGCTTCCACCAGCGCGGCCCACACGCGCGGCACCGCCAGCGCCGAGCCGTTCAGGGTGTGCACGAAGGCGGTGCCCCCGCCGGCCGCCGGCTTGTATCGGATGTTGGCGCGCCTGGCCTGGTAGTCGGTGAACCACGACACCGACGAGACCTCGAGCCACATGTCGCAGCCCGGCGCGTAGACCTCGAGGTCGTATTGGCGGTAGTGGGACTGGCCCAGATCGGCCGCGCAGATCTCGAGCCAGCGGTAGCCCAGGCCGAGCGCGGCGATGGTGCCCTCGGCGCGGTCCATGAGCTCGGTGTGCAGCGCGGGCGCCTGCTCGGGCGTGGTGTACGCCAGGATCTCGACCTTGTCGAACTCGTGGACCCGCAGGAGGCCGCGCGTGTCGCGGCCTGCCGCGCCCGCTTCTCGGCGGTAGCACGGGCTGTAGGCCATGAGCCGCATGGGCAGTGCTGCTTCGGCCAGCACCTCGTCGCGCCCGATCGACGTGAGGGGCACTTCGGCGGTGGGGATGCACCACAGGTCGTCGCGCTCGATGGCGTAGGCGTCCTCCGCGAACTTGGGCAGCTGACCGGTGGCGACCATGGTCTCGGTGCGCACGAGGGTGGGCGGACGCACCTCCTCGAAGGCATCGGCATTGCGGTCGAGGGCGAGCTGCACGAGGGCCCGGTTGAGGGTGGCTCCTGCTCGTCGGTACAGCACGAACATGGAGCCGGCGATCTTGGCGCCACGGGCCAGGTCGAGGATCCCGAGCTCCTCGCCGATCTCCCAGTGAGGCACACGCTGGTAATCCGCGTAGTCCTCCGCGGTCGCCGGTCCTTCGACCCGCACCACCACGTTGTCGTCGGCCGACGCGCCGTCGGGCGCGTCCGGTGATGGGATGTTGGGCAGCCGCAGGAGCAGCTCGCGCAGCTCGGCCTCGGCGGTCGCGGCCTCCTGCTCGAGGACCTTCAGCCCTTCGCCGCGCTCGCGGCTCTCGGCGGCAGCGGCGGCCGCGCTCGCTTCGTCGCCGTCCCGCTTGAACCTCCCGACGTCCTTGGACAGTCGGTTGACCTCGGCCCGCTCGTGATCCCGTCGAGTGACGAGATCCATCGCCTTCCGGTCAGCCGCAGCTACAGCGTCGACATCAGCCCCGGCAACTCCTTTCCGCGCCAGCGCCGACCGCACCACGTCCATTTCGGAGCGCAGGCGGCGAACGTCGATCATGGGACTTGGACGGTAGCGTGCCGACCCGTGCCCGCCGTGGTCGTTTCGGACCTGGTCGTGCGGTACGGACCAGTCACCGCCGTCGACCACCTGTCGTTCACCGCCGAGGCGGGCGAGATCGTCGCGTTGCTCGGGCCGAACGGCGCGGGGAAGACCTCGACGGTCGAGACACTCGAGGGCTACCGGCGTCCGTCGTCGGGAACGGCCCGCGTCCTCGACCTCGACCCGCTCGCCGACCGCACCGCCCTCCTCCCCGCCATCGGCGTGATGCTGCAACGAGGCGGCGTCTACCCCACCATGGGACCGGCCGCCGTGCTGCGGCTGTTCGCGGCCTACTACGACGATCCGTCCGACCCCGCCGAGTTGCTGGAGCGGGTCGGACTGACGCCGGTGGCCCGCACGCCATGGCGGCGTCTCTCCGGCGGCGAGCAGCAGCGCCTGTCGCTTGCCCTCGCGTTGATCGGGCGTCCCCGCGTCGCTTTCCTCGACGAGCCCACCGCCGGCGTCGATCCGCAGGGACGGCAGGCCATCCGTGCCGAGGTGCGCCGCCTACGGGACGAGGGCGTGTGCGTCCTGCTCACGACCCACGAGCTCGACGAGGCGGAGCGGGTGGCCGACCGGGTCGTGATCATCGACCACGGCCGGGTCGTCGCCACCGGCACACCGGCCGAGCTCATGCAGGCAGGCGGCGGAGGCGACATCCGGTTCGGCGCACCGCCTGCGCTCGACACCGCGGGTCTCGCCGCCGCTGTGGGGGCGCCGGTGATCGAGGAGTCGCCGGGCGAGTACCGCGTCGACGGCGACGCGTCCCCCAACCGCGTGGCCGCCCTCACCGCCTGGCTGGCCCAGGAGGGCCTCCCCCTGGCCGACCTGCGCGCCGGCCGCCAGACCCTCGAGGACGTCTTCCTCCGCCTGACGGGCGACGGGGCCGAATGACACTCCTCCTGACTTTTTCGCGATGTGAGCGGCATATCCGGTCGAATCGCGAAAAAGTCGATCGGGGTTGGGCCCGTTGAGGAAGCTCGCCGCGCAGACGCGCACCGAGGTCGGGATGACGTTGCGGCGCGGGGAGTCGCTGCTGCTCGCGCTCGGGATCCCGGTGCTGCTGCTGGTGTTCTTCTCCATCGTCGACGTGCTGCCCACGGACACCAAGGACCCGGTGGACTTCCTCGCGCCGGGCGTGCTCGCCCTCGCGGTGATGTCGACGGCCATGGTCGGCCTCGGCATCGCCACCGGGTTCGAGCGGCAGTACCTGGTGCTCAAGCGACTCGGCACCACACCGCTCGGACGACCTGCGCTGCTGCTGGCCAAGACCGCGGCCGTCGTGACCGTCGAGGTCGTGCAGGTGGCGGTGCTGGTGCCGGTTGCGCTCGCCCTCGGATGGCGACCGCATGGCAACGTGGCCCTTGCCCTCGCCGCCGTCGTCGTCGCGACCATCGCCTTCGCCGGCCTGGGCCTGCTCATGGCCGGGACCTTGCGGGCCGAGGTCACCTTGGCCGCGGCCAACGGGCTCTACCTGGTGCTGCTCCTGCTCGGCGGAATGATCGTGCCTCTCGGCAAGCTGCCCGGTGCCCTCCGGGTCGTGGCACGGGCCCTCCCGGCCGCCGCGCTCTCGGACGCCCTCCACGCCGCCCTCGGCTCCGGCGCCGTCCCGCGTCAGGCTTGGATCGTGCTCGCTATTTGGGCTGTGGTTGCGCCGGCGGCGGCGGCGGTCCTGTTCCGCTGGGAATAGGCGGTGGAGGCACGTCGTGGAGTTCGCGCTCGACGTCGGCCCATGTCAGCACGCCTCGGCGCTCGCGCTCGCTGCGGGCGTACCAGCGGAAGAACATCACGGCGATGATCGTCCAGATCAGTCCTCCGCCGACCACCTTCATCACGCCGCCCGCCATCTGCTGGTCGGCGATCAAGGTGATGTCGAACGGCCGCGGCACCTTGGCGTAGTACTGGTACAGCGGCGAGTCACCGAAGGTGAGAAACGACGCGGGCACGGTCGGGATGACTGACTGCAGGAAGAGGTAGATCATGCGGCCCGGGTCGCCGATGCTCGGGTACTCGGGGAGTCGGTTGATCACGGGGAACCACATGATGACGGCAGTGGTGAAGAGCACGACGTGCACCGCGAAGTGCGCAGGCTCGCGCGGCACGACCCAGTCGACGAGGGCGGGCCAGTGGGACACCGCGATGACGGTGTTGAACAGCAGAGCCGCGGGCAGGGGGCGGGCGAGGCGGGTGAAGGCCCAGTGGACGAAGCGGGGTCGCAGCAGGCCCCGCAGCACCGCGGCCGGCAGCCCCAGTAAGAGCAGCGGCGGCGCCACGAACGTCACGATGAGGTGCTGCACCATGTGCACGCTCAGCAGGTAGCGCTCACTGATGTCGTGGATGGGCCAGTCGGACGCCGCCTCGAGGGCGAGGACGCCGAACGCGAACCACACCGCCTTGCGTCGCTGCACCCGCAGCTCGTCGGGTGCAGGCGCCCAGTGGCGGCGGGCGACCACGTAGCCCACGATCAGTGCGCCCATGACGGCCCAGACGTCCGGGTGGGCATGCCACGCCCACGGAGACGCCGTCGCCGTCACCTGCTGAAGACCCCCAGCGTCGACATGTAGGCGATGTACACGAAGCAGGCGAGCACGAAACCGGCGACGAAGAGACGGCGGAGCACGCGGTTGTCGAACTTGAGATGCATGAAGAACGCGACCACGGCCACGAACTTGATCGCCGAGAGGAAGAGCAGGGCGTAGTTGTTGGCCGCGCCCAGGTTCTTGTAATAGAGGGCGACCTCGATGCCGGTGACGATGGCGAGGCCGATGGCGACCTTGATGTAGAAGGCGTCCGACGGGTGGGCGTGGCGGGCGTCGGGCTGGCCCACGTCCTCAGCGGGCTCCGCCGGGTGGGAGGCGTGGTCGGTGCTGGTCACTTGGTGCCTCCCTAGGGGTGTGGTGACGGGATGAGGTACACGACCGTGAAGATCACGATCCAGACGATGTCGACGAAGTGCCAGTAGAGGCCGGCGATCTCCACGACCTCCGACTTCTCCTGCGGGAGGTTGCCTCGCAGCGACAGACCGACGAGTGACAGCAGCATCACGATGCCGAGGGTGACGTGCACGCCGTGGAACCCGGTGAGCACGAAGAAGCTCGAGCCGAAGAGGTTGGTCTTGATGGTGAGTCCTTCACGGATGAAGGTCGTGAACTCGTACACCTGACCGGCCACGAAGCTGGCTCCCAACAGGGCGGTGGCGCACAGCCACACGCGCAGGCGGCGATGATCGCCCCGCTGGATGGCGGACAGGGCCAGCACCATGGTGAGCGAGCTCATGAGGAGCACGAACGAGCTCACCGACGTGTACGGGATGTCGTAGATCTGCTTCGGCGTCGGACCGCTGATGCTGCGCCCGCGGTAGAGGAAGTACGTCGAGATCAGTGCGCCGAACAGCAGGCACTCGGAGCCCAGGAACGCCCACATCGCCAGCTTCTCGTTGGAGACGCCCGTGACAGTGACGTGGGCGTGCTCGACGGTCGAGTGCTCGAGTGACGCCGCGGTGTCAGCCATTCGGTGCCTCCTCGCCGGCCGGCTCTTCCGCGGGCGCGTCGCCCGCGCCGACGGCGACGAGATCGCCGTCGCCTGGGCCGATGGCGGGCGGAGGTTCTGCGGCAGGGTCCTCGGGCTCGGCCGACGGCTCGATGGCCCAGGCGTAGAGCCCGGCGAGGACGATCAACGCTCCGACGACCGACACGAGGTACGCGCCGTAGATCATCCCGTACGCGATCACCGGAAGACCGAAGGACGCCACCAGCGGGAAGTACGACGGCGAGGGCATGTGGATGCCATGGCCATCTGCGTGACCCTCGGCATGGGCGCCGTCGGGCTCTGCAGCGCCATCGGCCTCGATCTTCACCAGCCGGCCCTGCTCGTCCTCGGTGTACTTGCGATGCCAGAAGTCGTCGAGGGCATGGACGGTGGGCACCTCGGCGAAGTTGTACGAGGGCGGCGGTGACGGGATCGTCCACTCGAGGGTCCTGGCGTCCCAAGGGTCGGCCGGGCAGGGCACGGGATCACGCCGGTGCTGGCGGCGACTGGCGAACACGTTGCCCAGGAACACGAGCACCGACACGGCGATGACGAAGGCACCGATCGTCGACAGCAGGTTGTAGAAGTCCCAGCCCTGATGTCCGGCGTAGGTGTAGATGCGGCGGGGCATGCCCATGAGGCCGAGCATGTGGAACGGCCCGAACGTCAGGTTGAACCCGATCAGCCAGAGCCAGAAATGGACCTTGCCCAGGCGCTCGCTGAGCATGTGGCCGAAGAACTTGGGCCACCAGTAGTAGAGGCCGCCCATGATCCCGAAGAGGGCGCCGCCGAAGAGCACGTAGTGGAAGTGGGCGACGACGTAATAGGTGTCGGTCTGCTGACGGTCGTGGGGCGAGACGGCATGGGTCACGCCGGACAGCCCACCGATGGTGAACATGAAGATGAACGCCATGGCGAAGAGCATCGGCGTCCGGAACCGGAGTGAGCCGCCCCAACAGGTGGCCAACCAGTTGAAGATCTTCACGCCGGTCGGCACGGCGATGAACATGGTTGACACGGAGAAGGCGGAGATCGCCACCGGGCCCAGGCCCGTCGCGAACATGTGGTGCACCCACACGCCCCAACCCATGAAACCGATGGCGATGCCGGAGAACACGACGACCGGGTAGCCGAACAACGGCTTGCGGGCGAACACCGGCAGGATCTCCGACACCATGCCCATCGACGGCAGGATGAGGATGTACACCTCGGGGTGACCGAACAGCCAGAAGAGGTGCTGCCACAACAGCGGGTCGCCGCCGGCCGCCGGGTTGAAGAAGTTGGCGCCGAAGAGGCGGTCGAACATCAACAGGAACAGGGCGATCGTGATGATCGGCATGGCGAACAGCAGCAGGAAGACCGTCACGAGGGTCATCCACACGAACAGCGGCATGCGCAACAACGTCATTCCTGGCGCGCGCAGGTTCACGATGGTGACGACGAAGTTCACGGCGCCGACCGTGGAGCTGATCCCGAGGATCAGGAGTCCGAAGATCCAGAAGTCGATGTTGTGGCCCGGCGAGAAGACGATGCTGGTCTGGGGGGCGTAGCCGAACCAGCCGCCGTTCGGGGCGCCGCCGAGCAGCCAACTGCTGTTGAGAAGCAGGGCGCCGAAGAGGAACGTCCAGTAGCTGAACGCGTTCAGCCGCGGGAAGGCCACGTCCCGGGCGCCGATCATCAGCGGGATGAGGTAGTTGAAGAAGGCGTTCGTCATCGGCATGACGACGAGGAAGATCATCGTCGTGCCGTGCATGGTGAAGACCTGGTTGTAGGAGTCGGCCGACAGGATGGTGCCGTTGGGCTGGGCCAGCTGCAGGCGGATGAGCAGGGCCTCGAACCCGCCGACCAGGAAGAACATGAAGGCGGTGACGCCGTAGAGGATCCCGATCTTCTTGTGGTCGATGGTGGTGAACCACGACCAGAAGCCGGTGGTGGCCCGCGGCCGGCGCAGCAGCGCGGGCTCCGCGGTCGGGACCTCGGGAGCGACGGGGACAGGTTCGACGATGGTGGCCATGGTGCTCCGCTACTTGAGGGTGTCGAGGTAGGCGATCAGCTTCGTGATCTCGTCGTCGGTGAGGTGCAGGTTCGGCATGCCGAGGCCCTTGTCGGGATTCATCGGCTTCTCCTTCGGCGGGTCGAGCAGCCACCGGCGGAGGTTCTCGTTGTTCCTGTCGAAGATGGCGCCCGCAAAGGTCTCACGGCTGGCGAAGTGGGTCAGGTTGGGTCCGACCGCGCCCACCGAGTAGCCGCCGACCGTGTGGCAACCCGAACAGCCCTTGGAGCGGAACAGGCCGGCCCCGTCAGCGGCGGCGGTGCCGGCCGCAGGCGCCGTCGCCGGCTGTGCCTGTTGCTGGGTCCACGTCCGGAACGCGTCCTTCTCCATGGCGATCACGCGGAGGCGCATGTTGGCGTGGGACAGGCCGCAGTACTCGGTGCACTGGCCGTAGTAGGTGCCGGCCTTGTCGGCCTCGATCACCATGTGGTTCGTACGCCCGGGGATGACGTCGACCTTGCCCGCCAGCTTGGGCGGCCACCAGCTGTGGATGACGTCGGCCGACTGGAGGGTGACGTTGACCTTTGTGCCTACGGGGATGTGCAGCTCGTTGGCGGTGGTCACCTTCTCGGCCGGGTACTTGTACTCCCACCACCACTGGTGACCGACGACCGTCACCGCCATGGTGTCGGGGCCGGCAGCCGTGCGGTTGATGTCGATGACGGTGCTGACCGTCAGGATGCCGACGACGAGCAGTATGGCGGCGGGGATGGCCGTCCATCCCGCCTCCAGGATGGTGTTGCCGTGCACCTGCTTCGGCGCCCGGTCGTCGCCGCGGTCGCGGAACTTGATGATGATGAACAGGGAGAGCCCGCCGACGAGGAAGAAGAAGATCGCCGCGATCGGGAAGACGATGTTCCAGAGGTGGTCCTCCTTGCGAGCCACCTCACCTTGGGCGTGGAGGATGTTCTGCTTGGTGTTGGCGCACCCGGCCAGCACCACGAGGGTGGTCGCCACCAACGTCAGCCGGGTCCGGGCACCGGACCAGCGCGCTCGCATCACCTCGTCCTCCGCTGGGAAGCCGCCACTTCGTGAAGCATTTCCCATGGTCTAGTGGCCGGACAAGTCACGGCCCTAACCGGGCCAGCCCCTCGGCCAGACGCTTGGCCGACAGCTCGCCGAGCACCTGGTCGGCGATGCGGCCGTCGGGCCGGAGGAAGAAGGTCGTGGGCATGGCCTGCACCCGAAACGCGGCGGCGATCTGGCCCTGCGGGTCGTAGGCCGCGGGGTACGGCACCTTGAACTCGCCCAGCAGATCCGTGCCCCTGCTCCGCGAGTCCTTCACGTCCACACCCACGAAGGTCACCCGGCGCCCGACCGTGCGCTGGGCTGCCACCAGCAGGGGCAGCTCCTTGCGGCACGGCACGCACCACGCCGCGAAGAAGTTCACGACCGCCGGCCTGCTCTCGAGGTCGGCCGCCGCCACCGACGGCCGTCCCTCCCGGACGTCGGGAGCGCTGAACGTCGGGGCCCGCCGGCCGGGTGCGGCCGCGGGCTGGCGAGCGCACGACACCAGAGCGGCCGCCGTCAAGATGGCCGCGACGATGAAGCGCCTCATCCCAGCACCCATCTCGGCACGCTCGACGGGTGCTCGGCCCTGCACTCACGGTTCGCTCGCAGGCTCGCTCACTCGGCGACGAGGTCACCCTTCATGCTCGGGTGGAAGTCGCACACGAAGGTGTAGGTGCCAGGGGCGGGGATCTTCATCTCGAGGATCTCCTCCTGGTGGTTCACCGGCCTCCCGGCGAAGACCGGCTTGCCGTCGGTCGTGTACACCGCGAAGTTGTGGAAGATCGTGTCCCTGTTGGCGAAGTCCACCCGAACCGCCTCGCCGGCCGGCACCACGACGCGGGTCTTGTCGAACGCGGTGTTCCTGGCAACGATCTTGAAGCCCGGGCCCTCAGCTCCCTCGGGGTGAATCGTGCGCTCACCGGCCACGGCACCGAAGACGCCTGCGGTGCCGGCGATCAGGGCCCCGACGGCCACCAGACCGACGAGAGCGCCCGGGCCCATGCGGGGCCGATAGGCGACGACTGCGCAGGTGATCAGGATGATCAATGCCGCGACCATCGCCACCACGACCGACCCGTCCTTGGAGACGGCGAGCAGGACGCGGGACAGGCTGATGGCGATGAGCGCCGTGGTCAGCAGGGCGACGACGGGCAGCAGCCCGGGCACCATGACCCGCTGGCCGAGACGGTTGCCGAGGCGCGGCGTCCATGCCGGGTGCTCGGTCCACACCTGCGCCGTCCAACTTCCGGCGACGAGCAGGGCGAGAATGACCCCGCCCACGACGAACGCCGCCCCTTCGGCAGCGCCGACCGCGACGAGTCCGGCGGCCAGCGCGGTCATGAGCGGCCAGGGGCTGGGCCGAGTCGCGTCGGCCGGGCCGTAGGTGACAGCCGCGGCCGAAGCCTCGTCGTCCTCCGGAGCGTCGAGGGGGTCGGCGCCCGCGCTGCCCATGACGGCGAAGGACGCGAACAGCGCCGCCACCATGACGGCGGCGAGGAGCACGCCACCCGAGCGGTCGCCGGAGGCGACGCCGTAGACGACGGCGGTGACGCCGGAGAAGGCGGCGAGCGACAGCAGGATCTTCGCGGGGGTGTTGATCATCTCAGCGGTGTTGGAGGACGAAGAGGCCGGTGAACGTGACGAGCCAGCAGACATTGACCCACTGCCAGTACCACGCCGCGGCCCGCACCAGCTGGTGGTCGCCCGGGACAACCTGGTGTCCGGCCGTCCGCACGAGGGCGACGATCACGTAGCTCAGTCCGACCGCCACCTGCGCGCCGGTGGCGAGGATGGCGGCGTAGACGATGGTGGCGTAGCCGGAGTCGGCGATCCCGAAGCCGAGCTGAGTTCCGAGGTACCAGAGGAGGTTGAGGAACGCGAGGCCGAGTCCGAGCGTCAGGGTCAGTCCCCACAGCGTCTGGCGTCGGTTGCCGCGCTTGATGGAGTACGGCGCCCACTCGACTGTGAAAGCCGAGAGCACCGCGGTGAGGAGCAGGGTGACTCCGAGGTAGTTGTCGAGCGCCGACTTGCCAGGCGGCCACGTCGCCGCGACGCCCCGCAGCTCGAGATAGGCCGCCAGCAACCCCGCGAACACCATGGCGCCCGCGCCGCCGAGCAGCAGGGTGCCGAGGTTGAGCACGTGCGCCGGCCGTGCGCGCACGCCGGAGGGCAGGGCCAGCTGCTCGCTCACGGCGCTCACGTCGCGACCTCTGCGATCGGCGCCTCCGAGCGCACCGTGGGCACGGTGTCGAAGTTGTGGGACGGGGGCGGCGACGATGTGGCCCACTCGAGCGTCACCCCGCCGTAGGGGTTGTCCTCGACGGCACTGCCCCTGCCGCCGATCAGCAGGTTGATGACGAAGAGCACGATGCCGAGGGTCACCAGTCCACCGCCGGCGGCGCCGAGGCGCTCGAGGTTCGTCCAGCTGCTCTTGCCCACCATGTCGGCCACGTGCCACGGCGCGCCGTCATAGCCGAGGAGGTACGACGCCAGGCCCATCACCAGCACACCGAGCAGGACGAGCAGCAGCTCGAGGGCACCGATGCCCTGGGAGAGCTTGCGTCCGACCAGCTTGGGCGCCCAGTGGTGGGCCGCACCGATGGCGAGGACGAGGGGAGCGCCGAAGAGCGCGACGTGCACGTGGCCGGTGGCCCACGCGGTGCCGCCGTCGACGTCCTTCACCGCGGCGACGACGACGTTGAGCACGGCCACGGCCACGAGCACCAGAGCGCCGGCCACGTGCAGGAGCGGGAAGTGGAAGCGTTTGAAGCCAGGGCCTGCCCCCAGCCACAACAGGGCGAGCACGGCGACGGGCACGATCACCAGGCCGGTGAACCACGTGGTCGTCGGCAGCACGACGGCGCGGCGAGCGGAGGCATCGGCGGCCCACGCGCCGAGGCTGAGGAAGGCGAAGATCACCAGCGCGGTGCGGGCCGCACCGCGGCCGGGGAGAGGCCCACGCGCAGCGGTGACCACGATGTCGCAGGCGGCACCCAGACCGGGAAGCGCGAGCAGGAAGATCTCGGGGCGCCCGTACAGCCAGAGGGTGTGCTGCCACACCTCGGCGCTCCCCCGCGTGGCGCTCGCGAACAGCACGCCACCGAAGTGCTGGTCGAGGTAGAGCAGGAACAGTCCGGCGACGAACACCGGAGTCGCGAGCAGCACGACCGCGCTGGTGGCGAAGACGCTCCACGTGAACAATGGGACGCGCTGCAACGTCATGCCGGGGGCGCGCAACTGCACGATGGTCGTGAGCAGGTTGCCGGCGGCGACGACGGAGGCGACCGACACGAGCATGAGCCCCGTCACCCAGAGGTCGGTGGCGTGGTTCCCCTTGCCGGAGATCGGCGCGCTGAGGGCCAGCCCCGCGCCGTGGGGCGCGGCGACGATGTAGCCGGCCAGCACCAGGGCGCCGCCGACGACGTACAGCCACAAGCTGGCGGCCTGCAGGCGCGGGAACGCGAGCGACGGGGCACCGAGCTGCAGTGGGACCACGACAGTGGCCAGCCCCGTCCAGAACGGTGCGAGGAAGAGCACCGGCGCGACGGTGGAGTGCAGCGAGTACAGGCGGGCGAAGTGCGAGCCGACGATCTTCACGCCCGGCTCAGCCAGCTCGACGCGCAGCACCATGCCGACGACGCCCGCCGTGAGCAGGAAGAGCAGCGACGCGGCGATGTAGAGCCGGCCGACGGTCTTGTGGTCGGCACTGGTGAGGATGGTGCTGGCAGGGGCGGCTGCGGGAGCCGGCGGCTCCGCTCCAGCCTGGTCCGGGGGCGCCTCGGTCAGCGTCATGGCGACGGGACTCTATCCACGAGCGCTAGCGGCGCACGAGCTGATCGAGGGCCATCGACGAGAAAAGCAGGGTGACGTAGGAGATGGAGTAGCCGAACAGCCGCATCGAGGCCTGGGTCGTGCCGTCCCGGAGCAGCTTCACCGCGAGCCCGAGGAACCCGGCACCGAGCACGAGGGCGGTCGCGAGATAGATGTCGCCCATCCTCCCCACCTCCGCGAAGAGCACCGACACTGCCCACAGCAGCACCGTGTAGGCGATGATCCGCCGGGCGGTGGCCTGGGTCGACGCGACCGCCGGCAGCATGGGCACGTCGGCCGCGGCGTAGTCGTCTCGGTAGCGGATGGCGAGGGCCCAGAAGTGGGGCGGCGTCCAGACGAAGATGATGGCGAAGAGCACGACCGGCGCCCAGCCCAGGCTCCCCGTCACCGCCGACCAGCCGACCAGCACGGGTACGGCGCCGGCGGCGCCGCCGATCACGATGTTCTGGGTCGAGCGCCGCTTGAGCCACAGCGTGTACACGAAGACGTAGAACAGGGTGGCGCTCACCGCGAGCACCGCGCTCAGCAGATTGACCAGCGCCGCCAGCTCGACGAAGGCGGCCAGCTCGAGAGCCAGGGCAAAGGTGAGCGCGGCCCGCGCGGTCATGGCCCCGGTGACGAGCGGGCGCTTGGCCGTCCGCTTCATCAGCTTGTCGATGTCTCGGTCAATCACCATGTTGATGGCGTTGGCGCCGCCCGCCGCGAGGGTGCCACCGAGCACCGTCGCGGCCATGAGCCACACCGAGGGCATCCCGCGTGCGGCCACGATCATGGTCGGGACGGTGGTCACGAGCAGCAGCTCGATGATGCGCGGCTTGGTGAGGGCGACGTAGGCGGTGACGGTGGGCCCGAAACCCAGGCGCTCACGAGTGACACCCGCGCGTGCGGGCGCGTCTGCGGTCACAGGTTCGGTGCGACGCGCCGACGCCCACGCCGCGACCAGCGCGCCCCAGATGAGGGTGGCGGTGGCGAGGTGAGCGGTGACGACCGCCGCGTTCAGGCGGGTGGCGATGTTGAGCACGCCGAGGCCGATCTGCACGAAGACCAACCCGGCCGCGGCGGTGGCGAAAAAGGCGGGGGCGCTCCCCGCATGGAGACGACGGGCCCGGCGGGCGCACATGACCACGACCACCGCGAGGACGTAGGCCCAGGTGCGGTGGGCGAACTGCAGGGCCGCGTCCTCCCGTCCCGCCAGCACGGGGATGACCCGGCCGCCGTACAGCGGCCAGTCGGTGAAGGCCAGGCCGGCGCCGCGTCCGGTGACCCAGCTCCCGAGGAGGAGCTGCGCGAGCACCGCCAGCGCGCCGGCGCCGAGGAGACGGCGGGTGATGGGGTCGCCGACGCCGGTGCGCTCGACGTGCAGATGCACGGTGAGGGTGATGAGCGTGGCGGCAAAGGCCATGCCGAGGCCGAGATGGGCGACGACCGTCCACGCCGCCAGCTCGTGGTGCACGACGTACGCGCCGAGGAGGGCCTGGGCCACGACGAGGGGGACGATGGCGAGCCCGAGCCCGAGGGCGATGCGGTCCTTCCGGTGGAAGAGGACGGCCACCACGCACGTCGCTACGACACCGATGCTCACGGCCGAGGCCAGGTAGCGGTGGCTCATCTCGATGATGGCGTGGTGGTCGGCGGGCGGGATCCAGCGGCCGTAGCACTTGGGCCAGCCCGGACAGCCAAGCCCCGAGTCCGTCGCCCGTACCAGCCCGCCCGCCGCGGCCAGCAGGAAACTGAGGACGGTGGTGACGAGGGAGAGGCGAGCCAGCCGGGACATGCGGCGCCGATGCTACGGGTGCGGTTCAGCCGGGGACAAAGCCGGGCGTGGGAGACTGCACCGCCATGTCAGCGCCCGCACCCGTCGAGATCGACGATCCGGCGAGCGACGAGGCGGTCCGCACCGATCGGCCCTGGATCGTCATCGTCTGGAACGACCCGATCAACCTGATGTCCTACGTCACCTACGTCTTCCAGAAGCTGTTCGGCTACTCGAAGGAGAAGGCAACCAAGCTCATGCTCGACGTGCACCAGAAGGGTCGGGCCGTCGTGTCGAGCGGCAGCCGCGAGCGGGCCGAGCTCGACGTCTTCCGCCTCCACGAGCACGGCCTCTGGGCGACGATGGAGCAGAGCGGATGATCCGCCGAGCCACTCCCAGCCCGCGTCTCGAGGAAATAGGGGTCGAGTTTCGGCCCCTATTTCCTCGAGACGCCGGGGTTTAGGTGCTGGGGCGTCGGGTCAAGCGCACCCGCAGGGGTGAGTTCCAGCTCAGGCTGCCGCCGGAGGAGCGGGAGCTGCTGCGCGATTTGCCCGCCCAGCTCCGCGACGTGCTGGCGAGTGACGACCCCGCCCTGCGTCGCCTGTTCCCACCCGCCTACAAGGACGATCCCGCGCTCGAGGCCGAGTACCGCCATTTCATGGGCGACGACCTGCTGGCCACGCACACCAAGTCCCTCCAGGCCATGGAGGACACCATCGACGCCGAGGTCGTCGACGAGGACCAGCTGGTGGGATGGCTGGGCGCCCTCAACGACCTGCGTCTGGTGCTGGGCACCCGGCTCGACGTCACCGAGGACATGTACGACCACGAGATGGATCCCGGCGACCCGCGGGCGCCCGCCTTCGCCATGTACACGTACCTCGGATGGCTGCAGGAGCAAGTGGTCGACGCCCTGAGCTCGTGAGTTCCGTAGGCTCCTGTCCACATGAGTGACGAGCGAACGGTGGTCGTTCCTCGCAACGAGGGCGGCCACGCGGGCGACGAGCTCCCTGGTCCTGCACCGGTTGGCTGGGGCGTCCTTGGCGCGTCTTCGCGCGTGGCACAGATGGCCATGCTGCCCGCCATCGCCGAGAGCCCGAAGGCGAGGCTGGCTGCGGTGGCCAGCCGGTCCATCCCCGTGCCGCCCACCTTCGGCGCCGATCACGCCTTCGGCTCCTACGAGGAGCTGCTGGCCGACCCCGCCGTCGACCTGGTGTACGTGCCGCTGCCCAACCGCGAGCACGCCGAATGGGCCATCAAGGCGGCGGAGGCGGGCAAGCACGTGCTGTGCGAGAAGCCCCTCGCGTGCTCGGCCCAGGAGGCCCGGCGCATGGCGGCCGCCTTCGACAACCGCGGTCTACTGCTGGCCGAGGCGTACACCACGCCATTCCATCCCCGCTCCACCGTGCTCGAGGACGTGCTGCGTTCGGGCCAGCTCGGCGACCTGCGCTTCGCCCGCACCGTCTTCACCGGTCCCCTCGCCGAGTCGGACAACCACCGCTGGCGGCCCGAGTTGGGCGGCGGCGTGCTCCTCGATCTCGGGATCTACTGCCTGGCCCCGCTCCTCGTGGCGGCCCAGCGCCTTCCCGTCGAGGTGGTGGGCGCCGCGACCGTGGGGGCCACCGGTGTGGAGACGTCGTTCAGCGCGTGGATGGACTTCGGCTCCGACTTCCGGGCGTCGGTGGAGTGCTCGTACGAGGCGCCCGAGCAGCAGACGGTCGAGGTGGTCGGCACCGAGGGCAGCGTCCTCGTCCACCGCGCCTTCACGCCCGGCCTGGACGACACCACCGTGCACGTGCGCCGGCGGGACGGCACCGCCGAGGACGTGGGCTGGCGCGGCGCCGATCCCTACCGCGGGCTGGTCGATCACCTGTCGACCGTGCTGCAGGGCGGCGACGTCCTGCGGTGGCCCGTCGCTCGTTCCATCGAGGTGCTGGTGCTCGTCGACACCCTCAGGGCGGCGGCCGGAAGGGCGTGAGGTAACGTGGCGAGCCCTCCGGCGGCAGCGAGCCCCCATCGTCCAGTGGCCTAGGACGCCAGCCTTTCAAGCTGGTAACACGGGTTCGAATCCCGTTGGGGGTGCGAGGTCCTGTGGTGCAGTTTGGAGTGCACGCCGGCCTGTCAAGCCGGAGGTCGCGGGTTCAAATCCCGTCAGGACCGCGCCAGAATGGTGTGGCAACACGGTCGGGTAGCTCAGTTGGTAGAGCGCGCGCCTGAAAAGCGTGAGGTCACCGGATCGACGCCGGTCCCGACCACCGTGAAATCGCAGGTCACGACGGTGCGGGGGTCAGCCGAGTAGGTCAGACCCCCGCCGTCGTGCCAGATCCGTGCCAGAACGGCGCTCAGTACCGAGGCAACACAAGCAGGTTGTCGGTCCACTTGTCGTCCGCGAAAGTACGGATGTAGGGCGGAGTCGCGTTGACCACCCCGACTCGCACGTACGAAGCGCCATCGGCGACGCGAGCGTCCCCACTCTGGTTCTCGATCCAGTCCACCATCGCGGCGCGCGTGCTTTCGCCGGTCGCGGTGGTCGACCGGTTCTCCCATCTGACGTCCGCGATGTGTTCGTGATCTTCCGCGCCATTCATATGGACGGCGGTGATGTACACAGCCATTGATGAGCCTTTCGAGGAGGTGAGCGAAAACCGGAATCCCGGGTGCGGCCGATACCGCACCCGGGACTGCCGGTTGACTACGCGAAGCACTTCAGCCGCCATGTGACGGCTCGGTCGCGGTAGGGGGGCATCCGCTCGCCCTCGGTGATCGGGGCAGTGGTCGTCGGCGTGCCGACAACCTCCCAGACCCCGGACTCGGGGCAGCGTTCACCAGTGCGGGCGGTGGTGCCCAGGGGAATACGTGTCTTACTCATCTCTCACCTCCTCGGTCACGAGTCACGGCAGTGACCCGGACCGGAGGCGCCCCCGCTCCGTCGCTCCCAAGCCAGTAGCTTGAGAGTTCCAAACCGACTTCGGGGTGGAGACACCTCAGGTCCGGCAAAGCTCAGGTCCTTGTGGCCTGAGCTTTGTTCGTCACTGGAGCCGGGAAATTCGTTGCCCGACCCGAGCGAAACGCTACTGGGGAGCGATGACAGATCGGTGGACCGTGGCGAGCACGATGTTGTCGGCGCGCGAGCAGACTGCTCGCAGCGCGCGACTTGCGCGCGATGTGCTTGTAATTTCGGTGTTGTAATTGCTACTATGTAGTTATGGGCGACGACACCGGCACGACAACCCGCACGGCGACTGCTATCCGCTTTCCAGCCGAACTGCATAAACGCCTCCAGCACGCCGCGAAGGAGTACGGCCTGCCGCTCAACTACCTCGTGGTGAAGGTGATGGAGGAATTCCTCGACAACATGGTGCCGCCGAGCGAGCTGCGGTTCACTCGTCCGAGCGCGGTCCCGGCTGCCTCGTCGTAAGGCAGGCGTTCCGGTCGCGCACCCCAGCCGCCATTTCGTCGAGGCCGTCGGCGATTCGCCGGTCGAGGCCGTCGGTGGCGTGCCGGTAGATGAGTGCAGCGCGAGGACTCGCGTGGCCGAGGCGGGCCATGAGTTCCTTCGTTGTCGCGCCGGTGTGCGCCGCCAACGTGCCGGCGGTGTGTCGGAGGTCGTGGAAGCGCAGCCCTGCCAGCCCAACGGCCTGAGTGGCCGGGACCCAGACCCGGTAGCGGAAGTTGCTTCGCTCCAGCGCCTCTCCAGTCGGTGACGTGAAGACGCAGGCGTCCGGTTCAGCCTCCCCGGCGAAGGCGGCTCGGTGCTGCTCGAGCTCGGCCACGAGCACGGCGGGTATCGCGACAGAGCGTCGGCCCGCCCGGCTCTTTGGATCGTCCTCGATCACCTCACCGAATGCAACTGGAACTGTTCGACGCCTTCGCGGCGACGCTGACTGAACTCGATTTGACCGGCTGACACGCCCGCCTTGCCAGACGCGTCAGAGGGCGAGATGCAGACGCAGGGCCTCATCGAGCTCCGCGCTTACCGCCGGGGGCAGTGACCCGACGAGGGCTCCGACCCGTTCGACGGCGACCGATCGAACCTGCTCCGCCTGCGCTTTGGAGTTTCGGTCGAGTCCGGTGTCTTCCGCGTGCAGCAGCACTTGGAAGGGATAGACGCGTTCGGTGTTCGTCGTCACCGGTACAACGGTGACGACACCCCGTCCGAGCCGCTCCGCGCTGGTGTTGGCCCCGTCGTTGCTGACGATGACCGCCGGCCGGCGCTTGTTCGCTTCAGCGCCTTGGGTCGGTTCGAGGTCCACCACCCGGATCTCGCCCCGCCGCATCAGGCCCCCAGCCCGTCACCCGTCGTCGCTTCCCACGCGTCGCCGTTGCCTCCAGCTGACCACTCGTCCCACGCCTGCTCGTAGGCGGGGCCGAGCTCGGACGCCCGAAGGAGTCGAACGGCCTTGTGCAGGACGGCGGACCGAGACGCGAACCCCT
This sequence comes from Actinomycetota bacterium, assembly GCA_041166085.1. Lineage (GTDB taxonomy): Bacteria > Actinomycetota > Acidimicrobiia > Acidimicrobiales > JAFATL01 > JBEEFP01. Next base: position 68,828 of record JBEEFP010000006.1, read on the forward strand.
GTGCGTCCGCGTATGCGTCGAGGAAGTCGACGTCCTCATCCGGCAGGCTGACGCTCACTTTCATACTGCGATACTACCCGTGGTAGTACCGAAGTGCTTCTCGGCGCCACAACCAGGCTGCGGACCTCGCCGTGATCCACTTGTCCCGGCCCAGGCGGTCGAAGCCGACGTCGACGGCTTATAGATAGGGCGAATCGGGGCTACTGCACATGACAGCGGTGGTCGCTGTCACGGCGTAGATACCGAAGCTAGGGGCTTCCGGCCGTCCGAAGAGCCGTTGATGTCGGCGTAAGCCTTAACGCTGCCGAAGTTTCCATCGCCAGTCTCGCTGCCCGGGTTCTGGCCGCTGACATGAGCTTCTTGCGGCTCAACTCGACGAGGACCAGCTCCCCAGCCTCGTTGTATCCGGCCACGCAGGGGCGCCACCCCGGGCGTACAACTGCGCTGTGGTCACGGTTCCATCAGCGCGCCGGAGATTGATCGCGTCATGGGCTTCGACTGCGGCCCTTGCCAGTTTGGAGACGCGGCTGCTGTTGAATTCACTTGTGCCGGTTGTTGTCTAGAAGCTCGGCGCCGTTGGAGTAGTGACCGAGGCGACTGTGCCGAATGAGCCGGTCGTTGCGACGGTATCGCCGCTGTTGTTCCCGCTCACTGCAGCAACGCCGCCAACGATGTTGTACGTCCCAGCAAGCTGGCGCAGTCTGATTTCGCCGGCGGTGGACCCCCCGAGGGTTGTGTTGTTGCCGGTGATGTTCAGATTCAGGGTCTCGTGACTGCTCGCGCTGCTGTTTAAGACATCCAAAACGTGACCGGTCCCGGCTGTGTCGACATTTGTCAACGTGTTGTTGGTAATCGTCGCATCGAGCGTCGCGCTACCGCTCGCTCCACTCGATCCGATATTCGTGATGTCCAACGTGCCGCCGGTCGCGTTGTTGGCGGAGTTCACCGCGGTGTTGTTCGAAACCTGAAGCTTGTTGGCAAGTTGCGCATTGCTGCTGGCAATGACATCGACGTTCGTTTCAAACTCAATCGCCGAGGAGCTATCGGTGTTGTCAAGCCCCACGCGAATACCGTTGTTCGTGCCAGGGGTGCCCAAATTGTTTCCAGTTATCGTCCAGTTCGCGTCGGTCACGCTTCCGCCTCCCACCGACACGACGGAGACGTGGATGGCGTTGCCCTGGACGTTGTTAACCGTGTTGTTTGTGATGGCGCCTACGAGCTGGCCGAGATTGTGTGAGTCCGCCTCGACCTGAATGTCGATCGCGCGGCGCCCGTTCACAAATCCAGAGTCGTTCCATATGTTGTTGTTCGTGATCGCGCCGTTGATCACCCCGCCGGAGGGCGTGCCTGAGTCGCCCCCGGCTGCATCGACCTGAATCACGCCGGCCAATGTGGTCAGTCGGGCGAGGTTGTGGAACGTGTTGCCGAGCGCACCCCCGCCGCCAATGGTGTAGTTCAGATGCCCGTTGGCGGAGTTCGCCAAGTACAGCGTGTTGTTGCCATCGCCGCTGGTCGCATCCGCGTCGTGGAAGTTGTTGCCCTGCACGATGGCCCGAATCGTTCCCGAACCGTTGTTGAGAATTTGGGCACCGTTTTGATCGATCAGCGTGAACTCGCTGTTAGTGATACCGACCTGACCGCTCGTCGCACCGTTCAGGTTGGCGTGGATTCCGGCCGCGGCCGTGGCGGACGTCGAAATCAACGCGTGGTCAACTGTGAGCGACGTGAAGTTGGTACCTGTGTTGTGCAGCAGAACGGCGTTCGACTGCGATGACTGCCAGTTGATAACGCGCGAGTTGTTGTCGAAGCTGTACGTGCCGCTGCCATTCTCAACGTAGAAGCCGTTGCCGCCGCCGAAGCCGGAGGGGTTGCCTGTCGCTCCATTCGCGGCCGGGTTGGCATTGCCGGGGTGATTGATGTCGACGGCCGACAGGGTGACGTTTCCGCTGCCTGTGGCCTGGACACCGTCCCAGCCGGCGTTGGTGACGTTGAGTTGCCTGAGCGTCGCATGGGCATTTGTTAGCAACACAGCATCCTGCGAAGTGCTCTGGATGGTGCCGCCTGAGCCGTCGCGGTCGAAAAGGCCGCCCGTCTGAGAGCCGTCGCCCGTGACGGTGAGAATGCCCGCGCCGGTGCCGTTCAAAACGATGCCGTTGGTCGCGCCGTTCGATGAGATGCTCTTGAAGTTCATGCCGCTGGCGCCGATCGTCGTGCCGTTGACGTTGAGGGCGGTGCCAGTGGTGGTCGCCAGCGTGTTCGTCGAGCCCGTGACGCTGACGGTGCCGCCGCCGGTGGCGACGAAGCCGTTGGTGGCGCCGCTGGAGACGAACACGCCACCCGTGAAGCTCATCGTGGTGCCCGTATTGCCGGTCAGGCTGACGCCCTTGCCCGGGAAGCCGCTTGAGTTGAGGGCGCCGGAGAAGGGCACCGTGCCGCCGTTCTTGTTCTGGATGTTCACAGACAGCGTGCCGGTGGCGGAGTTGCTGATCGAACCCGGGTAGGTGATGTTCCCGGAGCCGCCGTTCACGGCGAAGCTGTCACCGGTCGCCCCGCTGATCGTACTGCCCGAGCCAGTGCTGAAGGTCCAGTTGGTGTTGGCGCCGGCGAGGTTGACCCCGGTCGTCGTGCTGTTCGTCGAGTCGACGTCGGTGAACGTCAAGTCGCTGCCGGTGTCGAGCTGGGTGGCGTCGACCGCCGGCCGGTTTGTGGTCGCGACCGACCCGCTGCCGACGTCGATCGCGTCGGCGTTCACGAGGAGGAAGCCGGTCTGGCTCGACGTCGTGATCGCCACAGTGGTGAACGTCAGGGAGCCGGTCGTGGCGTTGAGGCTGACGCCCGGACTCGCAGTGCCGGCGGTAACAGTCGTGCTGGCGATCGTTCCGCTCAGGGCCGTGTTCGTCACGCTGAGCGCACCCGCCGCTGTGGTGCTCAGGGTGTCGGTTCCGCTGAACGTCAGTCCATTGCCCGTCCCAGTCAGCTCGATGCCGGGCTGCGTGGCATTCGTGCCGGTGTCGTTCACGGCCATGTCGCGCAGCGTCACTCCGGCTGCGGACACGCCGTTGGATACCGCGTTGGCGGTGCCGTCGGGGTTGAGGGTGAGGCCCGCGATCTGGGCGTTGGCTGCCACCGTCACCGTGTCGACGTTGCTCGAGGTCAACTCCGGCTTCGTGCCCGCCGCGAACAGCGTCTCTGCCGTTGCGCTGCCCACGTCGGTGTTGGTGAGGGCGACGCCCTCGCCGATCAGCTTCTGACCGCTCTGGAGGGTCACGCCCGCTGTAAGGACTCCGTCACCCGGAGCGCGGCGGATGTGGATGGCCTGGTTCGTCGACGCAACTCCGAGCGCACCCGCCACGGTGTCGAAGGGACGGGCGGCCGTGCCATCACGCGGCGCTGGCGCGCTGTCGGCGACGTACCACACGGCACCTGACAGGTTGACGGTGAAGGTGATGGACGAGCTGGGCGTGGAGCCGTCCGTGAGCTGGTAGCCGTAGGTGTCGCTGGCGAGAGAGGCGCTGGCCGGAGGCTCGTAGACGAGGTTGCCCGACGCGTCCAGCGTGATGCGCCCGCTCTGGACCGTGGCGGCCGAGGAGGCCGGCACGACGGTGATGTTCGACTCGAGACCGTCGGGGTCGATGGAATTGCTCTTGAAGTCGACGGTGCGTGTCACCTTCGGCCCGGTCACCGAGTTGGTGCCCGCGACAAGCGTCGTGTTGCGGACGTCAGTGGTCGTCGGCAAGGCGGTCGGGACCGACGGCGGGTCGTTGACGGGCGTGATCGTCAGGTTGCGGCTCTGGGAGACGCTGTTGTCCGTGCCGTCGTTGGCGACGGCCGAGACGGTCCGGTCGGCATCAGAGGGATTCGGGGTGCCGTCGTTGCGGTGGTCGGGGTCGTCGGAGGTGTTGCGGAACCGGACATTGCGCAGTGCGGTGGTGAAGTCGGCCGGCGTGCCCCCGGCCTTGGTGATCGTCAGGACACCGCCGGTGAAGTTCGTGGTGAACCCAGCGGTGTTGAGGTCGAGCGTGTCGAACGCCGCGTCAAAGCCGGTCCCGATGGTCACCTTGAGCGAGGCAAGGGTGGCGTTGTCGACGTCGGTAACCGACGCGGCGGGTCCGAAGAGGTTGGTCGCGGAGCCGTTCTCCGTAAAGGTGAGAGTGCCCGGGGCGTCGAGGTTGAGCACCGGCGGGTCGTTGACGGGAACGACGGTGACGGCCTTGTCGGCCGGGGTACTCGAAGCGGTGCCATCGCTGACGGTGAACCGGATCGTCCTCGAGGTGCCAGGGTCTTGGTTCGTGGTGGAGAACTGCACCGACTGCAGCGCCGACTGCCAATTGGCGACCGTCGTCGAGCCCGTCAGCGTGAGCACCTCCGGGAGGGCGTTGGTGTCGCTGATGCCGCCGGCGGTCGTAAACGACAGCGTGTCACCGCTGTGCAGGCCAGCGCTGACCGTCACGCTGCCCGATGCCAGGTTGGCACTGTCGACGTCGGCCACCGTCAGCCCGCCGTCGACCGTGACGGGCGATCCGTCCTCAGTGAAGGAAGGGGTGGATCCGGAGAGGGTGATGCTCGGCGCGTCGTTGACGGGGGTGCCGGTCACGGCCTTGGAGCCGGTGACCGAGAGCGCTCCGTCGCTCACGGAGGTGGCGATGGTGAAGTTGGCGTTGACGTTCGCCGCGGGCGAGAAGCTGACGCCCGCGAGCAGGGTGTTGACCTCGGCGATCGGCCCCGACGCGCTCCATACGCCCGTGCCCACGGTGTAGGTCGAGGTCGTGGTCCCGGAGGTGGCCGTTGTCAGGGTCCCCACCGTCGTGCTCGACAGCGTGAGCGTGGCGGTCACGTTGGCGCTGTCCACGTCGGCCGCCACGATGTCGGTCAGGTTGAGGGGGGTGTCCTCGGTGTAGGTCTCAGCCGCGTTGAGGTTCGACGCCGTGGGCGGATCGTTGACCGGTGTGCCGGTCACGGCCTTGGAGCCGGTAGCCGAGAGCGCTCCGTCGCTCACGGAAGTGGCGATGGTGAAGTTGGCGTTGACGTTCGCCGCGGGCGAGAAGCTGACGCCCGCGAGCAGGGTGTTGACCTCGGCGATCGGCCCCGACGCGGTCCACACGCCGGTGCCCACGGTGTAGGTCGAGGTCGTGGTGCCGGAGGTGGCCGTGGTGAGACTGCCCGCCGCCGTGTTCGACAGCGTCAAAGTGGCCGTCACGTTGGCGCTGTCGACGTCGCTCGCCACGATGTCCGTGAGGTTGAGCGTGGTGTCCTCGGTGTAGGTCTCGGCCCCGTTCAGATTGGTCGCCGTCGGCGCGTCGTTGACCGGGTTGACCGTGATGGAGACCGTCGCCACGTTGGAGTCGCTGGCGCCGTCGTTGGCCTTGTAGGTGAACGAGTCGGGGCCGTTGTAGTTGAGGGCCGGTGTGTAGCCGAAGGAGCCGTCGCTGTTCAGCGTGAACCCGCTCACCGCCGCGTGCGACGGGCCGCTCACGAGCACGGCCGTGAGCGCCGGGTTCGGAGCTGTGTCGGGGTCAGCGTCGCCGTTGAGGACCCCATTGGCGGCGTTGACGGACAGCAGGGTGTCCTCGTTGGTGATGTAGGGGCCGTCGTTGTCAGCCGTCGGCGGCTGGTTGAGCGGCAGGCTCACGGTGGCGGGGGCGGACTCGAGGTTGCCGACGTCCTTGACCTTGTAGGTGAAGGAGTCGGTGCCGGTGGTGAACGTCGTCTCCGGCGTGTAATTGAAGGAGCCGTTGTTGTTGAGGGTGAAGGTGCCACCCGCACCGGCGGCGTGGGCCGGACCGGCCACGAGGATGGCGGTCTTGGTGTCACCCGCGTCTGGGTCGGTGTCGTTGCCGAGCACGCCCGGTGCGGCGACGGTGAGCCCGCCGGGGGGCACCGGGTAGGTGTCGCCGACGGCCGTCGGCGCGTCATTCACCGGGGTGACATTGATCGTCAAGGTGTTCGCCGTCGAGTCCGAGTCGGAGCCGCTGTTCGCAGTACCCCCGTCGTCGCGGACCTGGAAGGTGAAGGTGGTGTAGGGCGAACCCTCGCCGTTGGTGGCGGGCGTGAAAACCAAGTTGCCTGCCAGGTCGGCCGCCGCCACGAAGTCACCCGCGGCGGTCGGCACGGAGCTCGTGGTGAGGGTCCCATTGGCGGGCAGGGTGGTGATGACCACGCCCGCAAAGCCGTCGTCGGGGTTGTCGTCGGGATCGGTGAAGCCGAAGTCCCCTGCCGCGAGGGCAATGGCGGTGTCCTCGATGGTGATGACGGAGCCGTTGGTGCCGGCGGGGGCGTCGTTGACCGAGGTGACGTTGACGGTGAAGGTGTTGGCGGTCGGGTCGGTGTCGGATCCGCTGTTGGCGGTGCCGCCGTCATCCTGCACCTGGAAGGTGAAGGAGGTGTAGGGAGTGCCGTTGCCGTTGGCGGCGGGCGTGAACACCAACTTGTTGGCCGCCACGTCGGCCGCGGTCACGAACCCGCCTGCGACGACGGCAACGCTGTTGTTGGCAAGGGTCCCGGCGCCGGGCAGGGTGGTGATCACGACGCCGGCGAAGGCGTTGGCGGGGCTGTCGTTGGGATCGGTGAAGCCGAAGTCGGCGGCGGTGAGGGTCTCGGCGGTGTCCTCGAGGGTGATCACCGAGCCGTTGGTGCCCGCCGGCGCGTCGTTCACGGCAGTGACGTTGAGCGTGAGGGTGTTGGCCGTGGCGTCGGTGTTGACGCCGCCGTTGGCGGTGCCGCCGTCGTCACGGACCTGGAAGGTCAAGGTCGCGTACGGCGCGCCGCTGGCGTTGCTGGCTGGCGTGAAGACGAGCTTGTTGGCCGCGAGCTCGGTAGCGGTGACGAGGTCGTTGGCCGCGACCGCAACGCTGTTGTTGGCGAGGGTGCCGGAGCCGGGCAGGGTGGTGATCACCACGCCGCCGAGGCCGTCGGGGGGACTGTCGTTGGGGTCGGTGAAACCGAATGCAGCGGCGGTGAGGGCGACCGGGGTGTCCTCGAGCGTGCCCACAGAGCCGTTGGTGCCGGCGGGGCCGTCGTTCACGGAGGTGACGTTGACCGTGAGGGTGTTGGCCGTCGGGTCGAGGTCCGCGCCGAAGTTGGCGAAGCCGCCGTCGTCCTGGACCTGGAACGTGAAGGACGTATAGGGCGTGCCCTTACCGTTGGCAGCAGGGGTGAAGGCCAGGTTGCCGGCGGTGATGTCAGCCACCGACACGATCACGCCCGCGCTGACCGGCGAGCCGCTCTTGGTGAGCGTCCCCGCGCCGGGCACCGTCGTGATCCTCACGGCGAAGAGGTTGTTCGCCGGGGTGTCGCTGGGGTCGGTGAAGCCGAAGTCGGCGGCGGTGAACGGGTACGCGGTGTCCTCGAGGCTGGTCACCGAGCCGTTGGTGCCTGCCGGCGCGTCGTTCACCGAGGTGACCGTGATCGTGAACATGTCCGTCGCCGAGTCGTCGTCGCCACCGCCGGCCGTTCCCCCGTTGTCCTTGAGCACGACGGACACGGTGGCGGAGCCGTGCTGGTTGGCCGCGGGGGTGAAGGTGAGGTGGCCGCCGGGCGAAACCGCGGGCTGGGCCGAGAACAGGGCGTTGTTGTCGTTGGTGGCGACGAAGGTCAGCGTCTGCCCCGACTCGCCTGGGCCGTCGTCGATGACGCTGGCCCAGTTGTTCACCGTCTGCAGGCCGGCGTCCTCGAGGACGGTGCGGTCGTTGCCTCCGGTGAATGACGGCGGGTCGTTCACGGGGGTGACGTTGATGGTCAGGGTGTTCGGCGTGGCGTCGACGTTCGCGCCACCGTTGGTCGTGCCGCCGTCGTCAGCGACCTGGAACGTGAAGGACGTGTAGGGCGAGCCGTTGGCGTTGGCGGCAGGAACGAAGGCCAACTTGTTGGCGGCGAGATCGGCTGCCGTCACGAAGTACGGGAGCGTGATCGCAGATCCGTCGTGGGTGAGCGTGCCTGCGGCGGGAGTGTTCGTGATCTCGATGCTGTGGAGGGCGTTGGGCGGGCTGTCGTTGGGGTCGGTGAAGCCGAAGTCGGCGGCGGTGAGCGTCTTGGTCGTGTCCTCGAGGGTGGTCACCGACCCGTCGGTCCCGGCGGGGCGATCGTTCACCGAGTTGACAGTGAGGGAGACGACGACCGGCGCCGAGTCGCCGAAGCCGTCGTTGGCCACGTACTTGAACGAGTCGGCGCCGGCGTAGTTGGCGGTCGGCGTGTAGACGACTGTGGCCGTGCACGTCTTGGGCAGGGTGCCCACGCACGACGACGGCGTCGAGATGGTGCCGAGGGTGCCGTGGGCGGGAGCGGTGCCGATCGAGAACGTCGTGGCGTCGCCGTCGCCGTCGCTCGCCTGCAGCGTGATCGGGCCGGTGGCGGTGTCCTCGTTGGTGCTGGCGGAGTTGACTACCGCGACGGGAGGCTCGCCGATGGCCTCGTAGCCGGCGAGGGTGGTGAGGGCGGACGTGCGGTCGATCCGCGACCCGATCATGGCGATGACGGTCTTGCCTGTCCCCTGGTTGTTGGTGATCTGGGCGCCGCTCCAGTTGCCAAGCACGACGCTCGTGGTCCCCGGGGCGATGGCGGCGGAGCTGAACGTGCCGGGCGATTGCAGGAACGTGCCGCCAAGGGAGGAGAACCCGGCCACCGGGGTGAGGGTGGTCCCGGCCCGATTGCGGCCGCACACAATGATCGTACGGGTGGCGCCCCGCGGGCCGGAGCTGACTGCGGGCGGGCACGCGCTGCCCGGGGTCGCGCTCGAGGAGGTGACGACCGCGGACAGGACCTCGAAGACGTGGGATGTCGTCGTCAGCGCCCCAGTCGACGACGCCGACGCGGTGGAGAGCGGGTCGAGACGCTTCGACGGACTCACCTTGACCACCCATTTACCGACCCGATCGGCGCTGCCCGTCGTGGTCCTGGCGGTCACCTTGAAGGCGGAGGAGCTGGAGCCAACAGAGAGGGGCGAGGCTGCCGTGACGGCGGCGTAGTAACGACACTGGGTCGAGCTCGGCCTGATCGTCCAGTTGGAAGGCCCGTGGGGACACGACAAGACGTCCCATCGACTGGGGCTCGTGATCTCGACGCCTGCGATCGGCCCGCTGCCGGTGTTGTTGATCGTGAAGGTGAAGGTGCTGGTTGCCCCGCGTGTCGCCGTTCCGGGCGAGACCGAGGCGGTGGCCGAGGTGGTCGCTGCCTGGGCGGGGCCTCCTTGGATGACGGCTGCCGTGACGAGGGCGAACCCGAAGATGATGAGCAGCGAACGCCGGCGGCGCCCGTCGGCGCGACCCGTGTTCATCGTGCCTGCTCCGCCGAGCGCGGTTCGACCGCATGGAGCGATCGTCGAGCGGCCGCGGGGGAAGCCCTGCCGAACGCCGCGCCCTGTTGGCCCGGCCGCCGTCTCGTTGTCACGAATCCCCCCGGACGATGCAATGTGCATCATCTTCACGACGACCGACGGCCGTCGCCTGATTCGACAGTATCGGCAGCGCAGATGCTGTCAAGACCACAACGACGGAGATCATCGATTGTTTCGATCGGATGACCCCAGGCGCGTGAATTGTCCAGATTTCGCGGCTGTTGCGTGCGCCGCTACTCGCCCCGGCAAACGAGATTCGGAGTCACCGGAGTCGAGAGTGCTGTGCCAGACCCGTGCCAGAAGGAGCGGTCAACGGCGGTGATTCCGGGTTACCAACGGTCAGTCGCTTGGGACCACACGGTTCGTCTGACCTGCGACTTCTCGAATCGGCGCTGGTTGGCGGCGCGTCGCGCGATACTCGCAATTGCGCCTGAAAAGCGCGAGGTCACCGGATCGACGCCGGTCCCGACCACCACGATGGGCGACCTTCGGATCGCCCATCTTCCGCGTCGCTCAGGTCACTGCCCGTAACCGAGGACCCCGGGCAGCTCGGTGTGCGACCTGACCACGTGGTGAGCCTCGGGCTGGTCCGTGGAGTCGTCGTCGAAGACCCCGGCATAGCGAACGGCCGTCATGCCCATCGCCAGCGCGCCGGCGACGTCGGTGCGCCGCAGGTCGCCCACGTGGGCAGTGCGCTCCGGCGTCACACCGCCGAGGCCCTCGAGCGCGTGCTCGAAGATCACGCGTGACGGCTTGTAGGCGCCGACGTCGTCGGAGAACGACCAGTGGTCGAACAGCGGCAGCACGCCGTGACGGATGAGGTGCTCGCGCAGGACGGCCGACGACGTGAACCCGACATCGCAGATGATGCCGAGCCGCACGCCGGCGTCGTGCAGCGTGTGCAGGCACCTCTCGACGCCGTCGGTGAGGTGCAGCTCGGCCTCGTCCCCCGCCCGTCCGAACGACTCGGTGAGGGCAGCCCTGACGTCGTCCGGCAACTCGAGGCCGAGATCGCCGATCGCGTCCTCGGCCGCCTGTACGGCCTGGTACTGCTCGTTGGCGGTCCACGCCGCGACGTAGCGCTCCCACGAGGCGTCGTATACGACGTCGATCTGCTGGCGCTCGAGGGCGAACCCCGCGTCCTCGAGGATGCCCGCCCAGGCGTCGAGCCGGCGGTTGCGCAGGTGGCCGCGATCCTCGAACACGAGGGTGTTCCAGAAGTCGAAGGTGACGGCTTCGATGGCGGTCATCCGCGGTGGCGGCACACGCCGTCGGCCTTCGCCGCCTCCGCGACCGACGACGCCACCAGCTCGACGACCCGCTTGTTGAACACACTGGGAACCACGTAGCTCGGCGCCAGCTCGTTGTCCGGCACGGCGCCGGCGATGGCTTCGGCCGCGGCCAGCTTCATGTGCTCGGTGATCTTGGTGGCACCGGCGTCGAGGGCGCCCCGGAAGATGCCAGGGAAGCAGAGCACGTTGTTGATCTGGTTGGCGTAGTCGCTTCGGCCTGTCGCGATGACGGCCGCGAGACCGTCGGCCTGCTCCGGCGTGATCTCCGGATCGGGGTTGGCCAGCGCAAAGACGATGGGGTCCTTGTGCATCACCCGCAGGTCGTCACGGGTGATGATCCCCGGCCCACTCACGCCGACGAAGACGTCACTCCCCGGCATGACCTCGTGCAGTGCTCCCCTGCGCATCTCGGGGTTGGTGTGCTCGGCCAGCCACTGCTTGGCCGGATTCAGCTCGTCCCGCCCTTCGTAGATGGCGCCCTTGCGGTCCACGCCGATGACGTTGGGCACCCCCGCGTTGGTGAGGATCTTGGCGATGGCGACGCCCGCCGCGCCGACGCCGGCGATGACGACCTTGAGGTCCTCCATCTTCTTGTCGACGACCTTCAACGAATTGCGAAGGGCGGCGAGCACGACCACGGCCGTCCCGTGCTGGTCGTCGTGGAAGACGGGGATGTCGAGGCTGGCCTGGAGTCGCTCCTCGACGTCGAAGCACTGCGGCGCGGCGATGTCCTCCAGGTTGATACCGCCGAAGACGGGTTCGAGGCGCTGCACGGACTCGACGATCTCGTCCGGCGAGTCGACGTTGAGACAGATCGGGAACGCGTCGATGCCCGCGAACTCCTTGAACAACAGGGCCTTGCCCTCCATCACCGGGAGCGCGGCGTAGGGCCCGATGTCGCCCAGGCCGAGGACGGCGGTGCCGTCGGTGACGATGGCCACCGTGTTCTTCTTGATCGTGTAGGTGTGGACCTCGTCCGGGTCCTTGGCGATGGCGTTGCACACGCGCGCCACGCCCGGCGTGTACGCCATCGAGAGGTCGTCGCGGTTGGTGAGGGGGATCTTCGAACGCACCTCGATCTTGCCGCCCATATGCATGAGGAACGTGCGGTCGGCGACGTCGCGCACATGCACGCCCTCCACCGCCTCGACCGCGCCGCGGATGCGTTCCACGTGACCCTCGTCGATGGCCAGCACCGTGATGTCGCGCACCATGCGGTCGGCCACCACCTCGACGAGGTCGAGGGCGCCGATGCTGCCGCCCGCCTCACCGATGGCGGTGGTCAGTCGCCCCAGGGTGCCGGGGCTGTTCTCCTCCTCGACGCGGATGCGCACCGAGTACTGCGTGTTGGGCGTGGCCATGGGAGCCGCGAATCTACCGACGGCCCGTCACAACCACCCAACCGGCGTCTCGAGGAAATGGGGTACGGAATCCGTACCCCATTTCCTCGAGACGCGAGAAAGCCGAGCCTCCCGGCTCGGCCTCTCGCTTCCTACCCCCTGAGAGATGCAACAGGGCCGGGTTCCCCCCCGAGACCCGGCCCTGAAGGTCTTGTTGCTATGCGCCCTCGTGCTCCATCTGCTCGAGGCAGCGGCGGATCTCGCTGGCCCGGAAGCGGCGGTGGCCGCCGAGGGTGCGGATCGCGGTGATCTTTCCGGCACGCGCCCAGCGGGTCACGGTCTTCGGATTGACCCGGAAGAGCGCAGCCACCTCAGCCGGGGTGAGGAGTGCGTCGGGTGCATTCTGGTCGGCCATGGGTTGTCCCTTCGGAGCTGTCCGTTTCGTCTCCTAAGTCTCGGCATTGGTGCTTTGTTGGTCTATAGCGCCATCGCGTCATTTCTGGGGGGTTAGTACTGACTAGTCATGGTGTGTGCAGGCACGGGCGGTACCCTCGCCCGAGGTGGAGCTCTTCGAGCGCGTCGCGAGCGGCGGCCACGAGCAGGTCGTCCTTTGCCAGCATCCCGAGACCGGATTGCGGGCGATCATCGCCATCCACTCGACGCAACTGGGCCCCGCGCTCGGGGGGACGCGCTTCCGCTCCTACCCCACCGACGCCGACGCGCTGGAAGACGTCCTGCGTCTCTCCCGAGCCATGACCTACAAGGCGGCGGTGGCCGGTCTGCCCCTCGGGGGCGGCAAGGCGGTCATCATCGGTGACCCGGCCACGGTTCGCACCGAGGGCCTGATGCGGACCTACGCGCGCTTCCTCGAATCACTGGGCGGGCGCTACCTCACCGCCGAGGACGTCGGCACGACGACCGCGGACATGGATCTCATCCGGGACGAGACGTCCTACGTCACCGGGGTCAGTGAGGCCAGGGGTGGCTCGGGCGACCCATCCCCCGCCACGGCCGTCGGTGTCGTGCACGCCATGGAGGCGGTCGCCGCGCACCTGTGGCACTCGCCGTCGCTCGCAGGGAGGCGGGTGGTGGTGCATGGGGTCGGCAAGGTCGGTGGGGCGCTGGCGCGTCGGCTGGCGGACGCCGGCGCGTCCGTGACGGTCGCGGACGTCCGCGCCGAGGCGGTGGCCGAGCTGGTGGCGAGCCACGGCGTGCGCGCCGTGCCCACCGAGTCGGCTCACCGCGAGCCCTGCGACGTCTACGCGCCCTGCGCTCTCGGCGGCGTCCTCAACCCCGCGACCATTCCCGAGCTCGCCTGCATCGCGGTGGTCGGCGCCGCCAACAACCAGCTGGCCGACGCCACGTGTGCCGACCGCATGCTCGCCGCCGGCATCACCTATGCGCCCGACTACGTGGTCAACGGCGGCGGCATCATCAACATCAGCGAGGAGCTGGCTCCGCGGGGCTACGACCGCGAGCGGGCGTACGCGCGCCTGGCCGAGGTCGGCGCAACCACGCGCGCGGTGCTCGAGGCGGCTGCCGCGGGGGGCATCACGACCGAGGCGGCGGCCGACGGGCTGGCCGAATCCCGCCTGGCAGCCGCAGGCGGCCACACCATCAGGACGTTCCGCCGGTAGCCGGGTTCAGGAGGGCGTGAGCTCGTCCATACGGAACAACGCAGCCAGCTCGAGCCCCTCGGCCGCCAGCTTCTCGAGGCCGCCCGACTGCCGGTCGATCACGCACAGGACGCGATCCACCGTGACGCCGAGCCCGCGGAGCTCGGCGCAGGATTCGATGACCTGGCCGCCGCTCGTGACGACGTCCTCCACGACCGTGAGGCGCTTGCCCTCGATGTGTCCGCCCTCGGCCAGCTGGCACGTGCCGTAGGTCTTGGCCTCCTTGCGCACGAAGTACGCAGGGAGGCCAGTGTGCATCGACAGCGCCGTCGCCAGGGGCACGCCGCCGAGCTCGAGCCCGGCCAGGCCCTCGGTACCTGCCGGCACGAGCGGGGCCAGCGCCTCGGCGATGGCGCGCAGGAGCTCGGGGTCGGACTCGAACCGGTACTTGTCGAAGTACTCGCTGCTCGTCACGCCGGAACGCAGCGTGAACGACCCCGTCAGATGGGCCGTGTCGTAGATGCGATGGGCGAGCTCGGTGCGGTGCACGCCTCAGGCGTTGACGTCGCTCAGCTGGTCCAGGCGATTGCGGCGATGGGCCGCGAGCTGCTCGGCGCTGTAGCCGACGACCTTCTCGATGAGGTCGCTCAGGTCCACAGGGCTGAACGGCTTGGTGACGTAGTCGGCCGCACCGCTGTGCAAGGCGCGCGCCACGTCGCGGTCGGCCGATTTGGCGGAGACCACGATCACCCGGGGAGCGGACGGGTCGTTGGAGAGGCCCTGGAGCACGCCCCACCCGTCCATGACCGGCATCATCACGTCGAGGAGCACGAGATCGAAGCGTTCCTCCTCGATGCGGCGAAGCGCCGTCTCACCGTCGGCCGCCAACGCCGTCTCGAACCCGTCGGCTTCCAGGTTCACACGGAGCATGAGCAGGATGTCCGGCTCGTCGTCGACGATGAGCACGCGCGTCACGACTGCGACGCGCCTCTGGCCGACCGCACCGTCTCGGCTTCTCTCATCGGTGGTGCCGTCATGTGCCCTGCCTCCGCGGCCGGTCCGAGCGACGGCAACCGGACCGTGAAGTCCGCCCCGCCACCAGGACGCTCCGACACCGTGACTGTACCGCCCTGGGCCTCGGCGAGGACCTTTACCAGGTGCAGACCGAGGCCCGAGCCGCGGACCGAGGTCTCCACGCCGCGCGCGAAGGGATCGAAGACGCGGCGGGCGTCCTCGGCCGACACGCCCGCGCCGCGATCGAGCACGGACAGCCGGACGGTTTCTCCCTCGTGGGCGATCTCGACCTCGACCGTGCCCCATCCGTGCACGAAGGCATTCTCGATGAGGTTCAGCAGGATCTGCTCCAGCGCCTCCGGATCGCCGTTGACGACGAGCATCGAAGGAGCCCGGAGCTCGACGGGGCGGCCCGCGGCGCGCGTCAGCTGGCACACCCCTCGCGTGACCGCGACAAGGTCGACCGGACGCACGTCGGGCTCGCTGATCGCTTCGGCCCGGCGTAGCTCGAGCACGTCCTCGACCAGCCGCGACAGACGCTCGCCCTGCTTCTCGATCATCTCGAGGAAGCTGGCGACGTGCTCAGGCGGCAGGTCGCGACGCTGCAGGGTGCGGGTGGCGCCGATGATGGCGGCCAGCGGAGCCTTGAGCTCGTGGCTCACCATGGCGACGAACGACGACTTCGTGCGGTCGCGCTCGACGAGCTCCTCCACGTGCCGGCGCTCCCCTTCGTACAGCGCGGCGTGCGCCACGGCGGCAGCCGAGTGCTCGGCGAACCGCGCCAGCACACGGACGTCGTAGTCCGAGAAGGCGCCGTCGGGGCCGCGGCGTACGAGCAACACCCCCTCGACGTCATCGCCATAGACCAGGGGCGCGGCCATGACCGCGCCGGACACGCCATCGGTGACGGCGTCGTCGTGAGCGCCCAGGCCGGGCTCACCGGTCGCAGCCACGTGCGCGGCCAGCCCATCGGGTGACGCGTTGGCGCCGGGTCCGGGCCCCTCGATCCCCCGTGCCGTGTGGAGTCGCAGGCCGTCGCTGTCGCGCAGGTACACGCCGCCGGAGACGCCGCCGAACAGCTCGATGGCGCTGTCCAGGACGGCGGCCATCGTCTGCTCCATGTGCAGGTTGGCGTTGACGGCCGTCTCCTTGAGGGACAGCTGGCGCAGCTCGTCGAGTCGATTGGAGAAGGCGGCTGCCAGCACCCGTTCGTCGACCAACAGGCGGGTCAGCCGACGGAGATGCACCTCCTTCTCGATCACGTAACAGACGAAGGCGAGGCTGAGGGCAACCAGGGCGAGTCGAAGCGCACCGGTTGAGACGAGAGAGCCCCCCTCGAGGGGCGTGGCGCTGGTGAGCAGGAGCATGCCGGCGGCCAGCCCACCCATCACCACGAAGGCGACGATCCACAGCTGGGCCCGACGGCTCTCGACCGCCTCGAGCGACGGAGTGGCGTACTGGCGCAGGCCTGCGACGCGCGCCTCGCGCGCCAGATCTGCCCTCCCGGTTCTCACCCTCGCGGTATCGGCGTCCAGCCGACCGGACATGAGGGGGGTTTGCGTCCGCCAGGCTGCCGGTGCAGAGAACGGGCTAGGAGATCCGCACCGCGCCCGAGCCAGGCACGATCTCGCCCACCTGCACGGCCCGATGGCCCTTGCTGCGGAGCAGGTCGAGGGCCCGGAAGGCATCGTCGGGGGGCACGGCGACGATCATGCCCAGGCCGAGATTGAACACCCGGGCCATCTCTTCGTCGCTCACGGATCCGAGGCGCTGGATCTCCCCGAAGATGGGCGGTGCTTCCCAGCTGCGGCGCTGGAGGACGGCGTCCGTCGACGACGGCAGCACCCGACGGAGGTTCCCGGGCACGCCGCCGCCGGTGATGTGGGCGACGGCCCGCACGTCGACGTGTTGGAGCAGGGCCGCGATCGCCGGTGCGTAGATGACCGACGGCTCGAGGAGCTCATCCGCCAGGCTGTGGCGTGCGCCGGGAAAGGCGGGGTCCTCGAGATTGCGCCCCGCGTGCTCGAGGAGGACGCGCCGGGCCAGCGAGTAGCCGTTGGAGCGCAAGCCCGGCGAAGGCAGACCGATGAGCACATCGCCGGGAGCGACGCGGTCAGGCGTGAGCATGCGGTCGCGCTCGACGACGCCGAGGGCGAAGCCGACGAGGTCGAAGTCGCCTGGCTCCATGGCGCCGGGGTGCTCGGCCATCTCCCCGCCGATGAGGGCGCAGCCGGCCTGCCGGCACCCTTCGGCGACCCCCTCCACCAGCTGGGAGATGTGTTCGGGGTCGAGGCGCCCGACCGCGATGTAGTCCAGGAACAGGAGAGGCTCGGCGCCCTGGCAGACGAGGTCGTCGACGCACATGGCGACGAGGTCGACGCCGATGGTCGTGAACCGCCCGGTGGCCTGGGCCACCAGCGCCTTGGTGCCGACGCCGTCGGTCGAGCCCACCAGCACGGGCTGGCGGTAGCGCTCGCTGGGGAAGGCGAAGAGCCCGCCGAAGCCGCCGATGTCCCCGATGACCTCGGGACGGAAGGTCGACCGGACCTTGTCCTTGATCCGCTGGACCGCCTCCTCGCCCGCGGCGATGTCGACGCCGGCGGACGCGTAGGTGATCCCTCCGGCGTCGTCCTCCTCAGCCACGGGAGGGCACCCGCTCGAGGACGTCCTTGGCCTGCAGGACGTCGACGGCGGTGGGGTACTCGCCGGTCATGCACGCGTTGCAGAAGCCGGCGCCTGGCGTGCCGATGGCCGCCACCAACCGATCGATGCCGAGGTAGGCGAGGCTGTCGACGCCGAGCAGGTTCTGGATCTCGCCGTGGGTGAGGTTGGCGGCCAGCAGCTCGCCCTGGGTGCCGATGTCGATCCCGTAGAAGCACGGCCACTTGATCGGTGGCAGACAGATGCGCAAGTGGACCTCGGTGGCGCCGGCGTCGCGCAGCATCTGGGTGATGGTGCGCTGCGTCGTGCCCCGCACGATCGAGTCGTCCACGACCACCAGGCGCTTGCCGGCGACGTTCTCCTTGAGCGGATTGAGCTTGCGACGCACCCCGGTGGCCCGCGCCGCCTGGTCCGGCGCGATGAACGTGCGTCCGATGTAGCGGTTCTTCACCAGGCCCTGGCCGTACGGGATGCCGCTGCGCTTGCTGAAGCCCTCCGCCGCGGGGACCCCGGACTCGGGCACGCCCATGACCATGTCCGCCTCGACCGGCGCCTGCTCGGCCAGGAACTCACCCATGCGCCGCCGGGCCCCGTGCACCTCCCGGCCGTAGAGCTGGCTGTCGGGACGGGCGAAGTACACGAACTCGAAGATGCACAGCGTGGGATCGACGCGGTCCTGCGGGAACGGTCGGATCGAGCGAATGCCGCTGGCGTCGATCATCACCATCTCGCCCGGGTCCACCTCGCGGACGAAATGGGCGCCGACCACGTCGAGGGCCGCCGTCTCGGACGCGAGCACCCAACCGCTTTCGAGCTTACCGAGGCACAGCGGGCGGAAGCCGTTGGGGTCGCGCACGCCGATGACGTGGGCCTCGTCCATCAGCGTGAAGGAGAACGCCCCCTCCAGGCTGGGCAGCACCTGGAGCAGTGCGGCCTCGAGGTCACGGCCGTCGCTGCGGCCCTCCCCGAAGGCGTGGATGAGCAGCTCGGCGACGAGATCGCTGTCGCTGGCCACCGTGCCCGGCAGCATGCCGGCCGCTTCGGCCAGCGCCGCGGTGTTGGTGAGGTTGCCGTTGTGGGCGAGGGCGAATGCCGCCATCTCGCCGCTCGACTTGTAGACGGGCTGCGCGTTGCGCCACGTGCTCGAGCCAGTGGTGGAGTACCGGGTGTGCCCGATGGCGAGATGGCCGTTGAGGGCAGCCAGCTTGTACTCGTTGAACACGTTGGTGACGAGGCCCATCTCCTTGTCGATGGTGATGGTCTCGCCGTCACTCACGGCCATGCCCGCCGACTCCTGGCCCCGGTGCTGCAGGGCGTGCAGGCCGTCGAACACCAAGTGGGCCACCGGTTGGCCGGGTGCGTAGACGCCGAACACCCCGCACGCCTCGCGCGGCTTGGGATCGGGGAGGTCGACCGACGCGCTCGAAGGAAGGGAGCCGCCCGGCACGCCCCCATGTTCGCATACGCCGAGGGCGAATCGCGACTTCGGACGGCAACGCGAAGGAGCCGCCCCGAGGGGCGGCTCCTTCGGAGGCTGCGGAAGTCAGACGCTCAGCCGCACTGGTCCTGGCCGTCGCCCGGACCCGGCGTCTCAGCGTTCAGGTCACCGGCGGGGTTGCCGCAGGTCACCGTGACGCCGCTGCCACTGATGTCGACACGGGCAAAGCCAGCCGCCTTGTCGTTGTACTGGGCGTTGTCCTTGTCGCCGTCGGCCGCGATGTAGCCGCCGCCCTGCTCGGCGCTGCCGGCGAGGATCACGCGCCCCTGGATGGGCAGGTCGGCGCTGTCCTGGCAGACCACGAGAGCACCGCCCGTGCCGGTCTGCTCACCGGCGATGGTGACGGGCGCGCCCGGGACGAGGTTGTTGTCCGGTCCACCGCAGTTCACATCGTTCGAGCCACGGGTCTCCGGCGGGTTGGTGGTGCTCCCGGGGACGGGTTCCCTCGGCTCACTGGTGCCGGCCACGTCGGCGAACGCCGTCCCGACGCCGACCGTGAGCAGCATTCCGGCGCCCAGCAGCGCAAGCAGTGCCTTTCGCAAGATGTCCTCCTGTTGTCTGATGCGCACCCCCAAGGCCGCCAACCCGCTGGTGCACGCCCACGAGCCGTCCCGTGGCCAATGTCACAATTCGTGGTGATCTGAGCACTTCCTCCCCGTTGGCGGGAAAAGTGTCAGAAAGCCAGCGAGACGGACTGGGACGGGCCCCCGTCGAGGGAGAACCGAGCCCGGTACGCCGTGGGGCTCACGCGCCGGGGAAACGCCGCGTACACGTAGCTGCCGACGAGGGCCTGAGCCGCCGGCTTTGCCTCGGCGTCGGGATAGACGAGGGCCGAGTCCTCGATGCTGACCGAGACCTCGCCCGCGCCGACGAGCTGCAGGACCACGGCGGTGGCGTCGCCCTGGGAGAGCGCCCCGACCATGCGCACCTGCACACCCGAGCGCAGCGATTGGGCGGCCCCGCCGGGCGACAGCACGAGTGGCTGGCCCTGGTACCGGAAGTCGGCGACGTGCGGGCCGTTGGTGCCGGCTCGCACCACCGGGTCGCCCAGCTCCTCGCTCGTGTCGAGCTTGCGCCCGCCCGCGAAGGTGGCCGTGCCGTGGAGCACGGCGCGCCCCGAGAACGGGCGCCGGTCGCCGGCGGGGGATCCCTGGGTGAGCTCGCGGTCGGTGTAGCGGTACTCGATGCTCGTACCCGCGGCATCGGCGTGGGCGGCGAGCAGCGAGCGGATGAACGTGAAGTACTGCACCGCCCCGATCGACAGCTCCCCGGCGCGTTGCAGATCCTTGGCGGCGAGCGCGTCGAGGAACTGGTCGAGCACATCGGATGCCTGCGGCGCCGTGTCCTTGGGGTCGGCGACGATCGTGGTCGACGGCGTCGCCGTCCCGTCGGTCAGCCCCGCCAGCGCACCGTCGGCCTGCGTGCTGATCTTGCCATGCAGCTCAGCGCGCTTCGCCGCCGGAGGCTGGACCTCAGAGGAACTGCAGCCGATGCCGAGGACTCCGAGAACGACGAGCACCGCGACGAGGCGAGCTGCGTGTGCCGGGGCCATCCGAAGTCCGATCGAGGCCGGCGGAGGGTTCAGGCGAAGGACTTGACGATGACAGCCGGGACGGTGCGGGCAATGATCGACAGGTCGCCCCACAGCGACCACGTGTCGATGTAGTGGTTGTCCAGCCGCACCCTCGCCTCGATTTCGCTCAGGCCCCAGTACCCGTGCACCTGGGCCAGACCGGTGAGGCCGCCAGCGACTCGATGCCGTGCGTCGTACTCCGGGATCTTGGCCGACATGGGCTCCGCGAAGTGGGGCCGCTCGGGACGGGGGCCGACGATCGACATCTCGCCCCGCAGCACGTTGAACAGCTGCGGCAACTCGTCGATGCTCGTACGGCGCAGGAACCGGCCGACCGGCAACGGGCATCCCTCGAGCGGAAGGGCCAGCTCGACGTCCTCGTGGTCGGTGGGGAACGACCGGAACTTCATCATGTCGAAGGTCTGACCGTTGCGGCCGATGCGCGCCTGCCGGAACAGGACCGGGCCCCGGCTGGTGAGCTTGACCGCGATGGCCGCCGCCGCCAGGACCGGGAGGAAGAGGAGGATCAGCACCGAGGCGCCGACGAGGTCGACGGCGCGCTTGCCGATGCGTGCGCCCAGGCGGTTGGGTCCGCCATGCAGGCGCTGGACCGGGTAGCCGGCCACGACCTCACCACCGGACCGCAGGCCCAGGTCGGGCTGCTGCTGGCCCGGGAGGTACAGGATCTCGAACGAGGTGGTCGCAGCCCGAACCGTCGACACGAGCTCGGCATCGTAACCGGACCCCCCGGCCACAACGAGCCTCCGGACCTGCTGCCGGCGGACGGCGGAGTCGATCTCGTCGGCGCTGAGGAACACGGCGGGATCGCCGTTGAGGGAGACGGAGGTCGCGAGCATCGGACGCAGGCCGAGCTCGCGGTGGGACCAGAGTCGCTCGCGAAGGGCAAGGACCTGGTCACCGCTGCCGAGCAGGAGCACCGGCTCGACCACCAGTCCTGCTCGCCGGGCCATACGCACCAGGCCGTAGGCGACGGCCCGCCCGACCCCGACGGCCCCGAAGACGGCGACCGCAGCCACCGCCCAGGACTCGCGGGAGGCGAACGGCAGGACGACCAATGCCGGCAGTGCAGCTCGCACTGCGACCCGACGGACGTCCTCGGCCGCGCTGGCCGCCAGCGGCACCGGCCGGTACCAGTCGACGGCGAGGCCGAGGAGCACCAGCACGCCGTAGACCACGAAGGCGGGCGAGAAGGCCCCGATCGCCGCGACCACCGCAGTGACGGCGAGCACGTCAACGACCGGGCGCACCCACACCGTGTCGCGCACGAGCGCCCGCCGGCCATCGACGGCCTGGCGACTGATCGTGCTCGCGACCTCGAAGACGCTCCTGTCGGCCGTGATCTCTGAGTCGACCAGCATCGTTCCCGTTCCCCCACTCACGCTCGGCGCCCCCGACTCTTGGCGACCAGGTAACGACCGCCGAGGATGAGAATTACGGCGAGGATGAGGAACGGCAGCAGCATCAGCCCGGTCTTGGCCAGGCTGCCGCCTCCCCCGCGAGTGAAGGACACACCGGCCACCACCGTGCCTGCGGTGACGTGGAACGGAGCACAGGCGCTCTGGGCGTTGGGCGCGGAGACGCAGACGTCGTAGGTCGCGGCGGCGACATCCGGGACCTGCACGGTCTGGTCGACCGTGGCAGGGCGACCGGTGTCGCCACGAGAGGCCGTGGCGGCGGCAACCTCGGTACCGCCGAAGCTGATGCTGGCGTGGTCGCCAGACCTGAAGCCGCTGGCATGCACGTTGAAACTGGCGCCCGGCGGACCGCTCTGGGCCGACAGCTCAATGGTGAGCTGGGCCTGCTGCTCACAGTTCGGGTTGCCGCCCGAGTACGGATCGCTGGGTCCGCACGTCTGTGCGGGGGCCGGTGCGGCCAGGACGACGAGACCAGCAGCCGCCGCGACGACGAGGCCGACCAGTATGCGAAAGCGGCGCGTGCTGCTCACAGGTACGACCTCCTCCCCACGCCCGCCATCGGTCTCCCTTGCACTGCAGCCCGGGCGGAGAATACCACCCTGCGTAGGCATCTTGAACTAGAGAAACTGTTCGACGGAGAGCAGCCATATCCTCCCTACGGACGGTGACAGACCACCTCAGCGTGTGGCGAACGCACGCCGGCGATCGGCTGGCCCGTTGAAGCGCACGGCGCCCTTCGGTGTGTCGAGGCGAAGGGCGACGGTCGTGGGACGGACGCGGGGAACGGGCACCAACTCCCAGCCCTGCAGCACGGGTGGCTGCGGCGGCAGCGTCACGTCGAGGGTCACGCTGGCTGTCTGACCAGCCTGCACGTCGACTCCGAAGGAGACGACGGTGCGTCCTTGCTCCGCGGTGACGGTCGGCTGGTCGGACGCGCCGCGCTGACTGCGGAGCGCAGCCCCCATCGGCAGGTACACCGACGCGAGACCTCGGTACTCGCCGTTCCGGAACGCACTGCTGAAGGGCCCGAAGATGTACTGCGGAGCGCCCCCCGCTGGCGCGGTGTTGGTGAGGTCGACCCGGAGTTGGACCTGCGATGCCCGGCCCGGCCGCATGCCGCCGGTGATGCCGAGGTTGGTGTCGAGGTAGTAATCCAGCTTGTTGCCGCTGAGGTTCTGCACGGTGAGGGCGGCGAAGTTGATGCCCTCGGGCGGCAGGCTGCCATCGGCGCCCAGCGTCGCCGCGAGCCGCTCGATGGCCGGACTCGCAGCGTGCAGGATCACGTGACGCCCCGCGGAGGCCTTCACCAATGCGCGTGCCAACGCCGTGACACTCGGGTAGTTGCCGGAGAGCAGGCGATCGAAGGCGACGCGGGCGACCGCCTCCAGGTACTCCTGCCGCACCGGACGATCGGGGAACTTCACGTACGCGTCGTTGAGGGTGAGGGCCACGACGTTGCCGGCGTCCACCGTGCCGAGGTTCGGCACGTCGATCGGACCGATGCCCTCGAGGATGGCGGCCAACCCGGCAGAGTCGATCTGGATGACCCCGTCGACGTTGTCGCCGGTGGCGGCCGGGTACATCTTTTCCATGACGGGCGCGACCTCGGTGAAGTCCGCAGCGAGGTTCGTGCTGCGCCACAGTCGAGTCGGCTCCAGTGACGCGAAACGTCGGACGTAGTCCGGGGGATCTGTGACGTCGACCGGCTTGTCCAGCGGGATGTCATCGATGGGCCCGAAGCGTTCGAGCGTGATCTTGCCCGCGTCGGAAGTGAGCGACCCGTAGGAGAGGATCATCCCGCCGGTACCGCGCATCTCGGCGGCGTTGGCGACGGCGAGCATGTACCGCCGCGAGCCGTTGCCCCCCGCCAGCTCGGTGAGGAGCTGGAGGCCTCGGCCGACGGAGAGGAACTGTTGCTTGCGCCGATCGGCCTCGCCCGCCACGTCCCGTCCGAGCTTGCGGACGGGCCCGACGAGCCAGCGATTCTCGGCGGGCGCCGGGGGCAGGCTGAAGGCGACCTCGCGAAGGATCTGGCTCACCTCGCGAGCCGGTGCGAGGGGAATGGCTCCGCCCTGCAGGGACACGTGCAATCGCCCGTCCGCACCTTGGAGCGGACGAGCGGCTTCGAGGACACGCCGCCCGCCGTCGGTGAGGATCAGCGTCACCGCGACCGATCGTTTGAGCGCTGCCAGGTTCTGGCGCAGGATCGGCACCGTCGACGCGACGGTGAGGATGGCGCTCGTGTGCAGCGACCCGTTGGCAGCCGTCACCAGGTGCTGGGCCCGGTTCAGTCTGCTGTCGGCTTGCGCCAGTTCTCCGTCACGAACGGCGGCCTCCGCACCTCGCAACTCGTCCTGGGCGTCCCGGAGCTGGGAGGCGACCTGGGACAGCCGCAAGCCGGCTGCGCCAACGATGGCGAGCAGCGCGACGAGGGCCACACCGATGCCGAGCCTGCGACGCCAGAAGCCTTCAACCCCCGCAGGGGTGGGCCGGCGCCGAGCCACCTCAGTCCTGGCGAGGCCGCCGGCGGGCGGACGTGGAGCGTGCCTTCCCGGACACGTTGTCTGCCGCCGGTCGTGTTCGCTTCTCGGGCAGCTCGTCCCGGCCTGAGGCCGGACGCACGGCGGTGCGGCGGCGCAGCGCCTGCACCTGGTCCGCGATCGACTCGAGCGTGCCGTTGACCTCGGACCGGAAGACGCCCAGGAGGTCGGTCAGCTCCTCGACGGACCCCTCCAGCTGGTGGAGCCGAGTCGAGAGCGAATGCAGGTCGCTTCCGATCTCGCCGATGACACGATCCCGGCCCTTCATCGCTTGCTCGAGGGCCGAGGAGTGCTCGGCGATGGCGTGCGACACCCGCTCCGTGTAGTCGCTCACCTTGTCAGCGACGACATTCCGGAAGGTCACCGTGGCGCTCGAGAGCACATCGACTCGTGCCGCAACCGCGGCCAACGCTGCGACGGTGTCGCCACCATCCAACGACGGAGCCGCGTCCCTCAGGGGCAGCGAGGCAGCGGGGGCGGGGGCCGGATCGCGCGCGGGGGGCACCCAAGGCTCGGCGCCTTGTGCCGCGTCGTCCGGTTCGGGCTGGTCGTCCCGAGGTTGGTCCCGAGGTTGGAAGGGCTCGACGGTCTCGTTGGCCGGCCACGCGAGGCGGAAGCCGTCCTGATCGCGCGGCGCGGGGGGATCAGGTTCCATCGATGTGCAGGTTACAAGGACGGTTGCCGGGTCATCGCCGCGTCAACGTCACGATGCGTCGGTACGATGCACGTCCGCCATGGATTCTGCGCCGACGATCATCTTGTGTGGTGGCCGGGGCATGCGCATCCGCGAGGTGAGCGCGACCTTGCCGAAGCCGATGGTGCCCATCGGCAACCGCCCCGTGCTCTGGCACATCATGAAGATCTACGCAGCCCGCGGGCATACAGACTTCTTCCTCGCACTCGGTTGGCTGGGCGAGACCATCAAAGAGTTCTTTCTGCACTACGAGGCGATGACGTGCGACTTTCAGATCGAGCTCGGGAAGCCGAACGGCATCTCCTTCCTCGACAGTCACCCGGAGCAGGGCTGGCGGGTCTCGTGCGTCGACACCGGACTCGACACCCTCACCGGCACGCGCGTGCGGGAGGTGGCTCGCCATCTCGACACTGACACCGTGATGGTCACCTACGGCGACTGCGTGGGCGACGTGGACATCAACGCGCTGCTCGACTTCCACCGCTCGCACGGAAAATTGGCCACGATGACCGCTGTGCGCCCGCCAGGTCGCTTCGGAGAGCTCGAGCTCGGGCCCGACCGCGAGGTGCTGGCCTTCGAGGAGAAGCCGCAGACGAGCACGGGCGCGATCAACGGCGGATTCATGGTCCTGCAACGAGAGGCCATCGAGCGCTACGTGCCGGAGGGGGTCGACGTGATGCTCGAGCGGGAGCCGCTGAACCGCCTGGCTGCTGACGGCCAGCTCCGTGCGTTCGAACACGACGGCTTCTGGCAGCCGATGGACACACCTCGTGAGCACGACCTGCTCACATCGCTCTGGGAGTCGGGCAAGGCGCCGTGGAAGGTGTGGACCTGATGGTCGAACAGCTCTGGGAACCCGACCCCTCGTTCTGGCGCGACCGGCCGACCCTCGTGACAGGAGCGACCGGCTTCCTGGGGTCGCACATGGTCAAGATCCTTTCCCGGGCGGGTGCAGCCGTCGTGGTGGTCGTGCGCGACGAGGTCCCTCCGACCCCGATCGTCGATCAATGGGAGACGTCGCTGGTGACAGCCGTGCGCGGCGACGTGCGCGACCAGGAGCTGCTCGAGCGGGCATTGGGCGAATACGAGATCGTCTCGGTGATCCACCTCGCGGCCCAGACCCAGGTCCAGACCGCGAACCGCAATCCCATCTCGACATGGGACTCGAACATCAGAGGCATGTGGTCGCTGTTGGAGGCGTGCCGGCGCACGCCCACCGTCGGACAGATCACCGTGGCCAGCAGCGACAAGGCCTACGGGGCCCAGCCGGTGTTGCCTTACACCGAGGACATGCCGCTCATCGCCGTCAATCCCTATGACGTCTCGAAGGCTTGCGCCGACCTCGTCGCGATGAGCTACCACCACGCCTTCGGTGCTCCTGTCGCGGTGACGCGGTGCGGCAACTTCTTCGGACCCGGCGACACGAACTGGGCGCGGGTCGTTCCCGGCACCGCTCGTAGCCTTTTGCGCGGCGAACGGCCCGTGATCCGGTCGGACGGGTCACCGACGCGCGACTACCTCCACGTCGAGGATGGCGCGCTGGCATACCTGCGCGTCATCGAGGCCATGGCTGCCGACCCCACCGTCGCAGGCCAGGCGTACAACTTCTCCACCGAGACGCCGCTCAGTGTCCTCCAGCTGGTCAAGCTCATCGGCGAGGCCGCAGGGCGACCTGACCTCGAACCCGATGTGCAAGCCAGCGCCACCCTCGAGATCGACCACCAGTTCCTCTCTGCCGAGAAGGCCCGCCGGGTCCTCTCCTGGGCCCCCCGGTACGGCACGCAGGAGGCGCTGGATCACACCGTCGCCTGGTACCGCGAGTTCCTGGCGAGGAGCGGGTGACCTGAGAACCGTTGCGGTCACCGGAGCCAGCGGATACGTCGGCAGCCGTGCGGTGGCATTCCTTCGCGACGCGGGATGGGCGGTGCGGGCCGTCGTGCGCCGCACTCGTCCGTACTTGCCCGCGGACGAGCAGGTCGTGCTCGACGTGCGCGAGCGGCCAGATGCGCTCCGCTCCGCCTTCGAGGCTTGCGATGCGGTGCTCCACCTCGCGGGAGCCAACGAGGTCGACGCTGCTGAAGACCCCGACGCTGCGCTGGCTGACACGGTGCTCGGCTCCCGGCACGTGGCCGCGGCTGCCACGGACGCAGGCGTCGGTCGCCTCACGTACGTCTCCACCGTTCACGTCTACGGCCGGGCCCTCGTCGACGGCGCGGTCATCACCGAAGACGTCGTGCCGGCTCCCATGGCGACGTACGGCATCGCCAGGCTTGCGTCGGAGCACGTCATCCGCGCCGAGGCCGGCCGCGGAAGCATGGAGGTCGTCGCGCTACGCCTGACGAACGGCGTCGGGGCGCCCGTGGACCCCCGCGTCGCGCGCTGGACATTGGTCGGGAACGACCTGTGCCGGCAGGCGGCCCTCGACGGTCGCCTCGTCCTGCGCTCGAGCGGGGTGCAGTGGCGCGACTTCATCGCCATTGCCGACGTCATGCGTGCGGTCGGCTCGGCAGTGGCGCCGGGAGGCCTGCCCGACGGCACGTACAACCTAGGATCCGGCGCGCCCATGACGATCCTCGATCTTGCTGCCCTCGTCCAGGACGCCATCGAAGAAGAGACGGGCAAGCGCCCCCCGCTCGAGGCGCCCCCGGCACCCGACGTTCGTCCGCTGCCGTACCACGTCGACGTCGACCGGCTCGCTCGCCTCGGCGTGACGCCACAAGTGTCCATCGCTTCCGCCATGGCCGAGACGGCGCGCTTCTGCCTCGAGCACCGCGAGGCGCTGTGACCACGATCGAAGGCCTGCGGGTCACCCCACTCAGGCGCATCCCGGACGAGCGCGGCGCCATCTTCCACATGCTGCGCTCGGACAGTGAGCAGTTCGAGGCATTCGGTGAGATCTACTTCTCGCTCGTGCACCCCGGCGCGATCAAGGCCTGGCATCAGCACCTGCGGATGACGTTGAACTACGCAGTGCCCGTCGGGATGGTGAAGCTGGTGTGCTTCGACGACCGTGCAGATTCGCCAACGCGCGGCAACGTCGTCGAGGTCTTCGTCGGCGAACAGAACTATGCGCTCGTGACCATTCCGCCCTTGGTGTGGAACGGGTTCAAGGGATACGGCACCGGCCCCGCGTTGGTGGCGAACTGCTCCACGATCCCCCACGACCCCGATGAGATCGTGCGGGCCGACCCCTTCACGACCGACATCCCGTACGACTGGGCCCTGCGCCATGGATGACAGCCAGGCGGGGTTCGATCTGGGGCCCGCTCCGGACAGCGTCCGACGTTGGTGGGGCGATCTGTGGCGGCACCGCGAGGTGCTCAGCATGCTCGCCCGTGCCGACTTCCACGTCCGCTACAAGCGGGCATCCTTCGGTGTGGCATGGGCGGTGGTGGTCCCGCTCATCCAGGGCGTTGTCCTTGCCTTCGTCTTCTCAAAGGTCATTCGAGCGGCAGCCTTCGACGGCTACTCCGCCTACGTGATCAGCGGCATTCTCGCGTGGAGCTACTTCAACCAGACGATCTCGGTGAGCTCGATCGCCATCGTGGAAGGGTCCGGCCTGACGGACAAGGTCTGGTTCCCCCGCGCCATGCTGGCGATTGTCCCGGCCATCGCCAACAGCGCGGGGCTGGCGGTGTCGATGGTCATCCTGCTGCCGCTCGTGCCGCTCCTCGGTGGCGATTTCGGACCACGGCTGTTGATCCTCTTGCCCGCCTGTCTCCTGCTGGTGGCGTTCACGACGTTCCTGTCGATGGCGCTGTCCGCCCTTCATGTGTACTTCCGCGACGTCAAGTTCCTGGTCGCCGCCGCGCTCCTGGTGTGGTTCTACGTGACCCCCGTGGCGTACCCGAAGAGCCTGCTCGGGGGATGGGCGCGCGTCATCGACCTCAACCCCATGACCGGGATCATCAACCTCTTCCAGATGGCGGTGGTCGCTTCGCCACCGCACTGGACGCGCGCCGTCGCCGTGTCGCTGGTCGCAACCGCAGTCCTCGCTGTCGTCTCCACCGAGGCGCAGCGGCGCCACGACCGCCTCTTCGTGGACTTGCTCTGATGTCGGCGATCACCATGGAGAACGTCGGCAAGCGGTATTGGAAGCTCGAGGACCGAGCCATGCTCCTTCGGTCGCTCGTGCCCTTCCGCAAGCCACACCGCGAGGAGCTGTGGGCCCTCCGCGGGCTCAACGCCGTGATCGAACCGGGCGAGGTCGTAGGGGTGATCGGCCGCAACGGCGCGGGCAAGACGACGATGTTGCGGATGCTGGCCGGCGTCACCAGACCGAGTGAGGGACGGGTGAGCGTGAGCGGCAGGGTGGCGCCGCTCATCAGCGTCGGCGTGGGCTTCCACCGCGAGATGTCCGGTCGCGAGAACGTCTACATCAACGGCATGCTGCTCGGTCTCACCAAGGCGGACATCGAGCGTCGCTTCGACGAGATCGTCGCGTTCGCGGAGCTGGCCGACTTCATCGACACGCCGGTGAAGTTCTACTCCTCCGGCATGTTCATGCGCCTGGGCTTCTCGGTGGCGGTGCACACCGATCCGCAGGTCCTCCTGGTCGACGAGGTGCTCGCAGTGGGCGATCTGGCCTTCCAGCTGAAGTGCCTCGACAGGATGAAGGCGATCCGCGAGGCGGGGACGACCATCGTGATGGTGAGTCACGCCATGCCCGCCGTCCGGCTGCTCTGCCCTCGGGCGCTCGTCATCAGTCACGGGCAGCTGGTGTTCGACGGCGACGTCGAGTCTGCCATCGCCCACCACCACGAGATCCTGTCGAACGAGGGTTCCAGCGACACCACCGTGGGCGACCAGCAGGTGACCGGCGGCGCCGAGGTGCTGCGACGTGAGCTGATCGGGCCGGACGGCCCGACCCATTACGTCCGGCGCGACCCCCTCGCGCGGTTGCGTCTACGCGTGCGCGTGCGCTTCACCCGGGCGGTTGACGACCCCGTGTTCCTGTTCCTGATACGCGCCGAGGACGCGTCAGTCGCCTACGGAATGCAGACACCGCTCCAGGTCCCCCACCACTCCTTCGCCGCCGGCGAGGAGACCGACGTCGAGTTCACATTCGCTCCAAACGTGGCAGGAGGGACCTACCGCATCACCGAGGAGATCCTGTCGGCGGACGCGCGGGCCGTGCTCCACACCGACACGACCGGCCTCACGTTTCAGGTCGAGCACCGCCTCTGGTCCCTCGGCGTCGCGGATCTGCACGGGACCATCACGGTGGACGGTCGAGAGATCACCGAGCATCGGGACTTCGGGCTGACCGCGAGTCCCGCCGCGCCGTCGACTCCTTTGCCGCATTCCGGTGGGGATCGGCCCGATGCAGGTTGACGTCGCCACACTGAGCGAGACAGGCCGCCGACGCCCGCCGCTGCCTGTCTGGCTGTTGCTGGGCCTCGCGCTCGCCGTGCGCGTCGTCGTCGCGCTGGCGGACCGCAACATTCGCCTGGTCGACGACCCCGCCGACTACCACCGCCTGGCGGTCTCCCTCGCGCACCACCACAGCTTCGGACCGAGTGTCCTGGCGGCAGGCGGCGGCCCGACTGCGTTCCGGCCCCCGCTGTATCCGCTGTTCCTGGGCGCGGTGTACGCGGTCGCCGGCGTGTCGGTGGGAGCAGCGCTTGTCGCCCAGGCGGTGCTCGGGGTGGTCGTCGTGGCGCTCGTCGGCATCCTCGGCTGGCAGTTGTGGGGGCGCCGGGCCGGGTTGGTCGCCCTCGGGTTGGCCGCGGTCTACCCGCCGCTGATCCTCGTGGGCGGTTCCCTTCTCTCCGAATCGGTCGCGCTGCCCCTGGAGCTGGGCGTGCTCGCCGCCGTGCTCGAGGCGCGCCGCACCGGACGCCACGTCACCAGGTGGGCGGCGGTCGCCGGCGTGCTGCTGGGACTGGCGGTGTTGGCGCGGCCCACCAACGGCGTGCTCGCGGTGCCTCTCGCCTTGCTGCTCTGGGGTCGGCCGCTGCTGGCCCGCCGCACGCTCGCTCCACTCGCGGCCGCGGCCGGGCTCGCCGTTGTCGTCGTGGTCCCGTGGACGATCCGCAACACGGAAGCATTCGACCGTGTGGTGTTGGTGAGCACGTCGAACTCCTTTGTCGTCGGCGGCGTCTACAACCGCACGGCCGATCACGACAGCAGGCATCCTGCGCTCTGGCGTCCGCCCACCGCCGTGCCTGGACTCGCACCACTCTTCCACGACCCCACCCTCGACGAGGCGGAGCTTGCCAAACGCGTCGACGACGCGGGCCGGAGGTACATACGAGCCCATCCTGGCTACCTCGCGCGCTCGGTGTTCTGGAACGGCGCGCGGCTCTTCGATCTCACCGGGCCCGACCAGGCCCTCGACGCGGCCCGACCGCTCGGGTACGGCCGCACCGCCGCCGACGTGTGGTTGGCCGGGTACGCGCTGGGCGCCGTCCTGGCAGTGATCGGGGTGGCCGTCGGTGCCCTCCGAGGAACACCGCGCGCCTTCTGGCTGACCGCGCTCCTGTTTGTCGCCGTGACAATCCCTACGCTTGGGACATCGCGCTATCGCGCGCCAGTGGAGCCGTTCATCCTGCTTCTCGCAGCCTTCACCATCACCCACCTCATCAACCGCCGAGCGGGAGCGACGGGTCATGAGTGACCTGGCATCCGCCCAAGCAACGACCCCGCCAGTGGCACACCGCAGCCGCGGCCCACTGCGAGCTGCCCTGGTCGAGTTGCGTCCGGCCGAATGGGTGAAGAACGTGTTCGTCGCCGCGCCCCTCGTGTTCTCCGGACATCTGGGCGAGGCCGACCGGATCGGTCGGGCGGTGGCGGAGACGGCTGCCTTTTGCCTGATGGCCAGCGCCGGTTACCTGGTGAACGACCTCCGCGATGTCGAGCTCGACCGCCAACACCCGAGCAAGCGCCGGCGGCCGATCGCAGCCGGCGAGCTCTCGGTGCCCGTCGCCATCACGTTGGCCGTCGTGCTGGCTGCCACGGCGCTCGGGCTGTCCAGCTCCATCGGGTGGCGGGCCGCCGCCTACGTGGCCGGCTACGCCCTCCTCACCTTCAGCTACTCCCTGGTGCTCAAGCGCCTGGTGATCATCGACGTGCTCGCGATCGCCTCCGGCTTCCTCATCCGGGTGCTGGCCGGTGTTGCCGCGACCAACGTCCTCCATTCGGACTGGCTGATCGTCTGTACCGGGTCCTTGGCCATGTTCCTCGGCTTCACCAAGCGCCGGCAGGAGGCTGCCAGCGAGCTGCACCTCGGTCTCGACAGCCGGCCCGTGCTCGAGCACTACTCGCTGCCGTTCCTCGACCAGATGGTGTCGATGGTGTCGACCGCGACGGTGCTCAGCTACGTGCTCTACACCGTGAACTCGCCCCTCATCGGGAGCCGCATGCTCCCGACCGCCGGACCGGTGGTCTACGGCGTCCTGCGCTACCTCTACCTCGTGTACCACTGCAAGGACCAGCGCAGCACCGCCACCATCATCCGCAAGGATCCGGGCATCGTGGCCGCCGGCGCCACGTGGGTCGCGATCGCCGTGCTCCTGCTCTACACGCGATGAGGCCGGATCCGCGGGCAGTGTTCCGCGCCTGGGCGAGCTTCAGAGGATCGGGACTCGGTACCCAGGCCTTCCTCGGCGCTCGCCTGGCCATCGTGCCCCTCGGTGCCCTCGACGCCGAACTGCGGGCGCTCTCGGGCCGCGTGTTGTCGCTCGGGTCCGGCCACGGCATCGTCGAGCGCTACCTGGCCGAGATCAACCCGGATGCGCGCGTGGAGGGGCTCGAGCTCGACGAGGAGCGGGTCACCGCGGCAGCCCGCACTGGCGCGCGGTCGCCACGGGTCGTCATCCGGCACGCCGACGTCACCGAGATGGACGACGAGGCCGGGACGTTCGACGCTGCCCTCGCCGTTGACGTGTTCCACCACATCCGGCCCGACGCCCACGCCGAGGTCGCGGCGGCGCTGGCCCGCAGCGTCCGGCCGGGCGGCGCCGTCATCGTGAAGGACATGGACCTGCGTCCCCGTTGGAAGCACCGGTGGAACGCCTTCCACGACCGCTTGGTGGCCCACGAGCAGGTCCACTGCCGCACGCCCCAGGACATGGCGAGCCTGTTCGAGGCGGCCGGCCTCGTCGCCAACACCGTTCGCCACGTCGACCGGCGGCTGAGTCCGTATCCGCAGTACCTCGTGAGCCTCACGAAACCCGAGACGGCCGCCAGCTGATCGGCGCCGCTGATCAGCGGATGCGCTTGAGGACCCGCATCGCGCCCTGGCGCACAGGCGACTGGTGGTGCGAGCGGCCGCCGTGCTCGAGCTGGCCGCGGTGGGCGAGGAACCAGTCGTAGGACTCGTTCATCATCTCGACGTTGGAGTACTCGGGCGCCCAGTCGAGCTCGGACCGGGCCTTGGAGATGTCGAACCAGAACTCCTGGCCGTAGAGCATCCAGTGATACGGGGCGAAAGGCGCCAGCCGCATCCGACCCAAGGCGCTCATGGCGAACATGGCGGGGCGCACTGGGAGGGAGCGCACGCGGGATCCGGTTCCGGCGTGCGCAACCAACGCCTCCATGGTCTCGCGCATGGTGCCGAACTGATCCGTCCCGATGTTGTACGTCGAGGGCCCCTCACGCCGCCCGGCCCGCAGGCACGCCTCGGCCAGGTCGCCTGCGTGCACGAAGGAGTACCGGTTGTGCCCACCGCCGAGGACGTAGACAGGGGCTCCGTCCGCGACCCACTCGAAGAGCATGGCCAGCAACCCGAGGCGGCCATGGCCGAGGATGGTGCGAGGGCGGATGATCGTGACATCGAGGCCGGCGGCAGCCGCCTCGTGACACAGCTGCTCGGCGCGAACCTTGGTGCGGCCGTATGCCTCCACCGGGCGCAACGGCGTCTCCTCGGTGACGGGATTGGACGGCGGGATCCCGAACACTGACGTCGACGAGGTGTGCACGAACTTGCCGACTCGAGCGGCGCTGGATGCGTCCAGCAGGTTCCGGGTGCCGTTCACGTTGACCGTCTCGAACAGGGCCTTGTCCTTGGCCAAGGGCTGCTGGGCGACGTTGTGGAACACCACGTCGACGCCCTCGCACGCCTGGCGGACCGCGGCCGCGTCGCGGATGTCACCCTGGACGAACGCCGCGTCCGGCGGATGTCCGTCCGGGGCGGCGAGGTCGAAGTTGCGCACGGCGAAGCCGGCGGCGTCGAGTCGGGCGACGAGGATCGAGCCGAAGTAGCCACTGCCCCCGGTGACGAGCGCGGTCGGCATCAGATGTCCCACCCCTGGTCGAGGCACCACCGGATGCTGCGCCGCATGCCGGTGTAGAGATCCACCTCCGGACGGTACCCGAGCTCCCGCTGAGCCCGGTCGGTGCTGCACGCGATGGTGCGACTCATCTCGGACAGCACGTGCAGCTGCGCGGAGTAGCGGTTGACCGATTGCAGCGCCTTGTCGCCGAGACCGGCAATGGTGCTCGTGACCGCGGGGAGCCGCACCTGACGCGCCGACACCGAGAGGCCCTCGTCGGTCAGCGCCCGCTTCACCGTGTCGAGGATCTCGGTCATGCGGTACGGCTCGGGGTCGGCGATCCAATAGGCGCGACCCGCGGCATCGTCGGACCGCGCGGCCAGCACGAGGCCCTGGGCCAAGTTGCCCGTGTACACCATCGAGCGTCGATTGCTCCCGTTCCCGCACATGGGGAAGATGCCGCGACGCACCATCGTGAAGAAGCTCGTCTGTCGCTGCGGCTGGTGCTCGCCGTAGAACCACGGGCAGCGAACGATCACGGTGTCGAGACCTCTCGCCGCGGCACGGGTCACCAGGCGCTCCGCCTCCATCTTCGACTGCCCGTAGCCCAGGTACGGGTTGTACGGAGCGTCCTCGTCGAAGCGATCGTCGGGCGAGGGGTTGAAACCGAACGGCGAGTTGGACGACACGTACACCACACGGCCGGCACCCGCGCGGCGCGCCTCGTCGAGCAGCAATGCCGTACCGCCCACGTTCACGTCGAAGAACTCGCGCACCCCGTCCGACGGATGGATCACGGAGGCGGCGTGGACGACGACAGCACCGGCGCCGCCATCGAAGAGAGCGGCGAGCGCCATCGGATCCCGCACGTCGCCCATGACCGTCTCAGCCTGTGGCGCCCGGCTGCGGACGAGGTCGGCCTCCTCCGTCGATCGAACGAGACAGCGCAACGAGGAGGGCGCGTCGCCGAGGGCGTCGAGCAGGGCCAGGCCGAGCCATCCCGCCGCGCCGGTGACGACCGTCTTCACGAGCTGGACAGGAACTGATCGCAGTTCCTGGCCGCGATCGCCATGATCGTGCCTTGCGGGTTGACGCCGGGAGCGTCGGGCAGCAGGGACGCGTCGTTGACCCGCAGGTTGCCAACGCCCCAGACGCGCCCGAACGAGTCCGCACCGGTGCGGTCCCGACGCTCACCCATGCCGACGGTCGAGAAGAGGTGAATGGTCATGAGCGAGACCCGGTCGCGCCGCACCAGCGACCACAGGTCGGCGAGCTGGTCGGGATGACGTACAGCGGGGGCGCCCTCGATCGACGGGTACAGCGTGTCGGCGCCCGCCTCGAAGAGCAGCTCGCCCAGGTGGACGAGACCGCGCGCGAGCCGACTGAGGTCCGACTCCCGGAGGGCGTAGGTCACGATCGGGCTGTCGAGCCCGGGCAGCGTGATCACCCGTCCGGCGCCGTCGCTGCGGATGGACGCGTAGTACACGCCGATGCGCTCCCAGTCCACCATGTCCTTCTCGTTCTCCGCCCAGGAGTCGCCCAGAGCCAACGCGACGTAGCCAGGACGGAACGCCGACCCGCCGAGGGTGACGTCCGGAGCGAACTCTTTGACCTGGTGCATCGGTACGTAGGAGTGGTCAGCGAACGGCTCGGGAAAGCGAGCCGCGAGCTTGATGGTGGGATGCAGCTTGAGCCCGGCGCCGATCCGCCGGCGCACGCCGCTC
Organism: Actinomycetota bacterium; assembly: GCA_041166085.1. Classification (GTDB taxonomy): domain Bacteria; phylum Actinomycetota; class Acidimicrobiia; order Acidimicrobiales; family JAFATL01; genus JBEEFP01. The sequence continues at coordinate 104,759 of JBEEFP010000006.1, forward strand.
CGCTGCAGCAGGGCCGGAGTGCCGATCGCGCCGGCGCAGACGAAGACGTCGTCCGCCTCGATGCTGAGCGGCTCGCGTCTGCCGTCGGCGTGCTCGACGACGCACCGTGCCTCCCGCACGCGCCCACCGCGGACGACCAGCCGACGAACCGTGCAACCGGCCATGAGGCGCGCGCCCGCTGCGACGGCACGGGGAACGAACGTGCGGGTCATGGTCTGTTTGACGGCCCGATGTCTGCCGTCGTCGCCGCGCTCGTAGCGGTACCAGCGCGGGACCTCCAACACGGACCACCCGAGCCCTTCGGCCCCGCGCTCGAGCACCGCGGACGCGGGCGGCGGGTCCTCCGGCAGTGACGAGATGGACAGGTCTCGCTCGACCTCGGCGCTGTAGCGCTGCATGGCGGTGTCGTCGAGCCCACCGATGTCCCAGGTGGCCACCCAGTCCCGCAGCACGTCGGACGGGAGGCGGTGGTACAGCCCGCTGTTGATCTCGGTTCCGCCACCCACGCAACGGGCCTCGACGTAGTTGACCGGCGGCAGGCCGAGGGTGGCGGTGAGGCCGCCGTTGCGGTACTTGGCCACCATCTCTTCGCGCGAGAACGGCTCCACCGCGTCAGGGTCGACATGCGGGCCCTCCTCCACCACGACGACGCTTCTCCCCGCCTCCGCCAACCGCGCCGCGGTGAGCGCGCCGCCGGCGCCCGAGCCGATGACCAGCACGTCGGTGCGAACAGTCGTCATGCCGATCGGCCACCCGTCGGCTGCAGCTCGTAGCCGCAGAGCAGTACCAACGACCGCATGAGCTTCAGGTAGACGCGAACGGGGGGCAAGCGGCTGGCGTTCCATCGCTCCACGACCGCGGCCCGCTCGTCAGGGCCGTGGGCGATAAAGCCACGATGGAGGACGCCCGCCAGGAGCGCCTCGATGATCCCGACGCCGAGGCGGACGTGACGGGGGGCCCGACCGAGCTGCTCGTCGACGAATTGATGCACAGCGGTCGCCACACCGGGCGCGGCGGCCGGCACGAGGGTCCGGATCAGTGTGTCGACGACGGCCCGGCGGAACGGACCCACGATGGCGCTGGCTGGCACAACTGCTCGCACGCTACCTCGGTGACCGGCGCGCCCACGGACCGACATCGGCGGCTTCTCCCGCCGACGACTCCAACCGCCTGGTCGCACGGGCGGAGCGCCCGCGACACGCGTGGCCGCAGGCACGTCCTCGGCGACGACGGACGCCGCGCTCGTCGGCCCGAAGAGACGGCCGCCGCCGATCCGGTGCGGGGGCGGCGAGAAGACCCCCGGCACCCTGTGGATGCACGACGTCACTGACGAGGACGCGATCAGCGATCAGGGCCCGACATCCGATGCTCGAAGCGTCCGCACAGAGGACCGAGCTGCATGTGATGCCGTGTCGGTACCATGCGGCGGTGCCTCGGTCCGCAACGCTTCCAGTTCGCTGGCGCGAATGGAAGCGGGCCCGGAGAACGGCCGCGCAACTCCGACGCGACCTCCGCCCGCCCGTGGCCTCCTCGTTCGCCGCATTCGGTGCCGGATCGGTGTTGGTGCCCCCGGTTCGCGTCAGTCGACCGGATCGCATTCACATCGGCACCGGCGTCGTGCTGCACGAATCGGCGTGGCTCTCGGTCGTCGAGGCACATCCCGGTTCGCCTCCGACGCTCGTGATCGGTGATCGGGTGCGGTTCGGCCGCAACCTCAGCGTCGCGTGCATCGGATCGGTGACCATCGGCGAGGACGTCATGGGTTCTGACGACGTCTTCATCGGTGACTGCTACCACGACTACACAGATCCGACGACGCCGATACTCGATCAGCCCATGTCCCAGCCCGAGCCCATCGAGATCGGTGGTGGGGCCTACCTCGGCGCGGGGGCAATCGTGCTGCCGGGGGTGCACATCGGCCCCGGCGCGTACGTCGGCGAGGGCGCCGTCGTCACGGCCGATGTCCCGGCCCGTGCCGTGGTGATCGGGAACCCGGCGCGCGTGGTGGCATGAGCTCGCTCATCCGCCGCGCAACGGCCAAGGCCAGCAGGCTGCGCGACGAGCTGGCCCTGACCAGACGCGTGGCCCGGGATCTGCGGGTGCCGCCGCCCTCAGCCTTTGCGGCCTTCGGGGACTCGTCGGTCATCGTGCCCCCGGCCAGGGTCAACGGCCCGCAGTGCATCACCGTCGGCGATGGCGTCGTCCTGCTCGAGGGGTCTTGGCTGGCGGTCTTCCCGCAGCCCGGCTACCCCGCTCCCCGTCTGACCATCGGTGACCGCACCCGCATCGGCCGCTCCTGCCATATCGCCTGCGTGGGTGAGGTGACGATCGGCGAGGACGTCCTGACCGCCGACCAGATCTACATCGCCGACACCTACCACGGCTTCGAGCAGCCCGGCCGGCCGATCGCGCAGCAACCGATGGCCCCGCCGCGGCCCGTGGTGATCGAACGTGGCGCGTTCCTCGGGATCAGATCAGTGGTGCTGCAAGGCGTGACCGTGGGCAGCAACGCCTATGTCGGTGCGGGCGCAGTCGTGACCGAAGACGTCCCGCCCCGCACGGTCGTCGTCGGGAACCCTGCGCGGGTGGTCCGTCGCTACGACGAGACGTCCGCTCGCTGGGTCTCGGTGTCCTGATCGAGGCGGTCAACGCTGGCGGACCCGCTCGACGCGCCGTCGGGCAGCGAGCGCGCTGTAGCGGATCGTGTGTCGCCACAGATCACGAACAGTCATGCGGATGACACCGAAGTCGACGGCCATGCCGGCGCCCCAGTTCTCGGCCGCCCGCTGGGTGCGTGGCAGTCGGCTCGGTCCGAGATCAGGGCAAGGACCCTTGACCCCGATCCCGAAGACCCCCTCAGGGAGCAGCTCGTGGCCGACGGCGACGACCAGTCGGGACTCGAAGGGCTGCAGCAGCAGGTCGAAGCCCTCGGGGGTGAACCGCCAGTAGTCCCACGGATGCGCGTGGATCGGGAAGAACATGAGCGAGGAGATGGCGAGGACGCCGCCGGGGCGCAGAACGCGGTGCATCTCCTGCACCGCCCGCAAGGGGTCGGCCACGTGCTCGAGCGTCTCCAGCGCGATGGCGGTGCCGACGCTGTTGTCGGCGAACGTCAGGTGATGGATGTCCTCGATGCGGTCGACGCCCTTCCCTTCCTGGATGTCGCAACCGATGTGGGTTTGCGCACCGAAGATGGGCCGAACGTCGGCGATGCCCTCTTGGCCATCGGCCGCACGCGCTCCCATCTCCACGAGGGGCTCGGCGATGTCGAAGTTCTCCGCCACGTCACGGGCAAACTCCAGGACGTCGGGCCGCATAGCACGCCGAGGCTACATGGCGTCCCAGTAACCTGACCGCCGTGCGGCTCGCGCTCACCCACGCGTACACGTGGCCGGACGTACGTCGGGGAGCGGAGCGTTATGTCCACGAGGTGAGCAACGCCCTTGCCGCGCGAGGCCACAAGGTGACGGTGCTCACCAGCGGTTGGGACGGCCCGCCGTCAGACCATGGGAACGGGGTGCGGGTGATCCGCCTGCCGCGGCGTCACGAGTACGAGCCGCAACACGAGCACGACTTCGGGCACCGCCTCTTGTGGCCGCTCTTCCGTCATCGGTTCGACGCGGTGCACGCCTTCGGCCCCGCCGATGCCCGTTCGGTCATCCGCACCGCCAAGGGGCGCTCGCGTCGCACCGTCTACATGAACCTCGGCATCCCATATCGCTGGTTCTGGGAGGACAGGCACGACGCGGAGTTCCACGACTTCGTCGTGCGGGAGGTCGACGTGTACGGGTGCATGTCGCGATGCGCGCTGGATGTCCTTGCCGAGGAGTACGGCCGCCCCGGCACGCTCATGCCCGGGGGCGTCAACACCGAGGAGTTCCGTCCGGCGCCCGAGCGCGAGCGTCGACCGACCGTGCTGTTCTCGGGCGCCCTCGACCAGGCTCGCAAGGGGGCCGCCACGCTGCTGCGGGCCCTTCCGTCGGTGCTCCGATCCGTTCCCGACCTGCAGGTGTGGCTCAGCGGCCCCGGCGATCCAGCCCCGCTTCTCAGCGCCGCACCAGCAGCGGTGCGGTCGTCGGTCGAGGTGCTGCCGCTCGGCGATCCGAAGGGACAGGCCGAGCGCTATGGCCGGGCGTGGGTCACGGCTCTGCCGTCGAAGTGGGAGTCCTTCGGGATGGTCGTCGTCGAGGCGCTCGCGTGCGGCACGCCCGTCGCCGCCGGGAACCACGGCGCGCTACCCGAGCTGGTGCAGCCTGGCGTCACCGGCACGCTCTGCGATCCGGACGACGTCAACTCGGTCGCGGCATCCGTGCTCGGCGCCCTCGAGCTGGCGTCCCGCCCCGGCATCGCGGACGCGTGCCGCACCTCGGTCCTCCGCTTCGACTGGCAACGGGGGATCGCTCCGGATCTCGAGCGGATCTACGCAGGCGGCTGACGCCCGACCAGTTCGGCCATGCTCGGACGTTGCGCGGGCTGGCCGGACCGAAAGCGTTCGGCGGCAGCGAGGTGCCACTCCTCGAGGACGTCGGCCAGTCGCGACGCGGTGAGCTCGGCCGCTGTGTGCTTCCCGAACTGGACCAGACGGGCCCGCAGCGCCGCGTCGTCGGCGAGCCGATCGACGGCGGCGGCAAGTGCAACTGGATCACCCGCCGGAAACTGGACGCAGTTCGCTCCGTCGACCAGGAACTCGGCCGATCCACCTCTTCCCGTGGCGACAACCGGGGTGCCGCACGCCATGGCCTCGATCGGCACCAGCCCGAACGGCTCTTCCCAATCTGTGGGAAAGAGCACGGCGTCAGCGTCCTCGTACCGTTCACGGAGCTGGTCCCGCGGCACCGACCCGAACCGGAGGCGCTCGCCGACGCCGAGCCCTCGGGCGACGCCCTCCAGCTCGTCGCGATACGAATCGTCGCCTGCACCGAGCAGATCGAGGGTGGCCTCCCGGGGCAGGTTGGCGAGGGCACGTACCGCGGTCTCGATGCCCTTTCGGGGATCGAGACGACCCACGTGCAGGAGCCGCCAACGCCAGACCGCCTTGGCGGGCGCTGTCGTGACGGGGAAGTCGCGCTCGTCGATGCCGCTGTACGTCACCGTCGCAATTGGGAACGTCCAGTCCGTGTGCTCGATCGAGCGCCGCCGGGTCAGGTCGCTGACGAAGCAGAAGGCGCCGCTGGCGCCGACGTCGGGCACGGTCGCCGGCACCCGTGCCAAGCGCTCCACCGCGCCGCCGAGGCGCGGGCGGCCGAGGAACCAGCGCATCCACGGGTCGATGCGTGCCGCGTACGTGAGCCAGTCGTCGCAGACGACGTAGACCAGCGGGAGACCGGACCGGACCAGCGTGGTGATGATCCCGGTGGAGAGCGCGCCCATGTGCCACAGCGAGACCACTTCGGGGCGCGCGTCGGCGATTGCGGCCGAGAGCCGTGTTTGGTCGGCCCGTTCCCGCCCGAGCCGCTGCGAGAAAGGTGGCGACCACAGGTCGGCGTCCCGATAGGCGATGTTGAGGTCGCGCCACGTGCCGTTCGAGCGTTCGCCGGGAGGGTCCTCGACACCCGCCAGACGCATCGTGCTGGTGAGCACCGATACCTCGTGCCCCCGCTCCCGCCACCGCTCAACGGTGTCGCGGCAGGAGAGCTCGTAGCCGCCGAAATGGTGCGGCGGGTACATGTTCTGGAGCACGAGGATGCGGGCCATGCTGACTCCGAGTATGGACGGGTGCTGACAGAATGCCGCAGTGTCTGGCGCGCCCATCATCTCGGTCGTCATCCCGAGTTACAACCGGGTCGGTCGCCTGGCCGGGCTGACGGATGCATTGGCGGCGCAGGACATCGACGCGCCGTTCGAGGTGTTGGTCATCGACAACGGCTCGGCGGACGACACACCGGCGGAGCTGCGTCGCCTGGAGGCCGTACACCCGTTCCTGCGCAGCATCCGTGTCGACCCGAATCGCGGGCCCGGGCCGGCGCGCAACGCCGGTTGGCGCGCGGCCAGAGCGGATCGAGTTGCTTTCACGGACGACGACTGCGTGGCCGCACCCAGTTGGCTGCGCCTCCTCGTCGACGGGCTGGACCGGGCCGACGTGGTCCAGGGCCGCACGATGCCCGACCAGGCCAACCTCCGCCAGATCGGGCCGTTCGGGCACACCATCCAGGTCGAGCGGGAGAGCGGGCTGTACCAGACCTGCAACATCGCCTACCGCAAGGACGTTCTCGAGTCCCTCGGCGGGCTCGACGAGCGCTTCGGGCATTTCGGCGACGACTGCGATCTCGGGTGGCGGGCCCGCGAAGCGGGCTACCGCAGCACCTTCGTCGATGACGCGTTGGTGGTGCACGAGGTCGTGCCGTCCGACTTCCTGCGGTATCTCCGCGGGGTTCCGCGCATCGAGGGCACCGTGCGCGCCCTGAGTCGGCACAGTGGCATGCGCGACCACTTCGTCCGCGGCCGGTTCTACACCGAGGCACACCCGCCCGCCTTGGCGCTGGCCGGCGCCGGGGTTGCGCTGCTCGGCCGGCCGCGTTCCGCGCTCCGATGGGCAGCATTGCTCACCGCTGGGACTTTCTACGCTCGCGCCGCCATGCACGTACGCCCGCCCCCCAGGCGGCGGCGCGCCTGGGCGTGGGTGTTGCCCCTGGCGGCGTGTGCGGACATGGCAGAGATCGCTGTACTCGCTCGCGCGTCTGTGAGATACCGCACCCTGCTTCTGTGACTGCACCCTGCCGCCGGTGCGCTCCGGACTTCCTGGCAGAATGCGTCCGTGCCCGCTTCGCCGGCCCTGTCGGTGGTTGTCCCGACGCACAACCGCAGCGACCGGTTGCGGCGACTGTTGGCGGCCTTGGCCACGCAGGACGTGCAATCGCCGTTCGAGGTCATCGTCGTCGACGACGGATCCACGGACGCCACGCCCGCAGAGCTCGAGAAACTCGTCGAGGACTTCCCGTTCCTCCGCACCATCCGGGTCGAACCGAACGGGGGCCCGGCTGCCGCCCGCAACCGCGGCTGGCGAGCGGCCACGGCGCCACTCGTCGCCTTCACGGACGACGACTGCATCCCTGATCAGGGATGGGTGCGTGGGATCGCCGACGGCTTGGCTCGGGCCGATGTGGTCCAGGGCTGCACCAGGGCCGACCAGAGCATGGTTCGCGAGCACGGGCCCTTCGGACACGCGGTGGAAGTGCTGGCGGAGACGGGATTCTACGAGACCTGCAACATGGGTTACCGCCGGGCCACGATCGAATCACTTGGGGGCTTCGACGAAACATTCCGCCATCCGTTCGGTGAGGACACGGATCTCGCGTGGCGTGCCAAGGGCGATGGATTCCGGGTGGCCTTCGCTCCCAATGCCATCGTGGTCCATGAGGTCGTCAAGTCGGACTTCGTGCGCTACGTGCGCGGCCTCCGCCGCATCGAGGGCGTCGTCCTCGCCCTCCAGCGGCACCCTGGTCTCCGAGCCAACTACACCATGGGCATCTTCTTCACCGAGGCGCATCCTCGAGCCTTGGCACTTGTCGCCGCCGGCACCGCCATCGCCGCGCGGCCCCGGGGCCCGCTGCGGTGGCTCGCCCTGGCCGGGTGCGGCTGGTGGTACGCGAAGGCGGCGATGCGGGTGCGGCACTACCCCGCGCGCCGCCGGGACTGGGCGTGGGTGCTTCCGCTCGCCGGAGTGGCGGACGTCTGCGAGATCGCGGTGCTAGCCCGCGCGTCGCTGCGGTACCGGACGTTCTTCCTGTGACGGCAGCAGCGGAGCATCGGCGCCGGAGATGAGCTTGCGCCCGTGGAACCGCAGCCAGGACCGCAGTGCCCGCGCCCGTGTCCGGCGCCGTTCCGAGCCGGGAAGCCGTAGGCCCAGGGCGATCGCGGCGAAGCCGAGCTTGATCACGACGACGAGGGTGTTCATCGCCGCCCACAGCCTGACAGCGACCGGCCCGTTGGTTGCCTCGTACCACTGGTATGTCGGATGGAGCCACCGGGCGGTGCGGTCGGCGCCCCACGCCTGATCACCGGCCGCGTTCCCCACGTGCGGCACCGACACGTCGGCGGCGAGCCACGTCGCCCACCCGGCCTGCCGAAGACGCCAGCAAAGGTCAAGATCCTCGACGTACATGAACCACCGCTCGTCATAGGGAGGCTCTCCGCGTAGCGCCGAGACGCGGATGCAGTGCACGGCGCCAATTGCCCAGTCCACCGGGCCGGACCGAGCGTGGTCGTGGTGACCCTCGAGCCAGAAGCGACGACCGACAGGTCCCCGGTGCAGCGGCTCCGGAAGCCCGACGGCGGCCGCCACGCGCAGGGAGGGAAAGCGATACACCGAGTGCTGCACCGTCCCGTCGGCATTGAGCAGCCGAGGGGCGACGAGGCCGACCCGCGGGTGCTCCGCCAGCGCTGCGACGAGGCCGGTGATCGAGCGCGGGGGCGGCTCGGTGTCCGGGTTGAGAGCAACCACCACATCGGCGTCCGTCCCCGCCAGGGCCTGGTTCATCGCCCGGGCATAGCCCAGGTTCTCGTTGTTTCGTACCGTCTCGACCCACGGTCGAGCCGCGGCCTCGTCGGCACTGCCATCCGAGGAGGCGTTGTCGACGACCACGACTTCGACGTCCAGCCCCTCGAAGGCGGCGGGCAGCGCGTCGAGGCATCGACCGAGCAACTCGGCCGTGTTCCACGAGACGATGCCGATCCGTACGTCGACCACTGCTCGCGATGATGCATCACATTCCCGGCGGTCGGCCTTGGCTGCGACGGGACACGAACCCACGCACAGGCGCGCCCTCGACGATGGTCGGTCTGTGGCCGTCTCCCGTAAGATCGCTGGCGTCAGGTCTCAGGCCGGGCGGCCGGGGCCGGCGGGCGTCTCGCGCCGTCGAGCCGCAGGTCGGCAGTCGCCTGGGGTCTCGCCGTCGAACACCCGCCGAACCAGAGGAGCTTCCGCTGAGCATGGCCGCCGAGCCCCGACCGCCACAGGTCTCGGTGATCGTTCCGGTGCGGAACCGGCGAGCGCTCATGCGCGAGCTCCTGGATGCCCTGGCCCTGCAGACCTTCGAAGACTTCGAGGTGGTCGTCGTGGACGACGGCTCAGATGACGGCACCGCTGAAGAAGCCCACGCCGACGCGGCCTCCGGTCGCCGGGTTCGGGTCGTCCAAAATGAAGGTGAAGGCGCTTATGTCGGCCGGCGCACCGGTGTGCGGACGTCGGCCGCGCCCTACATCGCGTTCACCGACAGCGACTGCGTACCCGACCCCGGCTGGCTGAGCGCTGGCGTCGCCGCCCTCGACGCTGGAGCGGACGTCGTGAACGGCTTCACCGAACCCACACGGACACCCGGGCCACTCGAGCGGACCATGTGGTCTGGCGAGGAGGGCCTGTATCCCACGTGCAACGTCTTCTACCGACGCGTGGCATATGACGGCGCTGGCGGGTTCGACGTCGACGCCGAGAGAACCCCGTTGTTCTTGCGGCCGTCGGAGTTCGAAAAGCGCCAGGGTTTTGGCGAAGACACACGCCTCGGCTGGCGGGTGCGGCGTGCGGGTCGAGCTGTCTACGAGCCGAAGGCGGTCGTTCGCCATCAAGTGCTTCCTCCTGATCTGCGGGACGCGCTGCGACGCGCGTGGTTCAGCCGCTCGTTCCCCGCGCTGTTCAACGACGTCCCGGAGTTGCGGAGTGGGCCGCTGTGCCGTCACGGCGTCGTGCTCAACACACCCGGTCGTTACGGCGTCTACCTCGTCGCCGCTGCCTTGTTGACGCGGCGGAAGGGCCTGGTCGCGGCGGCCAGTGGGGCATGGGTGCTCGACCGCGCCCGACGACTGCGCGGCCCTGGCCCGACGCGTGCGCAGAAGCTCACGGCCCTCCCGGTCCAGCTCGGGCTCGATGTGGTCAGCACGACGGCGCTGCTGGTCGGGAGCGCTCGCTTTCGCAACGTTGTCCTCTGATGCCCGCCCCGGTGGCGTCAGTGGTCGTCGCGACCTGCAACCGGGCCGAGCTCGTCGAGCGCACGGTGGCGGCGCTCGCCGCGCAGGCGCTCGTCGAGAGCTTCGAGATCATCGTGGTGGACGACGGCTCGCGTGACGCCACCGCCGACACGCTCGCCCGCTTGGGCGAGGAGATCGACGGGCTCGTGCCCATCTCCCAGCCCGAGAACAGGGGCCCGGCAGCGGCGCGGAACGTGGGCTGGCGCGCGGCCACGGCGCCCGTCGTGGCCTTCACCGACGACGACTGTCGCCCTGAGCCCGGATGGCTCGCCGCCTTGTTGGTGGGACTGGCCGACGCGGAGATCGCCCAAGGTAGAACGCTGCCACGACCCGATCAGCAGGCCAACGTCGGTCCGTTCAGCCGGACAATGAGGGTGGAGTTCGAAGAGGGCTACTACGAGACGTGCAACGTCGCCTATCGGCGCGAGACCCTCGAACGGCAGGGCGGCTTCGATGAGTCCTTTCGCTTCCCCTATGGCGAGGACACGGACCTGGCGTGGCGAGCGAAGCACGCCGGAGCCCGCACGGCGTTTGTCCCGGACGCGCTCGTGTACCACGAGGTGTGGCCATCGAGATATCTCGACCACCTGCGGGACATGCGTCGACGGGGTGGCGTCGTGCACCTGTTCTCGAAGCACCCCGAGCTGCGCACCCACCTGCACAAGAGATTGTTCTTCCGCCCCCTCCACCAGCAGGCGCTCCTGGCCCTCCTCGGCCTCGTCGTCCTCGCAGCACGGCCTGGATCCTCCGCCGCGCGCGCAGCGGCGATCGGGACGAGCCTGTTCTACGCGTGGACGTGCAGGCGCTACCGCCCCGGTCCGTCTCGCCGGCGACACTGGCTGGCGGTGGTACCGCTCGCGTTCGTGGCCGATCTGTACGACCTAGCGGTCATGGCTCGGGCGTCGGTTCGGTACCGCACGCTCCTGCTCTGACCGTCAGGTCTGCGTGTGCAGCACCTCGAGGCGATCGGCGAGGGTGTCGATGGTCAGCGCCGAGGCGGTTTCGACACCGTTGCGGCCCAGGCGACGCCTGAGCGGCTCGTCACCGGACAACGCAAGCACCCGAGCGGCCAGGGCTTCGGGGTCACCCGCGGGGAAGAGCAGACAGTTGTACCCGTCCCGGAGGTACTCGGCAGACCCACCTGTCCCCGTCGCGACGACCGGCGTGCCGCACGCCATGGCCTCGAGTGGCACGAGGCCGAAGGGCTCATCCCACTCGCTGGGGAACACGCACACGTCGGCGGCCCGGTAGAGCTGTGCCAGCCGGCGTCGGGGCTCGACCCGGCGACGAGCTCGGTCGGTGAGGCCGAGCTCGGCCACGAGGTGATCAAGTGACGTCGTGTACTCGGTCGCGCCGTGGCCGACGATGTCGAGCGTCATCAGTGGCGGCAGCAGCGCGAGCGCCCGGACCAGCGTCTCGATGCCCTTGGTCCGGTCCAGGCGACCGACGTAGAGCAAGCGGCCGACGAAGGGGTGCCGCACCTCGGGATCCACCAATGGGAAGTCGTCCCGGTCGATCCCAGGCCTGGCCACCGTGCTGTCGGTGAACGACCAAGCCGATCTGGCGCGCACGTCGTCTCGAAGGAACTCGCTGTTGAACACGAACACCCCGGAGCCGTCGATGTCGGGCAGGCTCGTCGGCACGCCGGTCCACCTCGTCACGGCACGACCGAGACCGCGCCGGGACTGGAATGCCGACATCCACGGGTCCCGGGCGACGCAGTCGACCGGCCAGTCGTCGCTGATCACGTAGATCAACGGCAACCTCGAGCGCACGAGAGGAACGAGCAGAGCCAACGACAGCCCCGCCATGTTCCAGATCGACACCACGTCGGGGCGGAAGGCCGCCAGCCGCTCTCGCAAGCGACGCAGGTTGGATCGCTCGACGGACCACCGCTGGAAACGGGGCCTCGGCGGCACGAACGTCGAGGTCAGGAGCAGCTCCCGGCGGACTCCTGCATCCGAGCCCTCGTCCTCGGCGTCCGGCGACCGCCACGAGCTGGTGAGGACATCGACCACATGACCCCGCGCTCGCAGGCGCCGGACGACGTCACGACACGTGTGCTCGTATCCGCCGATGGCATGCGGCGGGTAGAGGTTGCTGAGGACGAGGATGCGAGTCACTTCCGCACGCATGATGGCCCGGCCGGCCCGGCGACACGAACTGCAACAATGGCGGCGTGTCCGATGTCGTTGCGGTCTCGGTGGTCGTCGCGACCTACAACCGTGCCGACCGGCTCGAGCGCCTCCTCGGCTGCTTGGGCGCGCAGGAAGTCGACGGCGGGTTCGAGGTCGTCGTGGTCGACGACGGATCCACGGACGGCACCCCCGAGGTCGTTGCGCGACACAGCCGGACGTCGAGGTTCCCACTCAGGATGGTCAGGCTCCCGCAGAACGGCGGCGTCGGCGCCGCTCGCAACGCCGGTTGGCGAGCGGCGAGTGGGCGCGTCATCGCCTTCACGGATGACGATTGCATGCCTGCCCGAGGATGGCTCGAAGTCCTCGTCTCAGGTCTGGCCGAGAGCGACATCGCCCAAGGCCTGACCGCCATCGACCCTGAGCATCTCCGGGACATCGGTCCCTTCGGCCACACGGTCGAAGTGCTGGGCGAGACGGGCTTCTACGAGACGTGCAACATCGCCTACCGCCGCGAATGGCTCGAGCGGATGGCGGGGTTCGAGGAGTCCTTCCGGACCTACGCCGAGGACACCGACCTGGCCTGGCGGGCCAAGAAGGCGGGGGCGCGGACCGCGTTCATGCCCAACGCCGTCGTCTACCACGACGTCCGTCCGTCCAGCTTCCGGGCCCATCTCCGACAGGTGCGCCGACGGGGTGCCATCGTGCCCGCGATCCGGCGCCATCCTGAGCTGCGACGCAGCTACCCACACGGGTTGTTCTTCAGCCCCGCCCATCCGTGGGCCATTGCGTGGGCCGGGGCCGCCGGCGTCACGGCGGTCCGTGCCCGATCACCGCTGGCGTGGGCATCGCTCGCGGCGGCGACGGTCGGTTACGCGCGGACGGCGATGCGCGTGCGCCACGGACCCCTTCGCCGTCGCCACTGGGTGACCGCGCTGCCGTTGGCATTGACGGCTGATCTCGCCGAGGTGGCAATTCTGGCGAGGGCGTCGCTGCAGGCCCGCACCCTGTTCCTCTGAGCTGATCGGGCGCAGCGGCAGCGGTACGCTGCTGCGGTGCTGGAGCGGGTCGTGCAGGCGTCGCAAGCTCGCCTGGACACGTCCGGGCTGCGTTGGCCTCGACCGGCGACCACCGTGTGGGCGCTCCCGGTCGCCGTGTACTACTTCGTCCGGCACTCCCAAGACGGCGCCCTCGAGCGAGGAGTCGCTGTGCTGCTGGCGGTCGGCGCGCTGGCCCTCGTTCGGCGCCATCCCGGCCGAGCGCTGCTCGTCCTGCTCGCACTCCTGCCCTTCCAGGTCGTCATCCTCAGCTACCTGCTCAAGCTCGGCGTTCCCGAGGCGGTGATACGACCGCTGGGCAGCTGGCGCGATCTGATCATCCTCGGTCTCGCGCTCGCGGCCTACCGCGACTTCGTCAACGCGGGGCGCCGCCTCGACACCCTCGACAAGTTGGCGTTGGGTTACATCGTGCTCGTCACGGCCTACCTGCTCATGCCTGACGTCTTCGTGCGCGGTGCCACCGACACCTTCCTCGGCGCACCGAAGGACTGGGAGACCAGGCTGCTCGCATACCGCATCGACATCGGGTTCGTGTTGCTCTTCCTGGCGGCCCGTCATGCCACTGCGTTGGAGCACGTCAGGGATCGCGCCATGCGTGTCGTCATCGTGACCGGCGCGGTTGTGGCGGCGGTGGCCATCTACGAGTTCTCGTTCTCGTCGTCCTGGAACACCTTTGCCATCCAGACCCTCCAAGTGCCGCTCTACAGCTTCAGGGTGCTGCACACGGTTCCCGCCGACTGGGGGGACATTCGCCACTACGTCTTCATCGGCGGGTCGAAGGTCGTCCGTCCCGGGACGACCTTCTTCGACCCACTGCACGCAGCGTTCTACCTTCTGGCGCCGCTGGCCTGCGGCGTCGAGCTCATCACGCGGAACAAGGCCCGATGGGCGTTGCTCACCACGTCACTCATCGCGGTGGCGTTGCTGATGACGAACGTGCGGAGCGCGGTCATCGGCGCGGTCGTGATCGTCGCCGTGGCCGTCCGCCAGAGGTCAGGCCGCACGAGCGCGAACCGAGTGCGCGTCGCGACGCTCCTCGCCCTCGGCATGCTCCTCCTCGTGCCGGTTGCCGCGAGCAGCGGCTTCTCCAGCCGATCCTCCCAGGCCACTGACACGTCCGACGACTCGACCAGCGCGCACCTGGCCGGGTTCTGGAACGGCGTCCACGCGCTCGGTGACGATCCCCTCGGCAGAGGGCTCGGCACCCAGCCGGGAGTGGGCGACCGGTTCCGCGTCCAGACGAAGGTCACCAGCGAGGACGCCTATCTCCAGGTCGGCAATGAGCTCGGCATTCCGACGATGATCGTTTTCATCATCCTCATCGGCGTGCTCCTGCGCAGCCTGCGGCGGGCGGCCGACATCGCCTGGGACGTGCCGCTTGCGTCGGCCGCCCGTACCGCGGCGTGGGGGCTCGTCGTCGGTGGACTGTTCCTGCACGTATGGCTCTATTACGGCGCGTCCTTCACCATGTGGGGCCTGGCCGGCATGGCCCTTCGGGCCGCCGAGTCGCGCCAGCTCGAGCCAACGCCGGCGCCATATCGGATTGATGTCCCGCGTCCCACGGCCGTCGCGGTCGACGACCTGGTCAGACGAACCAGTCGGCCACTGAGACCGTTCGCCCCTCCTGGATGAACGACCGCTTCCGGCGGGCGACGGGCGTTCTTCGGACCAATCGGCAAACAGCCCAGATCCATCGCGGCTGAGTCACGAGGCCGCCGATCCACGCAGCACCCTCGCGGAGGAGCCAGGGCACGACGTCGGGACGCAACTCCGCAGCGGTGTCGTTCTTCAGTTGCATGAGCCGCTGGTTGGAGAATCCCAGGCGCCACGCGAGGGACGGAGTGCCAACTCGGTCGAGCAACGCGCGCAGGCCGCTCGAGGCCACCTCGGGCGCCCCCCGACCGTGCCACGCGACCGCCGCCGAGGTGAAGACGGTCGACCAGCCCCGCAATCGCAGTCGCCATCCGAGGTCGACGTCCTCCTTGTACGCGAAGAAGGACTCATCGAAGTACTCGACCCCTTCTGCGCCGGTGCCGGCGAAGGCGGCGAGGGGAACGGCGACGTCGTCCAGTGCCCGCCGCACGAGCACCGGAGCGGCGCCGTCAGCCGCGAACGGCGGACCGGCGTCGTCGTACTGTCCGAGATCCTCCTCGTCGGCGCCCCTGTTCACGAAGCGACGGCTGCGCAGAGCCAGCAGGCCGGTTGTGTCGATCACCGGATGACCCGACGCCCCGGTGACGGGGCCCCGAGTGCTTCGATCCCACCGCAGCAGCTTGCCCTGCACAGCGCCGACCGCACCGTCGCCGATGGCCCGTGCTGCAGCGGCGATGTAGTCCTCGGCGAGCACTGCGTCGGCATTGAGCGGAAGGAACAGCTCACCGTCCGACGCGCGGATGGCGCGGTTGTGTCCGCCGGCGAAGCCGAGGTTCTGGCCTCGCTCGAGCATCGTGGGGCAGCCGGCGGCACGAGCCTCGGCGGCCAGTCGTTCCAACAACGCGTACTCGTCGGCGTCGTCGCCCTGCTCGCGGATCCGTAGCTCGATGGCGCCGTCGTACTTCTGCCCCAGCACCGAGCGAACGCAGGCCTCGATCGAATCGATCGAGCGGAACGCAAGAATGCTCACCGTGCAGGATGGGGAGCGAGCGGCCGGATCGGTCATTGCAACGCGAGCCGGTACGCCTGCCTCACTCCCTCGGCTGTGTGCGCCCAGGTGTACAGCGCCGCTCGGCGTCGACCGGCCGCCACCATGGCCCGGCGACGCTCGGCATCGGCCAGGACATCGGCCAGCGCGTGCGCCAAGGCGACCACGTCGCCGGGCGGCACCAAGCACACCGCGTCGCCTCCGAACTCACGCACGGAGGGGATGTCGGCCGCGACGACCGGGACCCCGTATCCCATCGCCTCCAAACAGGGGATCCCGAACCCCTCGGCGATGCTGGGGTGAGCGACGAGCTCAGCGTGGCGGTACAGGCCCTCGAGCTCGTCGTCGGCGACCCGGCCGAGGAAGGTGACCCGATGCCTCACGCCGGCCGCGTCGATCGATGCGTGCACCGACTCGCTGTCCCACCCGGGAGGGCCGGCGACCACGACCGGAGGAGACGCCTTCCCGAGGCGCCCGACCGCTTGGGCCAGCAGATGGAAGGACTTCCGAGGCGTGACCGCACCGACGGCGAGGATGTACGGCCCCGCGATCTGCCTGGGCGGACACACCGGCGACTGCTCTCGGTGGCCCAGGGGTGCGACGACGATGCGCTCACGCGCCACGCCGGTGACCTCGGCCACGTGGTCGGCGGTGGCGTGGCAGGTGGCGAGCAGCACACTCGCCCGGCGGGCGGCGGCCAGGTGACCCGCAGTCGTCCGGAGATGCCGAGGGCCGTACAACTCGGGCATCACGACGGGAAGGAGATCGTGGACGGTCAGGACGACGGGCGCCCGCGTGGGCGGCGGGATCCCCTCGAGTGCGTGGAGCAGGTCGACGGCGCCCGTGACCCGCCGGAGCGAAGGACGGCCTGTCCAACGCCAGGAGCGGTGCAGCAATCGGAGAGGGACCTTGATGCGACGAAGCGGGAACCCGGGGTCGGGGCCCCGCCCGGCACCGAAGGGGACGAGCTCGAGTCCGTCGTCGTCCTTGAGCTCGTCGTAGAGCCGTCGGGCGTATTCGGCCACCCCGGTGTCCCCACTGAGCACCGGCGTGACGTCGAACGCAACCCTCACGGCCTGACGGCAGATCCGTCGGGCCCGCCGTCCACCCCGGTCGTCTGGCCGTAGCCGTAACCCATCTCCTCGGAGGCTCGCGGCGCGTACTTGTTCACGACGACCCCGAGGAGTCGGGTCTTGTTGCGGGTCAGCGCGTCTTTGGTGCGCTGCACCGCCTCGACGGGCGTGCGCCGCGCCTCGGTCACGAGCACGGCGCCGCCCACCATGGGGCCGACAACCAGTGTGTCGGCCACCAGCAGCACTGGAGGGGTGTCGATGATGACCACGTCGGCCTGCAACGCGAGTGCGTCGAGCAGTGCCGACATTCGTTTGGTCCCCAGCACCTCGGCGGGGTCCGGCACCGGACGCCCCGTAGCCAACACGTACAGGCCTCGGCGGGCCGACCCCGACGGCGTGCCGAGGTCGACGAACTGCAGGCAGTCCTCGAGGGGGCGTTGGTCGAGCAGCACGTCGGACACGCCGACCTCGTTGGCGAGCCCGAACCAGCGATGGACATCAGGGTGCCGGAGATCGAGATCGAGCAGGACGACGCGCCGGCCGGACTGGGCCAAGGTGCGGGCCAGGTTCACCGATGTGGCGGTCTTGCCCTCGCCGGCAAGGGCGCTGGTGATGAGGACGGTGGAGCGCTCGAGGTCGGCGACGACGACGCTCAAGTTGGCGCGGAGGACGCGGAAGGACTCCTCGTGTGACGATGCGGCAGGCATCAGATCGTGACCGGCGCGCGGGCGCTCGCGGGGGGAGCCCCGATCGGCCGCTCGACCGGGATCACACCGAGCACGGGCAGCCCCAGCCATCGTTCCGCGTCCGCTGCCGATTTGATGGTGACGTCGAGGTACTCCAGCAGAAACGCGCAGGCGGCAGCGAGCACGAAACCGAAGAGGGCACCGAGGAACAAGCGGCGTCCGAGCCCCGTCGGTATGGGGGAGGTCGGGAGCTGGGCCCGTTCGTAGACGTAGGCCGGCAGCTGCGGCACCTCGCCTGGCTGAGGTGCCGCACTCGGCTCGAACGAGCTGATCTTCTCGACGAAAGCGTTCGCCATGCCGTTGGCCAGCTGCTGCGCCGCGCTCGGGTCCGAGTCCCGCACAGTCACGCGGAGCAGCTGGGTGCCCGGCGCAGGAGCGACCTCGGTGGCGTCGACCACGCTCTGGGTGGAGCGCTGCAGACCAGTCGCGTCGAGTGCCTCCGCCGCGGTCGGATCGCTGTCGATCATCGCCGCGTAGGTCTGGATGATCCGGTCGAGCCCGACCGAGAAGTCGCCGGAGACGACCTCGATGCGCCGGCTCCCGACGTAGATCGTCGACTGGGCGGTGTACACCTCGACCCGCGACGTGCTCAGGTAGGACGCGACGATGCCGGCCGCCACGGTGAGGGCGATCAGCAGGCCACGTCGGCGCAGGATGGCGAAGTAACGGCGAAGTTCCACGCTCGGGGCAAGGCTACAGGCCGATGCCGCGCCGGCCCGGTAGCCCGGCTGCGACGCGCCGGGCAACGGTGCTCCGAATCACCGAAATCGTCAGCTTCGCCGCGATTCCCATGTAGACGGTGAGGTCGACGACCGGGTTCCGCCCTGCTTGGAACTTCCGGTAGAAGCGGGCCATGCCCCGGTGGAACCAGACGTTCTGGCGCAAGGCACGATGGCGACCTGCGGTGCCCCCTTTGGCATGCATCACCGCGACACGGCCGTCGTACAGCACCGTCCAACCGGCTTGGTGGAACCGGTAGCACCAGTCGAGGTCCTCCATGTACAGCCAGTACCCCTCGTCGAGCAGCCCGACCTGCTCGAGGGCCTCGCGACGCACGAGCATGAACGCACCATTCACCGCATCCACGGCGCCAACGCTGAGCTCGTCCACGTGTGGCGCCTGATACTGCGCGGCACGCGCCCCGGCACCCCGTCGACGTCCGATCCCGGTGAAATGGGCGAGGGCCGAGCCCGGCGTCGGGAACGACCGCTTGGCCGCGTGGTCGAAGGACCCGTCCCGCTGCACCAGACGGCAGCCGAGCATCCCCACATCCGGCCGCTCGGCCATGACCTCCAGGACGTGATCCAGGACGTCCGGTCGCATCTCGGTGTCTGGATTGAGCAGGAGAACCGACGGTGCGGTCGTCCGACGCAACGCCCGGTTGTTGGCCACCGAGAAGCCCGCGTTCTCGGCCAGGCCCTCGAAGCGGACGTCAGGGAACATGGTCCTCACCATCTCCTCGGTGCCGTCTTCACTGTCGTTGTCCACGACATGGACGCGCATGGCACCCGAGCGGACCGGATGGGCCAGCAACGACGTCAGGCACCCACGCAGGAGCTCACGGCACCGGTAGGAGACGATGACGACCTCCAACTCGAGATCGCCATCCGGAGAGTCAGCGGAACCAGACATAGGGATCGGCGCCCTGCGCTCTGCGGGCCTGGATCCATCGCCGCTTGCGCACCGCCACCGGCACGGTGCGCAAGAATCGCCAGACGGCGCGGAGCGCGAGCCACCTGTCGGTGACCAGGAACACGACCCAGCTGCCCGCCTCCTGGACGAGCCACGGAACGAGCGCC
This sequence comes from Actinomycetota bacterium, assembly GCA_041166085.1. Taxonomy (GTDB): domain Bacteria; phylum Actinomycetota; class Acidimicrobiia; order Acidimicrobiales; family JAFATL01; genus JBEEFP01. The sequence continues at coordinate 124,171 of JBEEFP010000006.1, forward strand.
TTTCCGAGCCCGGCGAGCGACTCGTTCTTGATCTGCATGACGCGGTGGTTGCCAAAGCTCAGGTAGCGCCCGAAGGCCGGGGTGCCACGGCGCTGCGCCAGCACCCGCCGGAAGCCGCTGTGCTCGTCGCGCTGCATCGTCCGCGCGTGCGCCGCTACCGCGTCAGGCGCGTACTGCGTGGACCAGCCCCGGAGCCGGAGTCGCCACGCGAGGTCGACATCGCACTTGTAGATGAAGAACGTCTCGTCGAGGTACTCGACGCCCTCGGCAAGGGGGACCGCGACGTCGTCGAGCGCAGCCCGGCGGTACATGGGCACCGCTCCGTCGGCGCCGAAGACCTCCTCACTGACCTCGTACTGCCCCTGGTCCGTCTGGCCGTGGCCCCGATTGAGAAACAGCCGGCGCCGGGTAGCGACCAGTCCGGTCGTGTCGATCTCGATCGGATCATTGCCATTCGTCGGGAGGCGGCGGAGGAGCTTGGGCTGCACCGCCGCGACTCCCGGGTCGTCGAAATAAGGGACGCAGCGCGTCACGAAGTCCGGACTGAGCTTGGCGTCGGCGTTCACGAGCAGCACGAAGGCACCCGTGCCGGCGCGGATCCCTCGGTTGTGACCCGGGGCGAAGCCGATGTTCTCGCCCCGTTCGACCGTCACCTTCCGGCCGGGCGTCTTGCGACGCGCCACCGCCGAGGTGATGAGCTCGAACTGGACGTCGTCGTCACCCTGCTCCCGGACGTGGACGTCGAGGTCGCCTGGATAGTCCTGTTCGAGCACCGAGGACACCGCTGCGGCGATGCTCTCGACGTCGCGGTATGCGAGCAGGCTGACCGTGACCTCGGGCCACTCGCGAGGTTGCGGCATTGCGGTCAGCGTACGAGCCGGTGCGCTTCGAGCTCCGACGTCGCCTGAACAACGCGGTCCGCCGCCTGTTGGCGACCGACCCACTCGAGCAGCTCGGGCAGCCCCTGTTCCAACGTTGTGCGGGGCGCGTACCCGAGGAGGCGCTCGGCGCTGGATATGTCGCCGACGCAATGGCGGATGTCGCCTTCACGGAACTTCCCGACCAACTCCGGCTCGACGCTCTTGCCCAGCCCCGTGGTGATGAGCTCGGCGACTTGGCGAACCGTGGTCGCCCTGCCGGTGCCGATGTTGACCGCGCGGTAGTCGGCGGCGTCGGTGTCCAGGGCGAGCAGATTCGCTCGAACGATGTCCGACACGTGGACGAAGTCACGGGCCTGGCCGCCGTCCTCGAAGATGAGCGGCGCTTGGTCATTGAGCAGCCTGGACGAGAAGATGGCGCAGACGCCGGTGTACGGGTTGGAGAGTGCCTGACGGGGCCCGTACACGTTGAAGTAACGCAGCGCGACCGTGGGGATGTCATAGGCGGCGCCGACGATCAGGCACAGCTGCTCCTGATCCTGTTTCGTGACGGCGTAGACGGACGTCGGGTTGAGTGGCTTCTCCTCCGGCGTGCCGGTCGGTGTGAGCGGCGCCCCACAGGTGGGGCATTCGAGCTCCCAACGGCGTTCGAGCAGTTGCGCGGTCGGTCGCGGCAACGGGAACACTCGCCCGTGCTCGGGACAGGTGTACGCCCCCTCGCCATAGATCGACATCGACGATGCCACGACCACCTTGCCGATCTGGTCGCGGTGGGCGGTCACTGCCTCCATGAGCACAGACGTGGCCAGCGTGTTGCCGTGGACGTAGCGCTCTATCTCGTACATCGACTGGCCGACGCCCACCTCGGCCGCTTCATGGAACACCGTGTCGATCCCGCCGAGGGCCTGGTCCAGAAGCTCGCGGTCTCCGACCTCGCCGACCAGCAGTTCAGCGTCGGCATGCAGGTGCTCAGGCCGTCCTTCACCGTGCACCTGGCTCACGAGCATGTCGAGGACCCGTACGCGGTGTCCCTGCTCGATCAAGGCGTCGACCAGGTGCGAGCCGATGAACCCGCAGCCCCCGGTCACGAGCACGTTCTTCATGTCGTCGCCCCCAATCCGGCGGCCGACTGCCACCACTCGTCGTGCACCTCTGCCACCTTGTCGATCCGGTACCGCTCGCAGAATCGGCGCGCCGCCTGCGCCCTCACGAATGCATTGTCGCGGTCCTCCAGACACTGCACGACCTTCGCCGCAAAGTCCGCCGCGCCGCCGTCCGCCACCAACAGATGCTCGTCGGGCTGGAGGCCGATGCCCTCGATGGCGGTGCTCGTCGCCACGAGCGGCGCTCCAGTCGCGATCGCGTGCAGCACCTTGTTCCGCATCCCGGAGCCGAGCCGCATCGGCACAGGGACCACCGCCGCGCCCCAGTAGTACGGCCGGGCGTCGGGCACGTCGGCCAACAACTCGCCACCCGCCTCGGCCACCGCGCTGCGAACCTCCTCGACGGGTGCGCGTCCGACTACCTGCAGCCGGGCGCCGGGGCACTTGGCGACGATGAGGGGCCAGACCTCTGAGGTGAACCAGAGCAGCGCGTCGATGTTGGGCCGGTAGTTGAGCATGCCGATGATCGCTACCGCGTCGGTCGATCGCGCCACGGACGGGACGTCGAAGAACTCGTCCGAGAGCGGCACAGGCACGACACGCGCCGGTCTCGCCAGCACGGGATCGATCGCAGCCGCGTCGAGCGCGGTCACGCAGGCGACACTGTCGGCCTGGGGATACCAGCGCCGCTCCCATCGATGCGCCTTGCGCGCCTCGATGTGCCAGAGGAGGCGGTGGCGCGGCGTCGGTGCATTGGCCACCTCGCGGTCGACCTGCCGTCCATAGACGTCGAAGAGGAAGAGCGCGCTCACGGCCCGGGCCGCAGCGACGACGGGCGCGATCTCACCCAAGGTGACCTGGACGAGGTCGTAACGCTCCTCACGCTCGGCCTGGCGAACCGCCTGTCGCAGCTGGACGACCGCGTCGGTCTTCTGCCAGAACTCGATCACCGCCCTGGCGGTGAGCAGCCGCCACACCAGCGCGAGCCGACCCGATGGCGCCGGTCGTCGTTGCCAAGACACGCCACGGACGTCGATGCCGAGCGCCTCGAGCGCGGTGGTCGTCTCGCCAGGCTCGAGACCCCCCGTCAGCAGCGTGATGTCATGGCGGCGAGCGGCCGCCGCGAGGAACACGTACTCGGTGCTCCACCCCCCGCCTCGGTCCGGGTCAGGCAGGTGCGGTGTGACCCACAGGACCCTCACGGACTGGCGGCTCCACGGCGCGGGAGCGTAGCAAGGCCCTCCGGGCCGCCCCTGAGGTGCCACCGCAGCGCGGTACGAGCGGCGGCGCGATCGGGCCCGGTGACGAGCCAGGATGCGCAAGCCAGAAGACCGAGGGTACGAGCCACTACCGCAACGAGCCGACCGCGGTGCTTGGCGATGAAGCGGTAGTGACTCTCGAGATGGGCCGGACGCGCCTGGGTCATCGCGCCGTCAAGAGTGCTGCCACCGCCCTCGTGAACCACTACCGCCTCGGGAACATGCACGACGCGCCATCCTGCTCGTCGCACCCGCAGACACAGATCGGTCTCCTCGCGATAGAGGAAGAACGACTCGTCGAACCCGCCCACCTCGCGGTACGCGCGCAGGTCGATCGCCATCACCGCCCCCAACACGTGGTGGGCGTCGAGGGGTCGCGCGTGATCGGCCACCGTGAAGAGGGTCGGATGCCACGTGGGCGCCAACCGCTTGGTGAAGGCACCGACCGCGGGGCTCAGGTCGACGAGTGTCGTCATCAGTCCCGGATAGCGGCGGTGGGCAGAGGGCTGCAGCTTCCCGTCGGGGAACCGGAACAGCGGTGCGGCAATGGCGACGCCGTTCGCTCGCACGGCATCCGCCAGCAGCGCCAGAGCCGCTGCGTCGGCCACCACGTCGGGGTTGCACAGGATCATCACGTCGCCCTCGACCTGATCCGCCGCTCGATTCGCGGCACCGCCGTAGCCGATGTTCGCCGGCAGCTCGAGCACCGTCACGTCCGGATGGGATTGCGCAAACCCGGCAAATGCCCCATCGGGCGACGCGTTGTCCACCACCACCACGGACGCGCTCGCGCCCCTGATTGATTCGACGAGGCGGGTCGTGGCCGCGGTGGAGTTGTAGTTGACGACGACCACGGTCGTGCCTCGGTCCAGTCGCCCTGATCGGTCCTGCGTCATGGCCGTCCTCGAGCGGACCCTAGTGTCGCGGTCGCCGACCGGTGCAAGGAGGCTGGGTGATCGAGCGGCAACCGGCGACCACGACGCAGGAGAAGCCGCGTGGCGCGCCGAAGGACCCGTGCAGCATGCAGGCTGCATCGAGCGCGCCGCCCCGCCGACGACCGGGCTCGAGGGCGCTCGTCGCACTGTTGATCGGCGTCCTCGGCGTGCCGGTGGCGATGGTGCGCGCCTGGGCCCCCTCGCCCGCAGAGACGGTGTCCCTGATCGGGGGAACGCCCCCGACAACCGCGGTGACCGTCGACATCGCCCCCTCGGAGACGCCTGTGATGGCGGGAGCCGGGGTGGCGCCCGCGTCCTCGCGAATCGGAACGAGAAGCGCTCGAGCGCAGACGCGGCGCACCGTGCTGGCTCCGGCGCAGACGCCGACCACCGTGACGTGGCCCGCCCGGGTCGGGGCCGAGACGATCGGTGTCAACGCCCAGTTCCTCTTCGACATGGCGCCAGAGTCCCGGGTCCCGCATTTCCAACAGATGCACGCCGCCGGCATCTCCGTCGTGCGCCGCGACGCGAACTGGAACGAGATCGAGCCACACCCGCCGGGGCTCTTCGGAGCTCATCAGTACGACTGGCGCCGCTACGACGAGTGGGCGATGGGGCTGGCGCAAGCAGGGCTCCGGTGGCAGATCACGCTCGGCTACTCGGCGGTATGGGCGTCGAGCCGGCCGTCGGACAAGCCTGAGGCCCAGTTCTATCCGCCGGCCCGGACCGCCGACTTCACGGCGTACGCCACAGCAGTCGCGCGACGGTACGGCCAAGGCGGCGAGTTCTGGCGCGCGAACCCACAATTGACGGCTCGCCCGGTCACGACGTACGAGGTCTGGAACGAGCAGAACGAGTCCCACTGGTGGCAGCCGCAGCCCGACCCCGTTGCGTATGCCGACCTCTATCTCGCGAGTCGCGCAGCCGTGGTTGCCGTTGATCCGTCAGCGTCAGTGGTGGTCGGCGGCTTGAGCACCCAACTCACATCGACGAAGGCCGCCATAGCGGCCAAGGACTTCGTCGCGCAGATGTACGGCGCCCGTGGCGAACTGCGGTCCGTTGTCCCGGCGATCGGGTACCACTCGTACCCACATTCGAGTCAGTCCCCAGCCGAGGACGTCGTTCAGAACGTCGTGGACTTCCGCGCCGGAGTGAACGCGGTGCACCCCGGCGTCCCGATCCTGCTCAACGAGTACGGCTGGAGCACCCAGGGAACTGCCGGCGACGCCATCCCGACGGTGAGCGAGTCGGAACGGGCCAATGCGATCGCAACAGCCACCGATCGGCTGGCGCGCTCCAATTGCGGCGTCGTGCAGCTCATGATCCATACGTGGGTCGGTTTCGAGGACACGCCCTATCCCCCCATTCCGCTCGACAGCCCGGAACGCTGGTACGGGATCTACAACCGCGACGCGACACCGAAGCCGTCAGGCGCAGCGTACGCGGCGACCATCCAGCGACTGCTCGGGCGAGGACCCGGGCCGCCGGACCCGGCCACCGTCGATCTCTGTTGACGTCAGCCCGCCGGCGGCGGCACGGGCTCGTCGAGGAGTCCGTCGACCACCATGCGGTCACCACCTGCAGCGCCGAGCTCGGTGACGTCCACCGCCAGCCGTGACGCGTGGCTGACAACGGCTGAAACGGCCGCTGACGCCACACACACGACCACGCGGGACGGCGCCTCGTGGAACAGGTCGGAGGCACCGGCGATGCCAGCGACGGTGAACCCCACCCCGCTCGCACGCGCCATTTCCGCCAGCGCCAACGCGAGGCCGCCGTCGGCGACGTCGTGGATGGCCAGCACGGCGCGATCGGTCGCCAGCTCCTGGACCAGGGTGACCAACCGAGCGTGGGCTTCGAGGTCGAGCGCAGGCAATCGTCCACCGGTCCGACCGTGACGACGGGCCCAGAGCGAGCCGGCCAGTGAACCGTCCCCGCGCCCACCCAGCAGGAGCAGCGTCCCGCCGGCCACGAGGCCAAGGCCCGGCGGCGTGCGCTCCAGCCGCTCGATGATGCCGAGGACGCCGACAACGGGCGTGGGGTCGATGTCGCGCCCACGGCTCTCGTTGTAAAGGCTCACGTTGCCTCCCACGACCGGGAGACCGAGGGCACGGCAGGCTTCCGCCATGCCGTCGATCGCCTCGGAGAGCTGCCACATGACCTCGGGGTGCTCGGGGTTGCCGAAGTTGAGGCAGTTCACGAGGCCGAGCGGGCGCGCCCCGACGCAGGCGAGGTTCATGACGGCCTCGGCCACCACCAGCGCGGTGCCCTGGCGCGGGTCGAGCGCGCACCAGCGGTGGTTGCCGTCGGTGGTCACGGCCAGGCCCCGACCGGTATCGACGCCCGTGGTCGGGTGCTTCAGGCGCAGCACGGCAGCATCGCCACCCGGGCCCTCGACGGTGTTGAGGAAGAGCTGCGAGTCGTACTGCGACGAGACCCACGACATGTCGCACAGCGAGTCGAGCAGCGCCTGCTGCGGATCGGCGGGGACGGCGGCCGTGACCCGCTGTCGTGGCCGGGGCGGCGCGAGGG
>JBEEFP010000007.1:0-104061 GCA_041166085.1 Actinomycetota bacterium
CGCGCGAGCGGGTCAACAAGGCCATCTCCGCCTTCATCCGCCTGGGCTGGATCGAGCAGAGCGACCGCCGCTACCGCATCCTCGACCGCGAGCAGCTCACCCGCCGCGCCCATTAGGCCCAACCCACTTCCTCGAGACGGAGGGGGTTGGGCCTAATGGGCGCGACGGGTGAGCTGTTCGCGGTCGAGGATCTTGTAGCGGCGGTCGCTCTGTTCGATCCAGCCCAGGCGGATGAAGGCGGAGATGGCCTTGTTGACCCGCTCGCGCGACGCGCCGACCATGCCGGCCAGCTCCTCCTGGGTGACCGGCAGCACGAACTCGTCGGACTGGGCCGACAGCTCGATCAGCCGCTTGGCGGTGCGCCCGGTGACGTCGAGGAACATCGAATCGGCCAGCGCCGCGTCGGTGGCCCGCAGGCGCCGGGCCATGAGCTCGGTGACCTTCCACAGCAGCTTGGGGCGCTCCTCGAGGACGTCGCGCAGGGCCTGGTAGGGCACTGCGAGCAGCTCGGCACGCTCGAGGGCGCGCGCGTCCGCGGAGCGACCCTCGCCGTCGAAGAACGGCATCTCGCCGAACAAGTCGTCGCGCTCCATGAGGGCGACGACCGACTCGCGGCCATCTGGTGAGCGGATGGTGATCGCGATTCGTCCGTCCCGCACGACGTAGAGGTCGTCGGCTCGGTCGCCTTCGGAGAACACGAGGTCGTTGCGCTGCAGGGAACACGGCCTGGCGGCTGCCGCGACAGATGCGACACCCTCGGGGTCGAGCGCCGCGAACAACTCCACGCGCGAGAGGAGGGCGGCAGCGTCCATCGCAGCGCAATCTACCCGCCGTGCAAGTTGTCCTCAGGGGCCGTTACCCGTACCCTGGGAAGCGATCCCCCGTACGTACCGTTCTTGGGAGAGGTATGTCCTCATTCGACGTCGGAGACAAAGTCGTCTACCCGCACCACGGCGCTGCCGTGATCGAGAAGCGGGAGAAGAAGGAGGTCTTCGGCGAGACGCGTGAGTATCTCGTGCTGCGGGTCGCCTACGGCGACCTCACGCTCATGGTGCCCTGCGACAACACCGAAGAGGTCGGTCTTCGCGAGGTGATCAACGACGAAGAGGTCGAGGAGGTGTTCGCCGTCCTTCGCAAGAAGGAGGCGCGCATGCCGACCAACTGGTCCCGGCGCTACAAGAACCACGTCGAGAAGCTGAAGTCCGGCGACGTGTACCAGGTGGCCGAGGTCGTGCGGAACCTGTCGATCCGCGACAAGGACAAGGGCCTGTCCGCGGGCGAGAAGCGCATGCTCCAGAAGGCCCGGCAGATCCTCGTCTCCGAGCTCACCTTCGCCATCAACGTCTCCGAAGAGGAAGCCGAGCAGAAGCTCAACGACGCCCTGCCGTAACCCCCACTCGGGCAAATAGGGCGCTCGGCCCGTACAGGCATCGGACATCCGCGCCGATACAGCAGGGACATGTTCGTCGAGGTCACGCGGATCTTCATCGTCCTGATGGCCACCGCGGCGGGGTTTGCGCTCGGCCGCGGCGGTGCGCCTGAGGCGGGCAACGGCGCCGTCATCGGCGCCGTGCTCGGCGCGTGCATGGGCTATGTGTCCGGGGGTGTCCTGGGCCGGCTGATCGACCAGGTGGCGGGCCGCGTCGAGCGCAGCCTGACCCGGACCTCGGCCGCCAGCCTGCTGGCGGGAGCGGTGGGCGGCTCCGCCCTCGGCCTCCTCTCCGGGCTCGTCGGTGTGCCCGCCGTCATCCTCCTGCCTGGGCACTGGGGCTGGCCGGTGTGGGGGCTGCTCGTCTGGATCGGCATCTACGAGGGCTTCGCCATCGCCATGCGCCGGGCCGAAGAGCTGCTCGCCCTCGCAGGACTGTCCACTCGCCCGCTCGTGCGCGCCACTCCGTACGGACGGGGCGCGGACGCCGTTCTCGTCGACACCAGCGCCATCCTCGACGGACGCCTCCTCACGGTGGCGCGCGCCGGCTTCCTGCCCGGGATGCTGCTCGTCCCCCCGTTCGTGCTCGACGAGCTGCAGTCCATCGCCGACGCCCAGGAACCCACTCGACGCCGACGGGGGCAGCGGGGGCTCGACCTGCTCAGTGCCCTGCAGCACCTGCCTGGCTCAGAGGTGCACGTGCTCGACGACGAGGTCGTCGAGCACGACGAGGTCGACGCCAAGCTCGTCGCCCTCGCCCGCCGACTCGAGGTCGGACTGCTCACGCTCGACACCAATCTGCAGCGCGTGGCCGAGCTCCAGGGCGTGCGCTGCTTGAGCCTCCACCGCCTGGCCGAGGGGTTGCAGCCCGTGCTCGTGCCGGGCGAGACGGTGCGGCTCCCGATCTCGCGCGAGGGCAAGGAGCCGGGTCAGGGCGTGGGATTCCTCGACGACGGCACGATGGTGGTCGTGGGCGACGCCGCCGCCCTGATCGGCAGCGAGGTCGAAGTGCGCATCACCGGGAACGCGCAGACCTCGGTCGGGCGCATGCTGTTCGCTACCGTCACGGAGTGATCTGGGCCATCGTCGTGGCGGCCGGCAGCGGCACGCGGTACGGCGGGCTCAAGCAGTTCGAGGTCCTCGGCGACCGGCCGATCGTGGCGTGGGCGGTCGAGCACCCGAGAGCCCTGGCGGCGGGCGTGGTCCTGGTCGTCCCGCCTGACCACCTCGACGCGGACTGGCCGGAGGTGCAGGTGGTCGTCGCCGGCGGCCTGACGCGGTCGGACTCGGTGCGGGCCGGTCTGGCCGCGGTACCGGCTGCGGCCGATGCAGTGCTCGTGCACGACGCGGCCCGGCCCGGTGCTCGGCGCGAGACCTTCGAGCAGGTGCTCGACGCGCTGGACACGGCCGACGCTGCCGTGCCCGGACTGGCCGTGCCCGACACACTGCGCCACCTCGACGGGCTGGCGCTGGACCGCGAGCGCATCGTCGCCGTGCAGACGCCCCAAGCCTTCCGGGCCGGCGTCCTGCGAGCCGCCCACGCCACCGGCGAGCAGGCAACCGACGACGCGACCCTCGTGGAGCGGGCGGGTGGCAGGGTGGTGGTCGTGCCCGGGACGCCGGAGGCCATGAAGATCACGACCAAGGACGATCTGCGGGTGCTGGCCGCCCTGCTCGCGTGAGGGTGGGGTTGGGCTTCGACGCCCACGCCTTCAGCGCCGACCCGCAGCGCCCGCTCGTGCTGGGCGGCGTGGCCATCGCGGACGCGCCGGGCCTGGCCGGCCACAGCGATGCCGACGTGCTCGCCCACGCGGTGGCCGACGCCCTGTTGGGCGCGGCCGGGCTCGGCGACCTCGGGCAACACTTCCCAGACACCGACGCGGCCTGGCGCGACGCCGACAGCATCGACCTGCTGACCCGCGTGGCGGCGATGGTGGCCGAGGCGGGCTGGCGGGTGGGCAACGTCGACTGCGCGGTCGTGCTCGAGGCGCCGCGCCTCGCACCCCATCGTGACGAGATGCAGCGCCGCCTGAGCGAGGCGGCAGGTGGCACCGTCACCGTCCGGGCCAAGCGCACCGAGGGCATGGGTGCCCTCGGGCGGGGCGAGGGGGTGGCGTGTTGGGCGGTCGCCCTCGTCGAGGAGGCGTGAGCCGGGGACGGCCCGCCAAGCGGGCCGTCCCGCCCAGGGCCGCGCCGAAGGCCGGCCTCGGTGGGGAGCAGGTGGAGGGCCGCCACGCGGTGCGGGAGCTCCTTGCGGCGCGCCGCCGTCGCACCCGCGAGGTCTGGATCGCAGACGAGGCCGGCGAGAGCGCGGTCCTGGCCGAGATCGCCGACCTGGCCGCCGCCGCCCGCGTGCCGGTGCGCCGGGTGCCCCGGGGGCGCCTCGACGCCGCGGCGCGCACCGACGCCCCGCAAGGGGTGCTGGCCCGGGCCGAGGGCCTCCCCGAGGCGGACCTGAGCGACCTCGCGGACCGGACCGCCAGCCCCGCCCCGTACCTGCTGGTGCTGGACGGCGTCACCGATCCCCATAATCTGGGAGCGCTCCTCCGGACAGCGGTGAGCGCCGGGATGACGGGCGGGGTGCTGGGCCGCCACCGGTCGGCGCACGTGACCCCCACGGTCACCAAGGCGGCGGCTGGGGCCGTCGAGTACCTGCCCCTGGCGCTGGTGCCGGGCATCCCGGCTGCGCTGGCCGAGCTGCGCCGGGCCGGGGTGTGGACGGTCGGTCTGGCTGCCGACGGCGACCGCGCGATCGACGAGCTCGGTGAGCTGGGCGACCAGCCGCTCGCGATCGTCCTCGGATCGGAGGGCCGAGGGCTGTCGCGCCTCGCCCGCGAGCGCTGCGACGTCGTGGCCCGAATTCCTCTTCGCGGGCCCATCGAATCGCTCAATGTGGCCGCCGCGGGCGCCGTTGCCGCGTTCACCTTTGCCCATGGGCGCGGCCTTTGAAGTCCTTTGCCCACCAGCTTCTTGTGACCCGTCCCAAGGATGGGGCCAGAATTTCAGACGCTGGCGGTGGTTGTGACCATTGACACGAGGCCACGGATCATGGTTCAAAGGGGCTAGTCATTCCCATGGCCAGTTGTGCCAAACCACAAATCGGGCAATCGTCACAGCACGCACAGGAGCACCACAGAATGGCCTTACGGACCGAAGTACTCCCTCTCACCGAGCTGGCCGACGACGAGCTGGTTGCTCGCTATCGGGACGGCGACGGCGACGCCCTCAACGTCCTGCTGGAGCGCTACCGGCGCTTCGCTCGGGCCAAGGCTCGCGGTTACTTCCTGATCGGTGCGGACTCGGACGACATCGAGCAGGAGGGAATGATCGGTCTCTACAAGGCGGCGCGGGATTTCCGGCCCGAGCGTCAGGCGTCGTTCCGAGCCTTCGCCGAGCTGTGCATCACCCGCCAGGTCATCACCGCCATCAAGACGGCCACGCGGCAGAAGCACCAGCCGCTGAACCAGTACGTCTCGATCAGCGGTGTGCGCGGGTCCGACGACCCGGGCGAGCGCTCGGTCGAGATGCTGCTCGACGATCACGCCATGCCCGACCCTGCTGACGAGGTCGTGTCCAACGAGCGCATGGACGCCATGCGTCGGTCGATGGCCGAGATGCTGTCCGGCCTCGAGGTCGACGTGCTCCGCCTCTACGTCGAGGGCAAGAGCTACCAGGAGATTGGCGACCACCTGGGCCGGCACGTGAAGTCGATCGACAACGCCCTGCAGCGCATCAAGCGCAAGCTCGACGTGCATCTGCAGGAACGTGATGCCGCCGAACTCACTCACGCCTGATTCAGCGTCCGCAAGCGGGCACAGCGGCGCACCTCGCAAGCCAGATCGGTGGGATACCCATCGCATCTCAGCGAGTGCAGCTTGCGAGCGAGCCAATGAAAGAGCCGGGTGTCGGGATCGAACCGACGACATCCGCTTTACAAGAGCGGTGCTCTACCAACTGAGCTAACCCGGCCGGATGAGGCGCGACCTTAGGTGCACCAAGGATGGCGGCTTCTGTGGCAGGCTGCCCCGGATGGCCCTTTCTGATCGCGACCGCGCCATCATCGATTTCGAGCGCTCGTGGTGGGCCGAGCCAGGTCCCAAGGAGGGCGCGATCCGCGCGCGCTTCGAGTTGTCGCCGACGCGCTACTACCAGATCCTCGGTGAGCTGCTGGACTCCGCCGATGCCCTCGATTACGACCCGCTCGTGCTGAGGCGCCTGCGCCGCATGCGAGATCGCCGCCGTCGCGCCCGCTTCGAGGGTCGCGCATCCGGCGAGCCGCCGGCGCGATGAGACCATGAGACGCGGACGACACGCCGCCGCCGACGGGTCCTTTGCGCGTTCGGCATCGGTGAACGCGGGCCGCGGCGCCGTCCTGATCGCCGTCGCAGTGATCGTCGGCTTCCTCCTCCTCCACCCCCTCGACGACAACGGCAACGGCACCGGCGTGCTGGCGTCCAAGCCACGGCCCAGCGGCACCACGCCAACGACACCGTTGCCGACGCTGCCCACCACGACCACGGCGGCCGCCCACGCGCCGAAGGACGTGAAGGTCCTCGTCATCAACGGCACCACCGTGGCCGGCGCCGCATCGCGTGTCGCGCAACCGCTCAAGGTCAACGGCTACAACGTGCTGCGCGCCGTCGACGCCAGCGCTGCGGTCAAGGCCGCGACGAAGGCGTCCGCGGTGTACTACGTCACGCGCGACTACGAGAAGGACGCCAAGGCGCTCCAGCTGGCGCTCGCGCTTCCGCCCTCGCCGGTGACTGCGGTCCCGACCCCGCCGCCGGCGGTCGAGGTGTCGCAGGCCAACGTGGTGATCGTGGTCGGGCCCGACCTGGCGCGAGCCGGGACCGCGGGCACGACATCGACCACGTCGCGCAGTACGAGCGCCACCACCAGCCGCGCCACGACGACGACGCGCTAGTTCACCGCCGCGTCAGCGGATGAGCGAGGTGTGTGAGCGCACCTCGACCGTGAGGGTGCCGGGGATGGCTGGCCCAGACGTCCCGGTGGGCGGCAGCAGCGTGAGGTGGAACTGGCCGCGCGTGAGGGCACGCACGTCCTCCACCGCGCCGTCGACCAGACGGTGGGTGGCGGTCGCGGATGTCGACTGCGTTCCACCCAACGCGAAGCTGCCCTGCTCGAGCTGGGTCGTGCCTTCGACGGCGAGCCGGAAGGCGCTCTCCACACGCGCGACCTTCTGGCCGTGGACGACACCGAGCTCGGTCAGGCGGCCGGAGCCCCGCAGCCGGGTGCGCGCCTGCCCTGGGAGGCCGACGGGCTCGTCGACCACCCAGCGCTCGCCGGGCGAGAGCGGCCGGGCCGGCGGGGCCCCGGCTGCGGCCGGGAAGATCTCGGTGAGGCCGAGGCTCCCGAACGCGCTGGCGGGCAGGTCCTCGATGCGCTGGACCTCGGCCAGCTGTCCGGCTCGGTCGATGCGCACCACGAAGGTGCGCGCACCCAGGTTGGGCCCGGCCAGGCGGACCCGGACGCGGCTGCTCTCCGCGCCGGCGGTCAGCACCGCCTGGTCGGCCCGGAGGACGAAGTGGTCGGCCGCGCGCTGGGGAGCGCGGCCCTGCACGGCGATGACCGTGACCGACTCGACCTCGACGCGATAGGCGTAGGTGGCACCGGCGCGCGGGCGAAACGCGATGCGAACGGTGTCGGGTTGGCAGCCGGCGAGCAGCAGCACGGACGCGATGGCCGCGGCCAGCAGGCGCATCGGCCGAAACTAGCGTCGGCCTTCGTGACCTCGCCCGACCCCCTCCCGGCGCTTCTCGCGCCGTTGCGCGACCACCCCGACGGGGCGGCGGTGATCACCGACTTCGACGGCACGCTGTCTTCCATCGTCCTCGACCCTGACGCGGCCCGTCCTCTCCCTGGCGCGGTCGATGCGTTGCATGCTCTCGCCGGCGCGTACGCGCGGGTCGCGGTGGTGTCCGGTCGTCCCGCCGCCTTCCTCGCCGAGCACCTCCACATCGGGGCCTGCCCGCGGTTGGTCGCCTACGGGCTCTACGGGCTCGAGTGGACCGACGGCGAGCGGGTGGTCGAGCACCCCGACGCGGCCAGCTGGCGGGAGACCGTCCGCGCCACGGTCGCGGCGGCGCGCGTCGAGGCCCCGGCGGACGTGATGGTCGAGGACAAGGGCCTGGCGGTCACCATCCACGTGCGCGTCGTGCCGAAGGAGAGCGACTGGGCCGCGGGCTGGGTCGTGACCCACGCGGCGGACACCGGCCTCGTCGTGCACCCGGCGCGGAAGTCCTTCGAGCTGCGGCCCCCGGTGTCGGTCGACAAGGGAACCGTCGTCGCTGATCTGGTCGACGGGATGGGCGCGGCGTGCTTCATCGGTGACGACCTCGGTGACCTCCCTGCGTTCGACGCCCTGGACGCCGCCACCCTGGCGAGCGGCCTGCACACCCTGAAGGTCGCCGTCCGCAGCGCCGAGGCTCCGCCCGACCTCCTCGAGCGCGCCGACCTCAAGGTCGACGGCCCCCCCGGCGCCTTGGAGTTGTTGCACCGTTTGGCCGAGACCCACACCTGACTTTTTCGCGATGCGACCGGTATGACCGGTCGAATCGCGGAAAAGTCAGGTGTGTTGGCGTGCGTTACAGGGCTCCTGCGGCCCGCAATTGATCGTGCAGCCAATCGGTCGGGGTGCGGCGGCCGGCGGCGCGGCGCAGGACGGTGGCGCGGCGGGCCCGCTCGTCGGGCTCCATGTCGAGCGCCTCGGACAGCGCCTCGCAGGTGCCGGCCACGTCGAAGGGGTTGACCTCGAGGGCGCCCTCGCTCAGCTCCTCCCACGCGCCGGCCTCCCTGCTGAGGGCGATCACGCCGTCGCGCTCGTTGAGGAGTGCCCCTTCCTTGGCGACCAGGTTGAGACCGTCGCGGATCGGGTTCACCAGCAGGACGTCGTAGCGGCGGAGGGCGGCGACCGAGCGCGGGAAGAAGTCCGACGTGTCGAGCAGGATCGGCATCCAGTCGCCCTTCGCCCATCGCTGGTTGAGCCGAGCGGCGAGTCCCTCGACCTCCTGGCGGTACGCGAGGTACTCGGGGAGCGCTTCGCGCGAGGGGTAGATGAAGGCGCCGAAGGTGACCCCGCCGACGAGGTCGGGACGGGCCCGCAGCAGGTCGTCGAAGGCGAGGAAGCCCCGGAGCAGGTTCTTGGACAGCTCGATGCGGTCGACGCGCACGATGAGCTTGCGGCCAGCGATCGCCTCCTCGAGCGCGGCCATCTCCTGCGCGCACTCCTCGCCGGCGGCCACCTTCTCGATGTCGAGATGGTCGGCGGCGGCCGGCGCGACGAACGTGCGCCCCTGCTCGCCGATCTGCGCCGCGACACCTGCCTCGTAACAGGCGGCCCACCGGCTCGAGTGGAACCCGCAGGCGCGGAAGCCGGCCAGGCCCCGCATCAGCTCGTCGGCCACGTGGTCAGGGAGGGTGCGCAGGGCGGACGGCTCGCAGAACGGTGTGTGGTGGAAGTGGACGGCGCGCAGGTCGGGCCGCTCCTGCGCCAGGCGTTCTCCCATGAGCGAGAAGTGGTAGTCCTGCACGAGCACGACCGAACCCTCGCTCGCCTCCTCGCACACCGCGTTGCAGAACGTGTCGTTCACCGAGCGATAGGCGTCCCACGCCTCCCGCCAGCGCCGATCGATGCGCGGACGCCGCGGCAGATCGAACAGATTGTGGTGCATGAACCAGAGCGTCGAGTTGGCGACCACGTCGTAGAACATGCGGTACTCGTCCGGATCCACCACGAGCGAGCGCAGGCGGAACCCCTCGGCTTCGATCATCCCCTGGCCCGCAGCCTCCCGGTCCTCGTCCGAGATGGCGGCCGCGATCCACGTCGCCCGCCGCTCGGCGATACCGGGTCCGAGCGTGGACACGAGCCCGCCTGCGCCCCGCTTCGTCTCCAGCTCCCCGTTGTCGTTCCGCGAGAAGGAGAGGGGTCCGCGATTGGAGACCACGAGGATGTCGGGGTCCACGTCCGGCATTCGCGGCACCATACCCAAGTGCCTCACGTCCTAGCGGCGCCCGACAAGTTCCGGGGGACAGCGTCGGCTACTGCCGTCGCCGCTGCCATCGCGCTGGCCGCCGAGGATGCGGGCTGGACGTGCGACCAGGCGCCGCTGGCGGACGGCGGCGAGGGGCTGCTCGAGGTGGTCGGCGGGTCCCCCCGCCACACGACGGTCACGGGGCCGCTCGGCGATCGGGTGGCTGCGGAGTGGCGGATGCGAGACGGCACGGCGGTGATCGAGATGGCCCGTGCCTCCGGGCTGCTGCTGGCGGGTGGCCCAGAAGGCAACGACCCGCTGCGCGCGTCGACGGTCGGCACCGGCGAGCTCGTCGCGGCCGCACTGGCAGAGGGCGCTCGTCGCATCGTCGTGGGGATGGGCGGCTCGGCCACGACCGACGGGGGTCTCGCCGCGCTCCGGGCCCTGCACTCGAAGGGCCGGCTGGCGGGTGTCGAGCTCGTCGCCGCGTACGACGTCGTCACGCGCTTCGTGGACGCGGCCCGAACGTTCGGCCCGCAGAAGGGCGCGACGGACGCGCAGGTCGCGTTGCTCGAGCGGCGCCTCGAGCGCCTGGCCCAGGTCTACGTGGAGGACTACGGCGTCGACGTCCGCGAGCTCGAGGGCGGCGGCGCCGCAGGCGGGCTGGCCGGGGGCCTGGCCGCGATCGGCGCGGTCCTCGTGCCGGGGTTCGATCTGGTCGCGGACCTCCTCGACGTCGAGGACCGCCTCGAAGGTGCGGACCTCGTCGTGACCGGCGAAGGCTTCGTGGACGAGCAGTCCTTCCAGGGCAAGGTCGTGGGCGGCGTGCTCGAGCTCGCCAGTCTGAATGGCGTTCCCGCGTTGGTGGTGGCGGGCGAGATCCTGGCGCCGGTGCCCGATCCGGCTCGGGCGATCAGCCTCGTCGAGCGGTTCGGACGGGACCGGGCCATGGCGGACACGGCCGCGTGTGTCCGCGAGGTCGTGCACGGCGAACTCGTAACCTTGAGCCGATGACGGACCACCTGCGACGCGCCGGCCAGGTGGCGTGGGCAGGCGTGGGTGTGGCGTTGCTCGTTGCCATCCTCGGCTTCGTGGTGTGGCAGTTCCGGGTGATCTTCCCGCCGCTGATCCTCGCGGGCGCCATCGTCTTCCTCCTCAACCCGATCGTCACCAGGCTGCAACGTCATCACATCCCGCGCGCGGGCGGCGCGGCGATCGCCTATCTCGGCGTGGCCGCCCTGCTCGGCACGCTCGGGTTGCTGCTGGCGCCGCTGGTGTCCGACCAGACGAGCCAGCTGCGCAGCGACTGGCCCGACATCAAGGCCAAGTCACAACACTGGATCGACGACCGGGCCGCCGATTCCAAGGGCACGTTCTTCGAGTTCACCCGCAAGGACCTCGAGGATCAGTTCTCCTCCACGAATCAGAGCTTCAGCGACCAGCTGTCGCGGGCCCGTCGCATCGGCCTGCAGGTGTTCCACATCCTGCTGATCCTGATCCTCGGTCCCGTAATCGCGTTCTACATGCTCGTGGACGTCCCGCACCTGCGGCGGGTCGCCGAGTCGCTCGTCCCCGAACAGGCGCGCCCCGAGGTCCTCCACGTGGCCCACCGGCTCAACCGCGCCATCGGCGGCTTCTTCCGGGGACAGTTGTTCGTCGCGGTGATCGTCGGGCTCTTGTGCTCGATCGGCTTGGCCGTGATCGGGCTGCGCTTCTGGTTCCTCGTCGGGATGATCGCGGGCCTGTTCAACATCGTGCCGCTCATCGGTCCGTGGATCGGCGGCATCCCGGGCATCGTCATCGCCCTCACGACAGGCAGCCCAGTGCGGGCCCTGCTCGTCGTGGCGATCATGGCCGGGGTGCAGCAGATCGACAACCACTTCATCACCCCGCAGGTCATGCAGCGGGCCGTGCGGCTGCATCCGGCGGTCGTGATCCTCGCCCTCGTCGCGGGCGGGAGCCTGGGCGGGTTCTTCGGCCTGTTGCTGGCCGTGCCGATCGCCGCGACGCTGAAGATCGTCCTCGGCCACCTCTGGCGGGTCCACATCCTCGGCGAGCCCTACGACCAGGTGGAGCCGACCGCCGTGATCAAGCGGCTGGAGACAGCCGGCCCGTAAGGCGTACAATCGCGGCCACTTATCCAGAGCGGTCGAGGGACCGGGCCCAGTGAAGCCGCGGCAACCAGCGCACGAGCGCCAGGTGCCAATGCCCGGAACGATGAGGAGGGGCTGTGCCGTTCGTAGAGGGTCTCAAGTGTCGGGAGTGTGGGCGCGCCTATCCGGCCGAGGCGCTGCACGTCTGTGAGTTCTGTTTCGGGCCGCTCGAGGTGGACTACGACTACGAGGCGATCGCCGCGTCGGTGAGCCGGGACCGCATCGCCGCGGGCCCGCAGACCATCTGGCGCTACGCCGACCTGCTGCCCGCCGAGGGCGCCGCGCCCGTCGACCTGGGCGCCGGCTTCACGCCGCTCGTGCGGGCCGACCGGCTGGCCGCCGAGCTGGGACTCGGGGAGCTCTGGATCAAGAACGACACCGTGAACCCCACCGGCTCGTTCAAGGACCGCGTCGTGTCGGTGGCCTTGACCAAGGCGCGTGAGCTCGGCTTCAAGGTCGCAGCGTGCGCGTCCACCGGCAACCTGGCCAACTCCGTCGCGGCGCACGCCGCGCGCGCGGGGATGAAGTCCGTCGTCTTCATCCCGCACGACCTCGAGGCGGGCAAGGTCGTCACCACTGCCGTCTACGGCGGTCAGCTCATCGCGGTCGAGGGCAACTACGACGACGTCAACCGCCTCTGCGCCGAGCTCACCAGCGAGCACCCGACGTGGGCATTCGTGAACGTCAACGTGCGCACCTACTACGCCGAGGGCTCGAAGACCCTCGCCTTCGAGGTCGCCGAACAGCTGGGCTGGGAAGCGCCCGACCACGTGGTCGTGCCCATCGCGTCCGGCAGCCAGCTCGTGAAGATCGGCAAGGGCTTCCGCGAGCTCCACAAGGTGGGACTGCTCGACGACGAGCCCCATGTGCGAATCTCCGGCGCGCAGGCAACCGGGTGCTCGCCCGTCGCCACCGCCTTCGCCGAGGGCGTCGACCACGTGCGACCGGTGAAGCCGTCGACCATCGCCAAGTCCCTGGCCATCGGGAACCCGGCCGACGGGTGGTACGCCCTGGACACCGTGCGGTCGAGCGGCGGCGCCGTCGCCTCGGTCACCGACGAGGAGATCGTCGCCGGCATCCGGCTGCTGGCCCAGACCGAGGGCATCTTCGCCGAGACGGCGGGCGGCGTGACCATCGCAACCCTCGCCAAGCTGGCCGAGCAGGGCGTGGTGCGGCGCGACGAGCGGGTGGTCGCCTACGTCACCGGCCACGGCCTCAAGACGATCGAAGCGGTGAGCCCGTACGTGGGCCCGACCGCGACGATCGCTCCGACCCTCGAGGCCTTCGCCGCCGGCGTCGAGCTGGAGGACGGTGTGTGATGGCTGTGAAGGTTCGAGTGCCGACCCAGCTGCGATCCCTAACCAACAACGCGGGCGAGGTGGAGGTCGAGGGGTCGACCGTCGGCGAGGTGCTGAAGGGCCTCGATGCGGCCCATCCCGGCTTCGCGGCACGGCTGTTCGACGAGGACGGCAAGCTGCGTCGATTCGTGAACGTCTTCGTGGCCGACGAGGACGTGCGCTTCCTCGAGGGCCTGGAGACACCGGTGAACGACGGTCAGACCATCTCCATCGTGCCTGCCGTCGCCGGCGGCTAAGCCGGCGGCTAAATGGCGGCGCTCAACGCGCCGATACTCCGACCATGTCTGAAGTGCTCGTGGTCGACGACGACCCGGATATCCGGAACATGCTCGTCTTCGCCCTGGAGGACGCCGGCTTCAAGGTCCGGGAGGCGGGCGACGGCGAGAGCGCCCTCGCCGCCCTCGAAGAGCACGCCCCTGACCTCGTCGTGCTCGACCTGATGATGCCGAACGTGGACGGCTTCGGGGTCCTCCGTGGTCGCCGCCAGAGGGGCCTGGCCAACGCCACCCGCTTCCTCGTCCTGACGGCCAAGACGGCCGAGCGCGACTTCGTGCGGGGCTGGGAGCTGGGCGCGGACGAGTACCTCACCAAGCCCTTCGACCCCGACAAGCTCATCCAGAAGGTCAGGGACCTGCTCCGCACCAGCACCGGGGTGCTCCAGGAGCGCCGGGACGCCGAGCTGCAGAAGGCCGAGCTGCTCGAGCGCCTGGAATCAGCGTTTAGCCGGCCGCGCGCCCGCCCTCGCTGAGCGCCTGCGGCGCCCGTCCACCTGCCGGGCGGGTTGCGAAACGCGGCCAGAGGTGGTTTTCTGGTTAGCACTCGCATGATGAGAGTGCTAACGCTCCGGGAGGACCCCCAATGGCAAAGATGATCGCCTTCGACGAGCAGGCCCGTCGGTCGCTCGAGAACGGCATGAACCAGCTGGCTGACGCCGTACGCGTCACCCTCGGCCCCAAGGGCCGCAACGTCGTGCTCGACAAGAAGTGGGGCGCCCCGACGATCACCAACGACGGCGTGTCCATCGCCAAGGAGATCGATCTCGAGGACCCGTACGAGCGCATCGGCGCCGAGCTGGTCAAGGAGGTCGCCAAGAAGACCGACGACGTCGCCGGTGACGGCACCACCACCGCCACCGTCCTGGCGTGGGCCATGGTGCACGAGGGCCTGCGCAACGTGGCCGCCGGTGCCAACCCCATGTCCCTCAAGAAGGGCATCGAGGCCGCCGTCGAGGCCGCCGTCGCCAGCCTGAAGGACATCTCCAAGGAGACCGAGACCAAGGAGCAGATCGCCCAGGTCGCGTCCATCTCGGCCGCCGACCCCGAGATCGGCGGGATGATCTCCGAGGCCATCGACAAGGTGGGCAAGGACGGTGTCATCACCGTCGAGGAGTCACAGACCTTCGGCATGGACATGGACCTCGTCGAGGGCATGCGCTTCGACAAGGGCTACATCTCGCCCTACTTCGTGACCGACCCCGAGCGGATGGAAGCGGTCCTCGAAGACCCGTACATCCTCCTCGTCTCTTCCAAGATCAGCGCCGTGCGCGACCTGCTGCCGGTGCTCGAGAAGGTCATGCAGGGCGGCCGTCCGCTGGTGATCGTCGCCGAGGACGTGGAGGGCGAGGCCCTGGCCACCCTCGTCGTGAACAAGATCCGCGGCACGTTCAAGAGCGTGGCCGTCAAGGCCCCGGGCTTCGGCGAGCGTCGCAAGGCCATGCTCCAGGACATCGCCATCCTCGCCGGCGGCCAGGTCGTCTCCGAGGAGGTCGGTCTCAAGCTGGAGAACGTCGGGCTCGAGCTGCTCGGCAAGGCCCGCAAGGTCACCGTCACCAAGGACGAGACCACCATCGTCGAGGGCGGCGGCGCGGACGACGACATCAAGGGCCGCATCAACCAGATCAAGGCCGAGATCGAGAACACCGACTCGGACTACGACCGGGAGAAGCTGCAGGAGCGCCTGGCCAAGCTGTCCGGCGGCGTGGCCGTCATCAAGGTCGGCGCCGCCACCGAGGTGGAGCTCAAGGAGAAGAAGCACCGCATCGAGGACGCGGTCAGCACCACCAAGGCCGCCGTCGAAGAGGGCGTCGTGCCCGGCGGTGGCGTGGCCCTGCTCCGCAGCCAGGCTCGCATCCTGGATGTGGCCGAGAAGCTCGAGGGCGACGAGGCCACCGGTGCTCGCATCGTGGCCCGGGCCGTCGAGGAGCCGCTGAAGCAGATCGCGGTCAACGCCGGCCTCGAGGGCGGCGTCGTCGTGGACAAGGTGCGCAACCTCAAGGGCGCGGCCGAGGGCTTCAACGCCGCCACCGGCGAATACGAGGACCTCGTCAAGGCCGGCGTCATTGACGCCGCCAAGGTCACCCGGTCTGCCCTGCAGAACGCGGCATCCATCGCGGCCCTCTTCCTCACCACCGAGGCGGTCATCGTCGACAAGCCCGAGAAGGAAGGCGCTGGCGCCGGCATGCCCGGCGGCGGCATGGAAGACTTCTAAGAACGAGCCGGCATCAAGCGAACTCGCCCGGTTTGGCCTGCTCCAGCAGGCTGAACCGGGCGAGTTCGCGTTGTGGGGCTAGACATTCCGCCCATGGGGGACACGAGGATCAACCCGTGGAAGCGGTTCCCGGCCAAGCCGGAGGACTGGTTCAGCGCCGAGGAGATCAGCAAGGCCAAGCGCTACACCAAGCCGTTGGCCCGGCTCAGCCTGGCCGAGCGTCTCGTCGGCGGTGCCGCCCTCGTGACGGTGATCTGGACTCACGCCGTCCCCCGCCTCTTGGGCCGCTGGGGCGTCGACAACTGGGTGCTGCGTCTGCTGGTCGCCATGGTCATCGTGCAGGTGGTCGAGGTGGTCGTGACGACGCCGTTCGCCGCCTACCACGAGCTCGTGTACGACAAGCGATGGGAGTTCAGCACCCAGACCACCAAGGGCTTCGTGGCCGACCTGGCCAAGAACCTGCTCGTCGGCGTGCTCGTCAGCACCGCCCTGCTGCTGCCGTTGTGGTGGCTGATCCGCACCACCGACCTGTGGTGGGTGTGGGGATGGGTCGTGATGGGCGTGTTCGTCGTCGGTCTCGGGCTGCTCGGACCGGTGCTGATCATGCCCTTGTTCAACAAGTTCACGCCGCTGGACGACGAGGTGCTGCGCGACGACCTCCTCGGCGTGGCCCGTCAGGCCGATGCGGACGTGACGGTGATCGAGGTGTCCGACGCCAGCCGGCGCACGCGCAAGGACAACGCCTTCGTCACCGGGCTCGGCAAGACGCGCAAGCTCGTTTTGTTCGACACCATCCTCGCCCGGCCCCCCGAGCAGATCCGCGCCGTCGCGGCGCACGAGATCGGGCACTGGAAGCTCAAGCACGTGCGCCGTCTCATCCCCGTGATCGCCGGACTGCTGTTGGTGAACTTCGCGGTGCTGCGGCTGGTGCTGGGGTGGGACGCGGCGCTGCGTTGGGCCGGCGTGCACAGCCTGCGCAACCCGGCGGCGCTGCCGCTCTTCCTCCTCGTCTTCCCTGTCGGCAGCGCCCTCACCGGGCTCCTATCGGCGTGGGTCACCCGCGCCGGTGAGCGCGAGGCCGACATCTTCGGCCTCGAGGTGACGAAGGACGCGGCTGCCGCGTCGGCCATGCTGCGCTCGTTGCACACCGACAACCTCGCCGACCTGGCTCCGTCATGGTGGAAGCGGGCCAACGCCTCCCATCCGCACGCGGCAGAGCGACTGGCCATGGCGGCGGCGTGGGCCGGGCGGTCAGGCTCGGCGTCTGACGAAGCGACGGCCGACGACCGCAGCCGCTGACACGTTCAACGCGACAGCGAAGACGGACAGCGGCGCGTCCGTGGCGTCGCTGTTGCCCACGGACGAGACCTTGATCGCGTCGGGTCGGCCCGCGAGGTCGCCGAAGTCGGGCAGGGTCGCACCAGCCGCGGTCGCCGCGGAGGGCGCGAGGTCTTCCGGCAGCGCCTGCAGCCCCTCGCCTGGCGGCGGTGGAGGTGGGGCGACGTCGGCCGTCCCAGCGGTCAACGTGAAGAGGGTGGACTTGAGGCCGAGACCGGCGTCGAACGCGAGGCCCGACACCGTGCGGGGCCCCGTGCTCCCGTCGAGCGTGACCTCCAGGGCGCGGCCCGACGGGCCTGCCTTGCTCACCCGCACGCCCGTGAGCTGACCGGAGTAGCCGAACCGGGCCGCGAGGTCGGCGTAGGCGACCTTCACCTGCCACGGAAGGGGGTCCTTGGTGTCGTACGGCGCGGGACGGAGGTACGGGTAGCCGGCGCCCGTCGTCCCGAAGCCCTCCTCGCGACTGGCCGAGAAGCCGCCGCCGTTGGCTGAGTACACGGCCGACGCCAGTGAACGTCCGAACACCACGACCTGACGAGCGCTGTCCGCCACCGCCTTGTTCATGGCCGCGTATTCGGCGTCAGCGCCGAGGTACACCTGGCAGCGCTGCGTGTCGCACAACTCGCCGGCGGTCGACATGGCGCGCAGCGCGTAGGTGCGCGCCGCAACGGCCTGGGCCCGCAGGGACGCCGGCGGCCAGCTCGGGTTGCGTACCTCGCCCATCCCCCGCAGGTACTGCTCGACGTCGAGCTCGTCGACCAGCCGCAGTGCACCGCCGCCCGCCGTCGCCTCGACGACGCCGCGGTAGCGCCTGCTGCGCGCCGGCACACCAACGGTGCCGCCGTCGTCGGGCACGGCCCACAGGCTGGATGCGGACGATGGCGTCGTGCTCGCCTCCGGCGCGGTCGGCGGCGGCTGCTGGGGCGGCGCGGTCGTGGTCGTCGCCGGCGCGAGAGGGATCGTCGTGCTCGTCGTCGGGAACAGCGACGGTGTGGTGGTGGACGTGGTCGTGGTCGGCTCGTCGGCGACGGCGACTCCGCCCGGCGCCGTCGGTGCGGGCGCGGCCTGGCTCTGCGCCGTCGGTGACGGTGACGGCGCGGCGGCGGCCTGCCCACCCGCTGTCGCCGTCGCCGTGTAGCGGCTGCCGTCGAACCTGATGCGGACCTGGCCACCCGGTCCCACCCGAACGGGGAAGCCAGGGGATTGCGCGCCGGATCGGCCGTCCCGCACCTGGCCGCCGTTGGGAAAGGACACGAATGCCTCGCGGTTGGGCGCGGTCAGCACCGCGACGCGCACCGACCCCGTCGCCTTGGCGATGGCGGTTCCCGGATAGAAATGGCCGAGGATCTGGTTGGTGGACGCGCCGGCCTTGCCCATCCAGAACGCGCCGTCCTGAGCCATGCCGACGCCGTGCCCGAAGCCCCGCCCGTCGACCACCAGCACGGGGATGGCGGCAGGGGCGGGTCGCGGCACCAGGGCTGCACCCAGGCAGGCGAGGACGGCGAGGAGAAGCATCCGCCGCATCCGACCATCCTGCCCAGTGGGCGGTGGGGACTTCCAGTCGGTGGCGTCCTACCCTGCAACCCATGAGCGAGCCCGTCGTCCCCACCACCGGCCTCGGTGTGCTGCACCTGTTCTTCCAGACCGGCGGCGCCGTCGACAGCGAGGCGGTGCAGGCTGCGGTCAAGGCCATGCAGGCAGAGGAGGACTACCAGGTCGTCACCTTCGCCACTCTCGGGCACAAGGCCGATCTCGGCGTCATGGCCGTCGGCCCCGACCTCTGGCGCCTGCGCCGGTTGCAGTCGGCCCTGCAGACGGCCGGCCTCGAGCTCGTCGACTCGTACGTATCGCTCACCGAGATCTCCGAGTACGCGCAGCACATGACGGACGGGATGAAGCGGCCCCGGCTCTACCCCAACCTCCCGCCCGAGGGAATGCGCGCCATTTGCTTCTATCCCATGTCGAAGCGGCGCAACGTCGACCAGAACTGGTTCACGCTTCCCTACGAGGAGCGCGAGCGACTCATGCACGAGCACGGCACCACCGGGCGCACGTTCGCCGGCCGCGTCGTGCAGCTCGTCACCGGGTCGGCCGGCCTCGACGATTGGGAGTGGAGCGTCACCCTGTTCGGCGTGCACCCGGACGATCTCAAGGAGGTCGTCTACAAGATGCGTTACGACGAGGCATCCGCCGTCTACGCCGAGTTCGGCCAGTTCATCACCGGCATGGTTGCCGACCTCGACGACGTGCTCGACGTCGTTCTCCGTTAGGCCGCCCCGCCCCGCCTCCGGGGGGTCATGACGTCATGACGCCAATTGCGGGGGGAGGAAGCCCTCCAGGCGGAGCAGGTACTCCTTGGCGGCCATGCCCCCGCCGTAGCCGGTGAGGGAGCCGTTGCTGCCGATGACGCGGTGGCACGGGACGACGACGGCGATGGGGTTGGTGCCGAGGGCGCGGCCTGCGGCCCGGCTGGCGGCACGGTTGCCGGCCTTCTCGGCGACGGTGCCGTAGGTCGACACCTCGCCGTACGGAATGCGGTTGGTCGCCTCCAGCACCCGCTGCGCGAAGCCGTGCGACAGCGTCCAGTCGAGCGGCAGGTCGAAGCGGGTGCGGCTGCCCTCGAAGTACTCGTCGAGCTGGCGGCGAACCGGGTCGAGCGCAGCCGGCGCCTCCACGACCCGCGGGGAGATGCGCAGGGCCAGCTGCTGGAGCATCGAGTCGGGGGGCGCGCCGAACCAGAGCCGAACCAGTCCTTTGGCTGTCGATGCGACGAACAGTGGGCCGATGGGCGAGTCGACGGTGGCATAGGCCACGTCCAGCAGGCCCTCGTCGGCTGCCAGTGCCGTCAGACGTTGCGTGCGATCAGCGTTCATCCCACACCTCCCGGAGCTCGCGGATGCCTTCGAAGACGTTGCGGCGCGCCGCGTCAGCCGACGTGCCCATGGCGACGGCGATGTCGTCGTACGGGAGATCGGTCACGTAGCGCCGCAGCACCGCCTCCCGTTGCTTGGACGGCAACCCCTCCACCGCGGTCCAGAGCTCGGGCACGGGTGCGCCCTCCGGCTCCTGGCCGTGCTCGGGGACGGCGCCGACCGGCACCGCGTGCCTGGCTCTGGCCCGGTGGGTGTCCACCGCCTTGTTGTGAGCGATGGTGAACAACCACGCCCGCAGGTTGGATCCGGACCGCACGCCCGGATAGGCGCGGAGGGCGGCCAGGTAGGTCTCCTGCCAGCAGTCGTCGGCGTCCTGCACCCCTGCCGTCGCGACGAGGAAGCGGAACACGTCCTCGCCGTGATCATCGATCAGGCGCTGGAACGGGGGCAGCGGCACGGGTATGGAACGTACCGGGCCGCTCCGGCGTGAGATGGCTAGCGGCGAACGGTGCGAAAGGCGTCGGTCACGAGCACTTCGAGACGCTCGGCCTTCGAGAACCGGGACCGCTGACGTTCGGCCGCCCGCGTGGCCACCGCACGGGCCGTGCCCTGGTCGACCGACGTGACCGACACCGCGGCACCGTAGGGCCCGCGCGTGAAGCTCACGACCTCGACGGACACGCCGCCGCCGGACGCAACCAGGCTGTAGCCGTGCGCTCCGGGCACGGTCGGAACCGGGAACGTCGACCACGACAACTGGTTGGCCGTCGCCACCTGGGGTACCAGCCGCTCGAGGCGTGCTTCGTCGAGTACAGCCCCTCGGTGATCCCGGTACTGGAAGAGCTCGATGTCGACGGTCTCGTTTTCCGCCGATCCCTGCTGCCACTCGCGGTCGTAGCCGCGCACGAGCCCGGCGTCGGTGAGCGTCTGTCGCGATGCGGCTCCCTCCACGTCATCGCGCACGGCCTGCTCGAAGTCGACGGGACCCACGCCGGCTTTGGCGTCATCGACGCGCGTGTAGGTCGGCACGTCGTCGACGAGCAGGACGCCGAGATCCTGGAACGAGTGTGCGCTGCGCAGCGCCGTCTGGTTGCGAACCGCCCAGGCGACAGGCACGAGCAGGCTCACCGCGATGGCCGTCCGCGCCACCGCCGCGACCCAGCGGGGTGCGGGAGAGGCGGGGGCATGCGTCATCAGTGGCGCGGACGGCAGCATCACGGTGGCGCGATCGGGCTCGTCGGCTGCGAGCACGGCATGTTCGGGGCAGCGGGGGGCCCCGATGTAGACGGCCCGATCGCACAGCTGGCAACGGTCGGCCTTCTTGGCCTGACAGTGGGGGCACGTCCGGGGACGGGACGAGCGATCGATCGTGCCGCCACACCGGGCGCACTCGAAGGTGGTGCGCTCGAGCGTGCCGACCGGTGCCATGCCAGCTGGTTCGGCACCAACGGGCTAGTTGCTTAACACCCCTCGCGCGTAGTCATGCGGAAATGGGCCGTGCGACCCAACGCGCGCTACTCGGCGCCGACGTCACCGCCCAGGTACGCCCGCTTGACCGAGTCGTCCTCCAGCAGCGACTTGGCGTCGGCCGCCTTCACGATGCGACCCGTCTCCAGCACGTAGGCGCGGTGGGCGCGCTGCAGGGCCTGCGCCGCGTTCTGCTCGACGAGCAGGATGGTGGTGCCCTGTCGGTTGATCTCGGTGACGGTGTCGAACACCTGCGAAACGAGCTTGGGCGCGAGCCCCATCGACGGCTCGTCGAGGAGCAGGACGTGGGGCCGCGCCATCAGCGCCCGGCCGATGGCCAGCATCTGCTGCTCACCACCGGAGAGCGTGCCGCCCGGCTGTTTGCGCCGCTCCTGCAGTCGCGGGAACAAGGTGAACACCCGCTCGAAGTCCTGCTGCAGCGCGTCCTTGCCGTCCTTACGCGCGTAGGCGCCCATCTCCAGGTTCTCCACGACCGTCATGCCGGGGAAGATGCCGCGGCCCTCCGGCGCCTGGCAGATGCCGAGCTCGACGAGCTTGTGCGCGGGCACCCCGACGATGTCGTCGCCCTGGAAGCGGATCTGGCCCGCGGTCACGGGCCGCAGGCCGGAGATGGTCTTGAGCGTGGTCGACTTCCCCGCGCCGTTCCCGCCGATCAAGGTGACGATCTCGCCCTCGTCGACCTGGAGGGAGATGCCCTTCAGGGCCTCGACCTTGCCGTAATGGACGTGGACGTCCTCGAGCTCAAGCAGCACCGGTGTCCTCCGGCGCTCCCAGATAGGCCTCAATGACGCGGGGGTTGTTCTGGATGTCCTGGGGCGGACCCTCGGCGATCTTCCCGCCGAAGTCGAGGACGGCCAGCCGGTCGCAGACGCCCATCACCAGGCCCATGTCGTGCTCGATGAGCACGATGGTGAGCCCCGAGTCCCTGATTTGGCGGATGAGGCCGATCAGCGCCTGCTTCTCCGACGGGTTCATGCCCGCGGCCGGCTCGTCGAGCAGCAGGACGCTCGGACCGGTGGCGATAGCCCGGGCGATCTCGAGCCGGCGCTGGTCGCCGTACGGGAGGTTGCGGGCAAGATCGCCAGCGCGCGCCCCGATGCCGACGTAGTCGAGCAGGCGCTGCGCCTCGACCTTGCCCTCGCGCTCCTCCCTTCGGTGGCGGGGGAGACCGAGCAGCGCGCCCGGCACGCTGGTGCCGTGCCGCGCGTCGGTGCCCACGACCACGTTCTCGAGGGCGGTCATGTTCGGGAAGAGCCGGATGTTCTGGAACGTGCGCGCCACACCGGCCTCGGTGATGCGGTGGGGTCGGCGGCCGAGCACGCTGCTGCCGTTGACGAGGACGTCGCCCGATGTGGGCCGGAACACGCCGGTCACGCAGTTGAACAGCGTCGTCTTCCCCGCGCCGTTCGGACCGATGATGCCGAAGATCTGTCCGCGGGCGACCGTGATGGAGACGTCGTTGAGCGCGACGACGCCGCCGAACTCCATGGTGACCTTCTCGAGCTCCAACACGGTCTCGGCCGCCTCGACCTCGACCGGCAGCTCGGTCACGGAGGCACCGTCGGCCTCAGCCGCGAGGGCGGCGCTGGTGGGCGCGGGCTGCCCGGGAGCCGGCGCGTCCTCGGCCGCCTCGTGGGTCGTGGTCGGCGTGGCGGCCAGGCCGCGGTCCTCACCCGCCTCGGCCAGCTCGGCCGCCCGCTGGCGACTCGGGATCAGGCCCTGGGGCCGGAAGATCATCATCACCACGAGGGCGAAGCCGAAGAGGAGGACGCGGTACTCGGTGATGTCGTGCACGTCGCCGCCCGTGACGAAGTTGAGGACGTCCCTGATGGTCTTGCCCGCCGCCGCGTCGCGCAGGTACTCGGGGATGAATCCGATGGCGAAGGCGCCGGCGATGACGCCCGGCACCGAGCCCATTCCCCCTAACACCACCGCGGCCAGGATGATGACCGAGAAGAAGAACGGGAAGTTGTCGGGGTTGATGAACCCGACCTTGCTGGCGTAGAGCCATCCCCCCATCCCGCCGGTGGCGGCACCCATCGCGAAGGCCCACAGCTTCATGTTGAAGGTCGGCACGCCCATGGCCTCGGCTGCGTCCTCGTCCTCCCGGATCGCGGCCCACGACCGACCCACGCGTGAGCGCGTCAACCTCAACAGCAAGAAGAGCCCGACGACGATGGCCGCGAGCGCGAGGTAGTAGTACGGCAACGGGGCGAACTTGAACTCGGTGCCGAAGATGGCCTGCGGGTGCCTGATGCCGGTGATGCCCCGCGAAGCGCCGAGCGAGTCGGTGTTCTGGGCCACGATGCGCACGATCTCGCCAAAGCCCAGTGTGACGATGGCGAGGTAGTCGCCCCGCAGGCGCAGGGTCGGTGCGCCGAGCAGGACGCCGGCCACCATGGCGATGAAAACGGCCATGGGAAGCGACTGCCACGCGCCCCATCCGAACGTGGTCGTCAGCTTGGCGGTGGTGTAGGCACCAACGGCGTAGAAGGCCACATACCCGAGGTCGAGCAGCCCGGCCATGCCGACCACGATGTTGAGGCCCAGAGCCAGGATGATGTAGATGCCGACGGGAAAGAAGAGCACGCTCTGCCAGTAGGTCGGCAGGGTGAGCGGCACGACGATGGCGAAGGCGAGCAGCGCGCCCATGGCCAGGCCCTTCTCCCACCACGGCGCCCGCGCCCACAGGCGGGCCCCCCGGTCGACCGGGGCCAGTCGCCTGAGCAGCCGGGCCAGCGGACGGAAAACCCGTCTGAGCGAGAAGAAGATCATGCCCGCGACCGCCCGAGGGCCTCACCGAGCAGGCCGGTGGGTCGAAACATGAGGACGACCACCAGCATGGCGAAGGCGAACACGTCCTTCCACTCGCCTCCGAGCACGGAGGCGCCCCATTGCTCCAGCAAGCCGAGCAGCAGGCCGCCGAGGAGCGCGCCTCGGATGTTGCCGATCCCACCCAGCACGGCGGCGGTGAAGGCCTTGATCCCTGGGATGAACCCGGCGCTGTACACGGCCGTCTCGAAGCGGATGCCGTAGAGCGCGCCGGCGGCGCCGGCAAGCAGGCCCCCGAGCAGGAACGTGAGCATGACGACGCGGTCGATGTTGACGCCCATCAGTGCCGCCGTCTCCGGGTCCTGGGCCGTCGCCCGGATGCCGCGACCGAGTCGCGAGCGGCGCACGAAGCGGTCGAGGGCGGCCATGAGCACGAACGCGGCCACCAGCACGAGCACCCTGTCCGAGCTCACGTCGGCCGAGCCGATGGAGAAGACGGTGTTCTTCTGCATCACCCGCTGGTAGGGGATGGGGTCACGGCCGTACCGCGCCGCGAAGAGCTCCTGCAGGAACAGGGAGATCCCGATGGCGGTGATGAGAGCGGCAAGCCGCGGCGCGCCGCGGCGCCGGAGTGGTCGGTAGGCGATGCGTTCCATGGCGACCGCTGCCGCCCCTGACGCCACCATGGCAACGAGGGTGATGGCGATCAGCGTGAAGATCAGCGCGGCTCCGCTCTTGGCCGGATCGCCAACCTCGATCCCCAATCCGTGCATGGCGAACACGGACGCGAAGATCCCGATCATGAAGATCTCGGAGTGCGCGAAGTTGATCAGGCGGAGCACGCCGTAGACGAGGGTGTAGCCGAGCGCGATCAGCGCGTAGATCGCCCCGGCGGACAGACCGTCGATGGTCTGAGGACCGAACTGCTCCTTCAGGCAGTGGAAACAGGTCTGAATGGCTCCGCTCCTTCAGTCCGATGATGCAACAGGGGGCGCCCGGATTGGGCGCCCCCTGTTCGAAACCCAGCCGTGCAGGCCTTGCTACTTGGCCAGGTCCTTGGTGGAGCCCAGCTCGGTGATCTTGCCGGCCTTCACCTCGTAGACGAAGACGTCGCCACCCTTGACGTTCCCGTTGTCCTCGAACTGGATCGTCTTGCCGATGCCTTCGTAGCTGGTGAGACCCTCGACGTAGCCGAGCAGCTGGGCCCGGGTCGTCTTGCCGTCCTCGACGCCGGCTACGAGCAGCTTCACCGCGTCGTAGCCCTCAGTGGAGTAGGTGCCAGGGTCCTTCTTGATCTCGGCCTTGTACTTCTTGGCGAACGCGCCGAGCTTGCCGGGCGCCGATGCAGTGGCCCACTTGCACGGGCACGTCAGCAGGGCGCCCTCACCACCGGCCGCGCCGGAGCCGGTGACGAAGCCGTTGTCGAGCGAGCCGTCGCCGCTCACGAACTTGGCATCGACCCCGGCGTCGGACAGCTGCTTCTTGAGGCGGCCGGCGTCGGAGTAGTAGCCGCCGTAGAAGACCACGTCGACGTTGGCGGCCTTCACCTTGTTCACCGCCGCCGAGTAATCGGTGCCGCCGGGCTGGATGGCGTCGGTGACCGCCGTCTTGATGCCCTTCGCGTCGAGCAGCTTCAGCACACCCTCGAAGAGGCCCTTGCCGTAGGCGGTGTTGTCGTGGATGAGAGCGACCGACTTCGGCTTGACCGCCTTCTGGAGATAGTCGGTGACGCCCGCCGCCTGTACACCGTCGTCAGGGATGATGCGGTGGAACACCTTGCCGCCCTTGACGGTGTCGGGGATGTCGACAGCCGTCGCCGACGGGCTGATCATCACCAGGCCCGCTTCCTCCAGCGACGGGAGGACGGCCTTGGTCTCACCGGAGAAGGTGGGACCGAGCACGGCCACGACCTGCTGGTCGGGGATGTACTTGTCCTTGGCGCTCGGAGCCTGGGCGGGGTCGCCCTGGGTGTCGAAGGGCTTGAGGACGTAGTTGTACTTCGCACTGGCCGCGTTGGCCTCCTTGAGGGCGACCGTGGCGCCATCGCGGATGTTGATGCCCAGGCTGGCGTTGGGCCCGGTGAGGGGGCCCTGGAACGCGAAGGCGATGGTCTTCTTCGCACCACCGCCAGCTGTGGTGGCGGTCGAGCTCTTCTTGTTGTCGCTGCCGCAGGCCGCCATCACGATGGCGACCGCTGCGAGCAGTGCTACGAGGCGCCAGGCGCCCTTCCTCGAACGAGGCATGCGTGCGTCCTTTCGTCCTTGCTCGGCGGCCGTGAGCATAGGCACAAGCTCGCCACCCGAGGCGCATGTGCGCTCAGCCGAGGAAGTCGCTGACGATCGCGTCCCACAGCTCGACGGCCATGTGCAGCGACTCGACGTCGACGCGCTCGTTGTCGCCGTGGCCCATGGTGGCCAGGTCGTCGAGCGAGGTCTTGGCGCTGAAGATGCCGAAGCCGTACGCGGCGGTACCGAAGTGGCGGCGGAAGTGTCGGGCGTCGGTGGTGCCCACCATCCGCATGGGCAGGAGCCTCGCGTCGGGGTAGAAGCGGCGGCCGGCGCGCGCCATGGCGTCCACCAAGGGCGACTCCGGTGGGGACGCGGTCGCCACGTCGTCGGGGCGTTCGAACCGCACCTCGACCTCCGCAGCCAGGTCGCCGAGGGCGGTATCGATCATCTCCCTGACCTGCTCGGCGCCGTCGCCCGGGAGCGTGCGGATGTCGAGGCCGATCTCCGCCTCCTCCGGGATGATGTTGAGCTTGCTGCCAGCGTGCATCAGCGTGGGCGTGATGGTGGTGTGCGTGCACGAGTAGGCCATCTTCGAGATGCCGGGCGGGAGAACGCCGATGGCGTCGACGAACCCCTCCTCGGTGAGCAGCGGACCGGCCAGCTCCTCGGGGACGCCGAGGCCTTCGACGAAGCGCCGCCACGCGTCGTCCAGCCGCGTCGCGGGCTGATGGTCCGCCAAGCGGCGGATGACCTCGGCCGCTTTCAGCAGCGCGTTGTCGGAGCGGAAGGGCATCGATCCGTGCCCTGGGGTGCCCGTGAGGCGGAGGGTGGCCCACATGGGTCCCTTCTCCTCCGCGAGGTACGGCAGGCGAACGCCCGACGGTGTCGGCAGCGGGAAGCCGCCCGACTCGGTGATGGCGTAATCGCAGCGCACCGCGTCGGGCGCATCGAGGGCAAGGTGCTCGGCGCCGTAGTGCCCGCCTGCCTCCTCGTCGGCCACTGCCGCGACGACGAGCGTGCCGCGCGGACGGAACCCGCGGTCGGCCATGCGCCGTACAGCCACGACCATCGAGGCGGTCACGTTGAACATGTCGATGGCCCCGCGGCCCCAGACGTAGCCGTCGATGAGCTCGCCTCCGAATGGGTCGTGCTCCCACCGGGCCGCGTTGACGGGCACCACGTCGGTGTGGCCGAGCAGGCACAGCGTCGGCGCGTCCGGGTCGGTGCCCTCGATGCGCGCGACGAGGCTCGTGCGCCCGGGCGCAGCGTGGTGACGCTCGACGTCGAGCCCACCTCCTTCGAGGTAGGTCTGCAGGAGGTCGGCGTTGCGTACCTCGTCGCCGGAGTCGACGTCGCCGTCGTTCACGCAGCGGTTGCGGATCAGCTCCTGGGTGAGAGCGACGACGTCGGCGATCTCGTGGGCCATGGCCCTCGAAGGTTAGGAGGGGAGGGCGGCCTGTACGGCCGCGACCGCGGCGGCCCCGGCGATGTGCAGCGGCTCGGTGGTTCGCAGCGCGCGCGTGAAGATGAACGCGCCCTCGAGCAACGAGAGCATCTCGAAGGCCAGCTCCCTCGCCCGCGCGGACTCGATGCCGGCGTGCGCGAAGTAGGCGGCGGCCCCGTCGAGCCAACTGGTGAACACGTCGGCCGTCGCTTCGCGCATGGTCTCGCTGGTGCTGGCCACCTCGAGCGCCACCGTCGCGATGGGACAGGCATCGGCGTAGTCCGTCTCGACGAGGTGCTCGACCGCGCCGCTGAAGAAGTTCCCGACCGCGCTCACGACGTCGGGAGCCTCCGACGCGATGGTCACGAACAGCTGCAGGTACATGGCGCCCGACCAGCGGATCACCGCGGCGCCGAGCTCCTCCTTGCCGCCGGGAAAGAAGTGGTAGATCGACCCGAACGGTGCGGCCGCGTCGGCCGCGATCTGCTTCACGCCCGTCCCCGTGTAGCCCTGGCGCCGGAACAGCTCCGCGCTCGCGTCCAGGATGCGGTCCCTCGTCTCGGCTGGCATCGACCCGTCCCTCCCCGCTACCTTGCTTAGTAGAACAATCTATCAACTTTGGCGTTGCTTCGAGTGGACGGAGGCCCGGTATGGATCGAGCGGAGCGCACCCTCAGGACGGTCGGCGTGGTCTTCCTCGCCGCCCTCCTCCTGCACGGCTTCGACCACCTGCGCCGGGGGTTCGACGTGATCACCCCGCAGGTGTTCTGGCTCGGCAACCTGCAGTTGACCCTCGCGGTGGTCGCCGTCGTGCTGGTGTTCCGGCGCCACTGGTGGGCCCCGGCGGCGGCGGTTGCCGTCGGCCTGCCGAGCGCCATCGGATTCACCGCCGCCCATCTGCTGCCCCACTGGAGCGCGTTCAGCGACCCCTTCACCGGCGCGGCAGTGGCTCCCCACGTCACTGCGCTGTCGTGGGTGGCGGCCCTGTTCGAGATCGCCGCCGATCTGGCCTTTGCGTGGGCCGGGCTCGCCGTCTTGCGCGTGCGGCAGACTCAGGGGCCATGGCCGTCGAGCTCCTCTATCTCACCGACGCCTACCTGACCCGGTTCAGCGCGACCGTGACGGCGGTGGACGGCTCGCGGGTGGCCCTCGATCGCACCGCGTTCTATCCGACGGGCGGCGGCCAGCCCCACGACGCCGGCACCCTGGCCGGCGCACGGGTCACCGAGGTCCGCAAGGAAGGCGACCACGTCTGGCACACGCTCGACGGCCCCTTGCCCTCGGTCGGCGACGAGGTCGCCGGGGAGATCGACTGGGACCGCCGGCACGGCCTCATGCGCACCCACACCGCGCTGCACGTGCTGTGTGGCGTCATCTGGAACGAGTGGGGCAAGGCGGTGACGGGCGGCAACATGGAACCCTTGACCGCCCGGATGGATTTCGAGTTCGACCCGTTGCCCGAGGGCTTTGGCCGAACGGTGGAGGAGCTGGTGAACAAGGAGCTCGCCGCGGCCCGGCCCATCGAGGTCGCCTTCCTTCCCCGCGACACGGCGGTCACCGACGAGGACCTCATCCGCACCAAGGTGAACATGATCCCCGAGTCGGTGCGGGAGATCCGGGTCGTCGACATCGTGGGCCTGGACAAGCAAGCCGACGGCGGCACCCACGTGCGCAGCACCGACGAGGTGGGCCGCATCCGTGTCCTGAAGACCGAGTCGAAGGGCAAGGGCAACAAGCGCATCCGCATCGAGGTGGTCGACGTCGATGGGTGACCTCCTCGCCCTGCGCGCTCGGCTGGAGGAGCTGGGCGCGGTGACCGTCGCCTTCAGTGGCGGCGCCGATTCCGCCTTCCTCGCGTGGGTCGCCAAGGACACCCTCGGGCCCGACCGCGCTGTCGCTGTCACCGCGGTCTCACCCTCGCTCGCCCCCGAGGAGCTGGCCGACTGCGAGGCGTTGGCCACCGAATGGGGCCTGCGGTGGGAACCGGTGGAGACCGACGAGCTCGCCGATCCGCAGTACTCCGTCAACGACGGCGAGCGGTGCTACCACTGCAAGACCGAGCTGATGTCCGTCCTGGCCCCTCGCGCCGAAGCGGCGGGCGCCGTCGCCGTGCTCGGTGTGAACGTCGACGATCTCGGCGACCACCGTCCCGGGCAGCGAGCCGCGGCCGAGAGGGGTGCGGTGTTCCCGTTGGTGGACGCCGGCTTCACCAAGGCCGACGTGCGCGAGACGTCGAGAGGGCTCGGCCTGCGCACCTGGGACAAGCCCGCCGCCGCCTGTCTGGCGTCTCGGGTGCCATACGGGACGACCGTGACGCTGGGCGTGCTCGAGTCGGTGGCCAACGCCGAGAGCGGCCTCCGCGCCCTCGGCTTCAGACAGCTGCGCGTCCGCCACTACGGCGACTTGGCCCGGGTGGAGCTCGACGAGGCCGAGCTCGAGGCTGCAGTGGCGCGCCGGGCCGAGGTGGTGGCGGCAGTACGGTCGGCGGGCTACACCTACGTCACCCTCGACCTCGAGGGTTTCCGCTCGGGGAACTTGAACCAGGGACTGGGGACGACATGAAGAACGTGCGGGTGCGGCTCACCTTCCCCGAGTCGATGATCAAGCAGCCGATCATCGGGCGCATGGTGCGCGAGTTCGACGTGATGCCCAACATCCGACGGGCGAACGTGGAGGAGACCGTCGGCTGGATCATCTGCGAGCTGGGCGGCGAGGACGGCGACGTCGAGGGCGCCATCGAATGGCTGCACGACCTCGGTATCCAGGTCGACCGGCTCGGCGACGTCGTCGAGAGCTGAGCCTCGCTCGTGCGCCGGTTGTTGGTGCTCGTGGTGCTGCTCGCGGTCGTCGGGCTGGTGTCCGACGTCGGGCTCAAGGCGCTGGCCGAGTCCCAGATCGAGACGACCGCCCAGCAGGAAGCACCGGGCGCGTCGGCCGACGCCGCCATTCCGGTGTTCCCGTTCCTCCCGCCCCTGCTGTTCGGAGGCAAGGTCGACGAGGTGTCCGTGCACCTGGCGCACGTGCCAGCTGGACCGGCCTTCTTCGACCGGCTCGACTTCGACCTGCACG
Source organism: Actinomycetota bacterium (assembly GCA_041166085.1). Taxonomy (GTDB): domain Bacteria; phylum Actinomycetota; class Acidimicrobiia; order Acidimicrobiales; family JAFATL01; genus JBEEFP01. The sequence goes on from JBEEFP010000007.1 coordinate 30,630, forward strand.
GCGTCCAGATCAGCAGGAGCGTCCTCCTGCATCAGCGCAGGGTGAAGCTCGTGCACATCGACCGCGGCACCGTGAGCGCAGTGGTGCAGTTGCCGGCGATCACCCGAGCTCTCCCGCTCACAGGCCTCACCGCGCGCGTCGTTGGGCGTTCCGTCGTCGTGCGGGGCCCGGGTGGCGTCTCGGTGTCCATCCCGATGCCACGGGCGTCGCTCGTCCCGTGCCAGGGCACGGCCCGCCTCGAGGCCGGCGCGGTGCGGATCTCCTGCACCCTCCAGGACGTGCCCCCCGCCCTCGTCGACGCCATCAACTCGAGCGGCTGAGCGTTCAACCCGCGACGGGCGTCCACGTGGGGAAGCTGACGTGCTCGACGCCCAGGTGCTCGACGATCCGGCCCTTGCGCGCCAGCTCGTGCAAGCAGCGAGGCCCATCCTCCATCCCGGCCATGCGCAGGTAGTCGGCCACCGTCACGAGGAGCGGGCCCTGGTCGACGTCGCCCGGCCGCACCAAGGCCTCGACCTCGAGGGTGGGGCGGCACGGGTTGGTCCCGTCGACGGCGTAGCAGTGGTAGACGACTCCTTCGAAGACGGAGAGGGCCCGGATGCGCATCATGGGAGCATGGACCAGTTGACGGAGACGGCCCAAGCGCTGGCGGACGCGGTCGAGGCCGCCCTGCCGAGGTGGGTCGAGGACGCGGTCGTCCGCCGGGCCGGCAGGGCTCTCCCGACAGCCCAGGCGGCGGGGGTGCAGGCGACGGCCGACGTCGTCCCCAGGTTGCGCGCCCTGCTCGCCACCGACATCGACAGCCAGCGCACCAACCCGCTCGCGATCCTGCGCGAGGCCACGCGGTACCCGACCGAGGTGCTGCGGGCCGCCGGGGTCGCGCCCGTCGAGCGCGACGACTTCCAGCGTGACCGGTTCCCCGACGACGCGTACGACCTGGTGCCCGTGTCGTTCGCCGACCTGGGTCCCGAGGTCGCGGAGGCCGGCATCGCATGGGGAGCGGCCAAGGCGTGGACCCACCGGCAACGGCACTCCTCGTGACCATCCTCGCCTACGTCCCCGACCTGATGGACCGATCACGATTCGGGGGTGTGACGGTGGAGTTCGTGTCCGACCCGGAAGCGCTCGAAGGAGCCGGCGCGGACGACATCGTCGTCGTCGACCTCTCGCGCCCCGCGGTGCTCGCCGTCCTGCCCCGGGTGCGCGCCCGGCGAACCATCGGGTTCGGCAGCCACGTCGATCGGGAACGTCTGGACGCAGCGCGCGCTGCTGGCTGCGACGAGGTGATGGCCCGCTCGGAGTTCTTCCGCCGCGTGAAGGAGGTGCTGTCGTGACGGACCGGTTGGTGGTGATCGGCGGTGACGCGGCGGGCATGGCCGGCGCGGCCCAGGCGCGGCGTCGCCGGCCTGACCTCGACATCGTGGCGCTGGAGAAGGGTCGGTGGACGAGCTACTCCGCGTGCGGCATCCCCTACGTGGTCGGCGGCACCGTCGCCGGTCTCGACGAGCTGGTGGCCCGCTCGGCCGAGGTGCATCGGTCCCAGCACAACATCGACGCCCGCACCGAGCACGAGGCGATGGCCATCGACCTCGACAGACGTGAGGTGGAGGTGCGGGACCACGCCCACGACCGCACGTACCGCATCGCGTTCGACATCCTGCACATCGGCACGGGTGCCAAGCCGCTGCGCCCCGACCTGCCCGGCATCGACGACGAGCACATCCACGGCGTGCAGACGCTCGAGGACGGCGCCCACCTCCTCGGCCACGTGGGTGGCGGCGCGCCGGAGGGCGGCGGCCGGGCCGTCGTCGTGGGCGGCGGGTACATCGGCTTGGAGATGGCCGAGGCCTTCCTGCAGCGAGGCTGGCGCCAGGTCACCGTGGTCGATCACGCGCCCGAGGTCATGGGCACGCTCGACCCCGACATGGGCGCGCTGGTGAGCCAGGCCATGCGCGACGAGGGCATCGACGTGCGTTGTGACACGGGAGTGACCGGTTTCGAAGACGGCGTCGTCCACACCACCGACGGACCGATCGAGCACGACCTCGTCGTCCTCGGACTCGGGGTCGTGCCCAACACCGCGCTGGCCGAGGAGGCCGGGCTCGAGCTCGGACCGCGACGTTCCATCGCCGTCGACCGGCGACAGCACACGTCGGCCGAGGGCGTGTGGGCGGCCGGCGACTGCTGCCGCTCGTTTCACCGCATCGCCGACGAGTGGGTGCACATCGCGCTGGGCACGGTCGCCAACAAGCAGGGCCGCGTGGCCGGCATCAACATCGGCGGCGGCTATGCGACGTTCCCGGGCGTCGTCGGCACCGCGGTGACCAAGCTGTGCTCGCTCGAAGTGGCGCGCACGGGGCTGAGCGAGCGCGAGGCCAGGCTGGCCGGGTTCGAGTTCGAGGCGGCCACGATCGAGAGCACGTCGCGAGCCGGGTACTACCCGGAGCCGGGCCGCCTCACGGTGAAGTTCGTGGTCGAACGGCGCTCGGGCCGCTTGCTCGGCGCCCAGATCGTCGGTCGGGAGGGAGCGGCCAAGCGCATCGACGTCGTCGCCACCGCCCTCACCGCAGGCATGACGGTGGAGGAGATGACCGCCCTCGACCTGTCCTACGCCCCGCCGTTCTCGCCCGTCTGGGACCCGATCCTGGTGGCCGCTCGCAAGGCCGCCGACCTGGTCTGAACCTGAACGGACCAGTTCACCAGGTCGAAACAATCGAGTCATGAACGAGAAACAGACCCGGGCCAATCTGTCGCCGACCTTTCACGACCCCCCGAAGGAGGGTGATGGATTCCGGCAACACTGCCTGGGTACTGGCGTCGGCGGCGCTCGTGCTGTTCATGACACCGGGGCTGGCGTTCTTCTACGGCGGGATGGTCCGTTCGAAGAACGTCCTCGGGATGCTCATGCAGAACTACTTCGCCATGGGCCTCGTCGGCGTGCTGTGGGCCGTGGTCGGCTTCAGCCTCGCCTTCGGCGACGGCGGCAAGTGGATCGGCAACCTCGACTTCGTGGGGCTCAAGGGCCTCAGCGACGTCGCCACCAGGCTTCCTGGCTACGTGAAGGTGGACGACACCGTCGACCTGACGCTCACCATCCCGGCCCTGGCCTTCTGCGCCTACCAGATGATGTTCGCCATCATCACGCCGGCGCTGTTCACCGGCGCCACTGCTGATCGGCTCAAGTTCCGCGGGTACGTGATGTTCATGGGTCTGTGGTCGGTGCTCGTCTACAGCCCGGTGGCCCACTGGGTGTTCAGCCCGACGGGCTGGTTGTTCAAGCGGGGTGCGCTCGACTTCGCAGGCGGCACGGTGGTCCACATCAACGCGGGGATCGCGGCGCTCGTGCTCGTGATCGTGCTCGGCAGGCGCAAGGGGTGGCCGGGCGAGGCCATGCCGCCCCACTCGCTGCCGTTGACCCTGCTCGGTGCCGGCATCCTGTGGTTCGGGTGGTTCGGCTTCAACGCCGGCTCCGCCCTGGGTGCCAACCAGTTGGCGGCCCAGGCGCTGATGAACACGAGCCTGGCCGCGTCGGCCGCCATGCTCGGGTGGCTGCTGGTCGAGCGGCTCAAGGGCGGTCACGCCACGACCCTCGGCGCGGCGTCGGGCTGCGTGGCCGGGCTCGTCGCCATCACACCGTGCGCCGGGTTCGTGAGCGGCATGGCGCCCATCGCCATCGGCTTCATCGCCGGCGCGGTGTGCTTCCTCGCCATCCAGCTCAAGTTCCGGTTCGGGTACGACGACTCGCTCGACGTGGTCGGCGTCCACCTCATGGGCGGGATCGTGGGCTCGCTCCTGCTCGGCTTCTTCGCCGACGTGAAGGTCAACGCAGCCGGGTTCGACGGGTTGTTCAACGGCGGCGGCACGTCGCTGTTGATGGACCAGCTCGTTGCCGTCGGCGCCACCCTGCTCTACTCGGGTGTGGTGTCCCTGGTGCTCGCCCTCGTGGTGAAGGCGGTCGTCGGGTTGCGGACGACAGACGAAGAAGAGGACGAGGGGCTCGACATCAGCCAACACGCGGAGCAGGCGTATTCGCTCGCCGCCGCCGGGAGCATGGGGAGGATCGGCTGATGCAACTCATCACCGCCATCGTGAAGCCGTTCAAGCTCGACGACGTGAAGGCCGCGCTCCAAGAGCTGGGCGTGACGGGCATGACCGTCGCCGAGGTGCAGGGCTTCGGACGCCAGCGCGGCCACACCGAGGTGTACCGCGGCGCCGAGTACCAAGTGGACTTCGTCCCCAAGATCAGGGTGGAGGTGCTGGCCGACGACGCCGAGGTCGAGCGTCTGGTTGATGCCATCACGGCCGCCGCCCGCACTGACAAGATCGGTGACGGCAAAGTGTGGTGGACGCCGGTGGGAGGGGTGGTTCGCATCCGCACCGGAGAGAAGGGGCACGACGCGCTCTGACCGCGAAGCACTGCTGACAGAAGCCGGGCTCACCGGGCCCGGCTTCTGTCGCGCCTACAGCGACGTGGCCGACCGGTGGTTGACGGGCCTGCTGGGCGAGGAGACGGACGTGGCCCTCGTCGCCGTCGGCGGCTACGGCCGGCGCGAGCTCTGCCCGGGCAGCGACCTCGATCTGGTCCTGCTGCATCGCGGCCGCAAGGACGTCGCGTCGGTCGCCGATCGCCTCTGGTACCCGATCTGGGACGAGGGCGTGAAGCTGGACCACAGCGTGCGGACGCTGAAGGAGGCCCTCGCCGTCGCCGACAAGGACCTCAAGGTGATGCTCGGCCTGCAGAGCGCTCGCCTCGTCGCGGGTGACGCCGAGCTCGCCCTCACCGTCCTCGACGAGGCGCGGGCCCGATGGCGCCACTCGGCCCGACGCTGGCTGCGGGAGCTCCGGGAGCACACCGCCGAGCGCCACGCCCGGTTCGGCGAGGTCGCGTTCCTGCTGGAGCCGGACCTGAAGGAAGGTCGGGGTGGTCTGCGTGACCTGCACGCCGTCCGCTTGGCCTCCGAGGCGACACCGGTCGTGCCGCCGCCGGGTCCGGACCTGGACGACGCGTACCGCGAACTGCTGACGGTGCGGGTCGAGCTGCACCGGCGGACCGGACGGGCGAGCGACAGACTGCTGCTCGAGAACCAGGACGAAGTGGCGACCGCGCTCGGCATCGACGCCGACGCGCTGATGGGCCGGGTGGCCAGCGCGGCGCGGACGATCGCGTGGGCTTCCGACGACACGTGGCGTCGCGTCGGGTCGTGGCTCACCGGTCCGAGCGGACGGGTGGCAACGCGCGACCGTCAGCTGGGTGCGGGAATCCTGCTGCGCGACGACGAGGTCGTGCTCGCCTCCGACGTCGTGATGGACGCAGGCGCGGCCCTGCGCGCCGGTGCGGCGTCCGCCGAGACGGGGGCGCCGCTGGCACGCGCGACGCTCGACCGATTGGCGGCCGAGGTCCCCGCCCCGTCCGAGCCGTGGGTCGCGTCGACGCGCGAGGTGCTGCTGGCCCTGCTCGGCACCGGCCGGCCCGCCGTCGCGGTGCTGGAGACGCTCGAGCGGAAGGAGCTCGTCACCCGGCTGCTTCCCGAATGGGCCGCCGTCCGCAGCCGTCCGCAGCGCAACGCCTACCACCGCTTCACCGTCGACCGGCACCTGTGCGAGGCGGCCGCCAACGCGGCGGCGCTGGCGTGGAAGGTCGACCGGCCCGACCTGCTGCTGGTGGGAACGTGGCTGCACGACATCGGCAAGGGCTTTCCGGGCGACCACACCGAGGTGGGTGTCGAGCTGGTCGGGCGCATCGCCACGAGGATGGGCTTCCCGCCCGATGACGTGGCGCTCCTCGTTGCCATGGTCGAGCACCACCTGCTGCTGCCCGACGTCGCGACGCGCCGCGACCTGAGCGATCCACGCACAGCCGAGGGGGTCGCAGAGACGGTGGGCCGGCCCGACCTCCTCCAGCTGCTCGGTGCGCTCACCGAGGCCGACAGCCTTGCCACCGGTCCCGCGGCGTGGAGCGACTGGAAGGCGGGGTTGGTGGGCGAGCTGGTCGAGCGAGCTGCCGCCCTCCTCGAGGGGAAGCGGGCGCCCGCCCCGCCCGCCCTCGTCACCGACGCGCACCGTGTGCTGATGGCTGACCGCGCCGTCGCGGTCCGAGTCGACGGTGACCAAGTGACCGTGGTTGCCCCCGACCGGCCGGGCCTGTTCGCGCGCGTCGCCGGCGTCCTGACGTTGCACGGGCTCGATGTGCGGTCGGCGTCGGCCGCCGGTGAGGACGGCATGGCCGTCGAGGTCTTCGACACGGACGCTCCGTTCGGCCCGCCCGACCACGCGCGTGTGGAGGCCGACCTCGTGAAGGCCGTGTCCGGCCGGCTCGCCCTCGACGCCCGGCTGGCCGAGCGGGCCCGCACCTACGGCAGCAGGCGCCCGACGGCAGCAGCCGGACCGGGCGCGCCTCGCGTCACCTTCGACAACGACGCATCGGCCACCGCGTCGGTCGTCGAGGTGCGGGCCCCTGACCGCACCGGCGTGCTCTACCGCATCACCCGCGCCCTCGCCGACTGCGACCTCGACGTGCGCTCGGCGCTGGTCGCGACCCTCGGTCCCGAGGTCATCGACGTCTTCTACGTCACCGACAGCACGGGCGCGAAGCTCGTCGACGCCGACCATCAGCGCGAGATCGAGCACGCGGTACTGGCCGAACTGACGCGTTGACCCCGCCCGGTTCGGTTTAGCGTCGCCGCGTGAGCGGGAAGTGGCGGTCACTGGCCATCGACGTGACGCCCTTGCGGACGTCGCGGCAGTTCCGGCTGCTGTGGGGCGGACAGGCCATGTCGTTCCTGGGCTCGATGCTCACGTACGTGGCCGTGCCGTTCCAGGTGTACGAGCAGACGAGGTCGTCCTTCGCGGTCGGCCTGCTCGGGCTGGCCACGTTCGTCCCGTTGCTGGCCGTCGGGCTGGTGGGAGGCGCGCTGGCCGACACCCTCGACCGGCGTCGCCTGTTCTTCCTCGCCGAGACGGGCCTGGCCGCGGTGTCCGTGCTGCTGGCCGTGAACGCGTTCCTGCCCCATCCCCAGCTGTGGGCGCTGTACGTGCTGAGCGGGTGCAGCGGCGCGCTCATGGGCTTCGGGCGCCCGTCGCTCGACGCCATGCTGCCGCGGTTGGTCGAGCCCGATCAGGTCCCGGCAGCCAGCGCGCTCACTGCGCTGTACGGGTCGCTCGGCCTCGTGCTGGGCCAACTGGCGGGCGGTGTGCTCGTCGCGACCGTCGGCCTCGGCGCCACCTACGCGATCGACGCCGCCACCTTCGCGGCGTCGCTCCTGACGCTCCGCGCCATGGACGCCATGCCGCCCGATCCCGATGCCTCCGACGTCAGCTGGTCGGCGATCAAGGAGGGGCTGCGCTACGTGCGCGGCAACAAGGTCGTGCTGGGGACCTACGTGCTCGACGCGAACGCCATGATCTTCGGCTTCCCGCGCGCCGTCATGCCGGCGCTGGCGGCGGGACGCTTCGGCGGCGGCGCGACGACGCTCGGGTTGCTCTACGCCGCGCCCACGGCCGGGTCGTTCGTCGTGAGCGCGACGAGCGGGTGGGCGGGCCGCGTGCGGCGGCACGGACTCGCCATCGCGATCGCGGTCGGCGTGTGGGGCGTGGCCATCCTCGGCTTCGGCCTCAGTCACTCGCTGCCCGTCGCGATGGCCCTGCTCGCGGTCGCGGGCGGCGCAGACATGGTGAGCGGCGTGTTCCGCATGACGATCTGGGCCCAGGCCGTGCCCGACCGCTTCCGGGGACGACTGGCGGGCGTGACGCTGATCAACGTGACGAGCGGCGAGATGCTGGGCGACGTCGAGGGCGGCGCCGTCGCCGCGTGGCGCGGGCCGGGCTTCTCCGTCGTGAGCGGCGGCGTGGCTTGTCTGGCCGGGCTGGCGGTGTGCTTGGCCCTCCTGCCCGACTTCGTGCGCTACCGCGCCGATAGCGTCTCGGCAGGAGCGAGCACCGGAGCGAAGCGAGGAGCGCAGCTCCAATGAACACAGGCCTGCGGTCGTCGTGCAGCAGCACGGTGGCCTCAGTCACGTCGAAGGGGACGCTGCACAAATGACCGTGACGCCCGAGGACCTGGTCGAGATCGAGGCCATCAAGCGGCTCAAGTACCGCTACGTGCGGCTGCTCGACACCAAGGAGTTCGACGAGATGGAGGAGCTGTTCCTCGAGGACGCCACCGCGTCGTACGGCGACGGCGCCTACTCGTTCGAAGGGCGGGAGAAGATCCTCGAGTTCCTGCGGTCGGCCCTCGGTCCGCGGACCATGGTGACCAGCCACAAGGTGCACCAGCCCGAGATCGACCTCACCGGACCCGGCCGGGCGTCCGGCACCTGGGGACTCGAGGACGTGGTCATCATCACCGACCATGCGCTCGAGATCCGGGGCGCCGCGTTCTACGCCGACGAGTACGTCAAGGTCGACGACGCGTGGCGCATCAAGCACACGGGATACCAGCGGCTCTTCGAGGAGATGGGCTCCCGTCCGGCCGACCTGAAGCTCACCGCCAACCGCTGGGCCGACGGGGCCTAGCCTCGAAGGCGTGACGGAGCCGCAGGACGACTCGGGCGACACCAGAGCCGTGTCCGCCCAGGACCTCCTGCGGTGGAGCGAGGCGCTGTCCGGCATCGCCCGCACCGGGCTCGGCTTCACCGAGAGCCTGTACGAGAAGGAGCGCTTCGAGGAGGTCCTCAAGGTCGCGGCCGACATCCGCGTGGCGGCCGGCCATGAGCTCGAGGCCGAGGTGCTGGTGGAGGAGTGGCTGCAGGCGGTCGGCGACGGCGTGGCCGGCTACGTCACCCCGAAGGTCGCGGTGGGCGCGGTCGTCGGCAACGACAAGAACGAGATCCTGCTCGTGCAACGGGCCGACTCGGGCGTCTGGCTGTACCCGACAGGCTGGGCCGACATCGGGTACTCCGCATCCGAGGTGGTGGTGAAGGAGGTCGAGGAGGAGACGGGCATCGAGGTCGAGCCCGTCCGGCTCATCGCCGTTCTCGACGGCCTGCGGCTCGGTTTCACGCGCATCCCGCTGTACTCGCTGGTGTTCCAGTGCCGCGTCACCGGCGGCGAGCTCGCGGCTCACCCCCTCGAGTGCGCGGACGTGGGTTGGTTCGCGGAGGACGCGCTGCCCTTTCCGCTCGCGGGTGTCGAGCGCTGGGGCGCACAGGCCTTCGCAGCCATCCGCGGCGAGCCCGTCGAGGTCCTCTTCGACGTGCCCCGCACCCCCACCTGGCGCGAGTGAATATCCCTCAATCCCCATGCACATCGACCACAGGAGCGCGACACTGAGATCACCGAACCGGGGCATCGCGCTCCTCCGGTCCGGCGGTGACCGGGGCGTGGGGGAGTAATGGCGGACCAGACCATGGTGGGGAAGATGGGCCGGGTGACCGGCGCGATCTCACCTGGTCGCATCGGAGAGGTCATGATCGCCGTCCGCGGCGGCAGCGAGGCGTTCCACGCCTACGGCGCCGACGACGACGACGAGATCCCCCGAGGTCGGACAGTCGTGGTCGTCGAGTACTTCCCCCCGCGCACCGTCGTCGTCACCCCGATGTAGCGCTGTTCCCCGACTGGAGGGGATGAACATGTTCATCGCAGGTGTGGTGGTAGGAGCGATCGTCGCTCTCATCATCCTGTTCAAGCTGATGTGGCGGGTGGCCGAGCCCAACGAGGCCCTCGTCATCTCCGGCCTTCGCCAGCACTCGCCGAGCGACCAGGTGCAGGAGAGCCTCGGCTTCAAGATCGTCACCGGGAAGGGCACGTTGGTCATCCCGGGCGTGCAGACGGTGCGGCGCCTCTCGCTCGACCTCCGCGAGGCGGAGCTCGAGATCGACTGCGTCACGCACCAGGGCATTCCGCTCGGCATCAAGGGCGTCGTCATCTTCAAGGTCGGCGACGACTTCACCTCGATCGCCAACGCGGCGCGGCGGTTCCTCGACCAGCAGGAGCAGATGGACCACCGCGTGCACAACGTCTTCGCCGGCCACCTCCGAGCCATCGTCGGCAACATGACGGTGGAGGAGATGATCCGCGACCGCGAGAAGCTCACGGGTCTCACCCGTGAGTCGTCCGGGACGGAGATGGAGAAGCTCGGCCTCATCGTCGACTCATTGCAGATCCAGGAGATCGTCGACCCGACGGGCTACATCGAGAACCTGGGCCGTCCGCACGCGGCGGCCGTCGCCAGCCAGGCGCGCATCGCCCAGGCTGCGGCAGACCGCGAGGCCACCGAGCGCGAACAGGAGGCGGAGGCGCTGAAGGCCGAGGCCCGGCGCGCAACCCAGGTCAAGCAGGCCGGCTACCAGGCCGAGATCGACCAGGCGGCGGCGCAGGCCAAGCAGGCGGGTCCGCTGGCCGAGGCGACGGCACGGCAGCAGGTCGTCGTGCAGGAGACGAGCGTCGCCGAGCTCGAGGCCCAGCGCGAGGAGCAGCGGCTACAGGCGACGGTGCGGAAGCCGGCTGACGCCCAAGCCTACCAGCAGGTGACGCTGGCCAAGGCCGAGCGCGACGCGCGCATCTCGGGTGCCGAAGCCCACGCCCAGGAGGTCGAGTTGCAGGCCAAGGCCAACGCCAGTCGCGTCAAGCAAGAGGCAGGCGCCGAAGCCGAGCACGTGAAGCTGGCCGCGGCCGCGCAAGCCGAGGCCACCCGCTCCGTCGGCCAGGCCGAGGCCGACGCCACCCAGGCGAGGGGCGTGGCCGAGGGCGCGGCTGTCCGGGCCAAGGGCATGGCCGAGGCCGAAGCCATCAAGGCGCGTGCCGACGCCCTGGCCGAGAACCAGGACGCGGTCATCGGCCAGCAGCTGGCCGAGCAGTGGCCGGCCATCGTCGAGGCCGCGGCCAAGCCGTTCGGCGACATCGACCAGATGATCGTCCTCAACGGCGCCACCGGTCTGTCCGAGGCCTTGGCCCAGGCGCTCAGCCAGGGCACGGCGGGCCTGCAGCTGGCCCGCAACCTGCTGGCCGGCGGCAACGGCAAGGCCGGCAACGGCAAGGCCGAGCTCGACGAGGGCGCTGAGCAGTCCACCTGACGGCGGTTTCTTGGTGCAGTAGCGGCCATAGTTGACCGCTACTGCACCAGAAACCCCTTGGGGGGTCAGGTCTCGAGCTGCTCGAGGACGCGCTCGATGATCGAGACGTTGCCGCCGGTGCGCTCCCACTCGTCGCCGATGGGGCCGTGGTCGACCAGGCCCGAGCCGTCAGGCGTCATGCCGAGGGCGTCCGCCGCGGCCGCGCACAGGGTCGCAGGCTCGAGCTCGTCGCCGTGGGCCGCGAACACCTCGAGGCCGTCCCAGAGCGCGTCGAGCCGCGCGGGCGGCTGCTCGCCCGTCGCCAGGGCCAGGGCGGTGGTGGAGAACACCTCGTAGGTGTCGACGTTGGCGGGCTTGCGGTAGCCCGCGACCGGATGCAGGCGCCACTCCAAGGTGATGTCGCCGGGCCCGTCGTCGCGCAGCCACACCTGCGAGCCGTTGACGTAGGCATCGAGAGGCTCGCCGAAGCGGTCGTCGAGGGCGATGAGGAGCGCGGGCGTGGCCCGCCACACGCAGACCGGGATGAGAGACGCTCGCGCCACGGCGTCACCGTACCGATGCGACCATGGACCCGGTGCGCCCCCGCCTGTTCCTCGTCCTCGTGCTCGTCGCCTCCGCAGGGGTCGGGTGCTCGCGTGGGGACAGCAAGGTGGCCTTCGACCGCCGGTCGGGATCCTCGACGACGAGCGAGGCGACCACGACGAGCGCCGCCGCCCCCACGACGACGGCGGCCGCGAAGGTCACGGTCCGCCCTGCGCCTGCGCAAGCGGCCAGCGCGACGTGCCCGGCCGTCCCGGCCCGCACCCAGCCCCGCCCCGACCGGTCGGCGTACACCGTGCACGTCGACGTGCGGCCCGATGAGAACGCGGTGGTGGGCGATCTGGCCGTTCGCTTCACCCCGGACCAGGCCACCGATCACCTGGTTCTCCGCCTGTGGGCCAACAGCCCTCGCATCGCGGGGGCGGGCGGCAAGCTCACGGTCGGCAAGGTGCTGGTCGGCGGGGCCGAGGCCGCCACCAACCTCGACAACGCCACGACGCTGTCCGTGCGCACCGGACGGTCGTTCGCGGCCGGAACGCCTGTGGACGTGAGCCTGGATTGGCGGCTCGTGCTGCCGGGGACGGTGAACGACCGGGTCTCCCGCACCGGCGACGCGATCCGACTCGGCTCGTTCTTCCCGGTGCTGGCGTGGGAGCCGGGCGTGGGCTGGGCCACCGAGCCGCCGTCGTCCGGCTTCTCGGAGGCGGCGATGACGCCCCACGCCGACTTTGCCGTCCACATCACCGTGCCGGCCGGCGTCGACGTGCTCGCCACCGGCGTACGCGACGACCGCGGATGGTGGAACGCGACGGCCGTTCCCGACTTCGCCCTCTCCACTGGCCACTTCACCTTGGCGTCGGCGACGGTGAACGCGCCCAACCCCGTCAACGTGACCGTCGGCGTCCAGCAAGGCATCAACGAGTCGCCCAAGCCCTACCTCGACAAGGCGGTGCGCGTCCTGCAGGACTTCAGTGGCCGCTTCGGGCCCTATGCCTGGCCGACCTACACCCTTGCGATCACGCCCGGCGTGAGCGGCGGCATCGAGTTCCCGATGCACGTGATGCAGGGACCCGGAAAGCTCGGCCGCACCACCAGCCACGAGATCGGCCACGAGTGGTTCTACGGGCTCGTGCACGACGATCAGGGCCGCGACCCGTGGATCGACGAGGGGCTGGCCAGCTACGCCGAGAGCCGCTTCGAGCACAGCGAGGCCTCGTTCCGGTCCCGCTCCATCCCGCCGGTCGCCGTGGGCCATCTCGGCGAGCCCATGACGTACTGGGAGCCTCGACAGTCGAGTTACTACCGAGGCGTCTATGTGCAGGGCGCGCAGGCGTTGATGGCGCTCGGGCCTCTCGACCGTGTCGACTGCGCGCTGCGCCACTACGTGGCGCGGATGGCCTATCGGGTGGCCCGCCCCGCCGACGTGCTGGCCGCGTTGAGCGTCGTCTTCCAGGACGCGCCTGCGATCTTCGCTCGCTACGGCGTGCACGGGTAGAAACCCGTAACGTCGGCACCATGCGCACGGTGATCGAGACCGCCGACGCGGTCCGCAGAGGTGAGCTCAAGGCGGTCGAGGTGCTCGACGAGTGCCTGGCCGCGGTCGACTCCCGCAACGGTCCGCTCAACGCCTTTGTCCATCTCGACCCCGACCTGGCGCGGACGGCGGCCGACCGGGTGGACGAGGCCGTGGCGCGCGGCGAGGACCCCGGGCCTCTGGCCGGCGTGCCGTTCGGCGTCAAGGACCTGGAGGACTGCGCGGGGATGCCCACGTCGCACGGCTCGCTGTTGTTCAAGGATCGCGGCCCCGTCACGCAGGACTCCATCCACGTCGGACGGCTGCGGGCTGCGGGCGCGGTGCCCGTCGGCAAGACGGCCGCGCCCGAGTTCGGCACGGTGGCCTTCACCCACACCAAGGCGTGGGGCACCACCCGCAACCCGTGGAACCCCGAGCGCACACCGGGCGGGTCGAGCGGTGGGTCGGCGGCGGCGGTCGCTGCGGGGGTGGTGCCGTTCTGCACGGCGAGCGACGGCGGTGGGTCGACGCGGATCCCCGCCGCCTTCAGCGGTCTCGTCGGGTTCAAGGCGAGCTACGGCCGCATCCCCAATCCCGGCGCGGCGGTGTCGCAGACCACGTCACTCGGCGCCTTGACGACGACGGTGGCGGACGCGGCCCGCCACCTCGACGTCGCGGCGGGGCCCGATGACCGCGACCGGCTGTCGCTCCCGCCCTCGGGTGTGTCCTACGAGCAGGCGATCGACGAGCTCGACGTGCGCGGCCTGCGCGCCGCGTGGTCCCCCGACCTCGGGTTCGCGGCGGTCGACCCCGAGGTGCGCGAGCTCAGCGAAGCCGCGGCCGCCGCGCTCATCGAGGCGGCGGGGCTGGAGCGGGTCGAACGGCCGGTGCAGCTCACCGACCCGGTGCGTACGTGGATGTCGGCCGGCGCCATCGACATGTGGCTCTCGCTCGAAGAGGACATGTGGCCCGAGCGGGGGGGCGAGCTGATGGGGTTCGTCCGTCGCGGCTACGAGGCGACCGAGGACTACACGGTGCGCAAGGCGGCGCGTGCGTACCGGTTCCGTCACCGGTTGGAGGAGGAGGTGGCGGCCATCTTCGCCGACGTCGACGTGCTGATCACGCCGTCCACCGCCGTGCCCGCCTTCCCGGCGGCGGGCCCGATGCCCATGGAGATCGACGGACGCGAGGTCGGCCCAGCGATGGCCGTGCCGTTCACCATGCTCGGCAACCTGTGCTGGAACCCGGCCATCTCGCTTCCTGCCGGCACCAACAGCGAAGGACTGCCTGTCGGCGTCCAGGTAACCGGCCGCCGTCACGCCGATGATGTGGTGCTGCGGCTGGCCCGCATCTACGAGCAGGCCAGCCCATGGCCGCGCTTCGCACCCGGGTACGGCCCATGAGCGCCAAACCGGCGTTCCTGCACGCCTTCTCCCGGCCCGCGGCAGGACCGGAGGCGTACGTCAAGATCGTGCGCGGTGAGGGCGCGATCGTCTGGGACGATCTCGGCAACCGGTACGTCGACGCTCTCGCCAGTCTCTGGTACTGCAACATCGGCCACGGCCGCGCCGAGATGATCGACGCGGTCACCCACCAGATGGCGGCCATCGCCGCATTCCACACCTTCGACCGGTTCACCAACGAGCCGGCCGAGCGCCTCACCGAGCGCCTCGTCTCGCTCGCGCCGATGCCGGACGCGCGCGTCTTTCTCACCAGCGGCGGGTCCGAGTCGGTGGACACCGCCATCAAGCTGGCACGGCTCGCCCACCACGTCGGCGGGGCGCCGGAGCGCCACCTCGTGGTGAGCCGCAAGCCGTCGTATCACGGCACCACGTTCGGCGCGATGACGGCGACGGGCCTGCCGCTCAACCAGGAGGGCTACGGCCCTCTGGTGCCCGACATGGTGCAGGTGCCGTACGACGACCTCGGGGCCCTCGACGAGGTCCTGTCCGAACGGGGCCACGAACTGGCCGCCATCATCGCCGAGCCGGTGGTCGGCGCGGGCGGCGTGTACCCGCCGCCACCCGGGTACCTCGAGGGCCTCCGGGAGCGCTGTGACCGACACGGCGCGTTCCTCATCCTCGACGAGGTGATCACCGGTTTCGGCCGCCTGGGTCGGTGGTGGGGGGCGCAGCACTTCGGCGTGCGGCCCGACCTCGTCACCTTCGCCAAGGGCGTGACGTCGGGGTACCAGCCCGTCGGCGGCGTGCTCGTCGGCAAGCCGGTGCGCGACCGACTCGAGTCCGACCCCAGCCTCCTGCTGCGCCACGGTCATACCTACGGCGGTCACCCGACCGCGTGCGCGGCTGCCCTCGCCAACCTCGACATCATCGAGCGGGAGGGCCTCATGGAACGCGCCGTCAAGGTGGGCGACCGTCTGCGCACCGCTCTGGAAGCCGTCGTCGACGGCGAGAACGTCACCAGCATCCGTGGTGAGGGCGCCATGTGGGCGGCCGCGCTCGCCGGCCATGTCAACGGGGTCGAGGTGCGCGACGAGATGCTGCCGAGGGAGGTCATCGCCCGCCCCATCGGCGCCGACGCCATGGCCTTCTGCCCGCCGTTCGTGATCGGTGACACGGACATCGACCAGTGCGTCGAGGCCTTCGCCGAAGCCGTCCAGGTGGTCGCAGGACGCGCGTAAATCCCGTGACGTCCGCCACAGACAAAACGGTCACCCAGGCGTAGGGTCGTCGCCATGGACGAGCGGGAGCATCCAAGTCTGGCAGGAGCCCGCGATGGGGCACGCGGCCGAACACCGCGACCAAGCCGAAGCTGTGGGGTCCCCATCGCCTTCAGCGAGCGCCGCGCAGCAAGCGAGCGAGTGTAATTGTGACCGCGACCGATGAAGAGCTGCCTCTCGCCTTCAACCCGTTCGACCCCGCGTTCAAGGCCGACCCGTACCCGACCTACGCCCGGCTGCGGGCCGAGGACCCGGTGCACGAGAGCCCGCTCGGGTTCCTCGTCCTGACCCGCTACGCCGACTGCACCACCTTGCTGCGGGATCCGAAGGCCAGCAGCGACGACACCAAGTCGCCGATGTTCCGCGAGCTGGTGGAGTCCAACGAGATCGACCCCGAGCTGGCCGAGCGCCGGCCGTTCCTCTTCATGGACCCGCCCGACCACACGCGGCTCCGGGGCCTGGTGTCGAAGGCGTTCACACCACGGAGCATCGAGCAGCTCCGAGCGCGCGCCCAGGAGCTGGCCGCCGAGCTGGTGGGCGCCATGGAGGGCAAGGACACGGTCGACGTCATCGCCGACCTCGCCTATCCGCTGCCGCTCACGATCATCAGCGACATGTTGGGTGTCCCGAGGGAGGACGAGGCCCGCTTCCGCAGCTGGTCGCACGCGCTTGCCCGCAGTCTCGATCCTGACTTCCTGCTCCCGCCCGAGGCCGTCGCCGCGCGTGAGCAGGCCATCGACGAGTTCGCCGACTACTTCCGCGAGCTCATCGACGATCGCAAGGTTTCGCCGCGCGACGACATGCTCACCCGCCTGGTGCAGGCCGAGGAGGCGGGCGACAAGCTCAGCGAGAACGAGCTCATCTCCACCTGCATCCTCCTGCTCGTCGCCGGCCACGAGACGACGGTCAATCTCATCGCCAACGGTGTGCTGGCCCTGGCCCGTCACCCCGACCAGCGCGCCCGGCTGCGCGAGAACCCCGACCTGGCCAAGTCGGCCATCGAGGAGATCCTGCGCTACGACCCGCCGGTGCAGATGACGGGCCGCTTGGCGACCGAGGACATCGAGCTGCCCAGCATGACCCTCGCCAAGGATGCCTTTGCCATCACCCTCGTCGGGGCGGCCAACCACGACGAGGAGCAGTTCCCCCGTGCGGACGACTTCGACATCACGCGGACGCCGAACGCCCACATCGCCTTCAGTCTCGGTCACCACTTCTGCCTGGGCGCGTCGCTGGCCCGCATGGAGGGCCAGGTCGCGATCAACGCCTTCGTCCAGCGCCACCCGCGCTTCGAGGTGGCGGCCGACCTGCTCACCTACAAGGACAACCTCGTGCTGCGCGGCCTCACCGCGCTGCCGGTCGCCCTCTCCTGACGAGCCCCGGCGTCACCCCTGGTCGCGCAGGAAGTCCTCGACCTCGGCGGCCAGCGCGTCGCCCGAGAGCATCTCCATGCGCACCTCCGCCTCGTCGTCCTCGTCGGCCTCCTCGAGGCGACGGACGTAGTCGGCCACGTCGTCGTCGGACTCGACCACCTCGCTGACCTGCCGCTCGTAGGACGCGGCCGCGATCTCGAGGTCGGTGGTCGAGACGGCAGCGCCGAGCAGGTTGCCCGCCCGCTGCACGAGGGCGAGGGTGGCCTTGGGCGACGGGGTCTGGGCCACGTAGTGCGGCACGGAGGCCCACAGTGAGGCGGACGGAATGCCGATCGACGAGAAGGCGTCGTGCAGCACCCCGACGATGCCGGTTGGTCCTTCGTAGCGCGACCGCTGCAGGTTGAGGCGGCGTACGAGCTCCTGGTCACCTGCCGTCCCGGTGACGCGCACGGGATGCGTGTGAGGGACGTCGGCCAGGAGGGCGCCGAGACTCACGACCATCTGCACGCCGAGCTCGCCCGCGAGCCCGGTGATGTTCGTGCAGAACCGGCGCCAGTGCAGCTGAGGCTCGACGCCGTGCAGGAAGACGACGTCGTGGCTCCGACCCGGCAGCGGCGCGGCCTGCAGCTCGTTGGTGGGCCACTCGATGGTGCGGCTGATGCCGTCGAGCAGCCGGACCTGAGGCCGGGTGCTGGTGAAGTCGTAGAACTCCTCGGGATCCAGGGTGGCGAACGTCCGCGCCGACCAGGCATCGGCGAGATAGCGGACGGCGGTGGACGCGGCGTCGCCTGCGTCGTTCCAGCCCTCGAACGCGGCCACCAGGACCGGCGATCGCAGCTTGGGGCGCTCCTCCCACCGGACGTCGTCCATCGTCCGAACGTACCCGTCCTGGTGCAGAACATCCCTGACATGGGTTGTCACAGCACGTCCCTAACCTGGGGGGAGCGTGGCCTCCCTCGATCGGTTCTCCGCGCCTACCCGGGCCTGGTTCGAGTCCACATTCGCCGCGCCCACCGACGCCCAGGAAAAGGGTTGGGACGCGATCGCGCGGGGCGAGCACACGCTCATCCTGGCCCCCACCGGGTCGGGCAAGACGCTCGCCGCGTTCCTCTGGGCCATCGACCAGCTCACCCAGGCCGAGCCCGTCCCCGAGAAGGAGCGCTGCCGGGTGCTCTACGTCTCCCCGCTGAAGGCCCTCACCTACGACGTCGAGCGCAACCTGCGGGCCCCCCTCACCGGCATCGGCGCCGAGGGGTCGATCCGGGTGGCCACCCGCACCGGCGACACGCCCCAGGGCGAGCGGCGCGACATCGTCCGGCACCCACCCGACATCCTGGTGACGACGCCTGAGTCGCTGTACCTCATGCTCACCTCCAACGCGCGTGAGGTGCTGAGGACGGTGCGCCACGTCATTGTCGACGAGATCCACTCGGTGGCGGCCACCAAGCGCGGCACCCACCTGGCCCTGTCCCTCGAACGACTCGAGCGCCTCACCGCCGAGCCCGCACAGCGCGTCGGCCTGTCGGCCACCCAACGGCCCCTCGACGAGCTGGCCCGCTTCCTCGGCGGACGGGTCGACGGCAGGCCCCGTCCCGTCACCATCGTCGACGCGGGTGTGCGCAAGGAGCTCGAGCTCGAGGTGGTGGTGCCCGTCGAGGACATGGGCGAGCTGGGCAAGCCCCTGCCGAGCGACGAACTGCGCATGGTGGGGCCGGCCGCGGGTGACCCCGAGGTGCGCACGTCGATCTGGCCCGCCATCCACCCGGTGCTGCTCGACCTCATCCGCACGCACACGTCGACCCTCGTGTTCGTGAACAGCCGCCGGCTGGCCGAGCGATTGAGCGCACGTCTCAACGAGCTGGCCAGTGAGCAGAGCGGGGGCGAGCGAGTGGAGCTGGTGCGGGCCCATCACGGGTCCATCGCGCGCGAGCAGCGCCTCGACATCGAGGACGCGCTCAAGGCGGGCAAGCTCCCCGCCCTGGTGGCCACCAGCTCGCTGGAGCTCGGCATCGACATGGGTGCCATCGACCTCGTCGTGCAGGTGGAGGCCCCGTCGTCAGTGGCGAGCGGGCTGCAGCGCATCGGCCGCGCGGGCCACCAGGTCGGTGAGCCGTCGAAGGGTCGCATCTTCCCCAAGTTCCGCGGCGACCTGGTGATGGCAGCGGTGACGGCCGAGCGCATGCAGAAGGGCCTCATCGAGGAGACGCGCGTCCCCAAGAACCCCCTCGACGTCCTGGCCCAGCAGATCGTCGCCATGGTCGCCATCGAGGCGGACGGGATGCCCGTCGACGAGGTGGCCGACGTGGTCGGCGCCGCCTACCCCTTCGCCGAGCTGACACGAGAGGCGCTCGAGGGCGTGCTCGACATGCTGGCCGGTCGGTATCCGAGCGACGAGTTCGCCGAGCTGCGTCCCCGCCTGGTGTGGGACCGCGTCGACGGCACGCTGCGGGCGCGCCCCGGCGCCAAGATGCTGGCCATCACCAGCGGCGGCACCATTCCCGACCGCGGGCTGTTCGGCGCGTTCACTCCGGACGGCACGCGCGTGGGCGAGCTCGACGAGGAGTTCGTGTACGAGAGCCGGGTCGGCGAGAACCTGCTGCTGGGCGCGACCACGTGGCGCATCGAGGAGATCACCCGGGATCGCGTCATCCTCACCCCCGCTCCGGGCCAGCCCGGCAAGATGCCGTTCTGGCACGGCGACATGATCGGTCGCCCCTACGAGCTGGGCCGAGCGGTGGGCGCCTTTCTCCGCGAGGTCGACGACCGCAGCGACGAGTGGCTGCACGACGAGTGCGCGCTCGACGAGCTGGCGATCAAGAACCTGCGGGAGTACCTGGCCGAAGAGCGCGAGGCCACGGGTGGGGCGCTTCCCACCGACCGTCAGCTCGTCATCGAGCGCTTCCGTGACGAGCTGGGCGACTGGCGCATCTGCGTGCTGTCCCCGTTCGGCGCCCGCGTGCACGCGCCGTGGGCGCTCGCCGTCGAGGCGCGCATCCGCGACCGCCTCGGCCTCGAGGTGCAGGCCATCTGGAGCGACGACGGCATCGTCGTCCGTCTCCCCGAGGCCGACGAAGCGCCCGATCCCGACCTGGTGCTGCTCGAGCCCGACGACGTCGACGAGCTGGTCGTCGACCAGGTCGCCAACAGCGCGGTGTTCGCGTCGCGCTTCCGCGAGAACGCGGCGCGCGCCCTGCTGCTGCCCCGGCGCCGTCCGGGCCAGCGCACGCCCTTGTGGCAGATGCGACAGCGGGCCGCCGACCTGTTGCAGGTCGCGTCCAAGTACGGCTCGTTCCCGATCCTGCTCGAGACGTACCGCGAGTGCCTGAGCGACGTCTTCGACGTGCCCGCTCTCGAGTCGCTCATGCGCGACGTGCAGTCGCGCAAGATCCGCGTGGTCTCGGTCGACACCGCCGCCCCCTCGCCGTTCGCCAGCTCGCTGGCGTTCGCCTACGTGGCCAGCTTCATGTACGAGGGCGACTCGCCGCTGGCCGAGCGCCGGGCTCAGGCCCTCACCCTCGATCGGCGCATGCTGGCCGAGCTGGTCGGCTCTGACGAACTGCGCGAGCTCATCGACCCCGATGCGTTGCTCACGCTGGAATCCGAGCTCCAGTTCCTCGAGGAGGATCGCTGGGCTCGGTCGGTCGACGCGGCCCACGACCTGCTGCGCCGCCTCGGCGACCTGACCGTCGAGGAGCTGCGGGCCCGCAGCGTGGACGACTTCAGCGCCCAGCTGGTTCGTGAGCGCCGAGCGGCGACGGTGCGGATCGCGGGGGAGGAGCGGCTGATCGCGGCCGAGGACGCCGGTCGCTATCGCGACGCCCTCGGCGTGCAGCCACCGCCCGGCCTCCCCGACGCGTTTCTCGAGCCCGTCGACGATGCCCTCGTGCAGCTGGTGCGGCGCTGGGCCCGCACGCACGGGCCGTTCACCGCCTTCGAGCCCGCGAGCCGCTTCGGGCTCCCCGTCACGCGCCTCGCCGAGCTTTTGCCCGAGATGGACACGCTGGAACGGGGCGAGTTCCGCCCCGACGGGACACAACGCGAGTACTGCGACAGCGAGGTGCTGCGCATGCTGCGCCAGCGTTCCCTCGCTGCGCTGCGGCGCGAGGTCGAGCCCACGGAGGTGGAAGCCCTGGCTCGGTTCCTGCCCGCGTGGCAAGGCGTCGGAGGCGAGGGCCGAGGCCTCGACCGCGTCTTCGAGGTCGTCTCCCAGCTGCAAGGCGTCCCCATCCCAGCGTCGGTGCTGGAGCGCGATGTGCTGTCGATCCGGGTGCGTGACTACACGCCCCGGTTGTTGGACGAGCTGCTGGCTGCCGGTGAGGTCATGTGGGTCGGCGCAGGGTCGATCGGACGCGACGACGGCAAGGTCCGGCTGCTCCTGCGCGAGCACGCGCCAATGCTGCTGCACAAACTGCAGTCGTCTGCCGACCGGCCAGACGGCGAGGCGCACGAGCGCTTGCGGGACGTGCTCGCGACGAAGGGTGCGTGCTTCTTCCGGGAGCTGGGAGGCGCCACCTCCGACGACGAGACCCTCGACGCGCTCTGGGATCTGGTGTGGGCGGGGGAGGTCACCAACGACTCGTTCGCCGCCGTGCGCGCGCTTGCGGCCAAGAAGCGATCAGGAGGCAAGGCGCGTGGTGGCAGGCCGCGCCTCGGGAACCTGTCGGCGCTCGGGCCGCCGAAGGCGCAGGGCCGGTGGTCGCTGGTGGCGTCGGAGGTGGGCGACGGTGATCCGACGCGGGCTGCGTACGCGCTGGCCGGCGTGCTCCTCGAGCGCCACGGCGTGTTGACGCGCGAAGCGGTGCGGGGCGAAGGTGTGCCCGGTGGCTTCGCGGCCGTGTACCCGGTGCTGCGGGCGATGGAGGAGTCGGGCCGCATCAGGCGGGGGTACTTCGTCGCCGGCTTGGGCGGCGCCCAGTTCGCCCTGCCCGGGGCTGTCGACCGGCTGCGCACGTTCCGCGACCCGCCGACGCCGTCGCGCGCCACGCTGCTCGCCGCCACCGATCCCGGGAACCCCTATGGGCTCTCCATCCCGTGGCCGACCGTCACCGAGGCACGGAGTGGCAGGCCGCAGCGCGCGGCGGGCGCCCACGTTGTCCTCATCAACGGGGAAGCAGCGCTGTACGTGGAGAAGGGCGGTCGGGGGCTGGTCGCGCTGCGAGCTCTCGACGGTACGTGGGAGGAGCTCGCGGTCATGGCGCTCGACGGGCTGCTGGTCGACGGCCGCTTCAAGCGCATCTCGGTCGAGCGTTGCCCGGCCGAGCTCGAATCGTTCCTGCGCGATCACGGGTTCGTGTCCACGCCGAAGGGGCTGGTGCGGTACGCCTGAGGGCGACACGATCGCGAGGACGGCGGCCAGTCTCGACAAGTGGCTGACCGGACGCACCATCACCAAGGCGCGCAGCGTCCGCGTCCGGGTGCCGGCCGACGCCATGGTGGGGCGCACCGTCGAGGCGGTGGAAGCCAAGGCCAAGCACCTGCTCATCCGCTTCAGCGGCGGGCTCACGCTGCACACGCACATGCAGATGACGGGCGCGTGGCACGTCTACCCCGCGGGCGAGAAGTGGCGAAAGCCGGGCTGGCAGGCGCGCGTGGTGCTGGAGGCGGGCGACCGCGTGGCCGTGTGCTTCAACGCGCCGACGGTCGAGCTCCTCACCGAGCGGGACGAGGTCGAGCACCCGTCGATCGCCAACCTCGGTCCTGATGTGCTGAAGCCGCCCGTCGACCTCGACGAGGTGCGCCGGCGCGCCGCGACGCGTCCGTCCGAGTCCACCATCGGCGAGCTGTTGCTGGACCAGGGGGTGGTGTCGGGCATCGGCAACATCTACCGCTGCGAGGCGCTCTTCCTCGGTCGCACCCATCCGAAGACGCCGTGGCCCGACGCCGACCTGGACGAGCTCGTGCGCACCGCGTCGAGGGTCATGCTCACCCGCGTCGACGCCCGCGCGCCCTACCGCGCCAACGTCTACGACCGCGCCGGCCGCCCCTGCCCCCGCTGCCGGACCCGGATCGTCGCGGAGACCTACGGCGCCTTTCCCCGCACCGCCTACTGGTGCCCCACCTGCCAGCCCCTGCCCTGAGCGAAGGCGCGGCTCAGCGGCGGGTGAGATCGGCAGGGCTGACCGGGTAGCCGCCACTGTCGACGATGGCGGTGGCCCACGGCTCGAGGAGGGCGAACAGCTCGTCGAACTCCTCGTCCGACAGGGCGTCGACGACGACGGACTCGCCCAGGTCCGTGGTGGCCTCGACGGCGGCCCGCAGCTCGGTGCCGCTGTCAGTGAGCTTGCCGTCCTCGAGAAGGCCACGGTCGATCAGTGACGCCAGGGTCGTTTGGACGTCGTCGGCCGGCCAGCCGCGGGTGCGCATGTAGGTGTTGAGCTCGAGGCCCCACCACGCCTCGGTCATGAGCAGCACCTCGATGGCGCTGAGTCCGTGTGAGACCCACGCGCACACGTGCCCGTCGCCCCGGTGCTCACGGACGCGGTCGGCCGCCCGCCACAGGTCGCCGATCAGGTCGCCGGGCGAGCCGAGCGACGACAGGCCCGAGTACAGCGGCCGTCCCGCGTTGGTGCACGCGTCGGCCATGCGCCGTAGCAGCTCGGTGGCGCGCTTGGCGCCGTCCGGCTCACGGCCGAGGATGCGTCCCAGCGCGGCGGTCGCGCCGCGCTGTCGGGCCGCGAGCATCGTCGGCGCGTCCGTCCTCTCCCACGCGTCTGTCACGGACTGAGTGACCATGGGCGGGTAGAAGACGCCGAAGGCGGCGGCGATCACCTCGCCGGGGACCTGTCCCAAGCACGCACCGCGGCTGCTGAAGTAGCCCTGCGGGTAGTTGAGCCCCAGCTCTGCGTACGCCTCCTGCGCCTCCTCGGCGAAGTACACGTTGGCGGCGATGGGCTCGACCAGGTCGCGCAGACGCCTGCTCAGCCGCCGGACGCGGTTGTCGTCGGCCATGCCGGCACACTAGGTGCGGCTGCCAACCGTTCGCTGAGGGCCTGGATGCGCTGCTCGGTCAGGCGGCGCTCCTCACACGAGACCCATGCATTGCGTACCGCCCCCCGGGCGCCGAGCGCCCTCACCCAATTGGCGATGCTCGTCATGGGTCGGACGGTAAACCTCCAGCGTTTCCCACAAGCGACCTGCATGTGCAATCCGCGTGACGCGCGCGTGAAGGCTTCATGACCTGGGGCGCGTAGCCTGCGGCGACGCCATGGCCCGTCGCCGCGTGCTCGTCGACATCACGCCCTTGCGGCGCAGCCCGGGCTTCCGCGCCCTGTTCGCGGGCCAGCTGGTGTCCTTCCTCGGCAGCCAGCTGACCGTCGTCGCGGTGGCCTACCAGGTGTTCCGGCTCACCCACTCGTCATTCGCCGTGGGGATGGTGAGCCTGGCCCAGTTCGGGCCCTTGCTCATCGGCTCGCTGCTCGGCGGCGCAGTCGTCGACAGCACGGACCGCCGGCGCCTGCTCATGCTGATGCAGGTGCTGCTGGGACTGTGCGCGGTGGCCCTCGCCCTCAACGCGGTCCGTGACCACCCGGCCCTCTGGCCCCTGTTCGCGGTGACGGCACTGGCGGCCGGGCTCTCGGGACTCGACCGCCCGGCACGCAGCGCGGTGATCCCTGGGATGGTCGAGCAGCATCAGCTGCCAGCCGCCTTCGCCCTCTGGCAGATTCAGATGCAGGTGGGGCTGGCGGTTGGGCCCGCGCTCGGCGGACTCGTGCTCGCGCAGTTCGGCTCAGCCGCCGTCTACTGGGTCGACGCTGCCACGTTCGCCGTCGCCTTCCTCAGCTGCACGCGGCTGCCGCCGTTGCCTCCGGAGGGAGGCGGCACCAAGGTCAGCTTCGGTTCCATCGCCGAGGGCCTGCGGTTCGTGAAGGGGAGCCGCGTGCTGCAGGGGACCTTCCTCATCGACATCGACGCCATGGTCTTCGGGATGCCGCGCGCCGTCTTCCCTGAGCTGGCGGCCAGGTTGGGGGGCGGGCCGCAGACCCTCGGCTTGTTGTACGCGGCGCCGGGTGTCGGCGCGTTCATCGGCGCGCTCACCACGGGCTGGGTCGCGCACGTCCGCCGCCAGGGCCGAGCCGTGTACGTGGCCGTCGCGGCCTGGGGGCTGTCCGTCGCCGCCTTCGGGATCGCGCACTGGCTGCCCCTGGCGCTCTTCTTCCTCGCGCTGGCAGGCGCGTCCGACGTGGTGTCGGCCGTGTTCCGGAACACCATCCTGCAGACGTCGGTGCCCGACTCGTTGCGCGGCCGGCTGTCGTCACTCCACATAGCGGTCGTGACCGGCGGTCCTCGTGTCGGCGACTTCGAGGCAGGCACGGTCGCGTCGCTCACCACGCCGCGGATCTCGGTCGTGTCGGGCGGGCTGGCGTGCGTGGCAGGCGTGGCGGTGCTGGCCTGGGTGCTCCCGGAGTTCCGGGGCTACGTACTCCCGGCGCCGGCCATACACTCCGACGACGATGGCTGATTCCCCAGCAAAGACCCGCACCGTCGGCGACATCATGAGCAGCCCGGCGGTGACGGCGACCCCGTCGGAGACGATCGCCGAGGCCACCGGCCGCATGCGGGACCAGAAGGTCGGCTCGGTCGTCGTGGTCGACGGCAAGCGAGCCATCGGCATCCTCACCGAGCGCGACCTGGTGCGCTTCGCGGCGTCGGGCGCCGACGCGTCGGCGACCAAGGTGTCGGAGTGGATGACTGACGATCCCGACACTGTCGCGCCCGACGTCGAGGTCGCCGAGGCCTGGAAGAGCCTGGCCGAGCACGGCTACCGCCACATCCCGGTGGCCAAGGGCGGCGAGCTGGTCGGCATCGTCTCCATGCGCGACCTCGTGCGCATCGCCCAGATCCGTCCCGTCGATCAGGCCCTCACCGACGTGCCCAAGGGCCTGGCCGGTGTCGTGGTCGCCGAAACCGAGGTCGGCGACGTGCGGGGCCAGGAGGGCTTCTACCACTACAGGCAGTACAACGCCGTGGAGCTGGCGGACAAACGGGGCCTCGAGGATGTGTGGCACCTCTTGTTCGAAGGCGAGCTGCCCACGCCCGAACAGCGCGAGGCCTTCCTTGCCGAGATCAAGCCCCTGCGCGAGATCCCCGCATCCGTGCGTGACGTGCTGCCCGCCATCGCCAAGGCTGGTTCGCGGTTCATCCCGCTCGATGCGCTGCGCACCGCCGTGTCCCTCGTCGGATACGCCGGCGACTTCAAACCCAGCCTCGACATCGACCACGCCGCCCTGCGCGCCAACGCCATGCAGGTCTGCGCGGTGATCCCCACGCTGATCATGGCGCTCTACCGTCTCAACCGCGGCGAGCAGCCCATCGACCCGCACCCCGACCTGCCCTACGGCGCCAACTACCTCTACATGCTCACGGGCGAAGCGCCCGACCCCGACATCGCCCGCGCCGTCGAGCAGTACCAGATCACCACTATCGACCACGGCTTCAACGCGTCGACGTTCACCGCACGCGTCATCACCTCGAGCGGTGCCGACCTTGCCGCGGCCGTCGTCGGGGGCATCGGCGCCCTTTCAGGTCCGCTGCACGGTGGTGCGCCCAGCCGGGCCCTCGAGCTGCTCGAGACCATCGGCACCGTCGAGAACGCCCGGCCCTACATCGAGAACGCGGTGCGCAACGGCGAACGCATCATGGGGTTCGGTCACCGCGTGTACAAGACCGACGACCCGCGCTCGCTGTTCCTGCGCGGGGTCGCCGAGCGCATCGGCGCCGAGAAGCTGCCCTTCGCCAAGGAGGTCGAACGCACCGTCGTCGACGTGCTCGCCGAGCTCAAGCCCGGCCGCGACCTCTACGCCAACGTCGAGTTCTACGCGGGCGTGGTCATGGACCACACCGGCCTGCCCCAGGACCTGTTCACGCCGACGTTCGCATCGAGTCGCGTGATCGGCTGGTGCGCGAACATCCTCGAGCAGGCGGCCGACAACCGCATCATCCGGCCCAGCGCGCGCTACGTCGGCCCGCCCCCGCCTGTCCCCGTCCCCGACATCTAGGCGTGGCAGTACGCGTCATCGAGGCCGACGAGGTCACGCCCGCGCTGATCGAGGCGTTCGCTCGACTGACACCGCACCTGTCGAAGTCGAACCCGGCGCCGAGCGACGCGCATCTGCAGGAGATCGTCGCATCGCCCGCGACCGTGCTGCTCATGGCGGTCGACGACTCGGATCGGTACGTCGGCACGTTGACGCTGGCCCTGTTCCGGATTCCCACCGCGCTGCGGGCGTGGATCGAGGACGTCATCGCCGATCCCGACGTCAGCGGTCAGGGCGTCGGGCGGGCGCTCACCACCGAGGCGCTGCGCATCGCCAAGGAGCGGGGGGCGAAGACGGTCGACCTCACCTCTCGCCCGTCGCGCGAGGCCGCCAACCATATCTACCGGGCGATCGGCTTCCAGCAGCGCGACACCAACGTCTACCGCTACGAGCTCTGATGCCGAGCATGTCCCGGTTCCAGTCGGCGTTCTGCCGGAGTGCGCCTTGGCGGACCGTCGCGCGGAGGGTCGTTCTGCCCTGGGCGCTCCACGGGTTCGAGCCCCGGGGCGATGTGCTCGAGATCGGTGCGGGAAGTGGCGCGATGGCCGCCGAGCTCCTGGCCCTGTACCCCGGCGTCCGCCTGACCGTCACCGATGTCGACGACGAGATGGTGGAGGCGGCCGCGGCGCGGCTCTCGCCCTTCGGTGGCCGGGCAACGGCTCGTGACGCCGACGCCACCTCCCTGCCGTTCGCTGACGACACCTTCGATGTCGTCCTCAGCTGGGTCATGCTGCACCACACCGTCGAGTGGGAGAAGGCGCTGGCCGAGACGATCCGCGTCCTGCGTCCCGGCGGGCAGCTCATCGGATACGACCTGTTGTCGACGGCGCCGCTTCGTCGCCTGCACCGGACCGACGGTGACCACCTTCGGATGATGCACCTGCCCGAGCTGCGCGAGGCGTGCCGCAACCTCCCGGTCGGCACGGCGGTGCTGACGCCGAGCCTCGCAGGTCTCACCGTGCGCTTCGCGCTGCAGAAGGCAGGCGCGACCTGACGTCGCGAGCGGGCTCAGGCGAGTGACGACAGCATCGGCCGTACGATCCGGCGCAGAGACGCGCGCAATGCGTGCTCGTCGTGGACGGGGAGCACCGTCTCGCGCGTAAGGATGAACGACAGGCTGAGGCGGGCCGTCGCCTCGGCCAGCTCAGCCAGGCGGTCCGGGTCGGCGTGCACGCCGGCGCTCGTCGCTCCCGCGACCAGCACCTGACGGGCAATGGCGAGCAGGGGACCGGCCCCGGTGGTCACGAAGGGCAGGAAGGTCGCGGGGTCGTCGTGCAGCAGCTGCTCGACCAACGAGCCGCGCAGGGCTGCGAGGGCGACGAGCCCGCCCTCGATGATCTTGTCCTCCAACGAGTGGTGGGCACGGGCGGCGCCGTCGATGGCGGCCAGCGTCTCCCGCAGCTCCCGTGCCAGCGCCGCGTGCACGAGGTCGTCGCGCGATGCGAACCGGCGGTAGACGGTCATGCGTCCGAGGCCGGCCTGATCGGCGACGTCGTCCATGCTCCAGCCCCGCAGCCCGTGCTCGCGCAGCAACAGGGCGGCGGCGTCGAGCACCGACACCGCGGCGGTGTCGATCTCCACGTCGCCCGTCATGAGGTCGACGAGGATGGGCTCGAGTCCCACGTGCGGCCGGGTTCGGGGCATCAGGCTGCGGCCGCGCCGCGGCGCGCCCGTTGCCATCCGGCACGCGCGGTTGGATGCCAGCGCAGCACGTCAGGTACGAGGCGCCATCCGTTGCGGACGGCCCGCTCCATCGCCTCCAGCTCGAGCTGGTCGCGCCACGACCACGCCAGGTCGAATCGGGCTCGAACAATCGCCGGCATGCCGCCGATCGCCGACACGCGCAACGGTTCGACTGCCAGACGTCGAACCGGCCCGATGCGGAGCACCGGCGCGGCGATGCCGAGTGGCATGGGCAGTCGCGGCGGCCTGGGCCGCGAGAGCTGACCCAGCACCCACTCGACGGCCGGGTTCATCTCGAGCACCTCGGCGCAGACGCGGTCCCACTCCTCCTGGAAGGCAGCCCGGCTCGGGGGAACGGGACGGCCGCTCACGCCGTAGCGCCGGTACCACTCCACTCCCTCGCGGTACAGCTGCTCGCGCTGATCCGCGGTGAGTCGTCGGGTATCGAAGCGGTCGGCGACCTGCTCGGCCATGAACTGGAACGTGGCGTGCGCCCACCAGAACGTGTCCGGGTCGAGGGCGTGGTACCGGCGGCCCGCTTCGTCCACGCCCTTGATCTCGCGGTGGAAGTCGCGCACGATGCGTCCGGTCGCGCCGGCGTCCTCGTCGTAGACGGCGCCCAGGATGCGGGGCAGCGACCGGAAGATGCGGCCCCAGGGATCACCGAAGAAGTTCGAGTGCTCCATGACGCCGGCTCCGATGGCCGGGTGCATCAGCTGGAGGATGCCGATGGTGGGTCCGATGAAGCTGATGCGCTGATCGCCCGCGTACCGCCAGAGCAGCGAGTCGGGGCCGAGGTCGATACGCTCCGCGTCGTGGTACATACCTGCGAAGTATGTACCACAACGGCGGGAAGGGAAACGACCCGCCCGATCCGGAGCCTCAGCTGCGCGGCCCGCTCGTGGGGTCGTTGTCGACGGACGTGACCTCGAACGCGTCGTTCACCTTCACCGTGACGTGCGTCCCATCGGCCTTCGTCATGTGGGCCTCGTATGGCGAGCCATCGCTGTCGGTCTCGACACGGTCGACGGTGGCGTCGGGCACCGACTTGATCGCGGCTGCCCAGACCTTGTCCGCCGTGTCACCGGTGACCGCGGTCTCGCCGCTGCCGCCGCCGGGACCGCGGTGGTCGCCGCGGGATCCGCTTGCGGGATCGTTGTCGACGGACGTGACCTCGAAGGCGTCGTTCACCTTCACCGTGACGTGCGTCCCGTCGGCCTTGGTCAGGTGCGCCTCGTACGCCGAGCCATCGCTGTCGGTCTCCACGCGATCGACGGTGGCG
Organism: Actinomycetota bacterium; assembly: GCA_041166085.1. Taxonomy (GTDB): domain Bacteria; phylum Actinomycetota; class Acidimicrobiia; order Acidimicrobiales; family JAFATL01; genus JBEEFP01. The sequence goes on from JBEEFP010000007.1 coordinate 60,744, forward strand.
CCGGGCACCGCCTTGGTCGCGGCTGCCCTGACCTTGTCCGCCGTGTCACCGGTGAGGGCCGTTTCGCCGCGCCCATCGGTGCGACCGGTCTCGGCTTGACCGCTGCTGTCGGCGCTGGATGAGCCGGAGGAGCCGGCCGAGTCCGACGGCGTGGGCGCAACGGTGGTCGTCGTCGCCTGGTCGGTGCTCGGCGTGCTGCTCACCGAGGTGGTGCCGGACTGGGCCGCCGCGATCCCGTAGCCGCCGACGAGGGCCCCCACCACCGCAGGCGCCGCCAGCCACCGGCGCAGCGAGCGCGTGCTGTTGGGGTTGTGCATGCTGTCCGCTCCTCGATCGGGTTCGAGGAAGACGATCGGGCCGCCACCTTGGGGCCACCTGAGAGGACGATCAGAGTTCCGTGCGGTGGTCAGGACACGGCCGACGCGCCGCCGCCTTCGGCTTCGACGATGCGGCCTACCTCGTCGGCCAGCCGGCGCACCATGGCGCGTGCCAGCGCCCGCTCGACCGCTCGGGCCGCGAGCGGTCGGGCGGCCCGTACCTTCTCGGCGAGCTCGCGCAGCTCGGCGTCGGACAGGCCCGGGGCCAGGTGTGGATCGATGACGTGGGTGGTGAAGAGGCCGACGAAGCGATCGGCGATGCGCGTCGCGTCGGTCAGGAGGGCAGCCGCCTCGTCGACGACCGCTCCCACCGGGATACCGAGCTGCACCAGTTCGGCGCCGATGTCGAGCAGCTCGGGTGCGGTGACCCGGACCCCGCCTTCGGTTGGCTCGAGCAGGCCGAGGTCGATGGCATGCGCGGTGGCGTCGGTGTCGGCGCCGCCGAAGCGCTCGGCCAGCTCGACCATGCTGATCACGACGGGCGGGGACTCGTCGATGGAAGTGACCGCCTCCTCCATCTCGAGGAGGTCGCGGATGCTGTGTCCGCGCTCCCAGGCCTGCAACAGCGCGACGATCGACGCCAGCGAGAACCCCCGGTCGGAGAGGTTGGCGATCAGGCGCAGGCGGGCCAGGTGGCCCTCGCCGTACAGGCCCACGCGGCCCGCCCGTTCGGGGGGCGGCAGCAGGCCGCGCTCCTGGTAGGCGCGCACATTGCGGCTGGTGGTGCCCGCTCGGCGGGCCAGCTCGTCGATCGTCATGCCGGGCATGTGTCGTTGATCATACCCGCTTGCCATTTCTGAATGTGCCATGGAATCATGGCGAGATGGGTACAACTCCCGCCATGACGCTCCTTGCTGCCGCCGTCGACCCCGCGAGGGGAACCCCGACCCAGGACCTCATCCCGGCGACGCTCGTCGCCGTGCTCGCCCTCGCCGGGCTGGCCGTGCTGGCCCGCCTCCACCGCTCGGGTCGCTTCGGCGGCCTGAGCGCCCTCGGCCGGCTGGCCGGACGCCATCCCGCCCTCCGGTCGCTGCCCCCGTGGGCCTCGCTGCCGATCGCCATCACCACCGGGTCGCTCCTGACGGCGGTGTTCGGCTTCTACTGGGACGTCTCGACCCACATCGACAACGGACGGGACCCGGGGCCCTTCGCCAACCCCGCCCATTACTTCATCCTGGTGGGACTGGCGGGCATCGCACTGGCCGGATTCGTGTCGCTCCTGCTGGGCGACGACGACGAGCACCCGGGCGCCGTCCATCTCACCCGCACGTGGCGCGCACCGGTGGGCGGGGTGATGCTGCTCGGCTGCGGCGTGATCGCGCTGGCCGGGTTCCCGCTCGACGACGTGTGGCACCGGCTCTTCGGCCAGGACGTGACGTTGTGGGGACCGACGCACGTGCAGATGGTGTCGGGCGCGGCGCTCGCCACCATCTCCATGTGGGTCCTCTACGTCGAGGCGTGCCGCACCGTCGGTGCCCGCTCGCAACTCGCGGTCGAGCTGCCGATGGCGGGTGCGTTCCTGGTCGGGCTGGCCGCACTGCAAGCCGAGTTCGACTTCGGTGTGCCGCAGTTCCGGCTGCTGTTCCAGCCAGTGCTCATCGCACTGGCGGCCGGCATCGCACTGGTCACGGCGCGCGTCCGCCTCGGACGGGGCGGCGCCATCGGGGCCGCGTTCTTCTTCCTGCTGATCCGCGGCGTGCTCGCGCTCGTGGTCGGCGGCGTGCTGGGGCGCAGTGTGCCCCACTTCCCGCTGTTCGTCGTCGAGGCGATGCTCGTCGAGCTCATCGCTCTCGCCGTGCCGCGTGAGCGGCCGGTGGCGTTGGGCGCCGCCAGCGGCGCGGCCATCGGCACCATCGGTCTGGCCGCCGAGTGGGCGTGGTCGCACGTGTGGCTACCGCTTCCCTGGCGGGCCGACCTGCTGCCCGAGGCCATCGTGTGGTCGATCGCGGCCGGTGTCGCGGGTGGTGTGCTCGGCGGCTTCATCGGTCGGGCCCTCGCAGGGGACGCGGTCGCCGCCGCTCCTGTTCGTCGCAGCGCCGCCGTGGCTGCCGGGCTCGTCGCTGTCGCTGCCCTCGTGTGGCCCATGCCCACGAACGCCGGTGATCACATCACCGCCACCGTGCAGGTCCACGAGCTGACACCTGCACCGAACCGGACCGTCAGCGCCACGGTCACCGTGCACCCCGCGTCTGCGGCGGACAGCGCCGCCTTCTTCAACCTGACGGCGTGGCAGGGTGCGAACTGGAGCCGGCAGCGCGTCGTCATCGATCCTCTCCATCGCGTGGGGAACGGCGTCTGGCGCACGACGGTGCCGGTTCCGGTGCATGGTGAGTGGAAGGCGATCGTGCGCCTGCACAAGGGCCGCACCCTCGCCGCCCTTCCCGTCTACATGCCCGCTGACCCCGGCATCCCTGCCACCGCGGTCCTGCCGCACGCGTCGTTCACCCGCACGTTCGTCCGAGACAAGCAGATCCTCCAGCGCGAGTTCGTCGGAGGGTCGCCCGCGCTGCAGAGCGTCGCGTACGGCAGCCTGGCCCTCGTCGGCATCGGATGGGTGTGGCTCATCGCATGGGGCCTGACCCGCCTGCTCCGCGCCCAGATGGATCCTCGTCGCCCTGGTGTGGTCCGGGCGCCCGCACGTGCGGAGCCCGTGCGCGGACTCCAGCCGACGGCGGGGGCGAGCTGATGGAGCGCCTGTCGGGTTTCGACGCCACCTTCGTCTACGCGGAGTCGCCGGTATCGCGCTTCGAGATCGCGTCTTGCGTCATCGTGGATCCGCCGTCGTCGACGCTGCCCTATGCCTTCGACACCCTCAAGGACGTGGTCGAGCAGCGCCTGCACCTCGCGCCCCGAATGCGCCAGCGCCTGGTGCACGTGCCGCTCGAGCTCGACCGGCCGGTGTGGGTCGACGACCCCGACTTCGACATCTGCAACCACCTCAAGCGGGGCGCCCTGCCCGAGCCCGGTGGTCGGGAGGAGCTCGAGCACTACATCGAGGACGTTCTCGGCCGCCCGCTCGACCACGACCGGCCCCTCTGGGAGCTGCACGTCATCGAGGGACTGGAGGGCGGAAAGGTGGCGGGGCTCGTGAAGACCCATCACGCCGCCGTCGACGGTGTCGCGGGCTTCGAGCTGCTGACCACCTTCCTCGACACGTCGCCCCAGGGCGACCGCCCCGACGGCATCGACGGTGAGGCTGACTTCGCGCCGGGCGCTGTCCCGTCGCTGGTGCGCCTGGCCGCGGGCGCCGTTCCGGGGATCGTCACCCAGCCTCTGCGGTCGGCCCAGCTCGCGGCCGGACTGGCGCGCGGCGCGTGGCGACGGCGTTCGGCCGGCACCGGCACGTCCGACCCCGCGGTGGATCGCTCGGCGCGCGTCGGCCGGGCCGACGCGCCACCCACCCGGTTCAACACCACGATCACCGGGGCCCGCCGGGTCGGCCTCGTGGACCTCGACTTCGACGCGGTGAAGGAGGTCGGCACCAAGGCCGACGCCACCATCAACGACGTCATCGTCGCGACCGTCGGCGGTGCTGTACGCGAGTACCTGCAGCGCCACGACGATCTTCCCGACGTGCCGCTCGTCGCCTTCGTCCCCGTCTCCACGCGCGGCGAGGGCGGCGACGGGGGCAACTCGACGTCGCTCATGTACGCGTCGATGGCGACCCACGTCGAAGACCCGGCCGAACGACTTCGCCTGGTCAGCGCCAGCACCCGCCGCTCGAAGTCGGCGCACAAGCGGGGTGGGGCGGGCGTGCCGACCGACCTCACGGCGGTGGCGGGACCACAGGCCGCGGCGGTGATCGGGCGCGTGCTCGGCGACCCGCGCCTCGTCGAGCGGCTGCGGCTCGGGGGCAACGTCGTCGTGTCCAACATCCCCGGGCCGGACGAGCAGCTCTACCTCGCGGGCGTGCCCGTGGAGCGCCTCTATCCCTTCGGTCCCGTGATCGAGGGCAACGCCCTCAACGTGACGGTGTTGAGCTACAAGCGTCGCCACCTGTCGCTCGGCATCGTGGCCGACCGCAAGGCGGTCCCCGACCTGGAGCAGCTGACGGCGGACCTGGCGGCCGCCTTCGACGAGTTGCACAAGGCGGTGCTCGGGTAGCGCATCGCCACGTCCCGCTCGGGCGTGGCCATTGGTTAGCGTCAACGCTATGGCTGATCTCGACCTGGTGCGGTCGCTCGTCGAGCAGGACAACGGGCTGGCGGTGGTCGCCACGACGCGCGCCGACGGCACCGTGCAGGCATCGGTCGTCAACGCGGGTGTCCTGCCCCATCCGGTGGACGGCACCGAGGTCGTCGGAATGGTGGCGCGCGGTGATGCCGTCAAACTCCGCCACCTGCGGGCCCGGCCTCGGGCCGCCGTGGTCTTCCGCGCCGGGTGGAACTGGGCGTCGGTCGAGGGTCCCGCTGCGTTGGTCGGACCCGACGACACGATGGCCGGCATCGACGAGGAGCGGCTGCGGCTGTTGTTGCGTGAGATCTTCGCCGCCGCTGGTGGCACCCACGACGACCTCGACGAGTACGACCGCGTGATGGCAGCCGAGCGGCGCACCGCGGTACTCGTGCATCCCGAGCGCGTCTCGACCAACCGCGGCTGAGCGTGCCGAACCGCAGCGTGGCCGCCCTCGGCGGCGTCGTCGGCCCGGCCGCGTTCGTCACCGGTTGGGCGGTGGGCGGCGCCACAACCAGCGAGCGGTACTCGCCGGTCGAGGACGCCATCAGTCGCCTGGCCGCAGTGCACGCGCCGACGCGGCCGCTGATGACGGCCGGGTTCGTCGCCTTCGGCATCGGCGTGCCGCTCTACGGCGTAGCCCTGCGCGAGCGTCTGCCCGGCCGGGCATGGGCCGCGGCGGTCGCCACTGGTCTGGCGACCATCGGTGTCGCCGCGCTGCCCCTCGACCACTCCGGCGCCGTCGACCTGGCCCACGGCGCCTGCGCGTCGGTGGGCTACGCGACGCTGGCCGCCGTCCCCCTCCTCGCCGCGGGACCACTGCGCCGATCGGGCCGGCGCCGGGCCGCGACCGCGTCGCTGGTCGCGGGAGTGGTGTGCAGCGCGTCGCTGGTGGCGACGCTGGCCGGCCCCATGCACGGCCTGTTCCAGCGGGCAGGCCTCACCGTCGGCGATGCGTGGATCGCCGCGAGCGCCCTCTGGCTGCTCCGGTCGCGACCGGCCGCCGGCAGCGCTCCGTTGCCATGAGACGCCGCTCGCGCTGCGAGCTCGGCGGTCGCCATCCCCGCCATCAGGACGTGCGAGGAGTCAGCTGAGCTTCGGGCCGTCGGAACGCATGTCGGGATCGACGGGGCTCATGATTCCGACGCTGTTGCCGTCGGGGTCGTCGACCACCGCGTAGCGGGCGCCCCAGAAGGCGTCCATGGGGGCCAGGTGGCCGCGGTGGCCGTCGGCGGTGAGCTCGGCGTAGGCGAGGTCGACGGCGTCCCTGGTCGGGAGGTGGAACACCAGCACGTTGCGGCTGCCGCCGGAGGTCGGGTTCACGTAGCCGCTGTCGTAGCCCTTGGTGAGCTCGATGCTCTCGAGCTCGAGCTGGGCGCCGTTGGCCATGGGCACCTCGATGTGGTGCCCGCTCCAGGGGTTGGTGTCGTCGATGTCGAGACCGAGCCGGCGGTAGAAGGCGACGGTGGCCCGCAGATCCCGGCAGAACAGGTTGATGCCGGTGAGCACCGGACCGGGCAGGGCGTCGGTCATGGTCTCGAAGCTAACCCGATGCTCGGTACTGTCCGTCACGTGGCTTCCGAGGACATCTACACCCACGGACACGCCGACGCGGTGTTGCGGTCGCACCGTTGGCGAACTGCGGAGAACTCGGCTGCGTACCTGCTGCCGTCGCTCGAGCCCGGCATGCGCCTGCTCGACGTCGGCTGCGGGCCGGGCACGTTGACCGTCGACCTGGCCCGGCGGGTGGCGCCGGGCGAGGTGGTCGGCGTGGACGTGTCGCGGCAGGTCGTGGACGAGGCGCGGGCGCATGCCGCCGCGGCCGGCGTCGCCAACGTGTCGTTCGAGGTGGCGGACTTCCGCACGATGGACGTTGGGGCCTTCGACGTGGTTCACGCCCACCAGGTGCTGCAGCACCTCCAGGATCCGGTGGAGGCCCTGGGCCACATGCGGCGCCTGGGACGTCCTGGCGGTGTCGTCGCCGCGCGCGACAGCGTGTACTCGTCGTTCACATGGGCACCCGACGAGGAGCGCCTGCGACGGTGGCTGGAGATCTACCTGGCGGTGACGGCTCGCAACGGTGCCGACGCCGACGCGGGCAAGCGTCTGCTCGGGTGGGCGCGCGAGGCCGGGTGCACCGACGTGCGCTACTCCACGTCGACGTGGACGTTCGCCACCGCGGAGGACCGCGCGTGGTGGGGCGAGCTGTGGGCCGACCGCACCGTCGGCTCCGCGCTGGCAGAACAAGCCGTCGAGTACGGCGCGGCGACGCCCGACGAGCTGGCCGAGGTGGCGGCGGGCTGGCGGGGCTGGGCGGAGGAACACGACGGTGTGTTCGTCGTCCTGCACGGTGAGATCGTCGCCCGCGCTTGATGGACCACGGCGTCCGGCGGGGAGGAGTCGCGGACGCTGCCGCCGTCGCCGAGCTCTACCTGCGGGCGCGCCACGCGTCTGTGCCATCGGTCCCGCCGCTCGTGCACGACAACGACGACGTGCGCCAGTGGTTCGTCGACGTGGTCGTCGCCGCGCGCGAGCTGTGGGTGGTGGAGGATCGGGAGGCCGGCGTGGTGGGCCTGCTGGTGCTCGACGGCGACCGGGTCGACCAGCTCTACGTCGAGCCGGGGCTGACCGGGAGGGGCATCGGCTCCGCCCTCCTCGAGGTCGCCAAGCGGGAGCGGCCCACCGGCCTGCAGCTGTGGACCTTCCAGTCCAACGACGGCGCCCAGCGCTTCTACCGCCGCCATGGCTTCCAGGAAGCCGAACGCACCGACGGCAGTGGCAACGAGGAGGGCGCGCCGGACGTCCGCTTCGTGTGGCGGGTCTAGCGTGGGGTCTGGGTCCAGACGTACAGAGGAGGCCGGGTGGCCGAGTCCATCACGATCACCGACAACCGCACGGGCGAGACCTTCGAGATCCCCATCGTCAACGGGGGTGTCTCGTCGGACGAGTGGCGCAAGGGGTTGCCCAACGTCTTCTTCTACGACCCCGGCTTCATGGCCACGGCGGCGTGCGAGAGCTCCGTCACCGAGCTCGACGGTGAAGCAGGGATCCTGCGCTACCGGGGCTACCCCATCGAGATCCTGGCCGAGCAGTCGACCTACCTCGAGGTGTCGTACCTCCTGATCCACGGCGAGCTGCCGACGCCCGCCCAGCTCGACGCGTGGACGCACGACATCACGTACCACACGTTCATCCACGAGAACATGCGCAAGCGGTTCCTCGAGGGCTTCCACTACGACGCCCACCCCATGGGGATCCTGGTGTCTGCGATCGCCGCCTTGTCGACGTTCTACAACGAGGCGCACCTGATCCAGGATCCCGAGAACCGCATGAAGCAGGTCGTCCGGCTCATCGCCAAGATGCCGACGCTGGCCGCAGCCGCCCACCGCTTCAGCGTGGGCCAGCCCTTCGTGTACCCCGACAACTCGCTCGGCTTCTGCGCCAACTTCCTGTCGATGATGTGGAAGATCGCCGAGCCGCGTTATGACGCCGACCCCGCGCTGGCCCACGCGGTGGAGGTGCTGTTCATCCTGCACGCCGATCACGAGCAGAACTGCTCGACGACCGCGATGCGCGTGGTGGGCTCGTCCCACGCCGATCCCTACACGTCGGCCGCGGCGGCCGCCGCCGCCCTGTACGGTCCGCGCCACGGGGGCGCCAACGAGCAGGTGATCCGCATGCTCACCGAGATCGGGTCGATCGACAACGTCGACGCGTTCGTGAAGTCGGTGAAGGAGGGCAAGGGCCGCCTCCAGGGTTTCGGTCACCGGGTCTACAAGAACTACGACCCCCGGGCCAAGATCATCAAGCGGGTCGCTGACGAGGTCTTCGAGGTGACGGGCAAGAACCCGTTGCTCGACATCGCACTCAAGCTCGAAGAGGTCGCCCTCAACGACGAGTACTTCAAGAGCCGCAAGCTCTACCCCAACGTCGACTTCTACTCGGGCCTCATCTACCAGGCGATGGGCTTCCCGGTGGAGATGTTCCCGGTGCTCTTCGCCATTCCCCGCACCTCGGGCTGGCTGGCCCACTGGCTCGAGACCATCGAGCAGGACGCCAAGATCGCGCGACCCCGGCAGCTCTACGTCGGCGAGCCCCCACGGGAGTACGTGCCCCTCGCTCAGCGGGCCTGACTAGTCACACCGGGCCCGATCGGGTCGACTGACTAGTCCGCCTGCGTCATTCGTGGATTGGGCCTTTAGGCCGGTCTGTCCGCATCGTACGGTTCCAGCGGGGATGACCATCCCCCGAGGAGCGTGGGGCCGTGCAGCAGCTGGGAAGCATCACTGGGGACGTCGTCGTGGACCTGCGGGGAGATCCCGGGGCCAACGATTTCGAGGACTGGTACCGGAGCCACCGTGACCAGTTGGTGAGTTACTGCGCCCGCTTCCTGCATGACGACGCGGCCGCGGCAGACGTCGCCCAGGAGGCGCTGTTCCGGGCGTGGGCCCGCCGCGACAGCTTCACCGGCGGCGAGCAGGTGCGGCCCTGGCTGTGGCGGGTCGCCCGCAACCTGTGCATCGACGCCATCCGCGTGCGCCAGCGCACGCTGCCGTCGGCGGCGATCCCCGATCGTCCCGCCGGCGACGGCGCCGATCCGACTCGGCCCATCGAGGCCGAGGAGGACCGCCGCACCGTGCGGGCCGCCCTCGAGGTGCTGAGCCCGCGGCACCGCGACCTGCTGGTGCGACGCGAGGTGTTCGGCGAGGGTTACGAGGACCTGGCCCAAGAGCTGGGCGTGAGCGTCGAAGGCGCCCGTGCCGTCGTGTTCCGGGCCCGCCGCTGCTTGCAGCACCACTACGCGCAGATGCGCGAGATGGCCGTCGCGTAGCTCTACCGCGAACAAGCTCTGCCGCTCGGGCTAGCTGCGGAAGCCTTCGGGCAGGAGCTGATTGCCGGCGACGGTGCGGTAGTACACCTGCCAGTAGTAGTAGCCGTTGAAGGCGCGCTCGTTCTCTGCCATGAGCCTGGCGTAGGTCTTCACCGCTTCGACGTAGTGCCAGCTGCGGTTGTAGTTCCAGATGGCCGAGTCGACGGTCTGCGGGGCGCCGTTGTACTTGAGGTACCGGGCGGCGGCGAGGATCGCGTCGTGCGGGTTGGTGATGTCGCCCTGCCCGAACCGCGCCCACGTCTCGGGCATGAACTGCATGGGTCCCTGCGCGCCGGCCGAGCTCAGCCCGTGGATCCGGCCCATGCGCGTCTCGACCAGATTGATGGCAGCGAGGTACTGCCACGGGACGCTCGTCGCCGCCTCGCCCTCCTTGTAGTGGGCCAGCAGCTCAGCGGCCGGCGCGGGCGGGTCGACCGCCCACCCGCTGGGCAGCTTGTCGCGCGGTTTCGGCGCGAGCAGACGGAGCTCGTTGCCCGCGTGCACGTTGGAGTTGGTGATGGCCTGCTGGCCCGGGGTCAACTTGGCGAGGACGAGGGGCTGCCAGTCGGGGTGGTCGAGCAGTGCGTAGTACGCGACCTGCTCGGTGTGGGCTTGGCGCGCGAGATCGGGCTCGGCAGTGGCCGGGTTCCTCACCGTGTCGATGGCGGCGGCCAGCTGAACAGCCAGGCCGTCGGGATCACCGGCCGCCACCACGGGCCCAGGCGGCGGCGCGGTGGTGGTGACCGGGACTGCGGTGGTGGTGGTCGGCGGTGCGGTGGTGGATGTGGTCGTGGTGGTGCGCTTGACGGTGATCGGCGTCAACAGCGCCGCGCGCGTCCCCTCGTCGTTGTGCGCGCGCACCGCCAGCACACCGAGCGCCAGCAGCAGCGCGACCACGAGCCCCAACGTCCGCCGCATGCGCCGGAAATCCTACCGGCCTCAGTGGGCGGTGCGAACAAGCCCTTCCTGCACCACCGACACCACGAGGCTGCCGTCCTCGCGGAAGATGCGGCCGAGGGCCAGGCCCCGTCCACCCGAGGCGGACGGGCTCTCCTGGTCGTAGAGCAGCCACTCGTCGGCCCGGAACGGGCGGTGGAACCACATGGCGTGGTCCAGGCTGGCGACCTGCAGGTTGGGGTCCTCCCAATCGATGCCGTGGGCGTTGACGACGGGGTCGAGCAGCGTCATGTCCGACGCGTAGGCGACGACGCACACGTGCAGCAGCGGATCGTCCGGGAGCGTGCCCGCGGCACGGAACCACAGCCGCTGTCGCGGGTCCGTGCCGCGCTCGGGGGTCACGAAGCGCAGGTCGAAGGCGGGGGCCCATTCGAAGCTGGTGGTCGTCTCGGGCGCCGGCACGTCGGCCGGCATGGGCAGCTGGTGGTCGACGCCGGGTTCGGCGATGTGGAACGAGGCCGACAGGTTGAAGATGGGCCTGCCGTGCTGGATGGCCACGACCCGTCTGGTGGTGAACGACCGTCCGTCGCGGATGCGGTCCACGTCGTAGACGATGGGGACGGAGGGATCGCCGGGCCGGAGGAAGTACGCGTGCAGCGAGTGGACGGTGCGGTCGTCGGGGACGGTGCGTCCCGCCGCCACCAGCGCCTGGCCCGCGACTTGTCCTCCGAAGACGCGTTGGCGCTCCTCGTCGGGGCTGCGGCCCCGGAAGATGTTGACCTCGATGGTTTCGAGGTCGAGCAGGTCGACGAGCGCGTCGAGCGCGGGCTGGGTCACAGCTGGCTAGTTTCGCCGCGATGAGCGTCGAGTTCCCGGACGGGTTCCTTTGGGGAACGGCCACCGCCGCTCACCAGGTCGAGGGGAACAACTGGAACAACGACTGGTGGGCGTGGGAGCACAACCCACTGTCGCCCTGTGTCGAGCCGAGCGGCGACGCCATCGACCAGTACCACCGCTATCCGGAGGACATCGCGCTGCTGGCCGACCTCGGGTTCGGCACCTACCGGTTCTCGGTGGAGTGGAGCCGCATCGAGCCCGTCGAAGGTGAGTGGTCACGCGCCGCCCTCGATCACTACCGGCGGGTGTGCGAGACGTGTCTGGCCCACGGCATCACGCCCATCGTCACGTACCACCACTTCACGGCGCCGTGCTGGGTGGCCAACCACGGTGGTTGGGAGGAGCCCGACAACGCCGACCGGTTCGCCTTCTTCGCCGAGAAGGTCACCGAGCGCCTGGGCGACATCATCGGGTGGGCGTGCACGTTCAACGAGCCGAACATCGTCGCGACGATGGGCTACCTCGCCGGCGTGTTCCCACCGGGGCGCCGCGACCGGGCGCTGCGCCACTCCGTCAACGACATCCTCATCGATGCGCACCACAAGGCGGTGCAGGCCATCAAGGCCGGACCTGGCGAGTTCCCGGTGGGCCTGACGCTTGCCATGTCCGACTACCAGGCCGTCGGTGGTGGCGAGGAACGGCGCGACCACCTCCGCCGCGGCATGGAGGACGTGTACCTCGAAGCGGCTCGGGGAGACGACTACATCGGCGTGCAGACCTACAGCCGCACTCGGGTCGGGCCCCAGGGGACGCTCGGGCCGGAGGACGGCGTCGAGACCACGCTCATGGGTTACGAGTTCTGGCCCGAGGCCCTCGAGGCGACCATTCGCCGGGCGTGGAAGGTCACCGAGCAGACGCCGATCTTCGTCACCGAGAACGGCATCGGCACCGACGACGACACCCGGCGCATCGAGTACGTGCGACGCGCGCTGCACGGGGTGCGTCAGTGTCTCGACGACGGCATCGACATCCGCGGGTACACGTACTGGTCCGCCTTCGACAACTTCGAATGGGCCCTCGGTTACCGGCCGACGTTCGGCCTCGTCGCCGTCGACCGCGACACCTTTGCGCGGCACCCCAAGCCCAGCGCCGCCTGGCTGGGCCAGATCGCACGCACCGGTACCCTGAACGAGTGAATTTCTCCCCGTCCGCTCTGCGCGCCCATGCCCGCACGCCGACGGGGCAGAGGCTGGTGAGGTACACGATGGTGTCGATCATCAGCGTGATCATCAGCCAGGCCCTGCTGGCGCTGGCGTTCGGGGTGTTCCGTTGGACCGCGGCATGGTCGAACGTCTTCGCGGTCGGGCTCGGGTCGTTGCCGAGCTACTACCTCAACCGGGCGTGGGCCTGGGGCAAGCGGGGACGCTCGCACATGCTCAAGGAGGTCGTGCCCTTCTGGGCCATGTCCTTCCTCGGCCTGGCCCTGTCCACCTTGTTCGTGCACCTGGCCGAGGATCGGGCCCAGGCCTATTCCGACAACCGCGGCGTGCAGACCCTCATCATCCAGAGCGCGGCACTGGCCGCGTTCGGTGTGTTGTGGGTGGCAAAGTTCGTCATCCTCAACAAGGTGATGTTCGCCCACCACGAGGAAGACCTCGAGGACATGCCTGCACTCGACGGTCGCACCGGCATCCCCACTTGAGTTGGCACGAGGTCGCGCTGGCGGCCAAGGGGTTCATGCCCGACGACGAGGGCATGGCGCTGCACGACGCGGCGGCTCGCGCTGCGGCGTCGGGGCTCGGACCGCTGCTCGAGGTGGGCACGTACTGCGGCAAGTCGGCGGTGTACATCGGCGCCGCCGCGCGTGGGCAGGGCAACGTGCTGTTCACCGTCGACCACCACCGCGGCTCGGAGGAGAACCAGGCGGGCTGGGAGCACCACGACACCGACGTGGTCGACCCCGCCACGGGCGAGATGGACACGCTCCCGTTCTTCCGGCGCACGATCCGTGCCGCAGGGCTCGATGACACAGTGATCGGGGTCGTCGGCCATTCGCCCGTGGTCGCGGCCGCGTGGCGCACGCCGCTGTCGTTCCTGTTCATCGACGGGGGCCACGGGTCGGAGCCGGCCTGGGCCGACTACCGCGGCTGGACGCCGAACCTTGCGCCCGGCGGGCTGCTGGCCATCCACGACGTGTTCCCCGACCCCGCCGACGGCGGCCGTCCGCCCTACGAGCTGTACTGCGCCGCCGTCGAGTCCGGCGAGTTCGTCGACCTCGAGTGGCGCGCCTGCGGCTCCCTGCGCGTCCTCGAGCGGACGTCCCGCCAACGGGGGGACTAGGGCTCGCGGACCGCTTCGGGCAGGTCGACGACGGCGGGGAGGGCGTGGCCGGCGAAGACGCCGGTGGTGGCGGCGCCGCCCTTGAGCAGGTCGTCGGCGAGGACGATGGCCGCCGCGGTGTAGGTCGTGCGCTCGTCGCCGGGGTAGCGCACGCACTGCGGGTGGACGCAGCCGGTGAAGTACGAGCCGTCCTCGGCCCGCATGTGGCGCGTGAAGCGCAACAGGCGCGCCGCTTCGGCCTTCATGCCCGAGATGGCGCAGGCGATGGCGCACTCGGCCGTCTCGGCCGCGGTTGCCCAGGGCCGGTCGGCGACGCAGCGGACGCCGAGGCCCTCCATGACGAACTCGTCCCACCGGTCCTGCAGATGGGCGCGGGCGTCGGCGCCGTGCAGCGCGCCGGACAGCACCGGGTAGTACCAGTCCATGGCCCAGCGGTCCTTGGGCTCGAACAGCTCGAGCCGTCGGTGGGCGATGGCATGCGCCAGCTGTCCGGCGGCCAGCTCCCATTCGGGCCGCTCCCGTCGCAACCGCTCGGCGATGGCGACGCCGGCCCGCAGGCTGTGCAGCACCGAGGACGATCCCGTCAGCAGCGCGAATCGACCGGGGGTGATGCCGTCCGGCTCGATGGACCAGAGGATCTGCCCGCCCGGCTGCTGCAGGCGCAGCACGAAGCCCATGGCCTTGTCGACCACCGGCCACATGCGCTCGAGGAAGGCGGGGTCGCCGGTGGCGAGAAAGTGGTGCCACACGCCAACCGCCACGTAGGCGGTGACGTTGGTGTCGAGGCGATAGTCCTCGACGCCATCGGCCAGGTAGTAGTTGAACCAGCTGCCGTCGTCGTGCTGGGTCGACGCCAGCCATTCGTAGGCCCGCTCGGCGTCGGCGCCGCGTCCGCCCACCGTGAGGGCCATGGCCGCCTCGACGTGGTTCCACGGGTCGCAGTGGCCGCCCGGGAACCACAGGATCATTCCGCTGTCGAGCTGCCAATCGGCGATGGAATCGGCGGTGGCCCTGATCTCGGCGTCAGTCAGCATCGGGCTTCTCCAGATAGATCACCAGGCTCTTTCCGATGATCGGGTTGAGGACGGCCTCGGCCGCGCGTGTCACGAGGGGCCGGTCGGTGATGTCCCACACCAACAGGCGGTGGTAGGCGCGCACGAGCGGGTGGTCGTCGTTGCGGACGCCGACCGCGCACTTGAGCCACCAGTACGGCGAGTGCAGGCCGTGGGCGAAGCCCTGGCCGCGGTAGGCGAGGCCCGCGCCGCGGAGCCGCTCGACGAGCGTCCCCCGTCGGTAGATGCGCACGTGGCCGCCCTCGACGCTGTGGTAGTCGTCGGACAGGGCCCAGTTCACCAACTCGGGGAACCAGCGGGGGACGGTGACGGCCATGGTGCCGCCAGGCCGCAGCACACGCGCCAGCTCGGCCATGGCTGCGGCGTCGGGTGGGATGTGCTCGAGCACCTCGGCCGCGATGACCCGATCGAACGTGGCATCGGCGAACGGGAGGTGCAGTGCGTCGCCGTTGACGGGTGCACCGGCGCCGGGCGCGCCCTCGGCCCGTACGGCCTCGACGAGGACGGCGACCTCTTTGAGCTCGGCGTCGTCCGCGTCGAGGGCCACCACGTCGGCGCCACGCCGCATGGCCTCGTACGCGTGGCGGCCACCGCCGCAGCCCAGGTCGAGCAGACGATCGCCGGGTCGGACCCCCAGCCGTTCGTAGTCGACGGTCAACATGGTCAGCTACCGGCCTCGGTGCGGCCCAGATGCTCCTCGTACTGCGCGGCCGTGCCCTCGGCGGTGGCGCGCCAGGTGAAGCGGTCGAGCACGCGGGCCCGTCCCGCCCGGCCGAGGGCGTCGGCGAAGCGTTGCTCGTCGAGCACGCGGCCGATGGCGCCGGCGAGGGCGCCGACATCGCCCGGAGGCACGAGCACGCCCGTGTCGCCGTCGGTGCCGACCACCTCGGGCAGCGCGCCGCCCGTGGTCGCCACGAGCGGCACGCCGCAGGCCATGGCCTCGATGGCCGGCAGCGAGAAGCCCTCGTACAGGGACGGGACGACGGCGACGGACGCCTCGGCGTAGAGCTCGACGATGCGGCGGTCGGTGACGCCGCTCACGAACGTGACGGCATCCTCCAGGCCCAGGCGCTGGATCGTCTCGCCGACGCGCGACTCGGCGCGCGGCTTGCCGATGACCACCAGTTCGGCGTGGCGCTCGGTGCGCACCTTCGCCACCGCCTCCAGCAACGGCACCAGTCCCTTCATGGGGACATCGGCGCTGGCGGTCGTCATGATGCGACCGGGCACGCGGGTGATCTCGGGGATCGGCACGAACTGGCGCTGGTCCACGCCCACCGGGACGATGTGCATGCGGTCGGCCGGCACGCCCATCTGGGCGACGATGTCCCGCCTCGACGACTCCGACACGGTGAGGACCCGTGGGATCTGGGCCGCCACCTTGCACTGCATCTTGATGAAGCCGTACCAGCGGCGCAGGGTGATGTGCTGCTTGATGCCCTTGGCCTCGGCCAGGTGCAGCTCGCGGTCGACGGTGATGGGGTGGTGCAGGGTGGCGACGAGCGGCCATCCGTCGCGCATCATCCCGAGCAAGCCGTTGGCCAGGCACTGGTTGTCATGGACGATGTCGAAGTCGTCCCGCCGGGCGGCCAGCAGCTTGCGAGTGCGCAGGGCGAAGGTGCGGGGCTCGGGGAAACCGGCCGTGCACATGATGGCGAACTCGAGGGCGTCGTAGCGGGTCTTGAACTCGCGCGGCCTGGGGATCCGGAAGGGATCGGGCTGGCGGTACAGGTCGAGGCTGGGCACCTCGACCAGATCGACCCCGTCCTCCACGACCGGATACGGCGGCCCGGCGAAGACGGTCGGGCGGTGGCCCAGCTCGAGCAGCTCCCGCGTCAGGTGGCGGGTGTAGACGCCCTGGCCTCCTGAATGCGGGTTGCCGCGATAGGCGAGAAATGCGATCCGGAGGCCCATTAGGCAGGGAAGGCTACGTGGTTTCTTGACCGCCTGGTCAATCGCGGCGGGCAGCAGCCCGTGCCTGGAGGACGAGTCCAACGACCAGACCGGCCAGCGCCAGGAGGAGGACGGGCACGTCGCCCCAGCGGTCGAACAGGGTCCGCCCGTGCCTGGCGCCCAGGCGGGCGGTGATGATCTGGCGGCGCCCGAGCACGCTGCGGTGCACGATGCGCCCCGTCGGGTCGATGACGCCGCTGTAGCCGGTCGGCCCGGCCTGGGCCAGCCACCGGCCCGTCTCGAGGGCGCGCAGGCGGGCGGCCGCCAGTTCCTGGGTCGGGACCTGGCTGGTCGAGAACGAGGCGGCGTTGGTGGGCACGAACAGCACCTCGGCACCCGCGCCCACCGCGGCCCGGCTGCGGTCGTTGAAGAAGACCTCGTAGGAGATGAGCACACCCAGCCGGCCCGCAGGTGTCTGCAGGATGCCGGGGCCGTGGCCCTTGATGGCGTCGGCGGGCACCGCGGAGATGTCGCCGATCCTGCCGACCAGGCTTCGGAACGGGATGTACTCGCCGAAGGGCACGCGGCGGACCTTCTCGTAGCGGCCGACGATGCGCCCGTCCGGCGCCCATGCCACTGCCGCGTTGTGGAAGTGGTCGGTGCCCTGGCCCTCCACCACGCCCACGACCATGGTGGCGCGGCGCTGCCGTGCGATGGAGGCCAGCGCGGCCGCCTCGGCCGTGCGGGTGACGCTGCCGTCCACGTCGATGACGTCCTCGGGCCACAGCACCAGATCGGGATGACCCCTCACTTGTTGCTCTGCCGCGAAGTGGGCCCGTTCCACGTCGGCCGGATTGCTCTCGATGGCGCGGAACCCGCGTCGGCCCCCGCCCTGCACGATGGCGGTGTTGATGGTGCGCGCGTCCGGCCCACCGTCGGGCGCCACCGCGCCGGCAAGGGCGGCGAGGACGACGAGCACCGCTGCGACCGCTGCGACCCGCACCCGGCCGCGGAGCAGCTCGGCCAGCGCGACGGCCACCCCGCATGCGAGGAGGAGCAGTCCGAGGCCGCCCGCCACCCGACCGAACGGGGCCAGCGGCCCCGCCACCTGCCCGAGAGCGACACCGGCGAGAGGCAGGCCCTCGAAGGGCCACACGCCCCGTGCCAGCTCGACCAGCACGACGGCAGCGGGGAAGGCCGCCCAGCGGCCCGCCCGCGGCGGGACGAGTGCGGCGCCGACCCCGAGGAACAGGCTCTCGGCGGCGATGGAAAGGACGCCGCCGGGCCCGGTGAACTCGGTGAACCAGTACCAGCCGATGCCCCACATGCCGATGCCGGCCAACCACCCGAGCAGGAGACGAGCGCGGGGCGACGCCTCCTCGAGCACGCGGAAGAGCAGGGCCAGCCCCACGAAGGCGAGCGGCCACCAGCCGAAAGGCGGAAGGGAGAACGCGACCAGCACGCCGGCCAGCAACGCGAGTAGATACCGGGTCATGGATCTGGCCGGAATCTATGCAGAGACGCGAGGCCGCATCGTCGACCTCGTCCGAGGGCTGTCGCCCGACGAGCTGGCAACGACCGTGCCGGCCACCCCGGAGTGGACCGTGCGCGACGTGGTCGGTCACCTCACGGGCGTGTGCGCCGACGTCATGGAGGGCCGGTTGGAGGGAGCGGCGACTCCGCCGTGGACGGCCGCCCAGATCGACGCCCGCCGTGCCAAGTCCCTCGAGGAGGTCCTGGCCGAGTGGGACGAGCGGTCGCCCGCCATCGAGGCGATGTTGGCCGGCAGCGGGATGGCCGTCAACGCTCTCGTCGCCGACGTCGTCACCCACGAGCAGGACATCCGCAGCGCGTTGGGGCGGCCGGGTGCGCGCGATTCGGCCGGGATGGACGCGGCCCTGCAGATCTTCGCGGGCGGGCTCGACGCGCGACTGCGGGCCCAGGGTCGTCCCGCCATTCGCATCGACGCGGGCAGCCAGGAGTGGGTGCTCGGCGAGGGCGACCCGGCCGCGACATTGGCCACCAACTCCTACGACCTCACCCGGGCCCTCATCGGTCGCCGCAGCCGGGCCCAGGTCACGGCCATGGGTTGGGACGGCGACGCCGAGCCCTTCCTCGACGTGTTCGCGGGCTTCCCCATGAGCGAGACCGACCTGGCCGAGTAGCTCGGGTGCGACGGCGGGTCAGAGGTCGCGGTGGACGTCCTCGGGGTCCTTGTCGTCGCGCAGGCCCTTGAAGGATGGGTGGCGCAGGGTGTTGAGCTGCGTCCACTCCGTGTACTCGATCTCGGCGATGAGCTTGGGGTCGACCCAGTGCGCGAGCTTCCACGGCACCGGGTCCACGAACGGGCTGTCGGGGCGTGCGAGGGCGGCCAGCTGCTCGCCGAGTGAGCGCAGGGTCTTCTCGGTGAAGCCGGTGCCGACCTTGCCCGCGAACCGCAGGCCGGTGTCGTCGTAATAGCCGAGCAACAACGCGCCCAACTTGCCGGTGCGGTGTCCCTCGCCGGGCAGCCATCCCCCGATGACCATCTCCTGTCGGCGCTGCAGCTTGATCTTGAGCCAGTTTCGGGAGCGGCGGCCCGGTTCGTAGATGCTGTCGGCCCGCTTGGCGACGATTCCTTCGAGATCCTGCTGCTTGGCGGCCGAGAGCAGCGCCGCTCCCTCGCCGAAGTGGGGCGTCGACACCTGCCAGCACGGACCCGGGGCGGGGATGAGCTCGGACAACACGGCGCGCCGCTCGGTGTACGGGAGCGGCATGGTGTTGCGGCCGTCCACCCACAGCACGTCGAAGAGGACGTAGGCGATCGGCACCTCTCCCATGCGCTGGCGCACCTCCCATTCGTTGGCCAGGTGCATGCGCCGCTGCAGGTGACCGAAGCTGGGTCGACCCGACTCGTCGAAGGCGACGACCTCGCCGTCGAGCACCGCGGCCCGGTGCTGCAGTTGCTCAGCGAGGCCGTGGATCTCGGGGTAGCGGTTGGTGATGTCGTTGAGGTTGCGGCTCTCGACGTGCATGTGGCCGTCACGGATGTAGGAGACGGCGCGCACGCCATCCCACTTGATCTCGTACGCGAAGGCGTCGTCCTCGCGGGGGAGCTCGCCCGCGGTCGCCAGCATGGGGACGACCCGCTCGGGCATGGGATCGGCGGCTATGGCTGGATCACCACCAGCCGGGTCTCGGTCATCTCCCGCACCGCGTAGGCCGGTCCCTCGCGCGTGTTGCCGCTGTCGCGCACGCCGCCGTAGGGCATCTGGTCGGCCCGCCACGTCGGCACCTCGTTGATGAGCACGCCGCCGTAGTCGAGGGTGCGCGCCGCGCGCACGGCCTTGGCCAGGTCGGCGGTGAACACCGCGGCTTGCAGCCCATAGCGGGTGTCGTTGGCGAGGCGCAGTGCCTCCTCGTAGTCGCGGTAGCGCTGGACGGCCACGACGGGGCCGAACACCTCGTCGCGGCAGACGCGCATGTCCGGCGTGACGTTGGCCAGCACTGTCGGCAGCAGCAGGTTGCCCTCGACCTTGCCGCCGCAGAGGACCTCGGCGCCTTGGGCGGTGGCCTCTTCGACCCACTCCTGGACGCGGTCGCGGTCCCCGGTGCTGATGAGCGCCGACACGTCGGTCGTCTCGTTCATGGGGTCGCCCACCACCAATGCCTCGACCTTGGGGACGAGGGCGGCGAGGAAGTCGTCGGCCACGTCGTCGTGCACGTATACCCGCTGCGTCGAGATGCAGGACTGACCCGCGTGGCTGAAGCCGGCAACCGAGATCTTGTCGGCGGCCGTGGCCCAGTCGCCGTCCGGTTCGATCACCACCGGCGCGTTGTTGCCGAGCTCGAGGCCGACCTTCTTGCGGGCCGCCCGCTCGCGGATCGACCAGCCCACGTCCACCGAGCCGGTGAAGGTGATGAGGCGCACGTCGGGATGATCCACGAGCGCGTTGCCGACTTCCGAGGCCTTGCCCGCGATCACCTGGTACCACGCCTCAGGGAGGCCGCACTCGTACAGGAGGTCGCGCAGCGCGAAGGCCGACATCGGCGTCTGGCTGGCCGGCTTGACGATGATCGGACAACCGGCGGCGATGGCCGGCGCCACCTTGTGGGCCACCAGGTTGAGGGGGAAGTTGAACGGGGTGATGCCACCGACCACGCCGACGGGTAGCTGCAGGGTAAATGCGAGCTTGCCCGCGCCCACGTCGCTGGCCTCGATGGGCACCATCTCGCCCGCCAGCTTGCGGGCCTCGACGGCGGCAAAGGTGAAGGTGCTCACCGCGCGTTGCGCCTCGACCCGCGCCGTCTTCAGCGGTTTGGCCGCCTCGGCGGCGATGGTGCGGCCCAGCCGCTCCTCCTCCTCGCCGATGCGGCGCGCGGCGGCGTCGAGGATGGCGGCCCGCTCGCTCTGCGCGAGAGGCGCGGTCTGCATGGCCGCGAGGGCGCGCGCGACGGCGGCGTCGACGTCGGCCCCCGTCCCGTTCGGAACGCGGCCCACCTCGGTGCCGTCGTAGGGCGAGTGGACCACCAGCTCATCGTGTTGGGTGCTCACAGCTCTCCTTGGGGTTTGTCACTGCCCGTGGCCGGGGAACAGCCTGAACATGCTGCTCCTGATCCTGTTGATCGTGCTCATCGTGCTGGCGGTCGGCGGAGGACTGGGGTTCGGTGAGGGTGCCTATCGCGGCCCGGGCATCAGCCTGGCCGGACTGCTCGTCATCGTGCTCCTCGTCCTGCTCCTCACCGGAGCGATCCACACCTAGGAGGTACCCATGAGAAGGGTTGTTCGTACCGTGGCCGACGACGACATCGTGGCCGAGGATGAGGTGGCGCGCCGAGAAGTCGTGCGCGCGCCGTGGAGCCCGGCCCAGATCGTCGCGCTGATCATCGGCGGTCTGCTGACCGTCATGGGCGGCGTCGTCCTGGCTCGCACCGGGTTCGATTTCGGCAATCTCGACACCGCTCGCACGCACGTGATGGGCCTCGAGCACACCGCCGTCCTCGGCGCCATCGAGCTCGTGCTCGGCCTGATCCTGGTCGGCGCAGGGGCGGTGCCCGGCGCGCCCCGCGGCACCATGAGCTTCATCGGCGTGATCCTGCTGTTGCTCGGCATCATCGTGGCCATCGAGCCGAACGGAACGCATCGCGCCCTCGGCACCACCACCGGCCACGGCTGGTTCTGGGCCATCCTCGGCGTGATCCTGCTGGTGTCGTCCATGGTGTCGCCGGTGATCTACGACGCCGACCGCCGCGCCACCGTCCGGCGCGGCACCCTGCTGCACCGCTGACCCGTTCTTCTCGAGGCAATGCGTCGCGGAATGCGCGACGTGTTGCCTCGAGATCAGGGTGTGAGGGCCCTCGCGAGACGTTCGGCCGCGGCCCGGCCTGACGCGATGCACGCGGGGATGCCCACCCCGCGGTAGGCGGCGCCCGCGACCGCGACGTTCGGAGGCAGCGCGGCCTCGATCCGGGCCACTCGGTCGAGGTGGCCGACGCGGTACTGCGGGAACGAGTCGGGCCAGCGGGACACCACGACCTCGTCGGGTCCGCCCGAGATGCCGAGCACCTCCGCCAGCTCGGCGTGGAGCCGTTCCGCCAGCTCGTCGTCGTCGAACGACATGGCTCGCGTGTCGTCGGAGCGACCGGCCGACACGCGCAGGATCACCCGATCCCGCCCGCCCCAGTGCGGCCACTTGCTCGAGCCCCAGGAGCAGGCGGTCATGAGCCTGCCTTCCCGGCGAGGGACGAGGAAGCCGCTGCCGTCCAGGTGCCGCCGGACGCGGGCCTCCGGGTAGGTGAGGACGGTGAGCGTCACCGACGCGTAGGGGATCGCCCCGAGCTCGTGCTCGGCGTCGCCGCCCAGCAACGCCGCGGCAGCGACCGCGGGCGTGGCAACGACCACACCGTCACCGTCGAGATCACGCAGGGACGACACCGGTGCGTTGCATCGCACCTTGCCCTGCAGGTCGGCGGCCAGCGCGTCGATGAGGCGCGACAGGCCGGACTTCACGGTGAGGAACACGGGGCCACCCGCCGGGACGGTGCGGCGCGACCGACGGGCGCCGAGCAGCAGGCTGCGGTCGCGCCGGGCCAGGGCCGACAGCTGCGGGGTGGTGGCGTCGATGCTCAGCTCGTCGGCCCGTCCCGCGTTGATGCCGCTGACGAGGGGATCGACCAGTCGCTCGAAGACCTCGGCGCCGAAGCGGGCCCGCACGACGTCACCGACGGACGCATCGTGGCGCAGCGGGTGCCCCGGCAGGAAGGGCTCGGCCGCGGCCCGCACCAGTCCGAGCGGCGACAGCACGCCCGCTCGGGCCACCGCCAGGACGTCGGACGGCACGCCGAGCACCAGGCCTTCGGGGAGGGGCCGGAGCTGGCCGCCCTGCAGCAGGTGGGCCTGGCTGGTGGCCGGCGCGACCAGCTCGCCGCCGAGGCCGAGGGCGCGGCACAACTCGACGCCTTCGTGCACCCGTGCCAGGAAGGCGTCCGGACCGAGCTCGACGGCACGACCCTCGACGCTGCCGGTCGCGACCTTGCCGCCGAGACGATCGCTCGCTTCGTGGACCTCGACCCCGAACCCCCGGCGCTCGAGGAACCAGGCGGCAGCCAGCCCGGCGATGCCCCCGCCGACGACGTCGATCTTGGTCATGGGGCGGGCCGCGCCGTCGTCACTGTCCGTTGGACGATTCTCACTGTCCGCTCCGCCGGACGATGTCGGCAAGGATGGCGATGAAGCGGGGGTCGTCGTTGAGCGACGCGGTGCGGACCAGCTGCTTGCCGGCGTCGTCCGCCACCCGTCGGGCCTCGATGTCCACGTCGTACAACACCTCGAGGTGATCGGACACGAATCCGATGGGCGCGACGACGATGCGCGTCGCGTCGAGTGTCGGGATCACCTGCAGGATGTCGGGCCCGAGCCACGGCTCGGGCGTCCGGCCTGCGCTCTGCCAGGCCATCCGCCAACGCTCGACACCCGCGCGTGCGGCGACGGCCTCCGCCGTCTCGCGCAGCTGGTCCGGATACGGGTCGCCCATCTCGATGACCCGAGCGGGAAGGGAGTGAGCGGTGAACAGCACCTCGCAGTCGTCGTCGACGCCTGCGTCGGCGACGCGTTGGGCGAGCAGTTCGATCAGCTGCGGCTCGAGGTGCCAGCTCCGGATCATCACGTCAGGACGGGCCCGCTCCTCGTACTGCCCGACGCTGAGGGCCGAGTAGTGCGGTGCCAGGACGAGTCCGACGACGCGGTCGACGCCCATGGCCTCGAGCTCGGCCCGCCCGTCCTCGATGAACGGCGCCGCGTGCTTCTGTCCGAGCACGACGCGATGACCGTGACCGAGGGCGGCCTGCAGGCCCGCGACCTGGGCGCGGGTGCGCTCGAGCAGTGGCGAGATGCCGCCGATGGCCGCGTAGCGCCGCTGCAGATCGGCCAGCTGGTCGGGCGTGGGCGGCCTGCCCCGGCGAATGTCGGTGTAGTAGGCCTCGACGTCGTCGGGTGACGCAGGCGTGCCGTGGGCCATGACGAGCACACCGGTGGTCCCGGTCACGACGAGTGGACGTGCTCCACCAGGCGGGTCAGCACGTCGGGGTCGGTGTCGGGCAACACGCCGTGACCCAGGTTGAACACGTGCCCGGGGCGACCACCCGCACGCGCCAGCACGGCGTCGGCCTCCCGCGCCACGACATCCCACGGCGCACACAGCACGGCCGGATCGAGGTTCCCCTGCGCGGCCTTGTCGCCGATGCGGTCCCAGCCCGCGTCGAGCGGCACCCGCCAGTCCACGCCGATCACGTCGGCCCCTGCGTCGCTCATGAGTCCGAGCAGCTCGCCCGTACCGACCCCGAAGTGGATGCGCGGCACGCCGAGGTCCGCGAGGCCCGCGAAGATGCGCGCCGACGCGGGCAGCACGTGCGCCGCGTAGGTCGGCGGGTCGAGGGCGCCCGCCCAGCTGTCGAAGAGCTGCACGGCCCGTGCCCCCGCCGCCACCTGGGCCCGCAGGCTGGCGATGGCGTTGTCGGCCAGCCGGTCGAGCAGGCGCTGCCACAGGTCGGGCCGCCCGAGCATCAGCGCCTTGGTGCGTCCGTACTCGCGTGACGGTCCACCCTCGACCAGGTAGCTGGCCACCGTGAACGGCGCGCCCGCGAACCCGATGAGGGGAACGTCCGCCCCGAGCTCGGCCGTGATGGCGCGGACGGCGTCGATCATCCAGGGCATGTCCTGCTCGGGCTCGAGCGGGCGCAGCTGGTCGAGGTCGTCCTCGTCGCGGACGGGCCGCCCGAACACCGGCCCCACGCCTGGCTTGATGTCGACGTCGACGCCGATGGCCATGAGGGGGGCGACGATGTCGGAGAAGAGAATCGCCGCGTCCACGCCGTGGCGCCGCACCGGCTGGAGCGTCACCTCGGCCGTGAGCTCCGGCGCGCGCATGATCTCGAACATGCCGTGTCGCTCACGGATGGCGCGGTACTCGGGGAGTGACCGTCCGGCCTGACGCATGAACCACACGGGCGTCGCGTCCACCGCCTCACGCCGGCAGGCGCGGAGGAAGCGGGGCGCAGCGTCGGTCACCCGCCGATCCTACGGGGAAGGTAGAACTGCGCCGATGGCAGCCGATCCCGTGGCGAGGCTCCGCACGTTGTGCATGGCCCTGCCCGAGGTGACGGAGCGTGCGAGCCACGGCGAGCCGACGTGGTTCGTGCGGGACAAGAAGACGTTCGTGACGTTGGCCGACCATCACCACGACGACCGTCTCGGCTTCTGGTGCGCGGCTGCGCCTGGAGAGCAGGAGGCGCTGGTCGAGGCCCGTCCCGACGCGTTCTTCCGTCCGCCGTACGTGGGCGGCCGGGGCTGGCTCGGCGTCTATCTCGACGTCCCGGTCGACTGGTCGGAGATCGCAGACATCGTCACCGATGCCTACCGGCAGATCGCGCCCAAGACGCTCGTCGCTCGGCTCGAGTCCGACACCCCGACCTGACTTTTTCGCGATCCGACCGGTCCTACCGGTCGGATCGCGAAAAAGTCAGTCGGTTCTGAGGCTCGCGCGGGCTAGTAGGACAAGGTCGTCTTGGCGCCGGCGACGATGTCGTCCACCTGGGGCAGGATGGCCCGCTCCAGCACCGGGTTGTACGCGACATGGGTGTCGGTGGCCGCGACCCGCCGTACCGGCGCGTCGAGGTCGCCGAACAGCTCCTGTCCGATCCACGCCGCCACTTCGCCACCGAACCCGGCGGTGAGGACGTCCTCGTGCACGACCAACACCCGGCTGGTGCGACGGACGGACTCCGCGACGAGGTCCTGGTCCCACGGGACCAGCGTGCGCAGATCGATGACCTCGACCGACGCGCCCTGCTCCTCCTCGAGCTTGGCCGCCGCGTCGAGGCTCTTCTGCACGGTGGCGCCCCACGTGATGATGGTGAGGTCCTCACCGGGACGGCGGACGTCGCCGTGGCCGAAGGGCAGGATCCAGTCGGCGGGAGGGAACGGGTCCTTGGTGTAGGGCTGGCGCAGCAGGTGCTTGTGCTCGAGGAACATCACCGGGTCCTCGCACCTGAAGGCGTAGCGCAGCAGCCCCGCCGCGTCGCGCGCACGGGACGGGAAGGCCACCAGGAGCCCCGGGATGTGGGCGAAGATCGACTCACCGGACTGGCTGTGCCAGATGGCGCCGCCGGTGAGGTATCCGCCGATGGGCACGCGGATCACCGTCGGACACGTGAAGGCACCGTTCGAGCGCCAGCGGGTGGTGGCCGCTTCGCTCTTGATCTGCTGCATCGCGGGCCAGATGTAATCGAAGAACTGGATTTCGGGTGCAGGCCGCAGGCCTCGAATGGCCTGGCCGATCGCCCTCCCGATGATGTTGGCCTCGGCCAGCGGCGTGTTGTAGCAGCGGGCCTGTCCGAATCGGCGCTGCAGGCCGGCGGTGGTGCCGAAAACGCCGCCCTTGCCCTCGAGGTCGGCGAGCAGCGTCTCGCGCGCGTCGGCCACGTCCTCGCCGAACACCCGGATGCGCTCGTCGATCTCCATCATCTCGTGCAGCGTCGCCGTGATGGCCTCGCCGAACGCGACAACCTTGCCGCACTCCTGCTCCTTCGGCGGCTCCGGCATGACGATGTCGGGCAGTTCGTAGACGTGATCGGTGACGGTGGACGGATCCGGTTGGGCCGCGGCCATGGCCTCGTGGGCGGCGGCGGACACCACGTCGCGCGCCTCGGCGCGAATCGCTTCGGCCTCGTCCGCGGTGAGGATGCCGCCCTCGACCAGTGCCGCGTGCAGCAACAGGATGGGGTCGTGGGCCGCTTCGTCGGCCAGCTCCTCGGCGGTGCGGTACTTGCTCTGGGTGTCGGCCGCCGAGTGCGAGTAGGGCCGCGTCACCGTCGCGTGGATGAGCGCGGGACCGGTGCCGGCCCGGACGTGGGCGACGGCCTCGCCCCCCGCCTCGTAGGCCTCGAAGTAGTCGCGCGCGTCGTACCGGTAGACCGACAGACCGCGGAAGCCCGCCACCAGCTCCGAGATGGGAGCGGGCGACTGGTCGGACACCGGCACCGAGATGGCGTAGCCGTTGTCCGCCACCACGAAGAGGACAGGAAGGTGGAGGGTGCACGCAGTGTTGAGGCTCTCCCAGAACTCGCCCTCAGACGTGGCCCCTTCGCCCAGCGACACGTAGGTGAGCTCGTCACCTTCGGCCGTGCACCCGGGCAGGTGCGGCCGGCGTGAGATGTACCGGGCGGCCTCCGCGCTGCCGACGGCGGGCAGGCACTGCGATCCCGTGCACGACGTCTGGCTGACGATGTGCTTGTCGACCGAACCCCAGTGGGCCGGCATCTGCCTGCCCCCTGACGCCGGGTCCTCCGACGAGCCAACCGCCTGCAACAGGATCTCGGTCGGCGTGACGCCGAGACCGAGCACGAGGGCCGAGTCGCGGTAGTAGGGGAAGAACCAGTCGTAGCCGGGACGCAGGTGTCGGGCCAGTGAGAGCAGCAGGGCCTCGTGGCCCGCGCCGGAGATCTGGAAGAAGATCCGGCTCTGCTTCTGCAGCGCCATCTCCCGGTCGTCGATGGCCCGCGAGATGCAGGCCAGCCGGAAGTCCTCGATGGCGTGCTCCACCGGCACACCTCGGAACTCGCGCGCCCGGGTCTCGATGGAGGACACCTCGTCGATCATTGTCGCACCGGGGCCCACCAAGTTGGTGCCCCACCGCAGGGAGGAATCGGGCGGAGCGGCCCGAACCTGTCCCCATGACCTCTCTGGGGGAAGCCTTCGCGCGGCTGGCCGCGACCGATCCCGACCTGCCGGCCGTCACCCACGACGGGCGCACGCTGACGCGCGCCGAGCTGGAGCGACGCACCAACCGTCTGGCCCGCGCCTACCAGCAGCTCGGCGTCGTCCACGACTCGTTCGTGACCATCGCCCTGCCCAACGGCATCGAGTTCGTCGAGGCGACCATCGCGACGTGGAAGGCGGGGGCCACGCCCCAGCCCATCTCGGCCCGCCTCCCGGCGCGGGAGCGCGAGGCGATCATCGGACTCGCCGATCCGTCACTCGTCGTCGGTGTCGACCCCGCCGACGCGATGGGCCGCCCGTCGGTTCGCGTCGGGTTCGAGCCCGACCCTGCCCTCGACGACGGGCCGCTCGCGCCGCTCGTCGCTTCCTCGTGGAAGGCGCCGACATCAGGTGGGAGCACGGGCCGTCCCAAGCTCATCGTCGCCACGCAACCCGCGGAGTTCGACCAGGTCGCGCCGTACGGCGGCCTCTTCCTGATCCAGGACGGGGACGTCGAGCTGACGACGGGGCCGCTGTACCACAACGGTCCGTTCATGACCGCCTTCGCGACCCTTCTCAAGGGTGGGCACACGGTGGTGATGACCCGCTTCGACGCCGCGACAGCCCTGCGCCTGGTCGAGGAGCACCGGGTGACGTGGATGTACGCGGTGCCGACGATGATGCAGCGCATCTGGCGCCTGCCCGTCACCGAGCGCGAGCGCTACGACATCTCATCGTTGCGCGTCCTCTACCACCTGGCCGCGCCGTGCCCGCCGTGGCTCAAGGAGGCGTTCATCGACTGGCTGGGCGCGGAGGTGGTGTGGGAGCTCTACGCGGGCACCGAGGCGCAGGCGGGCACCGTCATCAGCGGGGCCGAGTGGCTCGCCCACCGCGGTTCGGTGGGGCGTCCCGCGCTGGGCGAGATCAAGATCCTCGGTCCCGACGGTGAGGAGCTGCCGCCGGGCGAGGTCGGGATGGTGTGGCTGCGCAGAGGCGAGGACGCGCCACCGAGCTACCGGTACATCGGCGCCGAGGCCAAGGCGCGCGACGGCGGTTGGGAGGCGCTGGGCGACATGGGGCGCATGGACGCCGACGGGTACCTCTACCTGACCGACCGCGACACCGACATGATCCTCGTCGGTGGGGCCAACGTGTACCCGGCCGAGGTGGAGGGCGCCCTCGACGAGCATCCCGCGGTGATGTCGAGCTGCGTCATCGGCCTTCCCGATGAGGACATGGGCAGCCGCGTCCACGCGCTGCTGCAGGTCGACGCCGACGTCGACGAGGACGATCTCCGCGCCTTTCTCGCCGAGCGACTCGTCACCTACAAGATCCCCCGCTCGTTCGAGCGGGTGGACGAGCCCCTGCGCGACGACGCGGGCAAGGTGCGGCGCTCCGCCCTGCGGGCAGCGCGCGTCGGCTGAGGACCCTTCGACAGGTAGCGACGCGCGACTCATAGCCTGCTGATCATGACCCTCGAAGGTGAGTACGAGCCGAGCCCGTGGGACTTCGTGGCCGATCAGGTCGAGACCTACGAGCGCACCGGCGGCCGCGAAGGCAACCTGCAGACCGACACCGGCCTACCGATCATCATCCTGACGACCAAGGGCAACAAGAGCGGCAAGCTCCGCAAGACACCGCTGATGCGGGTCGAGCACGATGGCGAGTACGCACTCGTCGCGTCCATGGGCGGCGCGCCGAAGCATCCGGTTTGGTATCACAACCTCGTCGCCGACCCGTCCTCCGTCGTGATCCAAGATGGGCCCGAGCCGTTCGACGCCGAGGTGCGTGACGTCACAGGCGACCAGGAATGGTGGGACCGGGCGGTCGCAGCGTTTCCGAACTACGCCGAGTACCAGAAGAAGACCGATCGCAAGATCCCGGTCTTCGTGGCCCGCAGGCGGAGCTGACTCGTAGGCTCGGCGCCATGCGCGCTGTCGTCTGCAAGGAGCACGGTCCGCCGTCGGCCCTGGTCGTCGAGGACATCCCCGAGCCCGAGCCGGGCGCAGGCCAGGTGGTGCTGGACGTGCACGCGTGCGCGGTCAACTTCCCGGACGTCCTCATCATCCAGGACAAGTACCAGTTCAAGCCGGCCCTGCCGTTCTCGCCCGGAGGTGAGGTGTCGGGCGTGGTGCGCGCCCTCGGGGCCGACGTCGACGGCAGCGTGAAGGTCGGCGATCGCGTCATCGCGTCGACGGGCTGGAACGGCATGACCGAGCAGGTCGCGGTGGCGGCCGCTGCGCTCATCCCCGTCCCGGACAACGTCGATCTCATCGCCGCGTCCGGGCTGCTCACGACCTACGGCACCACCCACTACGCGCTCAAGGACCGGGGCAGGCTGCAGGCTGGGGAGACCCTGCTGGTGCTCGGCGCGGCAGGGGGCGTGGGCCTGGCCGCCGTCGAGCTGGGCCGCGCCATGGGCGCACGGGTCATCGCGGCGGCGTCGACCGACGACAAGCTCGCGCTCTGTCGGGAGCGTGGCGCGGACGCCACCATCAACTACGCCAATGAGGACCTCAAGACGCGCACCAAGGAGCTCACCGACGGCCACGGCGTGAACGTCATCTACGACCCGGTGGGAGGCGAGTACAGCGAGCAGGCCCTGCGGGCCATCGCGTGGGAGGGGCGCTTCCTCGTCATCGGCTTCGCGGCCGGCGACATCCCCCGGATCCCTCTCAACCTCACCCTCCTGAAGAGCTGCGACATCGTCGGCGTGTTCTGGGGTGCCTTCACCATGCGCGAGCCCGAGAAGAACCGCCAGAACATCGCCGAGCTGCTGCAGATGTGGTCTGACGGCAACATCAGTCTCTACGTGTCCGAACGCTTCCCCCTCGAGCGGGGAGCCGAGGCCATCGCCCACCTGGCCGACCGCAAGGCCAAGGGCAAGGTCGTGGTCGTGACACCGGCCGGCGAGGCCGCATCGAGCTGAGCTGACCGGATCGACCCTGCTGGGCGTCCGCAACTGCGTGGAGCGCCAGGGCGCCGTCGACCCCCCAAACCTGGTGAAAAACGGTACCGGCGGTTGCCCCGGAGGGCCGGTCCGAGGGCTACAATCGTCGATTCCCCCGGCTGGGGGACAGGGGGCGCAGACTTTGGCGACACATCCCGATCTCCAGGAGGAACAGGCCTACATCGACCGGGCCTACGGCCGTCTGGAGGCCATGCGGCAGGCGGCGAACGAGCGTCTCGACGGTGCGCTCGTGTCCACCAAGGGCGGGACCTACCAGGCCCGTACCGAACGGGACATCGTCGTGCGCTCGGCCCTCCACCGGCTGGAACAACTGGACATCGGACGTGAACCGCTCTGCTTCGGACGCATCGACGAGCTCGCCGAGAACGGCCACGGAGCCGACACCTTCTACATCGGCCGCCTGGCCGTGTCCGACGTCGACCAGGAGCCCCTCGTGGTCGACTGGCGGGCCCCGATCGCCGAGCCCTTCTACCGGGCCACCGGCCGCCACCCCATGGGGCTGCGCAGGCGCCGGCACTTCGCCACCGACGGCCCCCGGATCACCGGCATCGAGGACGAGGTCTTCACCGCTGACGGCGTGGAGGGCAACGGCGGCCTCGAGCTGGCAGGCCCCGGTGCGCTGCTCGCCGCCCTCGATCGCTCGCGGTCCGGGCGCATGCGCGACATCGTCGCCACCGTCCAGCGGGAGCAGGACGAGATCATCCGGGCGCCGCTGCGGGGGGCCCTGGTCGTGCAGGGCGGGCCGGGCACGGGCAAGACCGCCGTCGCCCTGCACCGCGCCGCCTATCTCCTCTACACCCACCGCTTCCCGCTCGAGACCCAGGGTGTGCTGGTCGTCGGCCCCAACCCGGTCTTCCTGCGCTACATCGAGCAGGTTCTCCCGTCGTTGGGGGAGACGGGCGTTGCGCTGACCACCATCGACGGGCTGGTGGAGACGCCGGTGCGCGCCGTCGATGCCGGGCCGGCCGCCCGCCTCAAGGGCGACGTCCGGATGGTGCGCTTCCTCGCCCGGGCCGTGCGCGACCGCGAACGGGCGCTGCCCGCCGACGTCGAGCTGGCGTACGGCCCGTACGTGCTGCACCTGACCCGCGACGACTCGGCCGCCGTCGTGCGGGCGGTGAAGCGCAGAGGCGGTCCCCACAACCCGCGGCGTCGCCAGGTGCAGTCCCTCGTGCTCGAGCGCCTGTACACGCAGTACCGGAGCGCGGTCGAGCGCACCCGGCGCACCGCGGTGCGCGTCGGCGCCGAGGAGGCGACTCAGGCCGAGTTCGCCGACTTCGGGCACACCCTGCGCCGCGACCCCACCCTCACCGCCGCCCTCGACCGCATGTGGCCCCAGCTCACGCCGCACGAGCTGTTGCACGATCTCTACGGTGCGCCGGTGCTGCTGCAGCTGGCCGGCACCGAGGTGCTGTCGAAGGACGAGGTCGAGGTGCTGCACCGGCCTCGGAGCGCGTCGTTCGACGAGGTGCCGTGGACGTCGGCCGACCTGGCCCTGCTCGACGAGGCCCGGGTGCTGCTCGGTCCGCGTCGGCGGGGAAGTGACGAGCACGAGGCCCGTACCTACGGCCACATCGTCGTCGACGAGGCCCAGGACCTGTCGCCCATGCAACTGCGCATGCTCGCTCGCCGGTCCCTGTCGGGCTCGATGACCGTCGTCGGCGACATCGCCCAGGGCACGGGCCACTGGGCGCCTGATCGGTGGGACCAGGTGCTCGAGCACCTCCCGGCCCGGTCCGAGGCCCACATCGTCGAGCTCACCGTCAACTACCGCACGCCGGGCGAGATCATGGACATGGCCACGCGCCTGCTCCCGGTCGCCGCGCCGGGGGTGCGTCCGCCGCGGTCGGTGCGTCACACAGGCGAGGGCCCCGTGTTCGTGCGGGCGGGCGAGGACCTCACCGCTCGCGTCGCCGACGTCGTGCGGGGCGTGGCCGCGCAGCGCGGAACGGTCGCGGTGATCGCCCCGCCCTCGCTCTCCGACGCAGTGGGCCGCGCCCTCAGCGAGGCGGGCATCGACTACGGCGAGCCGTCGCGCACCGGCCTCGACGCCGCGGTGACCCTGCTCCCGCTGGCGACGGCCAAGGGGCTCGAGTTCGATTCGGTGGTGGTTGTCGAGCCGGCCCGCATCGTGCGGGAGGCGCCTCAGGGTTTGCGGGCGCTCTTCGTGGCCCTCACGCGGCCCACGCGTTCGTTGAGCGTCGTGCACGCCGAGCCCCTGCCCGGCGCCCTCGACCTCGCCTCAGCCTCCTGAAACCCAGCCTCCTGAAACTCAGCCTCCTGACACCAGCACGTCGCCGTCCACCGGCGGCGTGGGGTCGTCCGGCGCGCTGAACCAGCCGTCCGGCACCGCGACGGGCCGGGGCCCGTTGGTGTGGCCGCGGGGCTGACGGCGAGCGGACTCGGGGAACGGGATGCTCGGGTCGAGGTCCGTGAGCAACGCGTCGAGCTGGCCCGCCGATGAGACCTGGGCCAGCATGCGCCGTCGCTCTCCGCCCACGGGGAAGCCGGCCAGATACCAGCCCACGTGCTTGCGGAAGCCGCGCGGGCCGTGGGTCTCGCCGAACTCGTCGATCAGCAGCGCGAGGTGGCTGCGCATCATGTCCGCCACCTCGCCGAGAGGCGGCGGCGGCTGCAGGGGCCGGCCCGCGAAACGGTCGGCCAGATCGCGGAACAGCCACGGGCGCCCGAGGCAGCCCCGCCCCACGACCACGCCGTCGCATCCGGTCACCGCGATCATGCGCACCGCGTCGTCGGCCTCCCAGATGTCGCCGTTTCCGAGGACGGGCACGCTGGTCACCGCCTGCTTGAGGGAGGCGATGGCCGACCAGTCCGCATCGCCCGAGTAGAGCTGCGTGGCCGTGCGGGCGTGCAGGGCGACGGCCGCCGCACCTTCGTCCTCCGCGGTGCGGCCGGCCTCGAAGGCGGTGATGTGCTCGTCGTCGACGCCGATGCGCAGCTTGACGGTGACGGGCACGGTGCCCGCGGCGGTGACAGCGGCCCGCACGATGTCGCGGAAGAGACGCCGGCGGAACGGGAGGGCCGCGCCGCCGCCCTTGCGCGTGACCTTGGCGGCCGGGCAGCCGAAGTTGAGGTCGACGTGGTGGACGCCGACGTCGTCGACCAGCCGGGCGACGGCCATGGCGACGATCTGCGGATGCACGCCGTAGAGCTGCACGCTGCGCGTCTGCTCGTCGTCCGCGAAGCCGAGCATGCGCATGGTGCGGGGGCCACCCTCGACATAGGCGCGCGCGCTGATCATCTCGCTGACGTACAGGCCGGCGCCGTACTGCCGGCAGAGGCGGCGGAAGGACGCGTTGGTGACGCCGGCCATGGGCGCCAGCACGACGGGCGGGTCGACCTCGAGGGGGCCGATCTTCAGCGCCACAGGTCAGTCACCTCGATGTGCAATGTGTGCAGCAACTGACGAAGCAGGGGGAGGGAGACGCCGATGACGTTGCCTGCGTCGCCGTCCACGCCGTCGATGAACGGTGCCGACCGCCCGTCGAGGGTGAAGGCGCCTGCGACCTGGAGCGGCTCTCCCGTCGCGACGTAGGCGTCGATCTCCGCGTCGTTCGGTGTGCCGAAGCGCACCGTGGTGGCGGCCACGTCCGACGCGCGCTGGTCTGTCACGGTGTCGATGACGCAGTGGCCGGTGAGCAGCGTCCCTTTGCCGCCCCGCATGCGCCGCCAACGGTCGCGTGCTTCGTGGACGGTGTGGGGCTTGCCGTGGACCTCGCCGTCGAGCTCGAGCATGGAGTCGCATCCGATGACGACCGCGCCCGTCACGTCGGGCCTGGCCGCGACGGCCGAGGCCTTGTGCTCGGCCAGCGTGTGCACGAGCACGCGCACGTCGTCGGTCGTGACGCTGTCCTCGTCCACGCCGCTCGGGATGACCTCGGGATCCATGCCCGCGGCGCGCAGGAGGCGCAGGCGGGCGGGCGATGCGGACGCGAGGACGAGACGGCGGGTCATGGGTGTTGGTCAGGCGAGGACGGCTTCGGCTTCGATCTCCACCTTCCAGCGGGGATCGAGCAGGGCGGCCACGACCACCATTGTCGCGGCCGGACGCACGTCACCGAACACCTCGCCGTGCACCGTGCCCACCGCGTCGGCGTCGGCCGCGTCGGTGAGGAACATGCGGGTGCGCACCACGTCGGCCGCCGACGCGCCCGCCTCGGCGAGGGCGGTGGTGATGATCTCGAGGCAGCGGCGGGCCTGGGTGGCCACGTCGTCGGGACACGACCCGTCCGGCCACACCGGCGCGGTGCCAGACACGAGCACGCGCTCGCCGACCCGCACGGCCCGGCTGAACCCGATGGTCGCCTCGAAGGGCGACCCCGAGCTGATGCGCGTCCGATCGGCTCCCATCCGGTCCGATCTAGCCGACTTTTCTGCAATGAGGGGCGTCATACGCCCCTCATTGCAGAAAAGTCGGCTGAAGGGGTGGGAAACCCTGCTCAGGCGGGGAGGAGGTCGCCGAGGGTGGCGGGAGCGGCGAGGCGCTCGAGGGTCCCGCGGCGGTCGCCGATGGCGGCGAAGTAGGCGTCCTTGCGGCGGGCCACCCGGCCGCCGGGGCGCTTGGCCACCACCGGTGCGGCGTCGGGCTGGAGATGGGCGTCGAGCCCCTCACGCAGCAGGGTCAGTGCTTCGGCCCGCATCTGGGAGATGCGGCTGTCGGTCACGCCTAGCTCGGCGCCGAGGTCGTGCATCGAGCGCTCTTCGAAGAAGTAGCCCATGACGACCTGGCGCAGCCGGTCGGGCAGCGACGCGACCGCGTCGACCAGGTAGGCCTGACGCTCGCGCTCGAGGAGGCAGTTGTCGGGTGATGCGGAGTCGTCCTCGGGCAGCAGGTTCTCTGCTGTCCCGTCCTCGAACAGCGACTCGTAGTTCACGATGTTGGCGCGTGCGACGCCGGCGGCAACCGCCTGGACCTCGGCCACATCACAGTCGAGATGGGCCGCGATCTCCGTCGCCGAGGGCGCCCGTCCGAGGCGGGCGCTGAGCTCGTCGCTCGCGTGATGGACGGCCCGAGCGGACGCGCGCACCGAGCGGGTGGCCCAGTCACGCGAGCGGAGCTCGTCGAGGAGGGCGCCCCGGATGCGGCGGCTGGCGAAGCGGTCGAAGGGCACGCCGCGGGCCCCGTCGTAGCTGCGGGCGGCCTGGGCCAGCCCGGCCATGCCGGCGGACTCGAGGTCGTCCCTGCTCACGTGGGCCGGGATGCGGCTCGACATCTCGGCCACGAGGTAGTGCACGAGAGGCAGGTGCTCACGCACCAGCGTGTCCTCGTGTCCCCGGTCGTCATTCCGCCCACCCATTGCTCCGTACATCGGCGTTCGACGGATGTGCCTGCATCGGCCGAGCGGCCGATCCGCCCTCGGCCGGACACCCCGGTCGAACGGTGACGATCGTCCCGCGCGGGACTAGTCCGCTCCTACCATGCGCCGATGGGCGTCGAGGCTGCCGTGGTCATCGACCAGTGGGCCCTCGTCCGCCTCGGCATCGCTACCGTGCTCCAGGCCATGGGGATCACCGTGGTGGCGGAGGAGGCGTCTGGGCGTGACGGGTTGCTGCGGGCACGCGCGCTGGAACCCGGCCTGCTCGTGCTGGGCGCCATGTCCGATCTCGGCGTCGCCGAGGCGGTCGGACAGGCCCGCCAGCTGCCGGTGCAGCCGCGCCTGCTCGTGTTGGTATCGGCACTGGCCCCCTCCGATGTGAGCGAACTGATGGCCTTTTCACCCGACGCCGTGCTCGTGCGCTCGGCGGGTGCCGATGAGCTGCGCGACGCCGTCACGAAGCTGCAGGCCGGCGAGCGGGTGGTGGCGCCGGCCCTTCTGTCCGCCGTGATGGACGGGATGCAGGGCCACGGCGACGCGGCCGGGCCGTTGACGGCCAAGGAGCTCGAGGTCCTGGCTCGGCTGGCCGAGGGCAAGTCCAACCAGCAGATCGCCGAGGCCCTCTTCGTGACGGCCGCCACCGTGAAGACCCACCTCTCGAACATCTACGGCAAGCTCGGGGTGGCCAACCGTCGTGAGGCGCTGGCCCGGGCCCTCGCTCTCGGGCTTCTCTCGTAGCGCGAGTAGGCCGAACGGCTCACGTCGGGCACACGGCGGCCGATCAGGACACGTCATGGCGTTGCGCGAGGTCTCCGACATCCTGTGGCGGGAGCGCCGGCTGCTCGAAGTGCTCGAGTTCAAGCTCGAGGAGGAGCGGCTCGTGGCCGAAGCGGGGCACGTGCGCTGGCTGCATCGAGCGACCCGGGAGGTGGCGCTCGTGCGCGGTGAGCTGCGCCGAGCCGAGCTGGACCGGGCCGTCGCCGTCTCGGCCGCGGCCGTCGATCTCGGCATCGACCACGCCCCGACCCTGCAGGAGCTGGCCGACGCCGCGCCCACACCGTGGGCTGGGATCTTCCAGCGCCACCGGGCCGCCTTGGTGCGGGCCGCCGACCTGGTGACGGAGCTGAGCGTGCGGTGCGAAGCGGCGGCGGCACCGTGACCGGCACCGGGTCCGATCAGGACGAGCGGCCGGACGACCGGCGCGCCGTCGACCGCGCCGTCGCCATCGAGGCCGACCTGGCCGAGCTGGCTCGCGACGAGCTGCAGCGGCGCACCGACGCGCCGCTGCCCCGGTCCCTGGTCGACTTCCTCCGTTGATGCGGTAGCAAGGAGCGGTGGACGAGCCCCTGGCCACGCTGCAGCAGTGGATCGACGATGCCGCTGCGGCCGGCATCCTCGAGCCAACGGCCATGACGCTCGCGACGTCCACGCCGGATGGCGACGTCTCCGCACGCGTGGTGCTGCTTCGTGGCCTCGACGACCGCGGCCTCGTCTTCTACGCGAGCCAACGGAGCGCCAAGGGCCGGGACCTGTCCACCAACCCGCGTGCGGCCGCGGTCCTGCACTGGCAGCCGCTCCGCCGCCAAGTGCGAGTCACGGGCCCGGTGGCCGAGGTGTCGGGTGACGAGGCCGACGCCTACTTCGCATCGCGACCCCGCGGCAGCCAGCTGGCGTCGTGGGCGTCGCCCCAGAGCGAGGTCATCGCGGACCGCGCCGTGCTGGAGGACGCGGTGGCCGAGGTCGACCGCAGGTATCCCGGCGCTGTGCCCCGTCCGCCGTGGTGGGGCGGCTACCGCATCACGCCCGACGTGGTCGAGCTCTGGATCCAGGGTGAGAACCGCCTCCACGACCGCCGCCGCTACACCCGCGCCGGCGCCACGTGGCGGCTCGAGCTGCTCGCGCCCTGAACGGCTCCGTCTCCTCGAGTTGAGGGGGACGTGGGCGGCGATAGGTTCGTGCGGGTGACCGACACCCCGCCCGCCGCTCCCGAGGTCGGCCTCGACGAGCTCGCCCAGGCCCTCGAAGCTGGTGCCACCGTCGTGGACGTGCGCGAGCTGGACGAGTACGTCAAGGCCCACGTGCCCGGGGTGCAGCTCCTCCCGCTGTCGGAGTTCGAGCAGCGCTGGCAGGAGATTCCCAGCGACGGACCGGTGTACGTGATCTGCGGATCGGGTCCGCGCAGCATGCGTGCGGCCATCGCACTGCGACAAGCCGGTGTCGACGCCATCAACGTGGCCGGCGGCACGAGGGCGTGGGCGAACGAGGGCCGCCCCATCGAGTCAGGCCAACCGTGACGAGCACCGTGAGGACCGAGGTCGATGGTGACGTGATCGTCGTCACCATCGACCGGCCCCAGGTCCGCAACGCGGTCGACGGCGACACGGCGCGAGCGCTCTATGACACCTTCCGCGAGTTCGACGCCGACGACGCGCTGGCGGCCGCCGTGCTCACCGGTGCCGAGGGCACCTTCTGCGCGGGCGCCGACCTCAAGCAGGTCGCGGGCGGCAGGCCTGTGCGCAAGCTCGAGCCGGACGAGGCGCCCATGGGGCCCACCCACCTGCTCCTGAACAAGCCCGTGATCGCCGCCGTCGAGGGCCACTGCGTCGCGGGCGGGCTCGAGCTCGCCGTCTGGTGCGACCTGCGCGTGGCTGCGACCGACGCCGTCTTCGGCGTGTACTGCCGGCGCTGGGGCGTACCGTTGATCGACGGCGGGACGGTGCGGCTGTCGCGCATGCTCGGCCACAGCCACGCCCTCGACCTGATCCTCACCGGTCGGGGCGTCTCGGGCGACGAGGCCCGCATGATGGGCCTGGCCAATCGGCTCGTGGAGCCCGGCGCGGCGCTGGCCGAGGCGGTGGTCATGGCCCACCAGCTCGCCGCCTTCCCGCCCAACTGCCTCCGGGCCGACCGGCGATCCTCCTACGAGCAGTGGGGCATGGCGCTGGACGACGCCCTTGCGCGCGAACGCGAGCTCGGTGTGGAGGTGCTGCGCTCGGGCGAGACGCAGCAGGGCGCGGCCCGCTTCGCCGAGGGCGCCGGACGACACGGCGCCTTCGGTGGCTGACCCGTGAACACCGTCGAGCTCGAGGTCCGCACCGGCTCCCGACGCCTGGTCGATCTGACCGACGAGGTGCAGGAGTTCTGCCGGGGTGGGGGCGACGGTCTCGTGCACGTCTTTGCGCCCCACGCCACCGCCGGGCTGGCGCTCATGGAGATGGGCGCCGGTTCGGAAGAGGACGTGGAGGAGATGCTCGAGCGGCTGCTCCCGCGCGACGACCGCTACACCCATCGGCACGGCTCCCCGGGCCATGGCGCCGATCACGTGCTGCCGGTGTTGGTCAGCCCGTCGTTGGTGCTGCCCGTCCTCGGAGGCGACCTCGCGCTGGGGACGTGGCAGCACGTGGTGCTCGTCGACCTCAATGACGACAACCCGCAGCGCAGGGTCCGTCTCAGTTTCATCGGTGCCTGACCGTGCGTCACTTCGACGCCGTGCTGTTCGACTTCGGCGACACGCTGTTCCATCGCGCCGGCGGCCCGCCTGCGATGGTCGAGATGGCGCGCGACCGAGGCGTGACGGTCACCGAGGCGGCCATTCAGCAGGTTTGGGATGCAGTGCAAGAGGCGGCGCGCACGCCAGAGGCGCTGGCCAAGGGTCGTGACCTCTCGACCGAGGCCCATCGCCGCGAGTGGCTGGCGCTCTACGCCGCCTTCGACCAGCTGGCCGACGGACTCGGCACCGCCGTCTACGAGCACGAGATGGAGCCGGGGGGCTGGGTGCCGTTCACGGACGTCGAGCCCGTGCTGCGCGCCCTGCGCGACGCGGGATTGAAGGTCGGCGTGGTCAGCGACGCGGGTTGGGACATCCGGGTGATGTTCAGCGCCGCTGGTATCGAGGACCTGATCGACACGTTCGTGCTGTCCTACGAGGTCGGTGCCATCAAGCCCGGGCCCGAGCCGTTCGTCCGCGCCTGTGCCGACCTCGACGTCGCGCCCGAACGCTGCGTGATGGTGGGCGACAACCTGCCGGACGCGGGCGCCATCCGCGTCGGCATCGCCACTTACCTGCTGCCGCTGGCGCCCCCCGGCGGTCCGCGCGGGTTGGACGCGGTTGTCCGCATCGTCGGCGCGGGTGCTGGTACGGTCGCCGCCTCGTGAACGCCGTCATCGCCGCAGGCGGCACCGGTGGCCACATCTTCCCCGGACTGGCCCTCGCCGACGCCATCAAGCGCACCGCGCCGGACGCGAACATCACCTTCGTCGGCACCGAGCGCGGCCTCGAGAAGACGCTCGTCCCCAAGGCGGGCTACCCGCTGCAGTACGTGGACATGGTGCCCTTCAGCGGCAGCGGCAAGGTCAAGCTGCCCTTCGCGCTCGTCAAGGCCGCGTTGCAGTCGCGCCGCCTCCTGCGGGAAGGCAAGGCCGACGTCGCGGTCGGCATGGGTGGCTACGCAAGCATCCCGTTGATTGTCGGCGCGCGGCTGGCCGGCGTGCCGTCGCTCATCCACGAGTCGGGCGCCATCGCGGGACGGGCCAACCGCGTGGCCGCGCTGGTCACCAAGAACGTGGCTCTCGCGTTCGACGAGGCCGCGCCAGTGTTCAAGGGCAAGGCCCGCACCGTCGGCATGCCCCTCAATCCCCAGATCGCCGGCTTCGACCGCGTCGCCCTGCGGGACGAGGCGCGCGCATCCTTCGGTCTGCGCCCCGACGTGACCATGCTGTTGGTGAGTGGCGGGAGCCAGGGCTCGGCCCGCCTGAACCAGGCCGCGGTTGGACTGGCGGGACGGTGGAAGGAGCGCGACGACGTGCGGATCGTGCTGAAGGCGGGGACGAACAACGCCGACGCCGTTGCCCGCGAGCTGGCCGAGAACGGCGGGGACCGCGTGACCGAGCTCGTCTCCTTCTTCGACCGCATGGACCACGCCTACGCGGCGGCCGACCTCATGTTGTCGCGCGCCGGCGCGGGAACGGTGGCCGAGCTGGCGGCCGTCGGCCTGCCGTCCATCCTCGTGCCATATCCGTACGCCCCCGACGACCACCAGGCCGTGAACGCGTCGGTGCTCACCAAGGTGGGCGCGGCGTTGATGGTGCGCGACGACGAGGCCACCGCCGACCGGCTGGCGCCGATGATCGAGGAGCTGCTGGAGGACGGCGAGCGGTTGGCGGAGATGGCGCGTGCGACGGCCAAGGTCGCCCGTCCGCACGCGGCCGAAGAGCTGGCCGCGTGGGTGCTGGAGCTGGGTCGTGGCTGAACCCACCCTCAAGCCGGACGCGTCGCTGCAGGACGCGCTGGCGCGCATCGACGCTGGTGGGGTCGGCCTCGCCGTGGTCGCGCGCAACGGCCGGGTGGTGGGCACCATCACCGACGGCCAGGTGCGTCGGGCAGTGCTGGCCGGACGCCGCCTCGAGGACCCGGTGGCCGAGGTCATGTCCGACCAGCCCGTCACCGTGAAGAAGGGGACCCGAGCCAAGGAGATCGCTGAGGTCCTCACCGCCTACCGGCTGCGGGCCGTGCCCGTCGTCGACAAGGGCCGCCTCGTCGGCATCAAGACGCTCGCCGACGTGAAAGCGGGTCCACCGGCACCGGCCGCCGTGATCATGGTCGGCGGTCGGGGCGAGCGCCTCCGTCCGTACACCGACAAGGTGCCCAAGCCGCTGCTGAAGGTCGGCGGCGTGCCGATCGTCGAGCGCATCATCCGCTCGGCGGCCGAGGCCGGGGTGGAGAAGGTGTACCTGGCCGTCAACTACAAGGCGGAGGCGTTCGAGGAGGAGCTCGGTGACGGCAAGCGCCTCGGCGTCGAGCTCGTCTACGTGCGCGAGCGCAAGGCCCTGCACACTGCGGGGGCCCTTTCCCTGCTGCCTGAGATCCCTGACGCCCCGTTGTTCGTCACCAACGGCGACATCATCACGACCGTCGACCTGCGCTCGCTCTTCGACTTCCACTGGCACCACGGCGGCGCCATCACCGTGTGCGGCGCCGAGCACAACACCTACGTCCCCTACGGCGTCCTGCGCACCGTCGAGCACCACCTGCTGTCCATCGACGAGAAGCCGAGCCGCACCGACTTCGTCAGCGCGGGGATGTACATGCTGCAGCCCGAGGTGCTGCGCTTCATCCCGCCCGACACCCACATGGGCATGCCCGACCTCATCGCGTCCGTCATCCACGAAGGGCTGCCGGTGCACGTCTTCCCCATGTTGGGAAGCTGGTTCGACATCGGCAGCCCCGAGGAGTTCGAGAAGGTGCTGCTGGCCTTCGCCACCGGGGAGGAGCGCTAGATGGCTGCGGCGAGTGACCGGTGGTCCGGACGCAAGGTGCTGGTGACCGGAGGCGAGGGCTTCATCGGCAGCCACCTGGTCGAGGCGCTGCTGGCCGAGGGCGCCGAGGTGCGGGTGCTGTCCTATTACAACGCCTTCGGCAACCGGGGTTGGCTCGACCAGCTCGACCTCGACGTCGAGGTGCTGCCGGGCGACGTGCGCGACGCGGATCGCGTGGCCCAGGCCGTCGACGGGCGCGACGTGGTGTTCCACCTCGCTGCCCTCATCGGCATCCCGTACAGCTACGAGGCGCCCGAGAGCTACGTGCAGACCAACGTGCAGGGCACGTACAACGTGGCCAACGCGTGCCGGCGGTCCGGCGTGGCGCGGCTGGTGCACACGTCGACGAGTGAGACGTA
Organism: Actinomycetota bacterium; assembly: GCA_041166085.1. GTDB lineage: Bacteria > Actinomycetota > Acidimicrobiia > Acidimicrobiales > JAFATL01 > JBEEFP01. Next base: position 103,418 of record JBEEFP010000007.1, read on the forward strand.
CGGCACCGCGCTGCGCGTCCCCATCGACGAGGACCATCCACTGCAGCCGCAGTCGCCCTACTCGGCGTCGAAGATCGGCGGCGACATGATGGCGTTGTCGTTCTGGCACGCCTTCGAGCTTCCCGTCGCTGTCGTGCGCCCGTTCAACACCTACGGGCCGCGACAGTCCACGCGCGCGGTGATCCCCACCATCCTGGCCCAGCTCCACCAGGGCGCGGCGGAGATCAAGCTCGGCACCACTACCCCGACCCGCGACTTCAACTACGCCACCGACACCGCTTCGGGCTTCATGGCCGTCGCCCAGTGCGACAAGGCGCTCGGGCAGGTCGTCAACATCGGCTCGGGTCGGGAGATCTCCATCGGCGACCTGGTCGAGCTGTGCAAGCAGATCACTGGCAGCGACGCCCGCATCGTCACCGAGGAGCAGCGGGTGCGGCCGGGGGGCAGCGAGGTCGAACGCCTCCTCGCGGACGCCACCCGCGCCCGCGAGTGGGCGGGCTGGGAGCCGAAGGTCTCCCTCGAGGAGGGCGTCCGCCTCACCTCGGAGTGGGTCAAGGAGCACCTGGCCCACCTCGAGACGGGCCGCTACAGCGTTTAAGTCACGTCTCGAGGAAATGGGGTACCGAATCGGTACCCCATTTCCT
>JBEEFP010000008.1:0-116953 GCA_041166085.1 Actinomycetota bacterium
ACCCGCCCCCCACCCCCCCGCCCACCCCCGCGCCCCCGGACACCGTCTCCGCCCCCACGACCCCCCCCCCCCGACCCGCCACGCGTCTCGAGGACGTGGGGTCCCGGATCGGTACCCCACTTCCTCGAGAGCTGCAGGTCTTGGCGGTCTAGCTGCCCGAGCCGCTGTGGGTGCTCGTGCCGGAGTTGGTGCTGCCGCTGCCCGAGCTGGAGCTGTTGGAGCTGCCCGAACTGCCACTGGAGCTGTCGGTACCGGCGTGGGTGTCGCCCGGGTTGTCGTCACCGTTCGGGTGCTCGACGGCGGTCGTCCCGGCGTGGTCGTCGGCGGCCTTGCCGTGGTCCTCGCCCGCCTGGCTCTTGCCGTTGCTGGCGACGTTGGACACCGCCGCACCGTGCTCCTGGCCCTGCAGGGTCTTGTCGTGGGCCACGGCCGAGACGTCACCGCCATGGTTGTCGGGGTGGACCGCGTTGTCGGCCTCGACCTCGGTGGTCGAGGTGGGAGTGTCCTCGTTCTGGTCCTGCTGCTCGACCGTGGAGACGGTGGTGTTGTCGTCGTTGCTCGGCACGTGGATGCCCACGTGGGACAGGGCGCTCGAGGCGACGTCCTGAGCGCCGCTCGGCAGGACGTCAGCCGCGGCCAGGCCGGTGCTCAGGGTCAGCCCGCCCGCCAGGGCGGCGGCGGCGATCTGCCACTTCTTCATGCGCTTCATGCGTGTGGTCCTCCGTGCTGGGATGGCGTCGAGGAAGGCCGACACCGCCGTGTCGCTTCCGTGGGTCGGTGCGTCGGAGGCAAAGGCGGCAGCCGCGTGCAACGCAGCGGCGACCTCCTGGTACCCCTGCGGCGCGTCGTCCGGTGCCAGACCACCCTCCAGCAGGCGGTCGGCGGTCACGTCATCCAGCTCCGAACGGTGTTCCATGCTTCGTCTATCGCACGAGGGTGGCCCGGCGTTACAGGTCTTCGCCGAGAAGTTGGGCCAGACGTTGGAGGGCACGGTGCTGGGCCACCCGCACCGCCCCGGCCGACTTGCCGACGATCCGCCCCACCTCGCCCGCGTCGAGGCCCGCGACGACGCGCAGGAGCACGATCTCGGCTTGATCGGCGGGCAGCCGCCCGATGACCTCCAAGGCGGCCGCGCCGAGGGCGGCCGCGGCGGTGTCGTCTGCCGCCGCGTGCTCGGCCAGCACCTCGGTGGCGACCGAGTCGGTGCGGCGCCGGAAGCGGCGGCGCCGATGGTCGATCAGGCGGCGCCGGGCGATGGTGAACGCGAAGCGGCGGAACGCGACCTCGTCGCCCTCGAATCGGTGCAGGGAACGGGCCACGTCGACCCACGTGTCGGCGGCCAGGTCCTCGGCGGCGACGGGTTCGGTGGCGCGGAAGAAGGCGAGCAGCCGCGGGTGCAGGTCGCGCCACAGCTGGGCGACGGCCCAGTCCGCGCCCTTGCGGACGGCGTCGAGCAGCTGTTCGAACGGATCGATGATCTCTCTACTCTGGCTCGGAGGTCGCCACGATCGGTGCCATGCGCGAGGGGTGGAACGCGGAGGGCGGCAAGCCGGGCTTTCCACCACAAATCCACAGGGTTATGCGCCTTGTGCTCCACAGGCTGGTGGGCGGAGGGTGGCGTGGGGGTTCTGCCCATGATCGTGGATTCCATATCGCTGGCCCATGAGCTGCGCCGCAGACGCGTGGGCCGGCCGGACCTCAGGCGGTCGCTGACCGATCGCCCGACCTCCACGTGGGTGCCCGGTGACCTCCGAGACATGCCGACGTCCCTTCTGGTGCTCGCCGCCATGTCCCTCGCACGTCAGCCCGACCCGGAGCCCTAGGCAAGGTCCCCCCGGCGGCGCCGGGCGCGGGCCTCGGCCCGCGTCCGGCGTCACCTAACGTCGGCCGGGTGACGTCGGCCAAGCGCGCCCTCGAGACCTTCCCGGCTCCCGACCACGTCCAGTCGGTCACCTTCGCATCCGACGAGCTGACGAGCCTCTGTCCGCTGACGGGCCAGCCCGACTTCAACTCCATCGAGATCCGCTACGCGCCCGACCTGCGCTGCATCGAGTCCAAGTCGCTGAAGCTCTACCTCTGGTCGTTCCGCGACGAAGGCGCGTTCGTCGAGACCCTTGCGTCGACCATCGCCGGTGACGTGTTCGACGCGACCGACGCGCACTGGGTCGAGGTCGGCATCGAGCAGCATGTGCGGGGCGGCATCGTCACGACTGCGGTTGCCCGTCGGGAGCGAGCACCGACCGCCTGAAGGGCACCAGCAGCAGGACGAAGAGCGCCGTCATCCACGCCTTGCCCACCAGCTGGCCGCGCAGGAACGCGAAGGAGTGGAAGGCCAGCCAAAGGAAGAGCACGGAGTCGAAGAAGAAGCCGACCACGTTGCTGGCCACGACGGCCTTGAGCCAGCCCCGGTCCTGCAGTGGTGTGTAGACGGCGAAGTCGGCCAGCTCGCTCACGAGGAAGGCCGTGGCGCTGGCGAACGCAAAATGGGTGTTGACGAAGGCCGACGCGATGGCGCCGAGCAGGATGGCGACGACGACCGCACGCCGTCCCAAGGTGTTCTGGGTGACGTCGCGCAGGCTGAAGGCCAACCCCGCGAAGTACACGCCGGCAGGAGCCATCAGGCCGAAGCCGACGCTCACCGGTCCGTATCGGTTGATGGCCCAGTTGGCCGCGAAGATCGTCGCGATGTAGGCAGCCGCTGCCACCAGCCCTGCTCTGCGCATGACCTCAGTCGATCAGGGCGGTGACCTGGGTCCCCAATCCGTGCGCAAATCCTCAAGCTGGGCGGAGGGGTGCCGATGTCATGCCGTGACCTACAACCCTGGCGTCGGCGATGTCGCGGGTGCCGAGGTGGACGAATCACCGGTGCCGCAGGCCCCGACGACGCCCCACGAGGACGAGTGGGACGAGCTGCGTCAGGTGCTGGCGGGCGACGCCGACCCGCCGCCGTTCTCGGACGACGCGGACGACGCGGACGACGAGGACCCGCAGGAGGTCGACGACACGCTCGGGCTGGACGAGCCAACCGGCGCGTCCGATGTCCTCACTCGGCTCGTGGCTCGGGTCACCGAGCTCGAGGGCGTCCTCGATGACGAGCGGGCAGAGCGAGAGCGGCTGTCGGGCCAACTCGACCGGCTGGCGACCGAGTTCGACGCGGTGCTGGGTGAGGCCCTCGACGAGGAGCGACACCGCCGCGAGCAGGTCGAGACCGCACTGCGAGAGCTGCAGACGACCCTTGCCGATGGCTCGTCGCCCTGGGAAGGCGGCGACCGCCGTTCGGGCGCCGACCGGCGCAGCGCAGCCGAGCGCCGTCGCGGCCTCGCACCGCGGCCGTTGCGCGGACGTCGCGGGAGCGACGGTGCCGTGGTCGCGGACGCGCCTGCAGTCACCGACGATGCTGAGCCCGACGGCCCCGCGGTCGACGTCGAGACGTACGGCGACGGCGAGACGAACGGCGACATCAGTCGCCCCTCCCTGTGGAAGAGCCGCCTCGACGACGTGGCCGGGTCGGTCAGCGCCTGGTCGAGCGAGGACGTCGACCGCCTCCGGGTCGACTGAACCAACGCGGGTCGCTCGGTCGAGGCGTGTCGCTTCGACGACCGCGGCCCTGTCGACATCGCGGTGTCCGCTGCTCAACGCCGCGTCGGCCGGCCACCTGGTGTGACGGGGCCCCCGCCGGGGGAAGGACGCCTGCGTGCGACTGCGACGAGGTGCCGGTGCGGGTCAGATCGAGGACCGGCGGGGGATGGGACCGGTCGGCGCGGTCGGTGGTGGGCTCGGGATCATCGGTGTGCTGATCACCCTCCTGCTCGGCGGCAACGTGCTCGGGGGCGGTGGCGGCGGCGGGAACGGCGCGACAACAGCGGCAAGCGACCCCAGCGATCAGCAGGGGCAGTTCGTCGAGGATGCGGTCGGCGACATCCAGGGGTTCTGGACCGACGAGTTCGCTCGCAACGGCCGCCAGTACCAGGAGACCAAGCTCGTGCTGTTCACTCAGGCGACCAACACCGGCTGCGGGTACGCATCGGCCGAGACCGGTCCGTTCTACTGCCCGCCAGACGAGAAGGTGTTCATCGACCTCGGCTTCTTTCAGGAGTTGAGCGACCGCTTCGGTGCACCCGGGGACTTCGCCCGCGCCTACGTCGTCGCCCACGAGTTCGGGCACCACGTGCAGCACCTCTTACGCCTTGACGACAACCTGCAGCAGGGCGGTAACGAGGCGTCGGTGCGCTTCGAGCTGCAGGCCGACTGCCTCGCGGGCGTCTGGGGTCACTCGGCCGACGAACGCGGCGTGCTCGACGCAGGTGACGTGGAGGAGGGCCTCGCCGCCGCGGCCAGCGTGGGCGACGACCGCATCCAGAAGCAGGTGCAGGGCCGCGTCGACCCCGAGACCTTCACGCACGGCTCCAGCGCGCAGCGGGTCGCTTCGTTTCAGCGTGGCTTCACCGGCGGCCGTCTGCAGAGCTGCATCGCGGCCTGACCCGTCCGCACGGACCGGGAGCGGCGCGTCCCTGACACACTGGCGGCCATGGCGACGGGGCGGCCCAACATCCTGCTGATCGTGTCGGACCAGGAGCGACAGCGGAGCTGGCTGCCGTCATCGGTCGAGCTGCCGAACCGGCAGCGGCTCATCGACGACGGGCTCGAGTTCACCAACTACTGGACCCACAGCTCGCCGTGCTCGCCGTCGCGCGCCAGCTTGATGACCGGCCAGTACGTCCCGAGGCACGGCGTGCGCGACAACGTCATCCACCCGTGGCACACCGAGCTCGATCCCGCTGTGCCGACCACGGGCGCGCTGGCCCGCAAGGCGGGGTACCGGTCGTCGTACATCGGCAAGTGGCACCTGTCCCAGGCCGCGTCCCCTGACATGGAGGCCTACGGGTACAGCGACTGGGAGGGCAACGACAAGCACTTCATGGGGTGGGCCGGCACCGGCGTGCACTTCGATCCTGTCATCGCCGAGAACGCGGCCCACTGGCTCCGCGAGAACGCGGTTGGGGGTGAGGAAGCAGCGCCGTGGTTCCTCACCGTCGCCCTCGTCAACCCGCACGACGTGATGTGGTTCCCGATCGACCAGCCCGGCTACCAGGAGACGCACGGCGAGGAGCTGGCCTTCGTGCGTTCGCTCCTCGAGGCCTCGCGCTGGAAGGACGACGAGACGCTGCCCGCGTTCACCGAGGACTATCCCGAGGTCGTCGACACGCTGCCCGCCAACTTCGACGACGACCTGCACACCAAGCCCGAGGCCCATCGGCAGTGGCGCTGGGACCAGCAGCACGGCATGTGGGGCTACATCGATCCCAAGGACAAGAAGAGCTGGCTGCGCGTCCTCGACTACTACGTGAAGTTGCACCACATGGGCGACGACAACCTCGGCACCGTGCTCGACGCCCTCGACGCGTCCGGTGCGGCCGACGACACGGTCGTCATGTTCACGTCCGACCACGGGGACATGTGCGGCTCCCACGGCCTGCGGTCGAAAGGACCGTTCGTCTACAACGAGATCATGCACGTCCCGCTGTACGTGCGCGGTCCGGGCGTGCCCGCCAACCAGCAGACCGATGCGCTGGCGACGCACGTCGACCTGGCCGCCACCGTCTGCGGCATCGCCGGCATCGAGGCGCCGACCGTGCAGGGCGTCTCGCTGGAGCCGGTGCTCGCCGACCCCGCGGCGTCGGTGCGCGAGCACGTGCTGTTCGCCATGGACTCGGCCCACACGACCAACATCCAGAAGACGCGTTACGCCGTGCGCGGCTTCTTCGACGGGCGCATCAAGTACGCCCGTTACTACGGGGTGGGTGGCGGCTTCCCGAACGACGTGCTCGAGCCCGGCCTCGACATCAAGCTCTATCCGGCCGACGCCGACTTCGACGACCAGGACCACGAGCTCTACGACCTGCAGGAGGACCCGCACGAGCTCGTCAACCTGGCCATGGACCGCGGGCGCCGCACCGAGCTCCGCGACCGCTTCCAGCAGCTCCTCGAGCTCGAGTCCCGCCACTTCTGAAGACCCGAACCAAGACCCGAGCGTCTCGAGGAAATTGGCCACCGAATCGGTGGCCTATTTCCTCGAGACGAGTGGTCGCGGGCCTAGCGGGGGGCGCGGGCGCGGAGGGAGTAGCTGAGCGGGAAGCGGAACGCGCCGGCGGGGAACCGGCGCAGGCCGTCGGGCCCGGAGTCGAGCCAGGCCGTGGGCGAGGGCGTGACGTCGAACTCGTGAAACAACTCGATGGTCAGCCCCACGTCGAGGACCGCAGTGAGCAGCTCGCCGATGGCGTGGGCCCGCTCCCAGCTCACGCTGTGCTGCATCGGCGCATCGTCCGCGTAACTGGTCGGCTCCTCGTCCTCCCACCGACGGAATGGCGCGTCGATCGAGTCCATGCAGATCGTCTTGCCGTCCTCGACGAGCATCATCCACGTCGGGTGCAGCTCGTAGACGTAGAGCACGCCGCCTGGCCGCAGGAGGGCCCGCACCACGTCGGCCCAGCGGGTCAGATCCGGGAGCCAGTTGAGGGCGCCGACGCCGGTGTAGACGACGTCAAACGTGCGTCCGCCCACAGCCGCGACAGCGTCGTAGATGTCGGACTCGACCCACTCCATCTCCAGTCCGCAACGCTGTGCCAGCTCGGCCGCCGCGCGCAGTGCGGTGGGCGAGAAGTCGAGGCCCACCACACGGGCCCCGCGCCTGGCCCAGCCCACGGTGTCGGTGCCGATGTGGCACTGCAGGTGGATGAGGTCGAGACCGTCCACCGGGCCGAGCTCCTCCGGTTCCCAGGGACGCAGTCGGTCCTGCCCCGCGACCAGGCCCTCGAGGTCGTACTCCGCAGTCGTGGGATGGATGGCGGCCATCTCTTCCCATCGTCCCTTGTTCGCATCGCGCCACTCGTCGGTCATCGCCTTCATCATCGCGGGGAGACGGGCGTCACACCGATGTGATCGAGGGAACGCGCGGCGGTACCGTCGGGCCATGCCAACCGACGGCGTGTTGCCCGCCTCTGTGGCCGCCCTGCTCGACGCGGCACTCGTCGCAGAGCTGACGGTGTTCGACCGCAACGGACGGCCCATCAGCTACCCCCTGATCCCGCTGTACGACGGGTCGCGGATCTTCATGACCAGCTCGGCGCTCTTCTCCAAGAAGCTGCGTCACATCAAGGCCAACCCGAAGGTGAGCGTGGCCCTGACGGACCCCGTCGGTGTCCCGGCCCAGCCCTTTGCCCGGGCAACCATCCAGGGGGACGCGGTGGTGCTGGACGGCGACCTGCACACCGACTGGGAGCGCCTGCTTCCGCTGTGGCGAGCCAAGGAACCGGTGATCGACAAGTTCGTGAAGATGCGGTTCGGCATCCCGTTGTTCTTCGAGCGCTCGGTGATCGAGATCGCGCCGGCACGTGTCCTGTACTGGGACGGCGGACGCACCGACGCTCCGCCCATCGTCACCGAGTTGGTGACGTCATGAGCACCCTCACCCCGAGCGAGGCCGTCGAAAAGGCCTCCGGTTTCGACCACGCCGTCGTGTCCTTCCTCGACGCCAACGGCTATCCCATGACCGTCGCAGGTGCGTTCCGCACGGACCTCACCCACGCGGTCGTGCAGGTGGGTCCCCTCGACCCATCGGTCCTGCCGGCCCAGGGACAAGAGGTCGGCCTGCTGTTCAGCCGCATCCGTCCGCAGCCGGGCATCGGCTACGACGAGCGCCGGTACGTCAATGCGTGGGGGACGGCCCAGGTCCAGGGCGACATGGTGGTCGTCGCGGTCGAGCGCGCCACCGGCTGGGACGAGGCCGAGGTGCCGTTCTTCGAGTACGCCGAGCGCACCCTCCCCGAAGCCAAGTCGTACATGGCCGAGCTCGGTGCCAAGCCGCGCCTGTCGGTGTGGTGGACGTTCTTCCTCACGACCCGCCTGCCGTTCCTCACCGCGACCATCGTCCCCGTCGCCCTGGGTGGCGCGGTCGCGGCGCGTGACCACCGTTTCGGTTGGGGCTGGTTCCTGCTCGCCCTCCTCGGCGGGGTGCTCATCCATCTCGGCTTGAACATGGTCAACGACCTGTTCGACGACGCGAGCGGAGCTGACGCGGCAAACGTCACACCGACGCCCTTCAGCGGGGGCTCGCGGGTGCTCCAGTACGGACTGGTGTCGCGTCGGGCCGTGGTCGTGGCATCGACGGCGTGCTACGCGCTCGGCATCACCATCGGGCTGAGCCTGGCCGCGGCACGCGGGTGGGGCCTGCTCGCCATCGGGGCGGTCGGGGTGGTGATCAGCCTGGCCTACTCGGCCCCCCCGCTGAAGCTCGTCCACCGCGGCCTCGGCGAGGTGACCACCGCCCTGGGCTTCGGGCCGGTGACGACCCTCGGTACGTACTACGTCTGCGCCCAGCGCTTCTCCGGCGAGGCATTCTTCGTTTCGTTGCCGGTCGCGGTGCTCATCGCTCTCATCCTGTACGTGAACGAGATTCCCGATCGCGCCGGCGACGCTGCCGTCGGCAAGCGCACCCTCCCGGTGCGCTGGCCCAAGGACCGGGTGGTCGCGATGTACGCGGCAGCCGCGGCCCTGGCCTATGTCCTCGTCGTCGTCGGGGTGATCGCGCGGATCACGCCCGCGTGGACGTTGCTGGCGCTGCTGACGGTGCCCATGGCCCGCAAGGTGCATGTCGGACTCGTCGCGCACTACGACCGGCCCTATGAGCTCATGGGTGCGATGCAGGCCAACATCGGCCTGCACCTCGTCACCGGGCTGCTGCTTGTCGCCGGGTACGTCATCGACCTGATCGCGCGATAAACCTCGGCAACTGCTGGGTACAGCAGCATGGCACTCATCGGATTCCTCATCATCGGGTTGATCGCCGGGCTCCTCGCCCGCGCCATCCTCCCTGGGCGTGACCCCATGGGTCTGCTCGCCACCATGGTGTTGGGATGCGTCGGATCGTTCGTCGGCGGATTCCTGGCCAAGGTGCTCTTCAACGACAACAACGGCGTCGGGCTCGTCGGCTCCGTCGTCGGTGCGCTCATCGTGCTCGCCATCTGGCGGACGGTCGTCAACCGGCAGCGCAGTGGCATGAGCGGCTTCAAGCAGCGCGTCACCGGCTGAGCAGGACCCCCGGCGGAACTCGCGGTGTCGCCCGGCGCGGCGCCTCTTCGCGGAGGCGCCCGCCGGCATTGGTCCTCCAAGGGTTAGCCTGCGGTCCGGCGAGCACGCACCCGAGGGGGAACATGTACGAGAGGATCGTCGTGGGGACGGACGGGTCCGACAGCGCGTCGGGCGCCGTCAGCCACGCGCTGCAGATGGCCAAGCTCACCGGCGCAACGGTGCACATCGTCACCGGGTACAAGAATGCGTCGGCGCTGGCGGCCATGTCGCCCGAGACGGTGGCCTACGTGCCACCCGAGGGCGAGGTGCGCAAGCACGCCGAAGGCGTGTGCGAGCGAGCGGCGAGCCAGGCCCGCACCGCGGGCGTGAAGGTGGAGACCCACCCGACGCCCGGCAACGCGGCCGAGGCGCTCATCCAGGTGGCCGAGGGCCAGCGGGCCGACCTCATCGTCGTCGGCAGCCGCGGCATGGCGGGCGCCCGCCGGGTGCTCGGCAGCGTGCCGAACAACGTGGCGCACCATGCCCCGTGCTCGGTGCTCATCGTCCACACCGCCTGACGCCCGAGTCCGCCTCGTCTCCTCGAGACGGGATGTGGGCGCACTACGGGAGCGGGGTGCGGCCCGTCGAGCGCAGCAGGGCCTCCTGGGCCACCGACGCGACGAGCACGCCTTCGGCGGTGTGGAAGGTGCCGCGGGCCAGTCCGCGCGACGCGGCGTTGCTGACTGGGTCGACGGAGAACAGCAACCACTCGTCGGCGCGCACGGGGCGGTGGAACCACACGGCATGGTCGAGACTTGCGCCCATGAACATCTTGGGCAGCGTCGACACCGGGGCGCGGGCGCTCCCCACCACGCCCATGTCCGACATGTAGGTCAGCGCGCAGGCGTGCACGGCGGCGTCATCGGGCAGCGGCCCGACCGTCCGCACCCAGAACGGGTGGATGATCGGGAACTCGCCCGGCGCGGGCGCGACCACGGGTCGGAGCTCGAACGGGCTCATGGCGGTGAACTTGGAGATCGGCGACTCGCCGCCACCGACCTCGTCGGGATCGGGGACGTTCGTCGGCGCGGGGAGCTGCCAGTCGTCGCCCTCCTCGGCCGCGGCGAACGACGCGGCCAGCACGAAGATCGTCTCGCCGCTCTGGTTGACCTCGACCCGCCGGGTGGTGAACGACCTTCCGTCCCGCGTGCGGTCGACGCGTAGCTCGAGCGGGTCGCCCAGGCGCCCAGGGCGGATGAAGTAGGCGTGCAGCGAGTGGGGCGGCCGGTCGTCGTCCACGGTGAGGGTGGCGGCCCGCAGGGCCTGGGCCGCGACGTGCCCGCCGAAGAGGCGCTCAGGACCCTCGTCGGGCACCGGGGCGCGAAAGGCATCGGCGGCCGCTGTCGGCTCGAGGGTCAGCAGGTGGAGGAGGCGGTCGACCCGCACGTCGGCCATGGCCGGAGCGTGGGCCGGGTGGGCGCCGCCCGTCCAATCGTGGAGCGGGTCGACGAAGAGGGAATTGTCGCATTGGGAAGGAGCAGGGCCCGTCGGCGGCGAAACGAGGCTCGTCGACACGTGACCGGGGGGCCACATGGACGGTGAGCGGGGGCATCTCGAGAGCCAGGGGCTGCTGGCCGCGTATTGCCTGGGCGCAGTCACGGTGCCCGAGGCGGAGGCGGTCGAGCGCCACGTCCGCGACTGCCCGAGGTGTCGGGAGGACCTCGACACGTACGAGGCCGCCGCCGCCGGCCTCACCGGCGCGCTCGACCGCATGTGGTCGCGGGTGACTTCCACCCTCGCCGGGCGGCGTGAGGATCTCGACTGCTTCCTTGCCGACGTGCTCGGCTCGGAGGGCGAGCGCGGCGATGGTGCCCTGCCCATACGCGTGCTCGTCGCGGCCGACACCGACGCGGCCCGACTCGTCCTTGCCAGCCGCCTGCACACCGATGATCGCTTTGCTGTGGTCGCCCAGGCCGCGGTCCCGAGCGAGCTGCTCGCTGAGGGAGTCGCCAGTCTTCCGGACGTCATCGTGCTCAAGCTGGCGTCGAGCGACCGCGTGTGGCTCGAGGCTGTCGGTGAGTTGACGGCTTGGGCTCCGCGCACCCGACTGGTCGCGGTGTCGGGCGTCAACGCCCGACATGTCGCGGAGCTCGTGACGACGACGGCGGTCGTGCAATCCCTCACCGCGGGACGCCCCCCTGGCGCGCTGATCACCGCGCGCACGGCCGCCGGCCCCATCCGGGCTCCCGAGCAGCGCTCCGCAGCGACACGCGACATCGAGGCGCCCCGCTCGATCATCCATGAGGTCATGCGCCAAGTCGGGCTTCCCTTGGGACGGCCCCATTGATCCCCGCGGTGGCGGCCGCCAACCTGCTCCTCGGCGCCGGCTACCTCGCACTCGGCACGATCGTGCTCCTGGAGCTTCGCAGCCATTGGCGGGAACCGGGCGTCTGGCGATTCGGCGCCGCGCTGGCTGCCATGGCCCTCACCTGTGGGCCCCACCACGTCACCCACGGCATGCACGTGGGCTTCGAACACCACCCTGCGGGCCGTCTGGACCTGGTGACCGTGCTCGTCGGACTGCCGCCGGTGCTCGTGTTCCTGTGGCTGCGGCTCGAGGCGCTCACGGGCAGGCGCGGCGACCGCTGGATCGCGGGCACCCCTGGATGGCTGCAGGCGCTGCCGGTCGCGACGGGGGCGTATGTCGCGGCTGTCGTCACCGCCGGCTTCACCATGATGGCGACGGCGCCGTCGCTCTCAGCCGAGGGGGGCCTCGGTGTGGCGACTGGCACCGTCTTCGTCGCCGTCGCATGGCTGCTGCTGCGCACGCAGCTGCGCAACCGCCAAGACACGGGCGGCTGGTCGCTGTCGGGACTGGCGCTCGCATCGCTGTTCACCACGTGTGCGGTCATGCACGTCGCGGTGGCGATGGAGATGGCGGCCCGAGTGCAGCACCTCGACGTGCATCTGATGCTGGTCGACGGCGCCGCGGTGGCCGCGGCCGGGTGGTTCGTGTCCGTGGTCCGCGCCCTCACGCGCGAGGCCCGGACCAACTGGGAGGCGGTCGGCGCTGCGCCGTCCGTCACCGCTTAAAGGGGAGGCGACATGACGGGGGGCAAGCGATTTCTGAGGGCCGATGCGACCGAGGAGAACCTGCTCGCGGCCGTCGGTGGGGCCGAGTTGGAAGCGCTCGCCGAGATCTACCGACGTCACGGCGCCGCGGTGCTGGCGGCCGCTCGCCGGGTGGCGCCTGACCCCCTCACCGCCGAGACCGTCACCGCCGACGTCTTCGTCCAGCTCTGGGATCACCCGCAAGCAGCCGCCGCTCATCGCGACGGTCTCAGGGGCTTCCTCGTTGCGAGTGCCCTCGCGCTGGTCGCCGAGAACGACCTGCGGCCCTCTTAGAGACTGAAGGCGGCGACGACGCCGGCAAACGCGTCGACTGCATCGGGACCGTCCAGGTTCGCCATGTTGACGATGGCGGTCTGTACCCCCGCGTCGGCGAGCTCGCGGTAGCGGCCGATGAGGTCGTCCGGCGCATCGTCAGAACGGACGCTGGACAGGTGGGTCACCGTGATCTCACTCGGGTCTCGGCCGACGTCGGCACAGTGGTGGTGCAGGACCTCGACCTTGCGGGCGACCGTTGCGACGTCGCCGAACAGGTTGCACGCATCCGCGTACTGCGCCACCAACCGGAGCGTGCGCTTCTCGCCGGCACCGCCGACGAGGATGGGGACGTGGTCCTGCAGCGGCCGCGGGTAGCAGACCGTCTCGGCCGCTTCGATGACGGCGCCCGTGAACGGCGGCGCACCCGGTCCCCACATCAGCGATAAAAGCTGCAGCGCGTCCTCCAGCATGTCCAACCGCTTGCGAGCGGGCGGGAACTCCCAGCCGTACGCGCGGTGTTCGCGCTCGAACCACGCCGCGCCGACGCCGCAGATGGCGCGGCCACCGCTGAGGACGTCGAGCGTCGCCACGATCTTCCCCAGGTGCGCCACGTTGCGGTACGTGATGCCGGTGACGAGGGTGCCCAGTCGCACTCGCTCGGTATGGGCGGCCAGGAAGGCGAGCGTCGTCCAGCTGTCGAGCATGTCCTCCCATTCGCGTCCGGCCTGCGGAATCTGAATGAAGTGGTCCATGACCCACATGGACTCGAAGCCGGCGTCGTCGGCGGCTCTGCCGATGGCGGCCAGTCGTGGCGCCAGCTCCTCCCGTCCCCCTGACCAGGTGAACCGCGGAAGCTGTAGCCCGAACGCCAGTCGAACGGGATCGCTGCGTTGCCGAGCCTCGTCGGCCGGCGCGTCGTAGAGATCGCGAGGCACGAGACGTACTGGTCCGGCTGCATGCACCGCCGCGAAGCCTTCTGTCTCGACGCCGGCGCGCTGCTCGGCGTGACTCGCCAGCTGCGCCGAGAGGACCTTGGTCGGTACGGGGTCGCCCCGGCGCTTGTTGCGGCGCCGGCACTCCTCGGCCGGCGTGTCGAACACCACCGCGTGCGCGTCGGTGCCGTGGCGCGCCGCCAGGTCCCGCCACGCCCGCCGCCTCGCTGCGTCGAGTCCGAGGGAATCGATGACGGTGAGCAGCCCGCGTTCGAGGCGGCGTTCCAACACCAGGTCGAGGACGGCGAACGCGTCAGTTCCGGCCCGCTGGTCGTGCTCACCCTCGCCCACCAGCCCGCGGAGCGCATCGGTGGACACGATCTGGTCGTGCCTGAACCAGCGCTGGGCCCAGGTCGACTTGCCCGCGCCCGACGGGCCCACCAGCACCACCAGACTCGGCGTCGGCAGACGAACGGTCACGCCCGCAGCGTGCGGCGCGTCAGCAACGTGAGGCCGCCGAGGGCCAGACCGAACGCGACCGGTGGACCGCCGCCTGTGGACGGGAGTCCGGCCGAGTCCCGGTTGCCCTCGACCGCACCAGGTGCGGCGGTCGTGGTCGTCGTCGCCGACGCCGGACGGGCCTGCGCGTATGCCTTGACCTCGGGTTCGGTGTCCGTGGTCGTGAACGCGGGGAAGCCGCCCGCCATCGAGCGCTGGAACTGCTCGAGGAGCACCGGGAACTGCTCGGGCACCGCGTACTGATCGGGCAGGACGCAGGTGGCGGGCGCGCTGATGCGCGAAGGATCGCCCGGCCCCGGGTGCGAAAGGGCGTCGAGGGCCAACTCCTGGGTCAGACGGTCAGTGGTGCCGATGCTGAGGTGATCCACGACGCGGCCGGGACACACGTCCTGCACGGAGATGTTGCGCACGTTGGGCTCGACCCTTCCCCAGTCGAGGCCCGCGGTCGGCACGGGCACGGCCGGCTGCACGAGCTCGTCGGTGATGCTGTAGATCGACGTGTAGTCCACCGCGCCCGGACTCTCGTCTCCCGCATTGAGCGCGCGGATGAAGTTCGACTCCGGGGCGAACTGGTACATCACCGGCGCCAGAGGAACCGGTGACTGCTCGGCGTTGGCGGCCAGACCGACGCCGTGGTTCGGCCCGGCCAGCATGACGTCGTCGTCCACCAGCGCCTGCACCGACGGCCACCACTTGATGGCCCAGCGGGGCATCAGGCCGCCCTGGCTGTGGCCGACGATGTCGACCTTGCGCCCGCTCGTGTGCGCCATCTGCTGCACCGAGTAGGCGACGTACTCGGCGGCCACCTGCATATCGCCGAGACCGCGTTCGGGATAGGTGACGAGGCAGTAGTCGTAGCCACGGCTGGGCAGCAGCAGCTCCCAGTTCCAGCTGAAGTTCTCGTGAGCGTTGGTGAACGTGCCGTGCACGAGGAGGACGGGCTCGTGTTCGGGGTGGGTGAAGGGGTGCGGACACTCGAAGGCGGCGGCCAGCTGGTCCACCGGTACGTCGTAGGGCGGGTCGGGGGCGGTCTGCGCGTGGACTCCCATCGGCGCCAGCGCGGTAGCCAGCGCCGCAGCGGCGCACAGCGCACCGGCGAGGGAGCGGCGCATCCCAACCACCCTACGCTGCACCTGTGGACATGACCCCGGTGCAGCAGCGGGTCGTCGGCTGCCTCGTCGAGAAGGAGCTGACCACCCCGGATCAGTACCCGCTCTCGATGAACGCACTCATCGCCGCCTGCAATCAGTCGACCAACCGCGATCCCGTCGTGCAGCTCGACGAGCGGGTCGTGAGCAACGCGTTGGAGAACCTCAAGGCCGAGAGCCTCGTGCGGGTGGTGTTCTCCAAGGGCAACCGTGTCGACAAGTACCGCCACGTGCTGCCGGAGGCCCTCGAGCTCGACCGCGCCAGCCTGGCGGTCATCACGGTGCTGCTGTTGCGCGGGCCGCAGACGGCGGCGGAGCTGCGGGCCCGCACCGAGCGCATGCACGCCTTCGCCGCCACCCACGCGGTCGAGCACGTCCTCGCCCAGCTGGCCGGACGCGACGATCCGCTGGTGACGCTGCTGCCGCGCCAGCCGGGTCGCAAAGAGCCGCGCTGGGCCCACCTGCTGGGTGCGGTCGCTGCGACTGCACCCGCGCCGGTGCCGGAGTCGGAGGACTCGTCCGCTGTCAGCGCGCCGTACGTCGCTGCCGCGCCCGAGGATGGCCGCATCACCGCGCTGGAGGAGCGGGTGCGGGTGCTCGAGGAGCGGCTGGACCAGCTGGACGGATGATCCACAGCGGACTCACAGGTTCTGCTTCGATGATGACGATGTGGCAATGACCGAGCAGCAGCGCGTTCTCGTGGTCGACGACGAGCGGTCCATCGTGGACGCGGTGGCGACCGCCCTTCGTTACGAGGGGTTCGAGGTGGACGAGGCGGGCACCGGACGAGAGGCTCTCAAGGCGGCCGAGACGCTGCGGCCCGACCTCATCGTGCTCGACATCATGCTGCCGGACCTCGATGGCATCGAGGTCACGCGGCGGCTGCGGCGCGACGGCGTCCGCGTGCCCGTGCTGTTCCTCACCGCACGCGACTCCACCGAGGACAAGATCTCCGGCCTGACAGTCGGGGGCGACGACTACGTCACCAAGCCGTTCAGCCTGGCCGAGGTCGTTGCGCGCGTACGCGCCATCCTGCGTCGGGTGCGGGTCGGTGGTGACGACGAGTCAGTGTTGCGCTTCGCCGACCTGGTGCTCGACGAGGAGACGCACGAGGTGTGGCGCGCCGGCAAGCCCGTCCACCTGACCGCCACCGAGTTCAACCTGTTGCGGTACTTCATGCTCAACCCGCGGCGGGTGCTGTCCAAGTCGCAGATCCTCGACCACGTGTGGCAGTACGACTACGACGGAGGCGACAACGTGGTGGAGACCTACGTCAGCTACCTGCGCAAGAAGATCGATCGCCACGGTCCGCCCCTGATCCACACCATCAGGCTCGTGGGCTACACGCTGCGCCAACCGTCTGACGCTGCGGACTGAGCTGGTGTCCCTGCGAGCCCGGCTCCTTGCGGCCTCGCTGGTGCTGGTGACGGTCGGGCTGCTCGTCGCCGACCTGGCGACGTACTCGGCCCTGCGGTCGTTCCTGTTCACCCGCGTCGACCAGCAGCTGGACGCGGCCCAGGCCAGCATCGAGCGGGCACCGGGCGACTCCGGCATCGAGCAGCTCGGCGCGGTGGCGCCGCGCGTCTTCCTGCAGGTCTACGACCGGGAGGGCCAGGCCGGTCCGTTCTTCTCGGGTCGGGGCCGCTTCGAGAAGGTGTTCACTCCGGCCGTTCCTGCCAAGGATGTGACGCAGTTCGCGGCGGACGCGACACCGGTGCAGCAACCGGCGCCCGACGACCATCACGCCGGTTCGGGCGGGCCCGGTGACGCTGGTGCTGCTGGCCACGGGCAGCAAGCGGCCCGCGTGCTGACCGTTCCTTCGGCCGAGGCCGGCGGTCCGCAGTACCGAGTGCGGCTGTCCGCGCTGAGCGGCGGCAACGTGCTGGCGGTCGCCCTGCCCCTCGACGACCTCACTGGCACGTTGCACCGCCTCTTCCTCATCGAGCTCTTCGTGACCATCGCGGTGGTGGCCATCGCCGCCGGCATCGGGCTGTGGTTGGTGCGCCTCGGGCTACGGCCCCTCGCCGACATCGAGGCGACGGCTTCCACCATCACCGCGGGCGATCTCAGCCAGCGGATCGCACGCGATGACGAGGGCACCGAGGTCGGAAGGCTGGGACGGGCGATCAACGTCATGCTCGAGCGCCTCGACGCCGCCTTCGCCGAGCAGAAGCGCTTCGTCGCCGACGCGTCCCACGAGCTGCGCACGCCGGTCGCGGCGGTGCGGGCCTACGCCGAGCTGTATCGCATGGGCGCCGACCAGCACCCCGAGGACCTGGCCCGGCTCCTGTCGCGCATCGAGGAGGAGGCGGCGCGCATGGGCGTGCTCGTGGACGACCTGCTGCTGCTGGCCCGGCTCGACGAGGGACGTCCGCTCGAGCACGACGCCGTCGATCTCGGCGCGGTCACGAGCGACGCGGTCGCGGCCGCGCGTGCGCTCGACCCCGACCGCGGCCTCACACTGGACGTGGACGGGTCGGTCGAAGTGTGGGGCGACCGCGGCCGGTTGCGCCAGGTGGTCGACAACCTGCTGGCCAACGTGCGATCGCACACACCGCCAGGCGAGCCCGCCGACGTGCGAGTGGGCATCGAAGGCGGCCGAGCCGTCGTCGAGGTCGCCGACCGCGGGCCCGGGCTGCCACAGGGCGAGGGTGCCAACCTGTTCGAACGGTTCTACCGAGCCGACCCCTCCCGCGCACGCGACAGCGGCGGGTCAGGTCTCGGCCTGTCCATCGTGTCGGCCATCGCCGCCGCCCACGGCGGCTCCGCGTCGGCGCGCCCCCGCGACGGCGGGGGCGCCGTCTTCCGCGTCGAGCTCCCGGCCCTCACGTCCGACTGAACGAGTAGCCGAGTAGAACGTCGCCGTGCACAGCCTGCGACCCGAGGGGCTGGACTTCCTCACGATGGCGCCGCGGCGGTGGACGTTCGCCAACCGGGTGCAGGCGCGGCCCGCCGAGGTGTTCGCGGCCATCAGTGCCGACCCCTCGACGTGGGTGGCGTGGTTCCCTGGCCTGTCCGCCGGCCACTACGAGGGCGACCAGCCGCCCGGCATCGGCTCGGGTCGTGAGATCACGATCAGTCGGGTGCGCTACCGCGAGACGATTCTTGCGTGGGACGCGCCGCATCGCTGGGCCTACCGCGTCGACGAGTCCAGCGTGCCGATGGCCCACGCACTGGTCGAGGAGTGGACCGTCGAGCCCGATGGTGACGGCAGCAGGTTGGCCTGGACCTTCGCCATCGACCCGCGTCCGCTGTTCCTCGTCGGCGTCCCGCTGGCCGGCCCTGCCATGGGCGCCCTCATGCGCCGGGCCGCCCGCAACCTGAGTCGCCACCTGCAGGCCTGACTCTTTCGCCGCGGTTTCCGTGGGTGGGTTTGGAGGGTGCAAGCTTCGTGGCCGCGCGAAACCCCGCACACAACGAGCGTTACGGTCTCGGCTGGCCTGTCGCGGGCCGTCCGCCAAACCATTGCAGAGAAGTGGGGCCCGTCTCGCCCGATGTGCCAGGTTTCCACCCCCGCTTCTCTGCACAGGATTCCGCGTCGGACGCGAACGGACGCCGCCACGTGGACCAGGTTCACTTGGGCGCATTCCTGGGCAAGGAGGTGCACCAGATCCGCGGGGGACGGGCCGCTCCGACGTTCGACAGCGCGGCTTCCTCTCTTGTGTGCGGGGTTGGGGGACTCCGCACCCGGAGATGGGCGTTGGCACCCACGGATCCAGCAGGAGAGCCACTTTTTCCCCGCATCTCGAGGAAATAGCCCACCGGATCGGTGGGCTATTTCCTCGAGACAGTGGCTATTGGCCGGCGAGCTTGGTCTTGCCGGTCATGGTGCGGCTGTTGCGGGTCCAGGTGATGGTCACGTTGTCGCCGACCTTGTGGCTGTGGATCGCGGTCGCCAGATCACTGGCCGACCCGACCGAGGTGCCGTCGAGCTTGGTGATGACGTCGCCCGCCTTGAGGCCGGCATCGTCGGCCGGCGACCCGGGCTCGACCACGGCCACGCCCGCACCGCCCGAGGCGTCCTGCAGGCTGACGCCGAGGAACGGCTGACCCGCGGTCGCGGCACTCCCGCCGGTCGTCGAGGTTGTGCCCTTGCCGGCGCGCAGCTGGTCGATGGTCGGCTTGACCGTATCGATGGCGAGTGCGAAGCCAATGTTCTGTGCGTCGCCGGCAACGGCGGTGTCAACGCCGATCACGCGTCCCTGCGCGTCGACGAGCGGGCCGCCCGAATTCCCGGGGTTGATGGCCGCGTCCGTCTGGATGAGCCCGCTCAGGGACTCGCCCGGCGCCTCGATGGAGCGGTTGAGCGCCGACACGATGCCCTCGGTGACCGTGGGCGTGGCGCCGAGGTTCAGCGCGTTGCCGATGGCAACCACGCTGTCGCCCACCCGCAGGTCGGCCGAACTGCCGAGGGTGGCGGTGGGGAGGTCCTTGGCGTTGCGGATCTTGATGAGGGCCACGTCGGCGGTGGGGTTCATGCCGATGAGGTCGGCGGGCCTGGCGGTCTTCTCGCCGTTGAGGGTGACCTCGATGGTGCGGGCCCCCTCGACCACGTGGGCGTTCGTGAGGACCTCGCCGTCAGCGGTGAGGATGGTGCCGCTGCCCGCGCCCTGGGTCGGGTAGAAGCGGCCGCGCTGGTAGAGCTGCGTCTGCACCGAGACGACCGAAGGCTGGATGCGGGCCAGCACCTGCTGGATGTCGCCCAGCTTGGCCAGGCTGCCGGTGCCGATGCCGCCGGTCGCGACCGCGCTGGTCGCGGGTCCGGTCGCCTTGGATTCGGTGACGCGGCCGACCACGCCCCCCGCCGCCCCGCCCGCGACCACCGCGGCTGCGAGGAGGGCGGCGCCGGGGAACCAGCGCCGGTGAGACCGTTCGGGTCCAGCGGGCGGCGCGGGGGGCTGGGGCGGGGAAGGGGGGAGGTCTGCGACGAACTCGGGGGGCTCGTCGGTCGGCGGCAACGGTGCGACGGGGGGCAGCGTCTCGAGGGTCGTCTCGTCCATGCGGCGATTCTGCACCGCCCACCTTGGAACGGGCTGTGGGCCGAGAAGTTGCGTTCCCAGGCTGTTCCCAGGTTTCTGGTGTTTGCTTGTCGCCGTGTTCCACCTGACGTACATCGGGGGCGAGCTGCGCCGTCGGTTGGGGCGCACGATCCTCACCGCCCTCGGACTCGCGCTCGGGGTCGGCCTGGTGATCGGCATCATCGGTGTCTCCCAGGGCCTGGATGAGGCCCAGAACAACGTCCTCGCGCCGCTCAAGTCCGTGGGCACCGACATCCTGGTGACGCGCGTCGCAGGCGCCCCGTCCACGGCGGGAACGAACGCGACCACGTCGACGACCGCCCCGCAGGGACTGGGACAGGGACGGGGCGGCGGCGGCTTCTTCCGCGGCGGCGGCGGCGGGCCCGGCGGCGTCAACCAGCAGGACGTCCAGGCCCTGCTCAGCGAGAACCAGAACGTCGTCACCGACCTGGCCAAGCTCGGCAAGCCCGGAGAGAAGTTCACCCACGACTTCTTCCTCTCGGCGACGCTCGTCAGCTTCCCGCAGTCGGCGGTGTCGTCGATCGCCAAGGTGCAGGGCGTCGAGTCCGCGGTGGGCGGACTCGTGCAGCTGGCCAACCACCAGACCGGCACCGTCCCGGCGATCGTCGCCAACATCCAGACGGGCGGGCAGACCTTCACCCAGACCGTGCGGCCCGATCCGATGACCGACGCCGAGCGCCAGGCCTTCCAGCAGTGCCTCCAGGCCAAGGGCGTCACCATCGGCCCGCCCGGGGGCGACGGCGGCGGTCCGGGTGGCGATGGCGGTGGAGGCGGTGGGGGCGGCGCCGCGGGACGAGGCGGCAACCCGGCGTTCGACGAGTGCCTGCCCCAGCGCTTCCGTGAGTTCCGCGCCCAGTTCACGACACCGGTCGAGAGCATCCAGCAGGCCATCGACCCGCCGTCGACCGACATCACCAGCCAGAGCTACACCGCCGCCGGCGTGGATCCGGCCAACCCCTCGTCCGGACTGGTCACCTCCGAGCAGCTGATCGACGGGCGCTGGATCGGGAAGCAGGCGAGCGACGAGGTGCTGCTCAACGTCGCATACGCCAACACCAAGTCACTGAAGGTCGGGGCCAGGATCCCCGTCAACGGCACGGACTACACCGTCGTCGGACTGGTGCGCCCGACGCTGACCGGTAGCACCGCCGACATCTACTACCCCCTGGCGACGCTGCAGAAGTTGGCGGGCAAGGACGGCCGCGTCACCCAGGTGCTGGTGAAGGCCAACTCGGCCGCCAACGTCGACAAGGTTGCGGCCGCCATCCGCAAGCAGCTCCCTGGCGCCGAGGTCGTGACCACCAAGGCGCTGGCCGATCAGGTCACCGGCAGCCTGGCCGATGCCCAGAGCCTCGCTCACCGCTTGGGCGGCGCCCTCGCCGTCATCGTGCTCGTCGCCGCCTTCGCCATCGCGGTACTCCTCACCCTTTCGTCCATCGCCAAACGGGTGCGGGAGATCGGCACGTTGCGAGCCATCGGCTGGTCGAAGGGACGGGTCGTGCGCCAGCTGCTCGGTGAGACCGTCGGCATCGGGTTCATCGGCGGCCTGCTCGGGCTCGGCGTCGGCGCGGTCGTCGCCGCGGGCGTGCACGCTTTCTCGCCGACCCTGAAGGCGACGAGCATGGGCGTGCCCGGCGTCGGCAGCTCCACCCTCTCGTCGTTCTTCGGCCAGGCCGCGGCGACCGCTCACACCACGACCGTGAAGCTGTCGGCGCCGCTGCATCCGTCGACCCTTGCCCTCGGCGTGCTGTTCGCCCTCATCGGCGGCGTGCTTGCCGGGCTGGTGGGCGGGTGGCGCGCCGCTCGCCTTGCGCCCGTCGTCGCGCTGCGGGACCTCGGATGAGCACGGCTCCTCCGCTGTACGAGCTCGAGAACGTCGAGCGCATCTACCGCACGCGCGCCGGCGAGGTGCGCGCCCTCGACGGCATCGACCTCATCATCGGCACGGGCGAGTTCATGGCCGTCGAGGGGCCGAGCGGCTCGGGCAAGAGCACGCTGTTGCAGCTGCTGGGCGCGCTCGACAAGCCCACCGCGGGCTCGTTGACCTTCGACGGACGGGAGCTGCGGAACCTCGGCGACGGTGAGCTGACGGGCCTGCGTTCGCGTGACGTCGGGTTCGTGTTCCAGGGCTTCAACCTCATCCCCACCCTCACCGCGGTCGAGAACGTCGAGGCGGCCATGGTGCCGTTGGCGGGGTCGCGCGCAGACCGCCGGCGTCGCGCCACCGAGCTGCTGGAGCAGGTCGGCCTGGCCCACCGCGCCGGTCACCTCCCGTCGCTGCTGTCAGGCGGGGAGCAACAGCGCGTCGCCATCGCGAGGGCTCTCGCCAACGAGCCGCGGGTCATCCTCGCCGACGAGCCCACCGGCAACCTCGACAGCGTCACCGCCGACGAGGTGGTCGACGTCCTCCGCTCGCTGTCACAGAAGCAGGGTGTGACGGTGATCATCGTCACCCACGCCGAAGACATCGCCCGACGGACGGCCCGGCGCGTCCGATTGCGCGACGGCAAGGTCGTCACCGAGGCAGAGGTGCACCGTCGCGGCGCCCGCCGCCGCCCCGACCGGCCGCCGGAGCCTCTCGGCGACTACGTCGAGGACTGATTCAGGGAGCGAGGTCGAGCTCGAGCATGCGGATGGCGTTGCCCCGCATGATCTTGCGGACGGCGTCGTCGGGGACGCCGGCCATCAGCTCGGTGGCGACCTGCTTGGTGTCGGGCCACGTCGAGTCGGTGTGCGGGTAGTCCGTCTCGAAGGTGATGTTGTCGACGCCGACCACTTCGAGTGAGTCGATGCCGTGCTGGTCGCGGAAGAAGCAGCCGTACATGTTGCGGTAGTAGTAGGTCGACGGCGGCTCGGGGACGAGGTCCTTCACACCGCCCCACGCCCGGTGCTCCACCCACACCGTGTCGGCCCGCTCGAGGATGTAGGGGATCCAGCCGATCTGCCCCTCGCTGTATGCCAGCTTCAGGTCGGGGAACTGCACGAGTTTCCCGGAGAACAGCCAGTCGCTCATCGATGCCATGGCGTTGTTGAACGACAGCGTGGCGGCGACAGCGATCGGTGCGTCGGGCGAGGTCGCAGGCATGCGCGACGACGAGCCGATGTGCATGGATATGCACGTTCCTGTGTCAGCGCAGGCGGCGATGAACGGGTCCCACTCGCCGCTGTGGATCGATGGCAGCCCGAGGTGGGGTGGAATCTCGCTGAAGCACACGGAGCGCACGCCCCGGTCCGCGTTACGACGCACCTCGGCCGCGGCCAGCTCGGCGTCCCACAGCGGCACGAGAGTGAGCGGGATGAGCGCGCCGTCGCTGTCACCGCACCACTCCTCGACCATCCAGTCGTTGTACGCCCGCACGCACGCCAGCCCGAGGTCCTTGTCCTTGCCCTCGCTGAAGGTCTGCCCGCAGAACCGCGGGAAGGTGGGGAAGCACAACGACGCCTCCACCCAGTTCATCTCCATGTCCTCGACGCGCGCCTTGGGCTCGTAGCAGCCGGGACGCATCTCGTCATAGGTGATGGGCGACATCGTCATGTCGTCGCGGTCGAAACCCACCGCGGCCACATGGCGTTTGTGGATGTAGACGAGGTCCTCGTAGAGCCAGCAGTCGGCCTGCGGACCAGACGGGTCGAAGGTCTGCTCGTACGCGCCGCCGCCCACGTGTCTCATGGAGCCGATGCCGCGCCGTTCGACGCGTGGGCCGCGCTCGCGCAGCTTGGCGGGCAGCCACTGCTGCCAGACGTGGGGTGGCTCGACGACGTGGTCGTCGACGCTGACGATCTTGGGGAGCTCGGCGATCCGTCGATGTTATCTGACGCGCCGTCAGAAAATCAGGCGTTGACCCCGCGACGAGCCTGCAGCGGAGCCCGTCGCACGGACCCGGATCGCAGGCGGAAGCGGCTTGCGTCGCGCACCGCCAGCCACGTCTCCAGCTCGTGCGCCGGCAGCGGACGGGTCAGCAAGAAGCCCTGAATCGTGTCGCAACCGAGACGGCGCAGCGCCGCGACCACGTCGGGGTCCTCGACGCCCTCTGCCACCACCCGCAGCTCCAGGTTCTTGGCCAGCTGGATGGTGGAGGCGACGATCACCTCGTCCTCCCGTCTGGTGGTCATCGCGGCGACGAAGCTGCGGTCGATCTTGAGCTCGTCGATCGGCAGCTGGCGCAGCCAACCGAGTGACGAGTACCCCGTCCCGAAGTCGTCGATGGCGATGGCGACGCCCATGGCGCTGAGGTCGGCGAGGATCTCGGACGCTCGGACCGGGTCGTGCATGAGCGAGCTCTCGGTCACCTCGAGCTCCAGCATCGACGGAGCCAGGCCATGACGACGCAGCACGGTGCTGACCTCACTCGGCAGTTGGCGGTCGATGAGGCTGACGGGCGAGAGGTTCACCGCGACGGGCAGGTCGATGCCGCCCTCCTGCCACGCCGCGCACTGCGCCACAGCCCGGTCCAGCACAGCGATGGTCAGGGGCTTGATCAGTCCCGTCTTCTCCGCCAGTGGGATGAAGTCGAGGGGCGGGACGAGCCCACGCTCGGGGTGCTCCCAGCGCACCAACGCCTCGACGCCGGTGATGCGTCCCGTGTCGACGTCGGCCTTCGGCTGATAGTGCAGGACGAGCTCGTCCTCCTCGATGGCGCGGCGCAGCTCGCTGGCCAGCACGAGTCGGCCCGGCGAGTGTTCGTCGCGATCGGCCGAGTAGACCTCGAGGCCGCTCTGTTGCGCCTTGGCCAGGTACATGGCGACGTCGGCGCGCTGCAGGAGCCCTTGGCTCGTGTCGCTGTGCTCGGGGTGGACGGCGATGCCGATGCTGACTCGCAGATCGAGCGCGAGGTCGTCGACGACGAACGTGTCCTCGAAGCTGCGCTGGATGCGCCGCGCTGCCGAACGCGCCGCCTCCTCGTCGCCAGTGGGAAGCAGCACCGCGAACTCGTCGCCACCGAGCCGGGCGATGGTGTCGACCTCGCGCAGGGTGTCGCGCAGTCGGGCCGAGGCCTGGATCAGGAGTGCGTCTCCGCTGTGATGGCCAAGGGTGTCGTTGACCTCCTTGAACCGGTCGAGATCCATGAGCAGGATGGCGGCTGGGGCGTCGGCGCGCCGTGCCGCCCGAAGCGCTTGGGCCGTGCGGTCGGCGAACAGGGCACGGTTGGCCAGCCCGGTGAGCGGGTCGTGCATGGCCAGGTGCTCGTTCTCGTCCCGCTGCCGGGTGAGCGTGCGCGACGCGCTGGACACCACGCGGTAGAGGGCCATCCAGAGCACCGCCAGCCCGCCGCCGAGCAGGATCAGGAGCCGGCGAATGTCGGCGTCGGCCGCGCGCTGGTACGGCGCGAACGGCAGGTAGAGCTCGAGGACGCCGATGACCGCTCCTCCATCGCTCTCCCGCAGGGGGACGTAGGACTCGAGCAGCCGGGTGGGCTGTTTGGATCCGACGTGGGCGTGGTCCGTCGTCTCTGACCGCACCGAGCCCCCGATGGCCTGGCTGAGGTGGTCGTCGTGTTCGACCACGCGCCCGATCTCGTCGTGCTCGTTGGCATAGCGCACGACACCGTGCGGGTCGTAGAGGACGAGCTCCTCGACTCCGGCGTTGCGCAGGCCGCCGCTGAAATGGCGGTCGAGCATCGCCACCTCCGTCGGGAGGAAGGGCCGGGCGAACTGGGCGGCGGAGAGCTCGGGTCCAACGGTGGAGTGGGCCACGAGCTCGGCTGCTCGTTGGGCGCTGTCGAGCGATCGCTCGTGCACCTGGCTCTGGATCTCGTGGCCGACGAGGGCGCCGATGAGGGCGAAGAGCACCGCGCTGGCCGCGGCGAACTTGGTTGTGAGTGTGAAGCGCGTCGGATGCATGTGGACAATCCCCCCGAAGGGATCGACCCGCGAAGGACTCGACTTGAGGTTCCTAGGCGGCGGCCCACCTCTCGCTGCGCTCGCGGAGCTCGGCCGCGAGGGCCGGCGTCGCCATCGGGCTGGGGTCCTTCTGGCGGGAATCGGTGTAGAACCCGCCGCTGGCCAGGTCGGGTGCGGTGACGCAGTGGACCGACGTCTGGGCCCCGTCCTCCGTCGACTTCATGAACAGCTTCATGACCGCGCGCACCGGCGCCGGTACCCGACGCCACACGTCCGACGCGATGACACCCGGATGCAGTGACGCGGTGACGACTCCGTCGCCCGCGAGCCGTGCCGCCAGCTCCTGGGCATGGAGGACGTTGCACAGCTTGGAGACGCCGTACTCGCGCATGCCGGTGACGGTGGCGGTCGGCCGTTGCACCGCGTCCCAGTCGATGGCCTTGGGCGAGTAGTGCGAGTCGCTCGACACGTTGATGATGCGGGCGGGTGCGCTGGCCCGGATGCGATCGAGCAGGAGCTCGGTGAGCAGGAAGTGACCGAGGTGGTTCGTGCCGAAGGCCAGCTCGAAGCCCTGCGCCGTTGCACCGCGCTGACCCGCAACTCCCGCGTTGTTGAGGAGGACGTGGAGCGGCTCGTCGCGCGCGAGGAACGCCGCCGCCGCGTCCCGAACCGACGCGAGGTCGGCCAGGTCGAGGGGCAAGAAGTCGATCGCGTCGTTGCCGCTGCGGGCCTTGATGTCCCCGATCACCGGCGCGGTCTTGTCGGCCGAGCGGCACGCCATGACGATGTGCGCCCCACGATTTGCCAGCGCGAGCGCAGTCGCTCGGCCGATTCCTGTGTTGGCGCCGGTCACCATCACGGTTCTGCCGCTGAGGTCGTTCATGACGCCATTGCATAGGGCACAATTCCCGACAGTGCCCACCTCGGTCCTGATCGTCGACGACCAGGAAGACATCCGCATCCTCGTACGAGCCCTCATTCGGGGGGCTGACGACGAGTTCGCGGTGACGGGCGAAGCGGCCAACGGCGAGGAGGCGCTGGCCGCCCTCGACAACGCCGACCCCGAAGTGATCGTGCTCGACCAGATGATGCCAGGGATGACCGGGCTGGAGACGGCCCGTCGCATCCTCGAGCGCCGGCCCGGTCAGCGCATCCTGTTGTTCTCCGCCTATCTCAGCGACGAGATCCGTGAGGAGGCGGCCGCCGTCGGCGTCACCGACTGCCTGGCCAAGGACCAGGTGGCCCGCATCGCCGACGCGCTCCGCGCCATCGCTGCGTAGGCTCTCCGCGTGCCGGATTACGACGTCATCATCAGCGCTGGGACGGTGGTCGACGGGACTGGAGCGCCGCCGCGCTCGGCCGACGTTGCCATCGTCGACGGACGCATCGTCGAGGTCGGGGCGGTCGACGGGACGGCGACGCGCGTCATCGACGCCGACGGCGCCGTCGTCACGCCCGGATTCGTCGACATCCACACTCACTACGACGGTCAGGCCACTTGGGACAGCTCGCTGGCACCGTCCTCGTGGCACGGTGTCACCACCGTCGTCATGGGCAACTGCGGGGTCGGCTTTGCACCCGTCCATCCCCACGACCATCAACGTCTCATCGAGCTGATGGAGGGGGTGGAGGACATCCCCGGGGCCGCCCTGCACGAGGGCCTGTCGTGGGAGTGGCAGAGCTTTCCGGAGTACCTCGACGCGGTCGAGCGGGTGCCGCACGACATCGACGTCGGCGCCCAGGTGCCCCACGGCGCGGTGCGCCTGCACGTGATGGGCGAGCGCGGCGCCAACCGCGAGTCCGCCACCGCCGAGGAGATCGCCGCCATGGGCGCCATCGCGCGCGAGGCCATCGAGGCGGGCGCCCTCGGCTTCTCGACCTCCCGCACCCTCAATCACCGCACCAGCCGCGGCGAGCCCACACCCACCCTCACCGCGTCGGAGGACGAGCTGGTCGGCATCGCGGCTGCGGTCGGGGAGTCGGGCATGGGCGTCTTCGAGGTCGTCTCCGACTTCCTCGAGTTCGAGACCGAGTTCACGACCTTGCGGCGCATGGTCGAGGCCTCGGGTCGACCCTTGTCCATCTCCCTCGTCCAGTCGCGCCGACGCGAGGACTGGCGCTCGCTGCTCGGCGCCATCGAGGCCGCGGCCGCAGAAGGGCTGCCCATCAAGGGCCAGGTCGGCGCACGGCCCATCGGCGTCGTCCTCGGCGTGGAGGCCAGCCTCAACCCGTTCATGCGCTACGCGGGTTGGGCCGAGCTGGCTCCCCTGGACACCGCGCAACGGGTCGCGTTGCTGCGCGACCCGCTGTTCCGCGAACGGCTGTTGGCCGAGGACGCGGCGCTGGCGCCCGCGGCCGAGCACATCTTCGACATCGGTGATCCGCCGGACTACGAGCCGCCGCCCGAGGCTTCCATCGCGGCGGAAGCGGCGCGCCGCGGCGTGCGCGCCGAGGAGCTCGTCTACGACCTGCTGCTGCAGGACGACGGCCGCCATCTCCTCTACTACCCGATCTTCAACTACGTGGACGGCAACCTCGACGCGCTGCGCCACATGCTCATGTCCGAGCACACCGTGGCCGGTCTGGGTGACGGTGGAGCCCATGTCGGCACCATCTGCGACGGCAGCTACCCCACCACCATGCTCACCCACTGGGCCCGCGACCGGGTGCGGGGCGAGCGCCTCGAGCTGCCGCTGGTGGTGCGTAGGCAGACGCGCGACACGGCGCAGGCAGTCGGCCTGGGCGACCGAGGCGTGCTGGCGGCGGGCATGCGGGCCGACGTCAACGTGATCGACTTCGACGGGCTGCGCCTCCGTCCGCCCGAGATGCACTTCGACCTGCCGGCGGGCGGCAAGCGCCTGCTGCAGCGGGCCGACGGGTATCTCCACACGTTCGTGGCCGGCGTGGAGACGTACGCGGACGGCATCCACACCGGCGCGCTGCCCGGTCAGCTCGTGCGCGGGGCGCGGTCTGCGTGACGGTCGTCGACGTCCCGATCATCTCAGCCGACTCGCACATCACCGAGGCGCCCAACACCTACACCGACTACATCGACCCGGCGTGGCGCGACCGCGCACCCAAGATGGTCGACGGCGGCGAGGGGGTCGGCGACCTGTTCGTCATCGACGGCATGAAGACGCCCGTCCCCATGGGGCTGGTGGCGGCGGCAGGCAAACCGGCCGAGGAGATCCGCGTCATGGGCGTGCGCTTCGAGGAGCTGCACCGCGGCGGGTGGGACCCCGAGGCCCGCTTGGCCGACCAGGACCGCGACGGGGTGGCCGCGGAGGTCATCTACCCCACGGTGGGCATGCAGCTCTGCAACCATCGCGACGCCGACTACAAAAAGGCGTGCTTCGACGCCTACAACCGCTGGATCGCCGAGTACTGCTCGGCCCACCCGACCCGGCTGCTGGGCGCGGGGCAGACGGCGGTGCGCTCGCCGGCCGAGGCGGTCGACGACCTGCACGCCATCAAGGCCCTGGGGCTCCGCGGCGTGATGATGCCGGGCGAGCCCGGGTGCGTGGACGAGCACGACTACGACTCACCCGCCTTCGATCCACTGTGGGAGGCGTCGGTCGAGCTCGGGCTGCCACTCTCGTTCCACATCCTCACCACGCGCGCCGAGCGCACGCGCGGTCCGCGGCTCAACGGATTCCTGTCCGTCGTGCGCGGGTGCCAGGACGTCATGGGCATGGTCGTGTTCGGCGGTGTCTTCGAGCGGGTGCCGGCGCTGCGCATCGTCTGCGTCGAGGCCGACGCGGGTTGGGTGCCGCACTTCATGTACCGGATGGACCACGCCTTCAAGCGCCACCGTTATTGGCTGCCGCCCGGCCAGGAGCTGACGCGGCTGCCGTCGGAGTACTTCGCCGACGGGATCTACGTCACGTTCCAGGACGACTGGACCGCGTTCCGGCACGCGTCCGACATGAACTGGCGTCGGCTCATGTGGGCCAACGACTTCCCGCACTCCGACTCCACCTGGCCGTGGTCCCAGGAGATGCTGGCCACCCACACCGCACAGCTCACCGACGAGCAGCGCCGGGCCATCCTCTCGGGCAACGTCGCCGAGCTCTACGGCATCGACACCGCCGCGCTGGTCTAGTCGCCGCCGCCACCCCGACCGCGGCCGCTCCCGCCGCCACCCTGGTCCATGGCCTGGATGGCGGCGATGAAAACGCGCTTCTCCTCGGCGGTGAGCTTGGCCGCCGGGTGGATGAGCGTGTACTGGAGCGGCGGCATCGAGCCGCCCCGGATCACATCGCTCACGTCGTGGAGGTCGGTGTGATCGCCCCAGGTCGAGAAGTTGAGCTTGTCACGGCCGCCGTCGACGTCGTGACGCACCAGCCAAGACATGGGCGCCACCTTGGAGTACACGGGCCACGTGGTCTCGTTGCTGTGGCACTCGTAGCAGGACTGCCGGGCGATGCGGGCCGCGGCCGGTGTCGGCCAGGGCGCGTCGGCGGTGACCGGCGGGTTGGTGCGCTTCCAGCCGTAGGGGACCACCTGCATCACGGCCAGCGCCGCCAGACTCCAGAGCAGGATCCTGAGCAGCCATCGACGCCGGGATGCCATCCGTCGAAATTACGCGCTATCGCATCCCAGACGTGCGAGAGGCCGCGGTCAGGCCTCGGAGCGTCTCACGGCACACGTACCCGGGCCGCCGCGTGACGTCGTCGTACGTGAACCGCCGGAACGTGTACCCGGCGTCGCTAATCCGGTTCTGGCGGTTCAGGTCGTGTTGCTGCTGGTCTCTCGTGGTGTGCGTGGCGAGTCCATCGGTCTCGACAACGAACGGCGTCGGCAGGAACCCGAAGTCAACGGTGGCGACCCACAGGCCCGCGTCGTCCAGCACGGTGTACTGCCGCACCGGCGCCGGAAGATGACCCCGTCGGATCACCTGCACATACCGCGTCTCGAGGTCGCTCCCCGTCGCGTGCGCACCCACCGGCCGGCGGTCGAGCAGGGCTCGGAGCCCCGGGCGGCCATGGCGCGAGAAGCCGTGCACATAGGCGAAGTCGCGCAGCGCCATCTCGTCGACGAGCTGCATTCGCAGCGCGGACTCAGCGGCCCGCTCCACGATGTCGAGGTCGACGACCGCGCACAGGTCGAGCAGTGTCTGGCGCACTGAGGTGACGAGCATCCCGTCGAGTTCGACGAGCTCGAGATCCTCGATGCGGCGACGCTGGTGGTCGAAGGAGCCGCGTCGCCACGTGCCGTGGGGGATGGCGAACTCGGGCTCGAGCTCGTCGATGCCGTCCAAGTGGTGAAGCCACGCGGCGGCGCGGTAGGCGATCACCCGCGGGGTGCGCCCACCCATCGCCGCCGTGAGCAGATGATCAGGGACGGAACGGATGTCGGTCATTGCCCAAGCATGCCGAGCGGGTGTGACAGTTCCCGGATCCGCGTCCGGTCGACGCACCTTTCCCACGTCGCCGCCCGCACCACCTCTCCAAGACCCGCGCACCTCTCCAAGACGCGCCCAACTCTCCAAGACCCGCGCAACTCTCCAAGACCCGCAGTCGGCGTGGGCAAATGGGGCGAATCCTTGATTCGCGCAGTCTTGGAGAGGTTTTCCGGTCTTGGAGAGGTTCGGCGATCTTGGAGAGGTTCGGGCAGGCGGCGTTACTGAGAGTCGGGGACCCAGTTGCCGTGGAAGCCGAACGGGACGCGCTGGGGGAGAGCGATGGTCGCCACCGGGTCGCCGGCGAAGTCCTGGGCCGCGAGGATGACGACGTCGCTGCGATCGGTGGTGGCGTCGTACACGTAGGCCATGATCCAACCGTCGTCCTCGGCCGCGTCGTCGGAACGGGGGACGAACACCGGCTCGAGGCTGTAGCGGTCGGGCCCGAAGTCCCGCGCCTCGCTCGTGCCCGCGGCCAGGTCGTGCTTGAGGATGCCGCCGAACTGCGCGCCCGGCAGGTAGGTGGCTGCGTACCCGTAGCGGTAGGGACGGCCGAGACGGCGCTCGTCGTGCCGCGGGAACTCCTGGCCCCGGTCGTCGAGTCGCTCCTCGCGCGCCTTGCCCGACGCGGGATCGAGGGTCCAGCGGTCGAGGGTCGTCTGCCCGTCGTTGGGACCGAGCATGTCCTTGGCGAACGTGCTCGGGTGACGGACGGCGTCGAGCACCACCCCGCCGTCGGGCAGGTCGTAGGCATTGAGGGGGTGGTACACGAAGCACGGCTCGATCTCGAACCAGCGCACGTCGTCCGCACCCGCCGACTCGTCCCGCGGCAGCACGCCGATGCGCGGCTGGTGGTCGGGCTTCCACCGGTACGGGTACCGCGCGCCGTTCATGGCTGCGTCGAGGTCGAACACCAGCGGCAGGTCGAACAGGACGACGTTGGTCTCGGTGATGGCGCAGTCGTGGACGGCGATGCGGTCGGGAACGGGGATCTGCACCACGCGCCGCACGTGCCCGGTGGTGTCGATGACGACGTAGCGGATGTGGTCCCAGTCCCATTGGTAGGTGACGGCGTGCAGCTCGCCGCTCAGCGGGTCGCGCTTGGCGTGGGCCGTGAAAGCCCCTTCCAGGGAGCCGTCGAAGTCGTACGGACCGATCGGGTCGAGGTCGTAGCCCAGCTCGACCGGCGACAGGCCCGCCTCCACGGTGGCCAACGTCCGGCCCGCGTGACCGATGACGTTGGTGTTCGCCACGCCCTCGCCGACCGAGCGGTTGCGGTACCACTCGGCCTTCCCGTCGCGCAGGCGGACGCCGTGCACCATCCCGGTGCCGACGAACCAGTGGTAGGTCGCCGGGTCCTCCTCCCCCATGGGGTTCGGTCCGTTGCGCAACAACCGTCCCTCGAGTGACGCGGGAATGGTGCCCGTCACCGGCAGGTCGACGGCGGTGATCTCGGTGTGCACCGGCGCGAAGTTGCCGGACAGGTAGGTGTTCTCGACGGTGGTCATGTCGTTGTCCTCCTCAGATCGGTCTGCAGCAGCAGTGCGTCGGTGATGCGTCCCAGCTCCTCGAGGTGCAGCTCGCCGGCCACGCTCTGCACGCCGCCGTGGATCCACAGCGTGGCGATGCCGTGCACGAGCGCCCACACGACGACCGCCGCGTGACGCGGCTCCTCGCCCTCGGCCCATCCCTCGGCCTGGGCGCCGACGACCAACTCGACGAGCTGGCTGAAGGCCCGTGACCCGTGCGCGGCGAGGGGTGCGTACGTCGAGTCGATCAGCTCGCCTCGGAACATGACCGAGAAGACGCCCGGATGAGCCAACGCGAAGCGCACGTAGCCCCGGCCGCCACCGGCCAGGCGGCGACGCCCGTCCGCGTGGCCGACCTCCGCGACGCCTGCGTCGACCGACTCGTAGAGCTGCGCGAAGCCGTCGGCTGCAAGCGCGGCGAGCAGCGTGGCCACGCCGGGGAAGTGGCGCAGGGGCGCGCCGTGGGAGACGCCCGCTTCTCGCGCGATCGCCCGCAGCGTGAGCCCCTCGATGCCGTCCTTTTCCACCACCCGACGGGCGGCCGCCACCAGCTCGGTCGGAGAGGTGAGCTGCACGGGCACGTAGACAGTGTCTACCAAGTTGTAGACACTGTCAACCCGTCAGCAACGGCTCCCGGCTGTCCCACAACCGCAGCAGTGCCAGCAGCACCTCTTCGGCCGCGCCCAGTCCGCCGAGATGGCTCTCACCCGGACGGACGTACAGTTCGGCGTCGGGGAGCAGGCTGACGACGTGCTCGCCGTGGGCCAGGGGCACGATGTGGTCGGCGTCGCCGTGCCACCACCGGATGGGCACCTGCACGTCGCGCACCGAGAAGCCCCAGGGACGGGTGAACAGCACGAAGTCGAAGATGGGCGCCCGGATGCCGGTGCGGCTGCCGTTGAGCAGGTCGTCGATGAACATGGCCTTGATCTCGGGACGGGCGAACACCCGCCGGTCGCCCTCGGGTGAGAAGCGGGCGTAGAGGTCGAGGCCGGGCGAGGCCAGCGGCCGCATCGTCCACAGCAAGCCGGTCATCGCCATCCCGAGGGGGACGCGGAAGGCGGCGGCCAGCGGGCCGAGGGGCGCCATGCGCCCGACCAGCCCGCCACCGATGGCCTCCTCGCCCGCCGCCGGTGCCACACCCCCGAGGACGACGCCTGCGGCCACGCGGTCGGGGAAGGCGTACGCCCCGGCCAGCACGTAGGGGCCGCCGCCGGAGAGACCGATGAGGCCGAACGGGCCCACGCCGAGAGCGTCCATCACCGCGCCCAGGTCCTCTGCGAACGCCAGCACGTTGGGATAGAGATGCGGCGTCGAATCCCCGACGCCGGGCCGGTCGAGGCCGATCAGTCGCACGCCGAGCTCGACGGCGGCCAGGCGCGCCGCCTCCGGGATCTGGCGCCGCGCGCCGGGCGTGCCGTGCAACCACACGACGGGACGGCCGCCGGCCGGACCGAACTCGGCGAAGGACAGGCGGCGACCGTCGGCCAAGCCGACGGTGCCCTCGAGACGCGGTGCGGTGATCAGGCTCACGAAGCGCAGTGTTGCACTCCGACGTAGGATCCTCCGATTCCGAGCAGGGGGTAATCACAGTGGCATTTCCGGGATTGGGTCACGTGGCCGTCACCGTCAGCGACCTGTCGCGCAGCACGGAGTTCTACAACAAGCTCTTCGGCGCGGAGCCCGTCCTCGACGAGGACGCCGACGTGTTCCACCACGCGGTGTGGATGCTCGATGGCGGGCAGCTGTTCGGAATCCACACCCATCCGAAGTACGACAGCACCGACGCCTTCACTGAACTCCGTCCCGGCCTCGACCACGTCGGCTTCGCGGTCGCCAATCGGGCTGCCCTCGAGGAATGGGCGAAGAAGCTCGACGGCCTCGGGATCGCGTACAGCCCGATCAAGGATGCGCCCTACGGCTCCGGCCTGTCATTCCGCGACCCCGACAACATCGCCCTCGAGTTCTTCGCGCCTCCGGGCTGAGCCAGCTCGCGGCTCATCCGTGGTGAGCGGGTCGCGGCCCTCTGGCGTGCGCTGGGTGTCGTGGGGCCCGGGCGATGGCTACGGCGATGCCGCGGTGCAGTACATGCTGGCGTTGGAGGCGGCCGGCGTCGACGTCACGTGGACCCCGCTGCTCTGGGAACCGGAGGAGCCGGATCCGCGCGTGTGGGCGGACTACGACGGCGCCCACGCCCGGCTGGCCCACGTCCCCGTCGAAGTCGACACCGTCGTCGTGCACCATCCGGCCGATGGTGCCCACCGATGGCGCGACGGCACGGCGCGCCGACAGGTGCTGTTCACGACCTGGGAGACCGACCGCGTTCCCCACGGATGGACGGCGGCGTGCGCGGAGTGGGACACCGTCATGGTGCCGTCCACGTTCAACCGCGACGCGCTGCTCGCCGACGGGTTCACGGGAGCGGTGCACGCCGTACCGCATTGCGCTCGCACCGTCGGACAGGTCGAGTCGGCTCAATTCGATCGACTCGACGACCGCTTCGTCTTCTACACCATCGGGACGTGGAGCACGCGCAAGGCGATGGCGGACACAATCCGTGCCTTCCTCGACGCGTTCGGACGCGATGACGATGTGGCGCTCCTCGTGAAGACGTCGCCGGTGAACCAGATCGCGGTCGCGCGAGCCCACCGAGGCGAGGATCCCGGAGGCCCGAATCGTTTTCCGGTCGCGACGTGGCCGGCGGTCGCCGCCCTCCTGGCGGGCCGAGCGGACGTTCCCGAGCTGCAACTGGTCACGGAGCACCTCACGGCCGAGGAGATCGACGGTCTGCACGCCCGAGGCGACTGCTTCCTCTCGCTGACCCGGTCGGAGGGCTGGGGCCTGTGCATCGCCGACGCGTTGGTCTTCGACAACCCCGTCGTGGTCACTGGCTGGGGCGGACAGCTCGACTACCTGGGCGCCGACTATCCGCTCCTCGTCGATTACGACCTCATTCCGACCACCGACGACGAGGCGGATGACTGGTTCGCCGTGCACGAGGACTACCGCTGGGCCAAGGCGCGCCACGACCATGCGGTCGACCTGCTGCGCTGGGTCGCCGACCACCGCGACGAGGCGGCCGCCATCGGCCGGCGGGTGGGCCAGCGCGTCCGCACCGAGTACGCGCCCGAGGTCGTCGGCGCGCAACTGCTCGAGGTCCTCAGCCGCGCTCGGCCGTGAAGTGGCCCCGGCCCTTCCTGTCGGGTGCGTGGTCGACCGCGAAGCCCTCGAGGCGCAGCCGGCCGAGGAGCAGCTCGAGGGAGTAGCGCTCGTCGCCCACACGCGCCCCCGGGTCGATGGCCGCCATCTGCTCGTCGGTGAACTCGTGGTACTCGCCGCCGATCGCCGTCACCAGGTCGAGGCGCGCGGCCGTGAGCAGGATCGGGAACTCGGCCCCTTCGACGTCGACCTTCAGGTAGCGGACGCCTCCCAGTTCGGTCAGCACGTCATCGAGCGCGACCGTCCGCACCGGGTGGCTGCCGAGCGTCACGCCAGACGGGCTCGGGTGTCCCTCGCCCGGCCGAGCGGCGTGGTGGGCCTCGGCGGAGCCGTAGAGCACGGAGCCGCCGCCGGTGTTCGCCGTGTCCGCGCTCGGTGTGAACAGGAGCGCTGCATCCGTACGCAGGTCTGACCGCCAGACGGCCGAGTTGTGGAGGCGCACCGATGCGTGGCCGCGCAGGTTCATCACCGCCAGCGCGTAGTTCTCCTGGCTGGCCTCGTACCCGACGACGGTCGCACCTCGCCGGGCGGCCAGGTCGCACAGCGCGCCGGTGTGACACCCGACGTCGAGCACGATCTCCCCCGGCGCGAAGGCGGCGGGAAGGTTGGAGTACTCATTCGCCACCTCCATCCAGATGGCTTCGTCGAAGGTGCCGCGGCGCAGACGCGGCATCAGGTGCGGCTTCCCTCGAACCGTGCCGCCACCGTCGCGGCCAGCCGGCACAGCGGTGGCTCCCGCAGGCGCTCGAGGTGGGCCACGAAGGCCGGTGACCACGGCTCCGAGCGCCAGCGGTGATACGCGAGGTACTCGTCGTCGTTGCTGTCGAGATGGACGAGGTAGCTGGCCAGGTCAGTGGCGGAGGCAAAACGCTGGGCGTCCACGTAGCAGTCCGGCGACGGAGCCAGGTCCGCGGCGTCGTCGCTGCCGCGGTACACCGGCACCGATCCTGCCGTCAGCGGCTCGTACAGCTTCTCCGTGACGTAGTCGGTGGCGATCGAGTTCTCGAACGCGAGCGTGAACTTGTAGCGCCGGTACAAGTCCATGCGGGGCGCGTGCCCGGGCGGGATGACCTGGGACTGGTTGCGCAGCACGGGCCCGAACGAGTCGACCCGCACCCCGCGCATGAGCTCCGCCGCGAACAGGACGCGGCCGCCCCGGTCGAACGCATTGGACTGGAGCCACACGACCGGTGCTGCCGCGGTGCGGGCCTCGACGGGGGCACGTAGCCCCGGCACGGTCCCAGGCCCGAAGTACGGCCACCAGACGTCGCTCGACCGTTCGTAGGTCATGGTGAGGTCGAAGTGGGACATGAGCTCACGGTCGTCCAAGGGCGGGCACATGGCGCGGCTCTCGAGCGACCATGCGACCCACAGTTGTCCCGGGCGTTTGGCCGGCAGCTGCGTGGGGTCGAGGGATGGGACGTGGAACACGACGGCGTCCGCATCGGCGCCGGCCTCCGGGCCGTTGATGAACCGGACGTCGGCACCGCAGCGCTCGGGGACATCGGGCCAGTCGTCGAAGCACCGGTTGTGGAAGGAGATGAGGAGCGGACGGGTCATCCTGCGAGCAGTATTGCGGCATGGCCTCCAGCCAGGAGCTGGCTCAGGAGGCGACGGCCGAGAAGCGACGCTGAAAATCCCACCACCCTGTCGATGCGGGCACGACCCGTTCGTCGTGATGGTGTCAGACGACGAACCAGGAGGAACCGACATGGCCAAGTACCTGCTCTTGATCTACAGCGACACGAAGCGTTGGGCCGACATCGATGAGGCGGAGCGCGGCGCCATCCACGGCGACTACATGACGTACACCCAGGAGCTGCTCGCCGCCGGCGTCATGCAGGGCGGCGATCCCCTCGAGGGGATCGACCAGACCAAGACCGTCGCCGAGGGCGGGCTCGTCACCGACGGACCCCACGCCGAGGCGGCCGAGTACCTCGGTGGCTACTACGTCATCGACGTTCCCGACGTCGACACCGCCGTCCAGTGGGCCGGCAAGCTCCCCGGCGTGAGCCGTGGACTCGACCGCATCGAGGTGCGGCCGGTCGCCGTGCTGCCGGACATGCCCACGGCGTGAAGTACGCACTGCTCGGTTACGGCCCGCCCGCCGGCTTGGACTCGCTGTCGCCGGCGGAGCGGGCCACGTGGGACGCCGACGACGCCCGCTTCCAAGCGCTGCTGTCCGAACGGGGCTGCGTGGTGTTCGGTGTACCCCTCGACCACGTCACGACGGCGACGACGGTGCGCATCGTCGACGGCGAACCGGTGCTGACCGACGGACCCTTCGCCGACACCAGTGAGGTGCTCGGCGGGATCCTGGTCATCGACGTGGCCGATCTCGACGAGGCCCTCGACATCGCCAAGCAGTGTCCGGCCGCTGGCGTCGGTCCGCTCGAGGTCCGCCCCATCCCCGCACGGGAGTGACGGCCGCCGCCATCGACGACGTCCACCGGCGTGAGTGGGCGAGGGTGGTCGCCGCCCTCGCCCGCTCCTTCGGTGACCTCGACGTGGCGGAGGACGCGGCCGCGGAAGCCTTCGCGGTGGCGGTCGAGCGCTGGCCCCACATCGGGATACCTGACAAGCCGGGCGCCTGGTTGCTCACGACGGCGCGCAACAAGGCGCTGGACCGATTGCGACGCGAGTCGACGCGCTCCCACCGCCAGGCCGCGGCCCACGACCTGCTCGAGGCGCGCGCCACCGCGTCCGACGACCTCCCGGGGACGGGTCCGGTCGACGACGACCGGCTGCGTCTCGTGTTCACCTGCTGCCACCCCGCCCTGGCGCCAGAGGCGCGCGTCGCCCTCACGTTGCGGTTGATCGCGGGGCTGACGACGGGGGAGGTGGCGCGTGCGTTCCTCGTCCCTGAACCGACCATGGCGCAGCGGTTGGTGCGAGCCAAGCGCAAGATCGCCGCCGCCAACATCCCCTACCGGGTCCCCGCACCTCCCGAGTTGCCCGAGCGCCTCGACGCCGTGCTGCGCGTTGTCTATCTCGTGTTTCGCGAGGGCTACGCGCCGAGCGGCGGTCAGGAGCTGGTGCGTGCCCCGTTGCGCGACGAGGCCATCAGGCTCGGGCGCTTGCTCGTCGAGCTCCTCCCTGACGAAGGCGAGGCCCTCGGACTGTTGGGTCTCCTGCTGCTGCACGACAGTCGCAGGACGACGCGCGTCGATGACGCCGGCGACCTCGTGCTCCTCGCCGACCAGGACCGCGCCCAATGGAACACCGATGCCATCCGCGAAGGCGTGAGCCTGGCTGCCCAGGCCCTGCATCGCGGCCGTCGTCCGTACGCGCTGCAGGCGGCCATCGCCGCGTGTCACGCCGCCGCACCATCGGCTGAGCACACCGACTGGCAAGCGATCGCCACCCTCTACGGCGAGCTGGCCCGCCTCGACCCCTCGCCCGCCGTCGAGCTCAACCGAGCCGTCGCCGTCGCCGAGGTCGAAGGGCCCGGCGCGGGCCTGGCCCTCGTCGAAGCCCTCGCCACCACCCCCGGCGGAGCGGCGCTGGCTCGAGCGTCTCACCTGTTCCACGCCGCGCGCGCCGACATGCTGCGGCGTGCACAGCGGGACGCGGAGGCGGCCGACGCCTATCGCGACGCGCTGGCGCGGAATCCGACGGCACCCGAACGACGTTTCCTCCTGCAACGGCTGGAAGAGATTTCTTCGAAGTGAAATGGTTCATGTTCAGAACAGTTTGACTTCTGAACCAAATGATGCGAGGCTGAGCCCATGCAAGAGATCGCCATCTCCGCCCGCGGCCTCACCAAACGGTTCGGCTCCGTGGTCGCCCTCGACGGTGTGGACCTCTCGGTGCCGGCGGGCACCGTGCTCGGCCTGCTCGGTCCCAACGGCGCGGGCAAGACCACCGCGGTGCGCATCCTCACCACCGTCCTCCGCCTGGACGAGGGGGAGGCGTCGGTGCTCGGCATCGACGTCGTCGCTCACCCCGACCAGGTGCGGCAGAACATCGGTCTGGCCGGCCAGTACGCCGCCGTCGACGACAACCTCACCGGGCGCGAGAACCTGCGCCTCGTCGGACGTCTGACCCACCTCGACCCCGCGGTCGGAAAACGCCGAGCAGACGAGCTGCTCGGACGCTTCGACTTGGTCGACGCGGCCGACCGTCCCGTACGGACGTACTCAGGCGGCATGCGTCGGCGCCTCGACCTCGCGGCCGCCCTCGTCCACCACCCGCCCGTGCTGTTCCTGGACGAGCCGACCAGCGGGCTCGATCCCCGCAGTCGCAACGACCTCTGGGGTGTGATCGAGGAGCTGGTGAGCGGTGGGTCGACCGTGCTGCTCACGACGCAGTACCTGGAAGAGGCGGACCGCCTGGCCGATCGCATCGTCGTCATCGACCACGGGCGTGTCATCGCCGAAGGCACCGCGACCGAGCTCAAGTCACGCCTCGGCGCCACCATCGTCGAGGTCGAGCTCGCAGGCGCCCAAGCGGTGCGCGCCGCACGCGACGCCTTGCGTCGAGTCGGCCCTGTCGCAGCTGGCCGGGAGCGCCGCATGCTCGAGGTGACGGTGGACGGCAGTGGCACCGGCCTCATCGAGGTGGTGCGCGCGCTCGACCACGCGGGCGTGGAGCCCGAGCGCATCGTGCTGCGGGAACCGAGCCTCGACGACGTCTTCCTGCAGCTCACCGGACGCAGGCCCGACGAGCAGGAGCGAGCCGACGACGGCCGCGACCTCAGGGAGGCGTCATGACGATCGCCAGCACCACGCTCGACGTGCGGCCGAGGCACAAGTCCCGTCTGGGTTGGGCCGTCTCCGACACCCTCGCCATCGCAGGGCGCAACCTACGGGCCATGCAGCGCGTGCCCCAGGTCATCGTGTTCAGCACCATCCAGCCCGTGCTGTTCGTGCTCATGTTCCGCTACGTGTTCGGCGGCGCCATCCGCGTCCCGGGCGTGCGCTACGTCGACTACCTGATGCCCGGCATCTTCGTGCAGACCATCGCCTTCGGGTCCATCAACACCGGCATCGGCCTGGCCGAGGACCTCACCCGCGGGCTCATCGAACGGTTCCGCTCGCTGCCGATGGCCCGGTCCGCCGTGCTGGCAGGACGAACGGTCGCCGACCTCGTGCGCTCGGCCTTCGTGGTCTCGCTCATGGTGGTGGTCGGGTTCCTCGTCGGGTTCCGGGTCCACACCTCGGCGCTCGGGCTGCTGGCCGCCATCGGCCTGCTGCTGCTGTTCGCCTTCTCCCTGTCGTGGATCTTCGCCCTCATCGGGATGCGGGCGACCAACGCGGAAGCGGCCCAGGCCGCCGCGTTCCCCATCCTCGCTCCGCTCGTCTTCGCCTCGTCGGCGTTCGTGCCGCTGTCGAGCCAGCCCGGCTGGTTGCAGACGTTCTCGGCCCACCAGCCCGTCACCATCACCGTCAACGCGGTGCGCGCCCTGGTCCTGGGTGGTCCGACGCTGACGCCGCTGCTGCAGGCCCTCGCGTGGGCGGTGGCGCTCGTCGCCATCTTCGCCCCGCTCGCCGTCAACTACTACCGCCGCACCGCCTGACCCCGCTCGCGACTCGAGGCAATGACTTCCGTTTTCCGGACGTCATTGCCTCGAGTTCGTCGTGCTTGGGTTGTGTTCGGTCAGTCGACCGTGAGGCTGGCCAGCAGGGCCTGCTTCTGCTCCTCGAAGTCGTCGTAGGAGATGGTTCCCTCGTCGAAGCGACGGTGGATCTCTTCGATGCGCTTGAGCAGCTCCTCGGGTGACAGGTCGGCGTGGGGCGGACGTTCGAGCAGGTCCGTTCCCTCGGTCGACTCCTCAGCCGAGGACTTGTTCTGCCGGCGGTCGCGCTTGGCGGCCGCCTTGGCCCGCTTATTGCGGTCGCGTTCGTACTTGCCGAAGCTCGAGCCGGCCATGGGGCCTCCTAGAGAGCGCGAACGTTCTGGGCTTCCTCGCCCTTGCGGCCCGGGGCCACGTCGAACTCCACACGCTGTCCCTCTTCGAGGGACTTGTAGCCCTCGCCCTGGATGTTCGAGAAGTGGACGAACACGTCCTCTCCGTCCTCACGGGAGATGAACCCGTAACCCTTCTCGTTGTTGAAAAACTTCACAGTTCCTTGTGTCACTTGCTTTTCCTCGCAATTCCGTTCTGGCGAGGGTCCATGTGACATCTCGCTGCCACCAGGTTACGGCACGCCGAGGCCGAAACCCTCACCAGCTGCCCATTCGTCGATTCCGGGATCCGACGCGACCGCGTCGGGCGGTAAGCCGGAGATTCGCGCAGACTGAGCCGATGGCGCCGAGGACCGACCCCTGACCGTCGTCGACCTCATCGTGATCGCGCTGGTCGTCGGCGCCGCCGTGCACGGCCTCTGGCTGGGCGCGAGCACCCAGGTGCTCTCCATCGGGGGCACCGCGGCGGGACTGCTCGTCGGAGCCCTCGTCGCTCCCCACGTGGTGCCGTCGGAAGCCAGCGGCCTGGTGCAGGCCTGGCTGACCCTGGCGATCGTCTTCGGTGCGGCGTCGGTGGTCGGCGCCGCGGGTCGCATGCTGGGCGTCCGCATCTGGGGCGCGGTACGACGCACCGCCGCGGCCAAGCTGGACGCAGGACTCGGCGCCGCGGTCGGTGCCCTCGGTGCCCTCATCGGCTCGTGGCTCGTCGCCAGCATGCTGCTCACCGTCCCGCTGCCCGGCGTGGCCGAGGCCGTACAGCGCTCGGTCGTGCTGCGGGCGGTGGACCACGTCCTGCCGCCCGCACCCCAGCTCGTCGCGCGGGTGCAGGGGTTGTTGGGCAAGAACGGGCTTCCGCCGGTCTTTGCCGACTTCGAGCCGGAGCCGGCCACACCGGTGCAGCCGCCGCTGCCGGCCGAGGTCGCCGCCGCAGCGGCCAAGGGCCGGGCCTCGACGGTGAAGATCAAAGGACTGGCGTGCCAATACATCGAGGAGGGATCGGGCGTGGTGGTCGGCTCGGGGGCGGTGGTCACCAACGCCCACGTGGTCGCGGGCGCCCAGCGGCCCGTGGTGTACGCCGGCGGTCGGACCCTGCCGGCCACGCCCGTGTTGTTCGACCCCGACCTCGACCTCGCCGTGCTGCGGGTGAGCGGACTCGGGGCGCCGGCATTGGCACTGGCGCCGAGCGACGTGGCGCGGGGGACGCATGCCGCTGCGCTCGGATACCCGGGCGACGGCCCGTTCCACGTGGAGGGGGCGGCGGTGCAGCGCGCCTTCGAAGCGGTCGGTCGCGACATCTACAACCGCGACATCGTGCACCGTCCCGTCTATGAGTTGCAGGCCCATCTCCGTCCCGGGAACTCGGGCGGGCCCGTGGTGACGCCGGACGGCACCGTCATCGCCATCGTGTTCTCGAAGTCCGCGTTCCGGGACGACGTCGGCTACGCCCTCCGCTCCTCGACGGTCGCGTCGCGGGTGCGCACGGCAGGGCGGACGCCCGTGGACACGGGCGCGTGCACCTGAGCGGCGATCTGCACCGGATAGCCGCTGGCCAACACCTCGAGCGAAGCAGGGGGAGTGATCACCGACGCCTCGCCACGGCGGGGACGCTCGCGGGCGTGGCCGTAACCGGACGGCGTCCACGGGATCACCGCGTCGGCTCGGACCAGCGCAGGTTCGTGCTCCAGCAGGACGAACGCGCCAGTGGGGAGGTCGGCCCACGGACGTGCGTGGTGGCGCTGCCCGTCGCCGTCCCAACGCTCGTCGTGCAGGCGGGCGTCGAGCGCGGGCGCGGCCGGTCGGCCGAGCGGCGCCCGGTAGGCCTCGAAGGCGCCCCGGCGGCACAGCGCGCACGGCCGATGACCGGCGGCGAGCGCCACCGCCTCGTCGTGGAAGAACAGCACCGTGTAGCGGCCGTCCATCCACTGCGGCGCGCGCCAGTCCTTGTACGTCGTGTCGCAGATGATCCAGCGCTGGCCGCGATGGTGACGGACGATCGAGCTGCCCCGATGCAGACAGCCGCGGTTTCCCATCCACCGTCCGCGCAGCTCGGTCGAGACCACGTCGCCGAGCGGTGCGACGCGGTTCTGCGCCGGCGTGCGAGTCGCTCCGTCGCTCAGCGCCAGG
Source organism: Actinomycetota bacterium (assembly GCA_041166085.1). Classification (GTDB taxonomy): domain Bacteria; phylum Actinomycetota; class Acidimicrobiia; order Acidimicrobiales; family JAFATL01; genus JBEEFP01. Next base: position 44,113 of record JBEEFP010000008.1, read on the forward strand.
TGCTGGTGCGACCCGCTGCGACGCGCAGGCGGAACGCCTGGGCGCCATCGAGGGTGTCGGGCTGGCGCTCGAGCCAGCGCCGCACTCGGTGGCTGGCCACGACCGCGACGTCGAGGGTGCGTCCGGATCCGACGAGTTGCTCGCACTCGAGCACCAGCACCGGTCGCACCGTCACGAGCAGGCCGCTGGCCCGCGAGAGCTGACCTGACACCCGCCGAGCGGCCAGTGTGGCTTCGTCGCCGAGGCCGCTGCCGACGCCGTTGTGCACGAGCTCGGCGTCGTTGGCGACGACACGGCCGCACAGGCGCCGGGTCCGCAGCGCGAAGACGCCGGCCAGGCCGATCACCACGTGGTCGCTGCCTGCCGCCTCGTCGGTCGTGGACCAGCGCCCGCTGTCGAGCCGGGCCAGCTGCCGCGCCGTGCGGTCGCTCACCGGCAGGCCCGCCGCGACCGGCGCGGGACGGTTGAGCACCGCCCGGTCGCCGAGGCGGATGATCACGGCGTCCGCTCCCGATGTCACCGATGATCGCTCGGCAAAGACCGGATGGTCCTTGAATCCCACGTCGCCGCTCCCCCGCTACCGCCGAAACCGCACGAACGGTACCGCCCCCAGATGAGAGTCAGATGAGCGTCCGGTCAGCCCCGCGGACGGTGCGACGCAAAAGGGCATGGCTCCCAGCTGACACGCTGAGTGGCCCGCCCGGGTCGCGCTCGTTGGAAGGGATCATCACCCGCTGGCTGGCGCCTCTCGACAACGTCGTCCCCATCTCTGCTGTCGCACGCTGACCGTTTCCTGTCGTTCCCATCTGGGTAGGTCTGGAAGGCACTGCGGTTCAACATGTGAGCCGCTTGGACACGGCGGACGGCGACGATCTCCCTTTGACGGTGATCGCGCGCGCCCAAGCACTCACTGGAGAGATGAAACGCATGAGCACCCAGACAGGACGCAACGACACCCAGGCGACGAGGACGGCTCCGACCGACACGGTCCGCGGCGGCTATGAGACGCCGGCCGTGCATCGGACCCGGGCCACGTCGACCGAGACGCGGAAGGCGTTCCGCACGACGGAGTTCTTCGCCTTCGTCGTCGTGAGCGTCGCCACCCTCATTGCTGCCTACAGCGACTCGCAGTTCGACATCGACCACGCGTGGACCCTCGTCGCGATCATCACCTTCGGCTACATGCTGAGCCGCGGCATCGCCAAGGCCGGCAGCCGCGAGCCCAGGTACGACGACTCCGACGCAACTCGCTGACCTCACCGTTCTCGGCAAGGTTCGTGGCGGATCTCCGCCACGAACCATGCCGGTTCGGCGTGGGGCAGGTCGGGGGCGCGCCAGTCAGTCGGCGGCGATGGCGTCGAGGACGTTCAGTCGAGCCGCCTTGCCCGCGGCACGGAGCCCGGCGAGGACACCCGCGAGGGCGGCGAGCACGAGCACGGCGACGAGGGTGCCGGCGGGCAGCCGCACGGTGGTGAACCCACCCTTGCCCGCACCCTTGACCAGAGCCCAGCCCAGGAACACGCCGAGGCCGAGGCCTCCAACTGCGCCGAACAGCGCGACCACGACCGCCTCCCATCGCACCGACGAGCGCAGCTGGCCGCGCGTCATCCCGACCGCCCGCAGCAACCCGAGCTCACGCGTGCGCTCGTAGACCGAGAGCGACAGGGTGTTGGCGATGCCGAGCAGGGCGATGATGATCGCCAAGGCGAGCATCACGTAGACCAGGGCCAGCAGCTGGTTCACGAACTGGGCCTGCTCCTTGGCGAACTCCTGCTTGTCCCGCACCTTCGCGCCCGGGTAAGCGGCGGCGAGTCGGGCGACGGCTTGCTTGCCTTGCTGGATCGACACGCCGCCGCGCAGCTTCACGAACACGATGGCGTCGGTGTTCGACACCGCGTGGGCGTTCCAGGCCGGCTGCCCGACGATCCAGTTCCCGGCCACGTCGTGGGCGCCGTAGATGGTGGCGACGGTGACCTTGGTGGTGAAGCCGTCGGGGAAGCGGGCATCGAGCTGCGTGCCGATGCGGTAGCCCTTCTCCTCGGCGATGACATCGGACACGCCGACCTGTCTGTCCCGCAGGTCGGCCACGCGGCCCTTCTGGACCTCGAGGTCGAACACGTCGGGTGCGGTGGCCGGGTCCACCACCGCGACGGACTTGTCGTCGCCCGCGATCTGCACGGCGCCGAACCGCAAGCCGGTGGCCTGTTGCACCTGGGGAAGCTTGCGCACCTGGTCGGCGAAGGAGGGGTTGAAGCCGCCGACACCGAAGGTGCCGGAGTTCACCACGATGTCCCCGCCGAACGACCGCTCGACCTGGTCCTGGGCCGACGCCTTGACCGACGCGGCGAAGACCGAGAACAGGGCCACCACCGCCACGCCGATGAGCAGCGCCGAGGCCGCCCCCGAGGTGCGCCGGGGGTTGCGCTTCACGTTGTCCTGCACCAGCCGGCCGGTGAAGCCCCGCAGCCGGCGGATGGGAGCGGCGATCAAGCCGGCAATGGGTCGAGCCATGACCGGTCCGAGGACCAACGTGGCGATGATCAGGAGGACGGCGCCACCGCTGGCGGCGCGGAGGGCGGTCGCCGGCGTCGTGGCCGACAGCGAACTGAGCACCTGTGCTGCGCCGAGCAGGGTGACCAGCACGCCGAGGACGACCCGGATCCGCGACGGGCGCACGCGCTCGATGGCGAACTCGCGCAGGGCGGCGATGGGCGGGATCCGGGCCGCTTTGACGGCCGGCGCCAACGCCGCGACCAGCGTCACGACGACGCCGACAAGGAGCGCGGTGATGACCGTGCCGCTCTTGATGACCGTCCCACCGGCAGGCACGTCGAAGCCGAAGGCGTTGAGCAGACCCTTGAGGAGGCCGGCCAGACCGACGCCGGCGGCCAGGCCTATGAGGGATGCGATCACGCCGATGATGACGGCCTCGGCCAGCACCGAGCGCAGCACCTGCACGCGCGAGGCGCCGAGCGTCCGCAGCAGTGCCATCTGCCGCGTGCGCTGGGCGATGATGATGGCGAAGGTGTTGTAGATGCTGAACGTGGCCACCAGCAGGGCGATGCCCGCGAACGCCTTCAGGAAGTTGGTGAAGATGCTGATGCCCTGCTGGATGTCGTCCTGATTCTCCTTGGTCAGCTGCGCGCCAGTGATGGCCTCGACGTGCGGCGGCAGCGCGGCGCGGATCCGGGCCGTGAGCGCGGGCTCGCTCACGCCGTCCTGGCCGACCACACCGATGGCGTCGAGCTTGCCGGGCGCGGCGATGTAGCGCTGGGCTGCTGGCAGGGTGAAGCTGGCGAAGGAGGCCCCGCCCGGACTGTCGAGCGTGCCGAACTTGGCGATGCCGACGACGCGCACCGGGATGGGGCCCGCCTGGGTGAGCACCTTGGTGGCGTCCCCCACGGACAGCTTCCCGTCGTGGGCCGACTTGCGGTCGATCACGATCTCGTCGTCGGACCTGGGCGGGCGGCCCTCCGACAGCTTGAACGGGTTCAGCGCGGGCACGGTTCCCCAGTTGCTGCCGAAGGTCGGGGCGCCCATGTTCGGGTCCCCCACGGGCTTGCCGTTCTTGCCGACGATCTGCGCGAAGCCCATCACCTGGCCTTCGGCCGCCCTCACCCCGTCCACCGCCGCCACCTTGGGCACGAGGCTCACGTCGACGCGGGCCCGCACGTCGTCGAACTCGCTCTTGATGGAGTCCGACGAGCGCACCCAGGTGTCCACGCCCGCGTTGACGTTCGCGAACAGGTTGTTGAAGGTACGGGTGATCGTGTCGCTGAGCACCTGGGTCCCGGTGAGGAACGCCACGCCGAGCACGATGCCGAGCAGTGTCCCGATGAGGCGGCGTCGGTTGGCGCTGATGTTGCGGAACGTGACCTTCCGCATGCTCACGCTGGCGTCAGTCACCGAGGCGCTTCATCCGATCGAGGACCTTCGCGGCCGTCGGGCTCGGCATCTCGTCGACGATGCGGCCGTCGGCCAGGAACAGCACATGGTCGGAATACGCGGCCGCGGTGGGCTCGTGGGTCACCATCACGATCGTCTGGCCCAGGTCGCGCACGGCTCGTTGCAGGAAGTCGAGGATCTCCTCGCTGGCCCGGCTGTCGAGGTTGCCGGTCGGCTCGTCCGCGAAGATGATCGCCGGCTTGCTCGCCAGCGCGCGGGCGACGGCCACCCGCTGTTGCTGGCCGCCCGAGAGCTCGGACGGGCGGTGCTCGAGGCGGTCGCCCAGGTTCACCGTCTTCACCACCTCGTCGACCCACGCCCGGTCCGGCTTCTTCCCTGCCAACCCCATGGGCAGCACGATGTTCTCGGCCGCGGTGAGCGTGGGTACGAGGTTGTACGACTGGAAGACGAAGCCGATGCGCTCGCGCCGCAGGATGGTGAGCTGCTTGTCCTTCAAGGTCCCCAGGTCGACACCGTCGATCAGCACCTGACCCGACGTCAGCGTGTCGAGGCCGGCCAAGCAGTGCATGAGTGTCGACTTGCCGGATCCGGACGGACCCATGATCGAGGTGTACCGCCCGGCGGGGAACTCGGCGCTCACGTCGTCCAAGGCCCGCACCGCGGTGTCACCTTCGCCGTACACCTTGCTGGCGTTGCGGGCCACGGCGACGGCGGTGCTGCTGGCGGCGTCTGTCACGGGTTGCAGGCTATGGGCCACGACGCTGTCGCTACGGCAGAAGCCGCTGTGGACCTCCTCGAGCCCGACACTCAGACGAGGGCCAGGCTGGCGGCCGCGACCGTGGCGCGTGCCGACGCACGCAAGGCGGCGGCAAGGTCGTCGTCGATGAGCGTGCACAGGCTGCTGGCGTCGAACTCGGTCACCACCACGCCTGGCTCGGAGAAGCGCCAGTGCACGCCGACGCGATCGAGCAGCGACCGCATCGGGAGGTTGTCCTGCAGGACGTTGGCCTGGAAGCGGGTGACGCTGCCCACGGACGCGGCTGCGGCCAATGCCCCGAGGATGAGCTTGCCGACGCCGCGACCCTGGTGTGAGTCGCGCACCCCGAGGGCGATCTCGGCGGTGTCCGGCCTGTCGTGCAGGCGGATGGAGCGGCCCGATGCGATGCCGGGACCCTCGGCGGCGTCAGGAGTGATCACCACCCAGGCGAAGTGGTTGAGGTAGTCGACGTCCACCAGGTAGCTGACCATGGCGGGGGAGGGGCGACCGGGGCTGAAGAAGCGCCGCCGTTGCGACTCGATCGACATGTGGTCGAGGGCACGATCGAGGTTGTCGCGATCAGCGGGAAGCACGGGACGGATCTGGACGGGCGTGCCGTCGCCGAGGGTCGTCGACACGGGCGCGGTGTTGGTCGCCAGTCGCTGGGCGGCGGTGCGCCCGAAGCGGGCCCGCACGCCTGGCGCATCGCAGACGGCGGCGAAGTCGTCGGCGTCGCCCTCCAGGCCTCGCAGCTGGGTCGTCGTCGTCACCGTCGCGGCCCGCGGTTCGCCCCGGAGGAGCGCGAGCTCGCCCACGATCGACCCTGGCCCGACTACGGCGACGTCCACGCCATCACGCGTGACGGTGGCGCTCCCGGCGACGATCAGCACGAAGGTCGTTCCCTCATCGCCTTGAGCTATGACGGTCGCGCCCGCGTCGAGCTCGAAGGGTCGAAGGCGCGCCGCGAGCGCGTCCTGCTCGGTCGGGGGAACGTCGGCGAAGAGGTCGAGGTCGGCGAGCGGGCTGGCGATGCCCTCAGCCAACCACAGCCCGCACGGCGGGGGACCACAGGAACCCCTGCGCGAGGTCGCAGCCGAGGGCGCGCAACCACGCGGCCTGCGCGGGGGTCTCGACGCCCTCCGCCAGCGCCACCAGCCCCAGGTTGTGCGCCAGGTTGACGATGCCACTCACGATGACGCGGTCCTCTTCCTCGGTGGACAGGCCGGCGACGAAGGAGCGGTCGACCTTGAGCCCGTCCAGGGGGAGCCGGCGCAGGTAGATGAGGGACGAGTACCCGGTGCCGAAGTCGTCGACCCAGAGCTGGACGCCGAGCTCGTGCAAGCGGCGCAACACCCGACCGGCCGCCGCCACGTCGCCCATGAGCGCGGTCTCGGTGATCTCGAGACACAGCCGCGTCGGGTCGGCGCCGGTCTCGGCCAGTGCGGTGCGCACGGTGGCGACGAGGTCGCCCTGCACGAGCTGGCGGGCCGAGACGTTGACGGCCAGGTTGCGCGGCCGGCCCCCGCCCTCGGCCGACCATCGGGCCAGCTGCCGGCACCCCTCCATGAGCATGTGCTCGCCGAGGGCGACGATGAGGCCCGATTCCTCGGCGACGGTGATGAACTCACTGGGCATCACCGTGCCGCGATCGGGGTGCTCCCATCGGGCCAGGCCTTCTGCTCCCACAACCTCGCCGTTGCTCAGCTCGACCACGGGTTGGAAGTAGAGGGCCACCTCGTCGGCCTCGAGGGCCCGCCGCAGGTCCGTCTCGACGCGAAGGCGCTCGACCACCCGCTCCCGCAGGTCTGCGTCGAAGATCTCCCAGCACCCGCCGCCTCGGGCCTTGGCCCGGTACATCACCGCGTCCGCGTCGCGCAGCAACACGGCCGGGTCGGCGGATGGGTCCGTCGCCATCGCGATGCCGATGCTGGCGCTCACCCGGAAGGCATGGTCGCCGACGTGGAACGGATGGTTGAAGCCGTCGGCCACGCGGTCGGCGAGGCCCACCGCGTCGAGCTCGCCGTTGATGTGGTCGCACACGAGCACGAACTCGTCGCCACCGAGGCGGGCCACGGTGTCGCCGGGTCGCACCGTCTGCAGCAGACGCTCGGCCACCGCCTCGAGGATGCGGTCGCCCGCGGCGTGGCCGAGGCTGTCGTTGACCACCTTGAAGCGGTCGAGGTCGAGCAGCAGCACCGCGACCGCACGCGCGCTCCGGTCGAGGCGGGCAATGGCCTGCCCCAGACGATCCTGCAGGAGGGCACGGTTGGGCAGGCCGGTCAGCGGGTCGTGATGGGCTTGGTGGACGAGGTCGGCTTCGAGCTGCCGCCGGGCCGCCAACTCGCTCTGGGCTGCGTCGTACAGACGGGCGTTCTCGAGGGCGATGGCGGCGTGGGCCGCGAGGCCCTCGGCCAGGCGCCGGCCCCGCTCGGTGAACACGCCCGGCTCGGGGTGGCCGAAGAACAGTGCGCCGTGGACCTGGCCGTTCCGCGCCACGACAGGGACGCCGAAGAAGCTGCGTACACCGAGCGGGTTGGCTTCGGTCGAAGCCAGTCGGGGGTCGGCGCGCAGGTCGTCCATCCGGAGCGGACCGGCTCCCTCGAACACCGGGTAGAAGAGCTCCGGTACTCGGGACGGGAAGCTGGCGGCGAGGTGGCGCGGGACGCCGCATGTCGCGTAGAGCGGATACGCCTCCTCGTCATCACCCCGCCCCTTGTGGAAGAACGCGCCGATGGTCGCGCCCGTCACCTCGGTGCCTGCGTCGACGACCTGCTGCAGGAGCGTGCCCAGGTCGAGCTCGCCGGCCAGACGCCGGCCGATGCCGTGCAGCGTCTCCAGCAGGCGCGTCTCCTCCTGGAGCGCGAGCGACGCCTCGTGCAGCCCGGTGACGTCACGTGACGTGAAGATGATCCCGGCCACGTCGGGATCGTCGAGCTGGTTGTCGGCGATCACCTCCGCCCACCGCCAGCGGTTGTCGGCCGACCGCAGCCGCAGCAGCAAGGGCGGGCTCATTCCCGGGGTGCGTCGCACGCGGGCGAAGTGCTTGGTCACCGCCGCCAGGTCGTCAGCGTGCAGGCGGGCCTTCACCTCGGCGGACATGGTGTCGAGTGCCCACTGACTCCCGCTCAGGGCGCGGCCCCGCGACGTCGACATGAGCACGCTGCCGTCCCCAGCGACGATGGTCACCCGTTCCGCCGAACTGTGCAGCAGCTTGCGCCAGCGCCGCTCGCTCCGCTGGATCTCGACCTCCGCCTCCTTCTGCTCCGTCACGTCGCGGCCGGTGAAGACGAGTCCCCGGACGGACGGGTCGCTCACCATGTTGTCGGCGCACATCACGTACCAGCGCCAGGATCCGTCGGCGTGGCGCATGCGCGCCTCGAGGGTCGGCGCGAGGCCGTGGTGGGCCATGGCGTCGAGCATGTGCGCGGTCACCTGCTCGGTGTCGTCGGGATGGACGAACTCGAGGGCGAAGCGTCCCGCCAGGTCGTCAGGCGCGTACCCGAGGAAGCCGAAGGGACCGGGCCGCAGGGTCCCGTCTGGCTCGAGGATGCCGACTGCGTCGCTGGAGTGGCGCAACAGGGCGAGGAGCAGTTCCACTCGGGGGTCTGTCTCCAACGCTCGCCCGTCCTCCATCCGTCCCCCAGCCACGGTCGGACACGGTCCCGACCCGTGCCTGATCTACGGAGCCGGGTGGGCAGAGGATGACCGAATTGCCCCCCACAGCGTTCGAACAGCTACCGCTTGCGGCGGTTGAGGCGCTTGAACATGGCCTTCTGGGCCTTGTAGAGGCCTGGGAATTCCCGGTAGAGGCGGTTGTAGACCGCATGGCTGCCCGGGTCAGGGGTGAAGACGCGGTCGACGTCCACCAGCGCGTGCACGTCCGACGGCCGCACCTGGCCGAGGGCCATGCCGGCGAAGATGGCCGCCCCCTTGAGGTTGGCGTACCACGGTTCGGCGACGCGCTCGATCGTGCGGTCCATGACGTCGGCGTGGATCTGGCACCACAGGTCGGACTGCGCACCGCCTCCGATGATGCGGATGTGATCGAGACGGCGCTTGGCGAACTTCTCGACGTACTCGTGCAGCCAGCGGTCGTTGTACGCCACACCTTCCATGACCGCGCGCACGAGGTCGGCGCGCGTGGTCGCGAGGGACACGTTGTGGAACCCGCCGCGCGCGTTGCGGTCGTCGATCGGTGACCGCTCCCCGGTCAGCCACGGCGTGAAGAGCACGTCGCCCGCGCCGGGCGCTGATGCCGCCGCCAGCTGATTGAGCTCGTCGTAATCGCACCCGGTCAGCACGTTGTCGCGCAGCCACTGGAGGCACAGCCCCGACGTGTCGTGGTTGTTGGCGATGACGTAGCTGTGGCCCCCGAGACCGGGGACGGTCGCGATCTGATGCAGGACGTCCGTCTTCTTGAACGGCACCGGGCAGCTGATCCACGACGTGGTGCTGATGGCCATGTGGGTCTGGAAGTCGACGACGCCGCCCGCACCGCACGCGGCCGAGTGCAGGTCGGGCGTGCCCGTGACGACCTGCACGCCCGCGGGGAGCCCGAGCTCGCGGGCCACGCCGTCGGTGACTGGCCCGATGACGGTGCCGGTCGGCACGAGGGGCGGCAGCTTGTCGGGATCAACGCCGCTCATGCGCAGGAGGTCGTCGTCGTAGGCCATGCGGTCGAGGGCCCGGTTGTCGGTGAGCCACGCCGCGGTCATCGACGCGTGCGACGCGGCAGCGATGCCCGTGAAGCGCATCGACAGGTAGTCCACCGGCTCGAGGTACCAGCGGGCCTTGGCGTGCACCTCCGGCTCGTCGTGACGCAGATGGAGCATGTGGCTGATGGGGTCGGCACCACTCACCGACGGCGCTCCGCCGGTGCGCCGAACCCAGGTGGCGATGGCCTTGGGCGAGTAGCCCGCGATTTTGCCGCCGATGCGCGTGCGGATGTACCGAGCGCCCCGCGTGTCCATCCACTGCACGCTCGGCGCCACGGGCCGACCGTCGCCGTCGACCGGCACGGTGCTGGCCCACTGGCCGGTCACGCTCACGGCGGCCACGTCCGACGCGTCCACCGAACCGCTGGTCAGACCCTGGCGTGTCAGGTCGCACACGAGGGTCCACCAACCCTCGGCATCCTGCACCGCGCCGCCGTCCGGGAGGTACTCGGTCTCGACGGCCGCGTGCGTCGACCAGACCAGCCGTCCGTCGAGTGTCACGAAGCCGACCTTGGGCCCGCCCGTTCCGAGGTCGATGCAGAGTGCGAGTCGGCTCATCGAGTCAGGAAGGATGCCATCCAGCGGCCCACGACCGCCTCGTCGGTGGGCGTGGTGAGCGAGGCGAGCGCTTCGGCGCTGCGGTCGCCGCCGATGCGCTCGGTGCGATCCGTCAAGAGTGCCTCGGCGTAGGCGACCGTGAATTCCGGATGGGCCTGTACACCGAGCATGGCGCCGACTCGGAACATGGCCACCTCACAGTGGTCCGTGCACCCGAGCACGACGGCACCGTCGGGCGCCTTCGTCACCTGGTCCTGGTGCATGAAATGGAGACGGCACGCATCGCGCCGTGGCTGCATCCACGGCTCGGTGCGCACCACGTCGATGCGACGCACCCCCGCGCCCCATCCATACGCGGCCTGCCCGACGGTGCCGCCGAGGGCGTGGGCCAGCAGCTGGTGGCCGAAGCACACGCCCACGAACGGGACGTCGGCCGCGCCCACGCGCTGGACGAAGTCGATGATCGGACCGATCCACTCGAGGTCGTCGTAGACGGAGTGGCGCGAGCCGGTGGCCAGCCAGGCATCGCATGCATCGGGAGCGGTCGGGACGACACCGCGCACCACGTCGAACGGCACGAGTTCGACCTCGGGAAGCAGGGCGCCGAAGAGGTCGACGTAGTCGCCCACGCGATCGCGGTAGCGGCCGCTCACGTGGTCGCACTCGAGCAGCCCGACGCGTGTCACCACGCCGTCCGCAGGTGAAACGACTTCGGCCTGGTCAGCGCCTCATAGGCGAGGCGGGAGAGCGACACGCCCCGGCCCGAGTCCTTGACGCCCGTCCATGCGAGGGCGGGGTCGAGGTAGTCGCACCGGTTGAGGTACACCGTGCCCGTCTCCAGCCGGTCGCCGATGGCCACGGCGGCGTCCACGTCAGCCGACCACACCGACGCAGTGAGTCCGTAGCGGCTGTCGTTCATGAGCGCGACCGCTTCGTCGTCGTCCGCGACCGGCATGACGCCGACGACGGGTCCGAATGTCTCCTCGCTCATCACCGCCATCCCGTGATCGACGTCGACCAGCACCTCGGGCGCGAGGTAGGGCGTGCCGGGCCGCCCAACGTCCGAGCGCACGAGCACGCGCGCGCCCTTGGCGACCGCCTCGTCGACCTGGCTCCGCACGAAGTCGGCGGCCGACGTGCGGACCATGGGCCCGATAGTGGTGTCGGGGTTGAGGGGATCGCCGAGGCGGAGGGCGCGGGCCGCCTCGACCAGACCCTCCACCACGTGGTCGTAGACGTCACGGTGGACGTAGATGCGCTCGACGGCGCAACAGGACTGGCCCGCGTTGAAGTAGGCGCCGTCGGCCAGTTCGGCGACCGTCTTGGGGACGTCGGCGTCCGGTCGCACGTAGGCGGGGTCCTTCCCGCCGAGCTCGAGGTTGGCGGCGATGAACCGGTTCGCCATGGCCCGCTGCACCGCGTGGCCGCCGCTCACCGAACCGGTGAAGGCGACGAAGCCGACGCGTTCGTCCCCGATGAGCTCGGCCACGCCGTCGTGGTCGGTCTCGACGGTGAACAGTGGCAGCCCGGCGTCGGCGGCCGCTTGGCGGTAGCGGTCGGACACGAGCGGCGTCTGGCTCGACGACTTGAGCACGACCGCGTTGCCGGCGAGGAGGGCGGGCACGACGGCGTTGACCGACGAGAGCCATGGGTAGTTCCACGGCGCCAGCACCAGCACCACGCCGAGGGGCTGTCGACGGATGAACCGACCCGGGCCCTCCTCGAGGTCCGCGAGGGCGTCGGGTGCGATGGCGATCATGTGCTCGGCCCGCTCGCGGAAGCCGCGGCGGATCTCGTTGGGGCTGTGGGCGATGGGCCGGCCCATCTGTTCCGTGAGCTCGCGACCGAGCTCGTCGGCCCGATCGACGAGCGAGGCGACCATCGCCTCACAGGCGTCGGCGCGCGTCGCCAGCGGTGTGGTGGCCCAGTCCCGACCGGCCGCCGCCGCCTGCTCGAGCGCGATCACAGCGGCGTGACGTAGGCAGCGGTGATGCCGCCGTCGACGACGAGTGACGCGCCGGTCATGAACGACGAGTCGTCCGACGCGAGGAACAGGGCCGCCTTGGCGATCTCGGCCGCCTCGCCGAAGCGGCCCATGGGGATGTGCACGAGCCGGCGCTGCTGCTTCTCTTCGGTGTCGAGCACCTTCATCAGCAGCTCGGTGCGCAGCGGACCTGGGCAGATGGCGTTGACGCGGATCGACTCGCGGGCGTGGATCACCGCCAGCTCGCGGCTCAGCGACAGCACGGCGCCCTTGCTCGCCGTGTAGGCGAGCTGCGGCGTGGCCGCGCCCATCAGGGCGACGAACGACGCCGTGTTGATGATCGAGCCCCCACCCGCCCGCCGCAGCGCGGGGATGCCGTGCTTGCACCCGAGGAAGACGCCCTTGGCGTTGACGTCCATCGTCTGCTCCCACACCGACTCGTCGGTGGCTACGGCGTCGTCGTCCGCCGCCAGCATGATGCCGGCGTTGTTCCAGAGCACGTGCAGTCCGCCGAACTCCTCCTCGGCGAACGCGACCATGCCCGCGCAGTCCCCCGAGCTGGTGACGTCGGCGGGGTACGCCTGGGCGTTGCCGCCCTCCTTGTCCACCAGCGAGGCCGTCTCCGCCACCGCCGCGCTGTCCCGGTCGACGGCCACGACCGCGGCGCCCTCCCGCGCGAACAGCAGGGCCGCCTCTCGCCCGATGCCACTGCCGGCGCCCGTGATGAGCGCGACCTTGCCCCGAAGCCTCATGCTGCGAGCCTATGGGCGGTTGCGGGGGGCAGACTTGTGCCGTGGCGCTTCGCCCCGAGACGCAGTACGCCAAGAGCGGGGAGGTGCACATCGCCTATCAGGTGGTGGGCGAGGGTCCGCTCGACCTGGTGTTCTCGCCGTCGCCCGTGTCGAACCTCGAGGTGGCTTGGGAGTGGCCGCCGTTCGAGCGATTCCTGCGCCGGCTTGCCTCGTTCTCCCGCCTCATCCTGTTCGACAAGCGGGGGACGGGGCTGTCCGACCGCGTCACTGACGCCGCCACCCTCGAGGAGCGCATGGACGACGTGCGCGCGGTGATGGACGCGGCCGGCTCCGAGCGAGCTGCCATCTTCGGCTCGTCGGAGGGAGGGCCCATGGCGCTGCTCTTCACCGCGACCTACCCCGAGCGCGTCTCGTCTCTCGTGCTCTACGGGTCCTACGCCAAGGCCATCAACTCCGACGACTACTCCTCCGGAGTCGACGCCGAGACCTTCGAAGTCGGCATGGAGATGATGGTGAAGGATTGGGGCCACGGTGCGCTCATCGACGTGTTCGCCCCGTCCACCCACGACGACGTGGCCTTCCGCACGTGGTGGGGGCGGTACGAGCGGCAGTCGGCCAGTCCCGGCGCCGCGGTCGCCATCCAACGCCTCAACGCCAAGCTCGACGTCCGGCCCGTGCTCCCGTCGGTTCGCGTGCCCACCCTCGTGCTGTACCGGGCCGGCGAGTTCGTCGCCCACGTCGAGGGCAGCAAGTACCTGGCTGCTCACATCCCGGGCGCGGTCTACGAGGAGCTCGATGGGGTCGACTACCACCCGTATGTCGGCGACCAGGACGCCATCCTCGACCGCATCCAGCAGTTCCTCACCGGCACACGCGTCACCCTCGCTGCCGACCGCGTCCTCGCCACCCTCCTGGCCATCGACACGGGTGAGCGCTCCTCCGAGCGGGCCGACACGGTGGTGCGTGAGCAGGTGTCGCGGTACGGGGGCTCCGTCGCCGACGGCGGCTCGACTGCCCTCGCTGCCTTCGACGGGCCCGGGCGCGCCATCGCCTGCGCGCTGGCGATACGCGATGCCCTCGGCGCGACCGGCTTCGGGGTCAGGATCGGTGCCCACATCGGTGAGATCGAGCGGGGCGGCGAGGTGGGCGCTTCGGCGTTGACGGTCACCAATGCGGTGGCCGGGCGGGCCCGACCCGGACAGGTGCTCGTGTCGCGCACGGTCGCCGACCTCGTCGCCGGCTCCGGGCTCGTCCTCACCGACGCCGGTCAGCACGAGCTCGAAGGCGTGAGTGTGCCGTGGCAGCTCTTCGCAGCGGGCGAGGACCCCGCTCCCGCGCAGATCGACGTTCCCGCGCGCGACGGCACCTTCCGTCGCGAGGGCGACGTGTGGTTGCTCACCTACGGCGGACGGTCGGTGCGCCTACGTGACGCTAAGGGCCTGTCCGACCTCGCCGTGCTGCTGTCGCGTCCGGGCCGCGAGGTGCACGTGGCCGAGCTCGTCGGCGCGGGCGACGTTGGTCCTCGTCCCAGTGCCGACCCTCGGCTCGACGCGTCAGCCATGGCCGCCTACCGCGACCGGCTGGCTGAGCTGGCGGCCGACGAGGAGGAGGCAGACCGCCACGGCGACGGCGAGCGTGCGGCGCGCGCCGTTCTCGAGCGGGAAGCGGTGGTCGAGCGGCTGGCCGCCGACGTCGGCCTCGCAGGTCGTTCCCGTCCGGCCGAGGACTGGGCCGAACGGGCCCGCAAGGCGGTGCGCACACGGATCGCCAACGCCCTGAAGCGGATCGAGGCCGAGCACCCGCAGCTGGGGCGCCACCTGCGGGCGTCGATCCGGACGGGTGCCTTCTGCTCGTACGAGCCGCCCGAGCCCGTCCGCTGGAATCTCTGAACGTCGCGAGCCGCCACGTCGCGGCGCGACGACCGGTGTCGCGCCTCCTGGTCGACGACGACCAGGAGGAGACAGCGATGCCCATCAACGAAGACACCCTGAACCAGCTGATCGGTCAGTTCGTGACCGACTTCGGCGCGGCCATGCACGCCGCGACCGTTGTGATCGGCGACAAGCTCGGGCTCTACAAGACGCTCGCGGCCAAGGGCCCCGTCACGGGCGCCGACCTGGCGTCGGCCAGCGGGTACGACACCCGCCTCGTGGAGGAGTGGCTCAACGCCCAGTACGTCAGTGGCTACTGCGACTACGACCCGGCCACGCACACGTTCTCGCTCAGCGACGAGCAGGCCGCCGTGCTGGCCGACGAGTCGACGCCCGCGTTCCTGGCCGGCGCCATGACGCTCGCCGCGTCGCTCTACAAGGACGAGGACAAGATCCGCGAGGCGTTCCGGTCCGGTGAGGGACTGGGCTGGCAGGCCCACAACGACGACCTGTTCCACGGCGTGGAGCGCCTGTTCAAGCCCGGCTACCTCGGCAACCTGGTGGCCGAGTGGATCCCGACCCTCGACGGCGTGGACGCCAAGCTGCGGGCCGGTGCCAGCGTGGCCGACATCGGTTGCGGCTTCGGCGCGTCGACCATCCTGCTCGCCAAGGAGTACCCCGAGAGCCGGATCGTCGGCTTCGACAGCCACGACGAGTCCATCAACGCCGCGCGGGAGCGGGCGGCCGACGCCGGGCTCGCCGACCGTGTTCGCTTCCAGGTCGCGTCGGCGCAGGACTTCCCTGGCACGGACTACGACCTGGTCTGCATCTTCGACGCGCTGCACGACATGGGCGACCCGCTCGGCGCCGCCGCCCACATCCGCGACGCCATGGCCGACGACGGCACCTGGCTGCTCGTCGAGCCCGCGGCCGCGTCGGGTTTGGAGAACAATGTGAACCCGGTGAGCCGGATCTACTACGCGGGCGCGGTGGGGATCTGCACCCCCGCGGCGGAGGCACAGCCCGGCGGCTTCGCCCTCGGGAACCAGGTCTCCGACGAACGCTGGCGCGAGCTGCTCGGCGGAGTCGGCTTCAGTCACTTCCGTCGGGCCACCGAGACACCGTTCAACCGGATCTTCGAGGTCCGCGCGTGAACACCGACCGGCCGGGTGAGGGCGCATGGGACACGCCTTTCACCCGGCTGGTCGGCTGCCGGCTTCCGCTCCAAGAGGCGGTCATGGGGTCCGACACGGGCGGGGCACCGCTGGCAGCGGCCGTGACGAATGCGGGCGGACTCGGGATGCTGTCGGAATCGGGCGTGCGTCCCCTGGGCGAGCGGCTCGACTGGCTCGAGCAGCACGCTGACGGCCCCTTCGGCGTCGGCTTCTTCGCCTTCGTCGTGCAATCACAGCTCGACGTGGTCGAGCGCACGGCTGCTCGTGCGCGCGTCATCGACCTGTTCTGGGGGGCGCCCGACCCGGCGTTGGTCGAGCGGATCCACGCCGGCGGAGCGCTGGCCTTCTGGCAGGTCGGATCGGTGGAGGAGGCCCGACAGGCAGCCGACGCCGGTTGCGACGCGGTGGTCGCCCAGGGCATCGAGGCGGGAGGTCATGTGCGGGGGACCACGCCGCTGCTGGAGCTCGTCCCCCAGGTCGTGGCGGCCGTCGGCGTTCCCGTCGTGGCCGCCGGCGGCATCGCCACAGGTGCGGCGATGGCCGCGGCCCTCGATGCCGGCGCCGCCGCGGTTCGGGTCGGCACCCGGTTGGTGGCGACCGAGGAGTCCAACGCCCACCCCGACTATGTGGCCGCCCTGCTCGCCGCGGATGGCGACGCGACCATGGTCACGAACGTGTTCGCCAAGGACTTCGCCCCCGACGCGCCGCACCGGGTCCTGCGCACCGCCGTCGATGCCGCCCACGCGCGTGCTGGCCGATCGAGCATCGCTGTGCGTCGTTACGGCGACGCACACTGGGACGTCCCGCCGTTGTCGGCCATGGCCGCCACGAGTGAAACGACCGGCGACATCGGGGCGATGGCCCTCTATGCCGGTACGGGTGTCGCCGACATTGGAGACGCTCCCTCAGCGGCCGCCGTCATCGAGCGCCTGTGCCTGGACGCGCGGGTCCAGTTGGAGCGGTAGCGGTCGCGTCCGCCAGGGCGGGGAACACCTTGGCCACCTTGGAGAGGATGTAGTCGCCGTAGGTGCCGTCGCCGACGTCGGTGTCCCAGGACGGATCGAGGAAGAACGGAAAGGAGAGACGCTCGGCGCCGCTGGTGTTGCGCACCCGGTGCGGGGTCGAGCGGTACACGCCGCCGGACAACCGCTCGAGCATGTCGCCGAGGTTGCACACGAAGGCGCCGGGCACCGGGTCGACCTCGACCCACCCCGCGGTGCCGCGCACCTGCAGCCCGCCGTTGGCGTCCTGGCCGAGCAGGGTGAGCAGGCCGTAGTCGGTGTGCTCGCCGACGCCCCAGCCGTCGTCGCCGAGGGCGGCCGCCGGCGGGTAGCGGAACACGCGGAAGAGGACGAGGGGATCAGCGGTCACGCGCTCGACGAACCACGACGCCGGCCGTCCGAGACCCAGCGCCACGCCCGTCAGGACGGCCTGACCGACCCGGGTGAGGTCATCGATGTAGGCGAGCACCACGTCTCGGAGCCCCGAAGGTCGTCGGGGGAACAGGTTGGCTCCGTGCAGCCCCGTGCCGGCCGCGACCAGCGGGTGGGTGGGCTCGAGCTCGGCGCCGAAGTAGATGCCTTCCTTGCGGTCCGGCACACCTGAGGTCAGCTCGCCGCCGACCGGGAACCACCCGCGCCAGGCCCGGCCACCGCGCGCCATGGCGATCTCCGCCTTCTCGTCCTCCGGCAGGGCGAAGAACTCGCGGCACAGCGCGTCGAGGCGTGCCACCAGCGCGGGGTCGACGCCGTGCCCGACGATGGAGAAGAAGCCGTCATCGCGAGAGGCGACGTCGATGTCCCGTGCCACACCGTCGACGTCGCCGATGCCCGTCACCAGTGGCGCCACGTCGATGACGGGGACGGCGTCTCCCATGGCGGCGAGCTTACGGAGCGCCCCCCGACTTCTGGACACTCAGGTGCGCATGGCGCACCTGAGTGTCCAGAAGTCGGGGCGAACAGGCAGGATGGCCGGCATGCCCAGGCTCAACCTCGACGCCGACACGCTCCTGTCCACCACGCGGGCCGTGCGCAAGCGCCTCGACTTCGACCGGCCCGTGGAGGACGACGTGCTGCGCGAGTGCCTCGAGCTGGCCGTGCAGGCACCGACCGGATCCAACGCCCAGAACTGGCAGTGGGTCGTGGTCACCGACGCGGAGAGGCGCAAGGCCCTCGGCGACGTCTACCGGCGGGCGTTCGACATCTACGAGCAGATGCCGCAGAACGCGGCCAGCATCTACGACGGTTCGGATCCCGGTCGCGTTGCGCAGCAGGACCGCGTCATGGACTCGGCCCGCTACCTCGCGGACCGGATGGTTGAGGTACCGGCGATGCTCATCCCCTGCCTCAACATGCGCATCGACGGCGCGCCCAACCTGGCCGCCGCCTCGATGTACGGATCGGTGCTCCCGGGCGCGTGGAGCTTCATGCTGGCCGCCCGTGAGCGGGGCCTCGGCACGTCGTGGACGTCGCTCCACCTGATGTTCGAGGAGGAGGCGGCGGCCATCGTCGGCATCCCCTTCGCGGAGGTCACCCAGCTCGCCCTCATCGCCGTCGGCTACACCAAGGGCACCGAGTTCAAGCCCGCCACACGCGAACCCCTCGACACCGTCGTCCACTGGAACGCTTGGTGATCTCGAGGGTCAGATGCGCTCGAAGTAGCGCTGGCGCTCCCAGTCGGTGACGGCGCCGTCGTAGGCGGCCTGCTCCGACCGGAAGAAGTGGGTGTAGTGCTCGACGACGTCCTCGCCGAAGGCGGCCTTGGCGAAGGTGCTGGCGCTGAACGCGTCGGTCGCGTCGCGCAGGGTGCGGGGGACGTGGGGTAGATCGCCGGCCGCGTAGACGTCGCCGACGAAGCGGTCGGGCGGCTCGGTCTGGTTGGCGACACCGTCGAGGCCGGCCGCCAGGAGGCCGGCGAGTGCGAGGTACGGGTTGCAGTCGGCGCCGGGGATGCGGCACTCCACCCGCAGCGCGTCACCTGAGCCGACCACCCGGAACCCGGCCGTGCGGTTGTCCATGCTCCACGCGATCCGGGTCGGCGCCCACGAGGCGTCGACGTAGCGCTTGTAGCTGTTGATGGTCGGCGCGAACAGCGCCATCACCTCGGGCGCGTGGGCGAGACAGCCGCCGAGGAACCAGCGGAACTCATTGCTCTCGCCCGCGAAGGCGTTGACCCCGTCCCGCCACAACGACATGTGCACGTGACAGCTCGAGCCGGCCCGATCCGCGTGGGGCTTGGCCATGAAGGTCACGCTCTGTCCCTGCTGGTCAGCCACCTCCTTCAGGCACTGCTTGTAGATGACGTGGCGGTCGGCCATCTCGATCGCCTCGGCGTAGCGCACGTTGAGCTCGTGCTGGCCCAGGCCCCACTCGCCCTTCGACGTCTCCACCGGCACGCCCGACTGCTTCAGGTGACGGCGCACCGTTTGCGTGAAGGCCTCGGTGCGGGTCCCCTGCAGCAGCTGGTAGTCCTCCAGGTACCAGCCGGCGGGATCGAGATCCCGCGTCCGGTACCCCGCCTCTGCGGCGGCCTTGTAGGAGGTGTCGAACAGGTAGTACTCCAGCTCGGTGGCGGCCATGACGGACAGGCCGTGTTCATTGGCGCTTTCGACTTGGCGGCGCAGCACCGACCGCGGCGCCACCGCCACGTCATCGACGTCGCACAGGACGAGCGCGGTGCGGTCCAGCCAACTCACTCGCCGCAACGTCGCGAGGTCCGGGACAAGGTGCATGTCGCCGTACCCGAGCTCCCAGTTGGCGAAGGCGTAGCCGGGGACGGGCTCCATCTCCATGTCGGTGGTGAGCAGGTAGTCGCACCCATGGGTACCGTGGTCGGCGACCTCGTCGAGGAAGAACTCGGCGTCGCAGCGCTTGCCGTTGAGGCGGCCGTAATGGTCGGAGAATCCGACGATGACCGTGTCGATCTGGTCGCTGCCCACCAGCTCGGTGAGCTGGTCGAGGGTGAGCATCCCCCGCAGGGTCACGCCGGGGGGATCGCCATCTGGCTGTCCATCATGTCGGTCATGACGGCCCGGATGAACTCGTCGGCCTCGTCGGTCATGCCGCCGAGCACCCCGCCGTAGACGGCGCCGCTGTTGGCCTGCTCGCCCTTGTGCTCCTTGGCGTAGGCGACCGCGGCGTCGAGGTCGGCCTTGAACTGCTCGACCACACCGGGCTGGGTTTGGGGACGGGTGACGGCCATGTGCAGCGCGTTGGGGTACTGCTGGCCGTTGAAGCGCCAGCCGAGCGGCCGCATGAAGTCGTTCACGTGGTACACGTCGAACTCGTCGGACGTGAAGCTGAAGAGGAACGACGGGTCGCCGAGGATCCGCAACTCGGGATGGCTGAGCACGGCCTGCTGCATGGCGGCCGACGTCTCGAAGATCTGCTTGGCGTAACCGAGGTAGCCGTCGTGGCCGATGCTCATCATTGACGCCCACGTCGCGGCGAGCAGTCCGCCCGAACGTGACCCCTCCATGCCGGGCGACATGTACTTGCCGCCGCTCCAGTCGGTGAGGAAGAAGTACTGGCCGTCGCGCAGGGCCTTGTCCCGGAACATCACCGTCGAGCTGCCCTTGAAGGCGTAGCCGTACTTGTGGGTGTCGGCCGAGATGCTGGTGACGCCCGGCAGGCGGAAGTCGAAGAGCGGGATGTCGTAGCCGAGCTCCTGGCCGAAGGGCAGGATGAAGCCGCCGAGGCAACCGTCCACGTGCAGGCCGATGCCGCGCTCCACCGCCAAGTCGGACAGCTCGCTGATGGGGTCGACGGTGCCGTACCCGTAGTTGCACGCCGAGCCGATCATGGCGACGGTCGAGTCGTCGACGTTGTCGCGCACCCAGTCCATGTCGACCAGCGTCGTCTTGGGATCGATCGGCGCACGCCGCAGCTCGATGTCGAAGAGGTGGCACGCCTTGTCGAAGGCGGCGTGGGCCGTCTCCGGCTTGATGACGTTGACCCGCTGGATGCCCTTCACGTTCCTTCCCCACTCGCGGTAGGCGAGCATGGCGTGGAGGATGCTGCCCGTGCCGCCCGTGGTGACGAGCCCGGCCGGCTCGGTGTCGGTGACGGCGTCGGCGTGCATGAGGTCGAGCGTCATGGAGATGACCTCGGCCTCCATCTTGGTGGCGCTCGGACACATGTCCCGCTGCAGCACGTTGACGTGGGCGAACAGCCCGAAGGCCTCGGTCATGAAGTCGTAATGGGAGTGGTCACCGCAATACATGGTCCCGGAGCACTTGCCCGTCTCCCAGAAGGCGTCCTCCTCCGTGGCCATGGCCCGCAGCTCGGCGATGACGTCCTCGCGGGACCGGCCCTGCTTCGGCAGCGAACGATTGATGCCGAATCGATCGGCATACGGGAAGGTGCTCATGCCCGAACGGTAGTCAGCCGTCGCGTTCGTCGGCGAAGAACGACGGCTTGGCGTCGGCGGACTACTTCTTCTGCTGGCCAGGTGCGCTGCTTCGGCCGTTGCCGCCGCCGTTCCCATGCGGATCGCCGGACTGGCCGGGCGACGGGTCCGAGCTCGCCGGGGGCGGTGCCGACGACCTGGGCGGCGACGACGTGGGCGAGCTCGCGGGCTTGGGCTGCTGCTGCGGCGATGGTGACGACGGCGAGGAGACGGGCGACCCAGACGTCACGCGACCGACCAGCGCCGACGCCGGGGCGGGCGCCGCCACGACCGTGGGGCCGCGCACCGGCGCCGGCGGCGACGGCACTCGCGCCCGGGGCAGGGTGGGCACCAGCTGGTCGACGCTCGGCACGTCGCCGAGCGGCGTCTCCGGCGCGACGTCAGCGAACGTCGGTGGCGCGACCTGCAGCTCGTCGCCCGGGAGCGGCGTGCGACGCGCTGCGGCAGCGATGCGGCGCACCAGGGTCGGGCCCGACCAGTCGCCCACCGACAGCCGGCGCAGGCTCAGCCGGTCGGACTCGGCGGTGGCGAGCGGCACGGTGGCCTGCTCGTCCTGGTGGAAGGCGAGCTGGTAATGACGCTGTACCTCGTCGCGCAGGACGCCGCGGATGGCGGGGTCGTTGGTTCGTTCGGCTCCGTAGGCACCGAACGGGTAGGCGAAGGCGACCGGCCGCTGCCCGGTGTGGGCGAGCAGCTCGTGGTCGGCCCGCTCGAGGTCGGCGCGCACCCGGTCGCGATACTGCGCGAGGGATTCGCCGGGTGCGGTGCTCGTGAGTGCCGGGAGCGAACGACCGCCGCCCACCTCCTGTTCGACGTGGAGGGCGTCGGTGTGGGACTGCAGGTTCCACGGCCCGCGGTCGTAGCGCTCGAGGGCGCCCCAGTCCGCGTAGTACACAGCCTTGTCCTCGGCGGCCGCGGTGATCACGAACATCGTTGCCACCGCGTGGGCCTGCTCGAGCAGTGGTGTGGCCCACATCATGGCGTCGGTGCGGCCGTCGTCGAAGGTGAGGAGCACGGCGCGCGAGGGAAGCGCGCGGCCGCCGCGGAACGCCTCGGCCACCCGTTCGGGCGTGACGAAGTGGACGCCGGCGGCGCGCAACGACGCCAAGTGCTCGGCGAAGCGGTCGGGCGAGACCACGTACTTCCCCTCGGCGGAGCTGGTGGATCCGACCCCGTGGTACACGAGGGGCATGACCGCGTTGCGGTACATGGGAATGGCGTCCTCGACCTGGGCCTGCAGCGCGCCGTCGAGTGAGCCGAGCTCCGGAGGCGCGATGGCCAGCTCGGCCTTGTCCTTGAGCAGCCGGCCCTCGGGTGTGAGTGCGGCATAGGCGGCGAACGGGAGCAGCGACAGCGGGATCACGAGGAGCCCGATCAGCAGCTGACGGCGGGAGGCGCGTGCCTCGTCTCTCCTCACGCCGGCGTCAGGGCGACGACGCCGCCGGGGTCGATGCGGTCGTGACCGACAGTCGAGGGGCGGGTGCCCCACCGGTTGTCGCGCATGGTGAGGATGCCCCAGTAGGTCTGGAACACGAGCACCGTCATGTAGAGCAGCACGAAGGTCATCCCGTGGTACCAGAGCCCGTTCGGACGCCGTATCAGGTAGTAGAGCGAATAGAGCAGGGCCATGGCGTAGCTCCCGATGACGTAGAACCACAGGGTCGAGTGGCTGCCCGTCAACGCGTTGGCGAGCGCGTGCAGCACGACGAACGGAGCGAAGAAGGGGAAGATCACCGACGCGTACGTGAACAGGGCGGCCAGTGGGTTCTTGCGCCAGAAGTAGCGAACGACGTAGAGGTTCTCCCGCAGCCACGACTTCTTCCATCGGAGCTGCTGCCGGAAGAACTGCTTCGGACGCTCGGGCACCACGGTCTCGGCCACCGCTGTCGACTGGTAGGCCACCCGCCACTCACGTAGGACACGGTTGGTGAGGGCTCGGTCGTCGCCGAAAGTCGCGGGGCGACCCAGGAACGTCTGGAACTCCCACTCGTCGAGGTGGGGCATGACGGCGGACGCCCGGTAGGCCGCACAGCAACCCGACGCGCACACGACGGCGCCCGACAACAGGGACTCGGTGGCCTTGATGACGCGGAACGCCGAGTAGTACCTGACCTGCTGCATCTTCGTCATCCAGTTGCGCAGGCGGTTGCGCACGTCGGCGTGGCCGACCACCGCGCCGACACCCTCGTCGTCGAAGGGCGCGACCAGATGGTTGATGGCATCGGGTTCCAGGTAGCTGTCGGAGTCGACGAACACGAACACCTCGCCGGTGGCCCGCCGCATGCCCTCGGCCATCGCGCCTCGCTTCCCGTAGTTGCGGCCGAGATCGACGGCGTAGAGCTGGGGCCACCGTTCCTTGGCCTCGACCATGCGCTCCCACGTGCCGTCCTTCGAGCCGTCGTTGACGGCGATCACCTCCAGGCACTCGGCCGGGTAGTCGGCGGTGATGCAGGACTCGATGGTGCCGACGATGCCCGCCTCCTCGTTGAACGCCGGGATGATCACCGACACGGTCGGCCGGTAGCCGCGGTCGGGCGTGGGCCGGTAGAAGAGTGCGACGACGAACCGGCCGAGCACGTAAATCACGACGGCGATCGAGTACCACGCGAACAGCGGGTCGCGGGTCAGGCTCGCAAAGGTGAGGCCCCTCGAGAGCCACACGAACCAGAGGATGGCCGCGCCGTAGGCCACGGCCACCACCTGCACGACCAGGCGCGCCACACCACGCATGCCCTGCTCGGGCACGGTGGTGTCGCGCGTGTAAGTACGGGCGGAAAGGCGCATGGGAGGGGGCTCCTGGATCGGGAGGTCGGGCAGGTCCCGGCCGTGACGACGCGCTGGCAGCCACACCCACCCCGGTGTTACGGATCTCGACGGGCATACCCGCGCCCACACGCGAGAAAACGGACCAGATGGTGGAAGCACGTGGTGCTGGCACCCTCGCACCCGGTCGTCAGCAGGGAGTTTCCTTGAGGCATGGTCGTGATGATCTGCTGCGCGCTGGCGATCGTGCTGGCACTCGTCGCCATCTGGCGTTGGGGGACCATCGACGCGACGGCCCCGGAGGGGTCTGCTCTCGCGCGCTACCTGTGGCACCTCAACGTCGGCGTGTCGGCCGGGCTCATGGCCGGTTTGCTGGTGGCAGGTCCGGGCGGACGCCTTGTCATGCGCCTGCTGGCCGCGACGGCCGGCGACCCCGCCCAGGGTCGTCTCACCGAGGCGGACGAGGTCGTGGGCCGGATCACGGTGAACGGAACGATCGGCTTCATCGTGTTCGTCGGGCTCTTCGGAGGGTTGCTCAGCGGCGTCCTGTACATGCTCCTCCGGCGTTGGTTGCCGCCCGGACGACTGGGCGGGTTGGTGTTCGGCGCCCTGCTGGCGGTCGCCCTCGCGCCCCGCATCGACCCCCTGCGCAGCAACAACCCCGACTTCGATCTCGTGGGTCCCGGGTGGCTCGCCATCGCTGCGTTCTGCGCATTGCTGCTCCTGCACGGAGTGGCGGTCGCCACCTTCGTCGCCCGCTTCCGATCGACCCAGCCGCTCCTGGGTCTCTCCCCACGTGCGGTCGCGCGCTACCTGCCGCTCGGTCTCGCCCTCCTGGTTGCGCCGCTCGCCTTGGCGGCCGTCATCGGTGGACTGGTGTTCGGTGCGGCCGAGCGCATGCCCGTACTGACGGCCCGCCTACGGGCGCGGTCGGCCATGCTCGTCGCCCGGGTCCTGATCGCGGCCGGCACCCTCGTCGCACTGCCCGCGTTCCTCGACGCGTTGACCGACATCGCCGGGCGGGGACCGTGAGCGCGATGCTGGCGCGGTGCTGAGTGACGGCGACCGCATCAGGAACCTCCTGGGCCGCTACTGCGATCTGATGGATGCTGGCGACTTCGCGGCCGTCGGCGTTCTCTTCGCTGATGGCTGCCTGGCCGACGAGCATGGCACCGAGCTGGCACGGGGACGTGACGCGGTCGCCGCCTTCTGCGCGTCGGCCGCCCAGCTCCACGGGGGCAGCCCTCGCACCAAGCACCTGGTGCTCAATACCGAGATCGACGACCCCGAGGACGACGGGTCGGTCACCACCCGTTCGTCCTACCTCGTGCTGCAGGCCACCGAAGGACTGCCGTTGCAGCCCATCATCACCGGCCGCTACGTCGACCGCTTCGAGCGCGACCGACACGGCTGGCACTTCGCCGAGCGCCGCTTCGCCGTCGATCTGGTTGGCGACCTGAGCCGCCACCTGACGTTTTAGGGCCTCCCTGCTGCGATCTTGCGCTGGGAACGACCGGTCGAAGCCCGGCAAATCGGGCACGATCACCGGCCGTTCGCTGCACCCGAGCGGGTCCGCCCTACAGCGCGAGCCGGCGCCGCAGCACGAGCAACGCCGCGAGCACCATGAGGCCCAGGACGGGCGCCGGCCCGGACGGGCCGGTCGCCGCCAGGGTGCCGACACTGCGCTGGCCCTCGACCGGCGCGGGCCGCGTCTGGCTCGTCCCCTCGACCTGCACGGCGGCGCCCGGCACCGGCAGGCGCACGACGGTGTCGTCGAGCACGATGGCACCCGGGACGCGGCTGCCGTGGCCGAAGAACATGTCGGAGATGGGCGACACCACCAGGTAGAGCGACTGGCCCTTCGGCACCTCGACGGCAACGCCGGGGAGGGTGATGGTGCGGGCCACGGCGCTGACGGGGTCGACCTCGCGCAGCGGCATCATGTTGTTCTGCACGATCTGCATGTCGGCGGGTGAGGTGCCGACACCGAGGGCGAAGAAGGCGCGCGCGTCGGGCGTCACGGTGGTGACCTTGGCGTCGACCACCGGCGCTCCCGCGATCGTGATGGGGCCGTCAGCCAGCTTGGTAGGGATGGGCGCGCCCACGCCCGCCGTCGAGATGACCTGACCGAGGTCCACCGCGGTCGTCGGTGCCACGCTGTCGACGTCGACGCACGCGCCGCCCGCCGTCGCCAGGTGGTAGCGACCCCGCCCCGTGAGCCCGGTGTCCTGGTGCTTCAACGCCTCGGTGAAGAACCGGATGGTCAGATCCTGGAACGAGCCGCCGCTCAACGCCTTCGAGCACGGGTCACCGGCGGCGCCGACGCCGGGCGGGAGCACCGACGGCAGCGTGTGCCCGCCGTTGTATCCCACGAAGATGGACTTGCTCCGTGCCGCCGGCGTGAGCGCGTGGTCGAAGTTCTGCAGGCCCTGGTTGAGGTTGAACAGGTTGTCGGTGATGCCCTGGCCGAACAGCACGGGGATGTCGAGGACGCGGCCGTTCTTCACGTGCCACGCCGGCCCGTTCTTCTCGAAGAAGGCGTCGAGATCGGCGCCCGGGACCTCGCCCTTGGGCCAGTTGCCGGTGGCGGCGCCGTAGACGAAGCCCTCGTGGATGTCATTGGGCACGTGGCCCATACCCGCGGCGTAGAGGACGACGTCCCACGCGGTGCGCACGACCTCCTGCGGCGCCAGGCTCTGCTTGAGGTCCCACCACGTGATCTCCGGGGCCATCGCGTTGAAGCGGGTGGCGCCGCGGTCGCGCAGCTCCGTGAAGGCGCCGACGAACTGGTAGCCGCCGCCGTAGGAACCGCCGATGGACCCGAGCACCGGATCGCCGGGCCCGTCCTTGGCCACCCAGTCGAGGCCCGCCACCATGTCGACCAGACGCTGGACGTCCTGTCCCTCGAAGTCGGGGTGCTCGATGTGCGCCTGCCCGCCGCTCTGGCCCCAGCCCCGCTGGTCGAAGCTCAGCACGCCGAAGCCGGCCTTCATCCATTTGTCGAACGCGGCCGGGTCGGTGGTGCGACTGCCGCCCCACCCGTGGCTGTGCAGCACCATCGGGACGGGGTTAGCCGCGTCCGCGCCCGCGGGCCGGAACAGCGAGTAGCAGATGGGGACGGCGGCCGTGCTGCCCGGTTCGGGGACGCTGTCCACGCAGCCGTCGGTCTTGGTCACCTCGGCCGCCAGCGAGGGACGAACGGTCACTGTGGCGGCCAGGCCCAACCCGGCCAGGGCCGCGACGGCCCAGAGGCGGCGCATTCGCATGGCTGCTCTATTCCGTGCGCCGCGCGGTGATCCCTGCTCCCTTTGCCATTCCACGACTCCCAGCAAGTGTCAGACTTGGGGTCGGTGGCGCTCCTCACGCGAGCCGCCCCGGTGGACGGGTGCGGCGTCGTCGTCTCGGTGGGGACCCACGACGCCCATCTGCATGCGGCGCGGTTGGCGGCCGCCCTCGCCGAGCGCCTGCCCTCGCCGGTCGTGTGCACCGCCCTCGACCGGCACGGACTGGCCGCACTGGCAGACGTGGCGGGGCCGCTCGTCGTCGTCGGACCGCGCTGCCGGCCAGACCGCCTGCGCGCGCCGCTCGAGGGCGACGTCCTCGCGTGTCTCGACGGTTCAGCGCGCGCCGAGTCCGTCCTCCCGACCGCGGCGACGTGGGCCGACGCCCTCGAGCTCGATCTCTGGCTCCTCTATGCCATCTCCGCGCCGGACGCGTCCGCCCTCACGCGCTATCCCGGAGATGTCCTGCAGAACGGGTACCTCGCGCGCGTCGTCGGCGCACTCGGCGGACGTGCCTCCGTCGCGGGATGGGAGGTGCTCCACGGTCACGCCGCCGCTGCGGTGGTCGACCACGCTCGGCACAGTCGTGCCGCGTTCATCGCCCTCAACAGTCACGGCGGATCGACGGCAGCGCGCGCGGCCTACGGGCGAGTGCCCGTCCGCGTCGTCATGGAGAGCCCGGTGCCGGTGCTGCTGACACGGGTGCGCGACGAACCGCCCGCGCCGGCCGTCCCGAGGCCACGGCCTGCGCCGGTGGCGCGCCGGCCCGCACTCCGTCCTCGTCTCGTCGCCCTACCGACGCAGGGGGACGGGCTGCGGGTGGCGGCCCGCTCCTACCTCTCGGCGTCGGTGGCGCGTCGGCCCGCCTCGCGTGCACCGTCGCGCTGGAACCGCCGTCGGGTGTTCGTCGTCGCGGTGGCCGCACTCGCCCTGCTTGTTACGATGTCGGCCCGCGTGCCGCTGTCGTATCACCGACTCGGAGGCACGACCCGTCCGGCTGCCGACCTCGTCACGGTTGCGGGTACGCCCGTGGAGCGGACGGGCGGCACCATCCTCGTCACCATCGTGACGTCGGAGCCGGTGACGCTGGCAGGCGCGGTCGGGGCATGGCTGGGGCAGACGCACGATGTCCAACCCGATCCCGACGGCACGTCGGCCAGCACCTTCGCGTCGACCAACCGCCGGCTCATGGCCGAGGCGGGCGCCACCGCGACCGCGGTCGCCCTGCACCACCTCGGGACGGCGCCCGGCCCGGTGCGTGTGGCGGTGACGCCGCACGGGCTCGGCGGGCCCTCGGCCGGACTGGCCATGGCCCTCGAGCTGGTCGACCTGCTCACGCCCGGCGACCTCACCCGCGGTCACCGCGTGGCCGTGAGCGGCGTGTTGGAATCCGACGGGCGCGTCGATCCCGTCGGCGGCATCCGCTACAAGGCAGCCGCGGCCGAGCGCGCCGGCGCCGACGTGCTGCTGGTCCCGCCCGCCGTCGCTCGTGACGCTGTCCTGTACGCGGGATCTGTCCGGGTCGTCCCGGTCGTCTCCTTCGAGGATGCGCTGGCCGCGCTGCAGGCGCTGTAACAACCTCAAGCGGGCCTGCGAGAATGTCGATACCGCCTTGGATGACCACGGCGGCTGGCTCCCACATGTTCTTCTCCCGCGCTCTGCGCTCTCTGGCGGTTGCCGCCGCGCTGGTTGCCGCCCTCGTCGGCGTGGCGCCGGCCGCGGGCGCCGACGTCCCGACGCAGCGGTACATCGTGCGGTTCACAGCCGGGTCGAACCCCGACAACGAGGCGCGTGACGCGGCCGGCCGCGAAGGCGGCCGCACCGAGGCGGTGCTGCACCACGTCTTCCCGGGCGCGGTCATGGACCTCCCTGCAGGGGCGGCCGATCACCTCCGCGGCCATCCGCGTGTGGCCGCCGTCGAGGCCGACGCCGCGGTGTCCGCCCTCGCTACGCAGTCCAACGCGCCGTGGGGCCTCGACCGCATCGACCAGCACAACCGACCGCTCTCGGGCACGTACTCGTACCAGGCAACCGGGCTCGGCGTCACCGCGTACGTCATCGACACCGGCATCCTCGCGAGCCAGGCTGACCTCAGCGGCCGGGTGCGCTCCGGCTACGACGCCATCAAGGACGGCAACGGCACCAAGGACTGCGACGGCCACGGCACCCACGTGTCCGGCACGATCGGTGGCGAGCAGTACGGCGTGGCCAAGGACGTGTCCCTCGTCGCCGTGCGCGTGCTGAACTGCCAGGGCTCGGGGATGGATACCGGGATCGTCACCGCCCTCGACTGGGTGATCAACGACCACGCGGCCGGGACGCCCGCCGTCGGCAACATGAGCCTCGGCGGGAGCACGAGCCCCGCTCTCGACAAGGCGGTGCAATCCGCCATCGACGACGGCATCACCATGGCCGTCGCCGCCGGCAACTCGAGCGCGGATGCCTGCGGGGGCTCGCCGGCGCGTGTCGGTGCGGCGCTGACCGTCGGCGCCACCGACAGCTCGGACAACCGGGCCTCGTTCTCGAACTTCGGCAACTGCCTCGACCTGTTCGCACCAGGCGTCTCGATCAAGTCGGACTACATCGGATCCAACAGCGCCACCGCCACGCTCTCGGGCACGTCGATGGCGTCGCCGCACGTGGCCGGCGCGGCGGCCGTGCTGCTGTCGGAGCAGCCGACCCTCTCGCCTGCCGAGGTGGGCGACGCGCTTCGCAACGGTGCCACCAGCGGGCTGGTCAATGGCCCAGGCTCGGGCTCGCCCAACCGCCTGCTGTTCTCGGACCCGGGTGTCGTGGTGAACCCCACCAGCACCGTGCCGTCGGCCGCGACCAACGTCAGGGCGACCGCTGGATCGAGGTCCGCCGCGGTGACGTGGACGCAGGGCAGTGACGGCGGTTCCCCCCTCACCGGCCAGACCGTGAACGTGTACAAGGGCAAGAACTTCGCGTTCAGCGTGAACGTGAGCGCGTCGGCCACGGGTGCGACCATCACCGGCCTGATCGCGGGCAAGAACTACAAGTTCACGGTCGTCGCCACCAACGCCAACGGCCCCGGCCCCGAGTCGGCCCAGTCCAACAAGGTCACGCCGACCGCCTGATCCGCCCCTGCGGCCCGGTTCTCAGCGACCGAGCAACTCGCGCAGGGCCGTGTCCACACGGCGCCAACGGTCGTCATCGGTACCGACCAGGTGTGCCAGCCACGTGCGCACCTCGCTCTCGTCGAGGTCAGGGACGCCCACGAGGATCTGGTCGATGTCGATCCAGTCCTTGGGCCGGTTGAAGGTCGCCTTGCACACGAGCAGGTGCTCGGGAGCGAGGATCGGGAGCTGAGTGTCGCCGAACGGGACGATCGAGGTCCACGTCCGCATGCGCTCGTGGAAGGGGTCGTAGGAGAAGAAGAGATCGACGGGGTTCGGTCCCCAATGGAGCCGGACTTGGCCGTCACGCTCGAGGTTCGCCAATGGGCCCTTGACACCGAGCGGATCGAGGGCGGCCATGACCGCAGGGTGCTCGTCCACGCCGACGAACACGTTGATGTCGACGTCGACGGTCGCGCGCGGCTCCGCGTAGTAGGCCAAGGCGAGCGCCCCTCCGATGGCGTGTGGAATCGCTGCGTCGTCCAGCGCGTCGTGCAGGCTGACGATCTTGTCGGCGAACGCCGGTTCGGTCACGACGCAGTCGACGACAGCCGCGGGAATCGCAGCGGCGCGGTGCGTCGTCTGGCCGGGATGGCGTCGACGAGGCTCAGCACATCGCGCAGCGCCGCGCCTCGCGCCTGGGCATCGGCGTCGACCCACGCACCCGCGGCGCGCACGTGGTGGTCGGGCGGATCGACCGCGTCGGGGGCGAGGGCGTGGGCCAGCAGGTGCGACCGCACCGGTGTCGGCGCGCCCCCCCTCGCGAGGACCCCGAGCAGCGCGCCTGCCCGCTCGTCGCCGGGTGGCGGGGCCACCGGCGCGCCGGCCCGGCGCGCACTGCGGCGGATGGCCGTCCGGTCGAGCGGTCCCCCCGTCCGCTCCTCGGCGTGTGTGAGCACGTCGTCGTTGAGGACGCGGAAGCTGGCGAGCGTGCGAGCGCGAGGGCCCCGGCTGGTGCCCGCTGCCTGGCGCAGCTCGTAGCGGCCATCACCACGGTCGACCACGTACGCCATAGTGGGTAGCTTACCCACTATGGCGTCCCGCTCACCAGGGCCCGCCGCCGGAATTGGCGCACGCCGGTGTCGACGACCCAGTCCTGGCCCCAGCGCAGCAGCGGACCAGACGAGAGGAACCGCGGGACGCGTCGCGGCTCGAGGTTCCACGTCAGTCGGGCCGCCGCGCCGCGCGGGTGGGTGTCGAGCTCGAGGGAGGCGGGGCCGGCCAGGTCACCGGAAGCCCGCACGTCGATGCGTCTGCCGGGGACGACGCGGTCGACGTGCAGCACCACGTGGAGGGCGAACGGGACGGGTGCCCGGATCAGGCAACGGGCCGTCGTGCCCTCGGCCAAGTCGTCCACGTCGATGGAGCGGAGCCAGCTCCACCAGCGCGGGTAGTCGGCCGGACGCGACAAGGTCTTCCACACGACCGCCGGATCGTGGTCGAACAGAAAGGTGCGGTCGAGGCAGAACCCCACGTCAGCCCGACAGCCGCGTCCGCATCTCCTCGACGTAGTCAGGAAAGAAGCGGCTGATGTCGGAGAGGGCGAACGTACGCATGATCGACGTGCTGGGCTCGCGTTCGAGCAGGAAGGCGAAGGACTCCTCGACCAGGCGCAGTGGGTCGAGACGGGGCAGGCCGATGTCGTCGAGCACCCGCTCGGGCACGGTGACGGTGTGGTGCGTGGTCGAGGTGCCCTCGGTGCACTCGACCCCGAACTCGCCGGGCGCCATCGGGAGGACGTGCACGATCGTGGCCACGGCCGCCCAGCTTAGGAACCAGGAGCGGGCGAGCTGCGCGGTTCAGCCGGTTGCCGCGTGCAGGCCGGGCTGGCCCTCGCACGCCACGCCGTCGAAGTCCACATCGAGGTGGAAGACGTCGGGTCCGACGACCCGCACGTTCTCCTCGTGCACGAACCAGGGACCGTTCTCGTTGAGGCCGAAACAGTCGGCATCGGCCACCGCGGGCGGGATGCACGTGCCCTCATAGGAGGGATGACACGCCCCTGCCTTTGCCGGCGAGGCCGTTGTGATCGCGGGTGCCGCGGGTGCCGGGGCCGTCGTCGCGGGCGGAGCGGTCGTGGTGGGGAGGCTGGGGGGACCGAACGGCTCCACCGCGGATGCCCCAACGGGAACGGTGGCCGACGCCGCGACCGGCTCTTCGTGCCCGCCGGTCAGCACGAAGGCGGCCGCCGCCACCAGCGCGAGGCCCACGATTGCGTCGATCCACACGGGGATGCCCCGCCGCCGCCTGCGTCGCTCGCCCCGTGCCATGTGGTTCTCCTCGTCACGCGTGTCTGCCAGTGCACATGAGGGGGAACACCGACAGTACGGACGGCGGATGAGACGGCGATGAGGGGACGCGATCAGGCCGCCGCGAGCAACCCCCACTCCTCCAGCGTCGCCTCCACCCTCGCCCGGGCGTCGGGGGTCAGTCGCCTGGATGCCCGCCGCAGGAGGAGGTCGACGGGCGGGCGCCCGTGCACCATCTGGCGGGCGAACATGCCGTCGTCCATCCACGCCGCCAGCGCGTCGCCGTGCGCTGCCTGCAGCCGTCGGAACCGCTCCCATCGCATGCTCGTTGCCGTGCGCGGGGCCACGGTGGCGAGCTCGTCGGGACGGGCGCCCACGACTGCGATGGCGGGGTGCAGCGCCGCCGCGTCTCGCCATGCCAGCTTGGGCGCCCGTCCGCCCCGCTTGGCCCGCTGCAGGATGCGCTCGAGCCAGCACTTGGCCAGCCACTCGGCGATGGACACGTCCGGCGGGTTGGTCGGCAGCCCGAGCACCCGCCGGAGGGTGTCGGGCACCTGTCCCTCGCCCCGCCCCTCCATGAATCGCAGGTCCTCGCCCTCGGTGCGCACGGCCGCCAGCTCGGTGCCGTCCCGGCACACGAACGAGATGATGCGAACCCGAACCCGCTCGACGCCGGGCGCGTGCTGCCACCCGCCGGTGATGACGCCGATGCCGAACCACTCGGGCGGCGCGGTGACGCCGGCGAGCACCTCGGCGGGGTGACCCTCGAGCGGTTTGACGTGCAGGTCGATTCCGTCGACGGCACACGCCACATCCGCGCCATCGAGCCGCAACAACGCGGGCGGTGCCACCGGCGCCTCGCCCGCCTCGACATCCTCGTCCATACCGGTGATGAGGAAGCGCAGCAGTGCTGGAATGTCGCCAGGACCGTCCATCGGTCCCCCTCTCTCGTGCGCGCAGCGGACTGCGCATCAACTCGAGGGGGAAGCGACGAGGAGCACCCTACCGAGGGGCAGTGACAGAGCCTCGGGTGCGTTACGCGGGCCTCGAGCGTCGTCGCTTCGTACCGCCGCCCCCGGTCACCTGCTGGTCGGCAAGGAAGCGCATGTAGGTCGACAGCGACGCTGCGAGGCCAGGGGGCGCCATCGTGTGCCGCTCCTCGCACCACCAGGCAATGGCGCCGGGGAGGTCTTCGACGTCACCCCCCGTCCAGTGATCGAGGGTCTCGGCGTCGCCGTCCAGGCCACCTTTGGCGGCGATGATCAACGCCACGTGCTCCATGGGCACCGGGTGGCCGTCGCTCAGCGACCACCGTGCAACCGCGTGGATGCGGTCGCGGTGCTGCACTCGCACCGACGCGACAGCTTCCTTCAGCGGGACGTGCTTGACCTGGCTCTGCTCCATGACGCGCCTCCTGTCTCCATGTCCCGAGTATGCGCAGGGGCAGTGACAGGAAAACGCGTGTGCGATCCTGACTGCCGTCGAGCTGCTTTTGTGCAATGACCGGGGCTATGCCCAGGGTCATTGCACAAAAGCATCCGCTGACGCGTTCGGGGCGGCCCGCCTTGTCACACCCTCTCGGTACGGTGGGGTCCGATGCCGACCGACACCGCCCGCCGCGCCACCGAGTTGCTCGTCGCGCTGACCGGCGACCCCGGCGCCACCTTCCGCTCCGGCCAGCTCGAGGCCATCGAGACGCTGGTCGAGCGTCGGGGCCGGGTTCTGGTCGTGCAGCGCACGGGGTGGGGCAAGAGCGCGGTCTACTTCATCGCCACCCGCCTGCTGCGCGACGAGGGAGCGGGCGCCACGCTGCTCATCTCGCCCCTGCTCGCCCTCATGCGCAACCAGCTGCTCATGGCCGAGCGGGCGGGGGTGCGCGCCGTCACCATCCACTCGCAGAACACCGAGGACTGGGACGACATCGAGCGGCAGGTGAAGACGGGCCAGGTCGACCTTCTCCTCGTCTCACCCGAGCGCCTCAACAACACGCGCTTCCGCGCCGACGTCCTGCCCGGTCTCATGAAAGCGGTCGGGATGCTGGTGGTCGACGAGGCCCACTGCATCAGCGACTGGGGGCATGACTTCCGCCCTGACTACCGGCGCATCGCCCGCGTCCTCGACCAGCTGCCAGACACGGTGCCGGTGCTGTGCACCACCGCCACGGCGAACGACCGCGTCATCGACGACGTGCGCGAGCAGCTGGGCGAGCGCCTCGAGGTCCACCGCGGCCCCCTCGACCGCGAGAGCCTCAGGCTGTCCGTCGTCAACCTGTCCCAACCGGCCGACCGGCTGGCGTGGTTGGCGGAGGTGGTTCCGAAGCTCGACGGCTCGGGCATCGTCTACTGCCTCACCATCCGCGACGCGGAGCGGGTCGCGGGCTGGCTGCGCACCCGCGGCGTCGACGCCGTCGCCTACTCGGGCGAGAGCGAGAACGACGCGCGCATCGCGGTGGAGGACGACCTCCTCGCCAACCGGGTCAAGGCGGTCGTCGCCACCTCCGCCCTCGGCATGGGCTTCGACAAGGGCGACCTGGCGTGGGTCATCCACTACCAGAGCCCCGGCTCGCCCATCGCCTACTACCAGCAAATCGGCCGGGCCGGTCGTGCCCTCGAACGCAGCCACGCCGTGCTGATGCGCGGGGGCGAGGACGCCGACATCCAGGACTACTTCATCCGCGTCGCCTTCCCGCCCCGCGACCAGGCCGAAGCCGTCGTCGCCCTCCTCGAGGAACGCCGGGCCGACGGGGCCACCCTCACCGACATCGAAGTGGTGGTGAACGCCCGCCGCTCCCGCATCGAGGCCATGTTGAAGGTGCTCGAGGTGGACGGGGCCGTCGAGCGGGCCGACCGCGGTTGGAAACGCACGGCCGAGCCGTGGACCTACGACGCCGAGCGGGTCGAGCGCGTCACCGCCCAGCGTCGCATCGAGCAGGACGCCATGCGCGAGTACGGCTCGACCACCGACTGCCTCATGGCCTTCCTCCGCCATCAGCTCGACGACCCCGCCGCCCAACCGTGTGGGCGCTGTGCCAACTGCGCGGGCGACGACTTCGCCGTCGAGCTCGACCAGGCCGTCGTCACCGAGGCCGTCTCCTACCTGCGCAGCAGCGCCCTTGTCGTCGAGCCCCGCAAGCAGTGGCCCGCGGGCAGCGTGCGCCGGGGCCGCATCGCGGCCGACGCCCGCAACGAGGAGGGTCGGGCCCTCGGCGTCCTGGGTGACGGCGGATGGGGGAGCGTCGTGCGCAGTGTCAAGGCCGCCGGTCACGAGTGGCCCGACGAGCTGCTCGATGCGGCGGCCAAGCTCCTCACCACGTGGATCCCCGAGCAGGCGCCCACGTGGATGACCTATGTCCCCTCGGCCGACAGCGACCGCGTCGCGCACCTGGCCAAGCGCCTGGCCGAGCGCGTCGACCTGCCGCTGCACGACGTGGTCAGCCGCACCCGCGCCACCGCACCCCAGGACGAGATGGACAACAGCGCACAGCAGCTCGGCAATGTGAGCGACGCCTTCGCCGTCACTGGGCCGCTGCCCGCCGGCCCCGTTCTCCTCGTCGACGACGTGGCCGACTCCCGATGGACCCTCACCGTCGTCGGCGCCGAGCTGCGCGCCGCCGGCTGTCCCGCCGTGCACCCGTTCGTGCTGGCGGTGAAGTACTCCTAGGCCAGCACGCCGCTGCGCCGGAACGCGTCCGCCAGCCGGTAGTCCGTGCGCACGCCCCGTCCGTCGAACCAGCCCAGCTCGGCCAGGGTGTACAGGTCGCTCTGACCCGTGTACGGCTCCAGCGTCGGTTCCAGCACGAGTCCGACCGGCGCGTCGTACGGCGTGAACGGCGCGTCGGGGTCGAAGGACGAGAAGCCACCGAAGGCGCCCTCGATGCTGTTGGTGCTGCGGTGGCGGGTGTTGAGGTAGCCGAGGTCCCAGTTCTCGGAGATGAAGCGCAGCGTCGACACGTGCTCGTAGGTCGTGTGGTCGACCGCGCCCGCCCGGCGCGTCCACGGACTCACGATGGTCGAGGGGATGCGGAAGCCGAGCTGGCCGAAGTCGTTGTTGCCGCCCGGGTCACCCGGGGTGCCCCTGTCGTCAGCCACGCGCGGCGGGTCGACGTGCTCCCAGAACCCGCCCCACTCGTCGTAGGTCAGCACCAGCGCGCCCGACTGGTAGTTGGCCGAGGCGACGAACGCCTCCACCACGTCGGAGAGGAAGGTCTGACCCAACCGGAGGTCGGCATGGGGATGGTCGTCGCACGCCACCCCTTCGGGCCCGATGAACCACGGGTCGATGAAGCTCACCTGCGGCAGCTGTCCAGCCGCCGCCGACGCGTAGTAGTCGGAGATGTGGCGGGCGTGGCTGATGTGGCGCTCGCCCCAGAACAGGATCTCGGGCAGGTTGCAGTAGTAATACGCGCAGGACACGCCCTTGTTCTCGAGCAACGTCCAGATGGTTGGCCAGTCCCAGCCGTGTGCCCACTGCGGATTGTTCGCCGCCACCTGGGGCGGGAGGTCGTTGTTCGTGCGACCGGCCGACTGGGCCGAGTGCATGTAGTAGCGGTTGGGCTGGGTCGGACCGAGCAGTGATGCGAACCAGCGGTCGTAGGTCTGCCAGCCGCGCGTGAGCTGGGCCCACACCGGGACGTCATCGGCGTCGTAGTAGCTGAGGGCGAACTCGTCGTTGCCCTGGCCTGCGTCGAGCCAGCCGTCGCACGCTCCGCCGTAGCGCTCGACTCGCCCGGCGCCCCATCCGTGGGACGGGTCGGCGTAGCCCCGGCCGTGATAATCGGCCCGTCCCGCGGCGCCCCAGTTGGCGGTGGGGACCAGGACGCCGTTGCCACCGGCACGGCGGTCGGGGAACGCCGCGGTCTGGATGGCGTCGAAGTCAGCGTTCTCGGCGCCGTACCAACCCAGGTAGTGGTCGACGGAGCGGTTCTCCATCATCACCACGACGATGTGCTCGACAGGCGTGCGGGCCTTCGGCCCCTCGAGCCCGAGCGAGGGCAGGGCAAGGTTGGCCAGGCCGGCCCGAGCCGAGCCGGCCGCGCCGACGGCCAGCCCCGCGCCGATGCCGGTTGCCTTGAGGAAGGTCCGTCGGTCCATATGTCCTTACTTGTCGGTCGGGGGCGCGTGTTCCTGCTCGCTCGCCGACGGGCGCGTAGCGTCGCCCCCCGATGGTCGACGAGCTGGAGGACCCCCGCCGCACCGAGCCCGCGTTCGTCCTCGGCGAGCGGGCCATGCTCGAGGGCTGGCTCGAGTTCCACCGCATGACGCTGTTCATCAAGTGCGAGGGCCTCGACGACGTGGGGCGCAAGGCCACGCCCGTCGCCACCTCCAAGCTCTCCCTGCACGGACTGCTGCGTCACATGGCCGAGGTCGAGCGCAACTGGTTCCAGCGCGTCCTGCGTGAGCAGCCGGACGCGCCGTCCATCTGGTTCGACCCCGCCATCGAGGACAGCGAGCTCCTCCCCCTCGACGATGCCGACTGGGATGCCGACCTGGCGGCGTGGCAGGCCGAGTGCGACGCCAGCCGCGCCGCGGCCGCCGAGCACGAGCTCGACGACACCGGTGTCCGACGGGGCCAGCTGTGCTCGCTGCGGTGGATCTACAACCACATGATCGAGGAGTACGCCCGCCACAACGGGCACGCCGACCTCATCCGCGAGATGGTGGACGGCAGCGTCGGCGCCTGAGGCGGGGAAAACGTCGCCAGGCGGCGAATCCTGCATACGTGCCCGCTCTCGAGGAAATAGGCCACCGGTTCGGTGGCCTATTTCCTCGAGAGCGCAGGGGCCTGCGGCGCTGGCTCGCGTGGGTGACGGTGGCCGTGCTGGCCGCGGTGGGGTGGCAGCCGGCCGCCGCGCAGACCTCGGGGTCCACGACGGTCGCGGCCTCGTGGTTCGGGCAGACGCCGCCGCTGGCGCCGGGCCAGATCGAGCTGGCGGTCGTGTCCAGCCTGCCCAGCACGGTGACCGGCGAGGACGCCCGCGTCGCGATTCGGGGCGCGCAGCCCGGCGACACACTGCGGCTCGAACGCGACGGCATTGACGTCACCGCGTCCCTCGGCCCCGACGGCTCCGGCGTCGTCAGGGGCCTGCGGGTCGGCGTCAACCACCTCACCGCGACCGTCGTCGGCCTGGCTGGCACCCGCACCGCCACGCTGGTCGTCACCGACCACCCCGTCACCGGGCCCGTCATCTCCGGACCGCACCAGGTTCCGTTCGTGTGCGAGACCGAGGCGTCGGGCATGGGCAAGCCCTTCGACGAGGACTGCTCGGCCAAGCCGCGCGGCGACTGGTTCGCCCGCTCGGCGGTGACGGGCCGCTTCAACCCGCTGGCCGATCCGTCGGCCGCCTATCCGCCCGACACCGCGACGACCACCACGTCGGACGGCCGCACGGTGCCCTTCGTGGTGCGCGTCGAGTCGCTCACCATCAACCGCTCCATCACACGCGTGGCCGTGCTCGACGACCCGCACGCGAAGTCGTCGGGGTGGAACCACCACCTCCTCTACTCCTTCGGCGAGAGTTGCGGCACCGGGCATCACCAGGGCACCAACTCGCCCGAGAACGCCCTCGGCCAGGTCTCCAGCACCGGCAACCCGTACGACAACGCGTTCGCGCCGTTCGTCGACCTGCCCACCCAGCTCGGCACCGGCGCCATGACCGTGCACTCGACCCTCACCATCCTCGGCGTGGAGTGCAACGACGTCATCTCGGCCGAGACGCTCATGATGGTCAAGGAGCACGTGATCGAGGCCTACGGCCCCGTGCTGCACACGATCGGCGTGGGCGCGTCGGGCGGCGCCATCCAGCAGTACACCGCGGCCAACAACTACCCGGGTCTCATCGACGCGGGCACGCCGATGATCAGCTTCCCCGACATGACAACGACGCTCATGACCATCGGCGACTGCCTGCTGCTCGACCGCGTCTTCAACGCCGACCCACTGCGCTGGACCGAGCCCAAGCGTGACGCCATCACCGGCCACCGCAGCAGCAACATCTGCGCTGATTGGGACTCGTCGTACTCGTCGCTGCTGCGCCCGACGGCGTGCGACCCGACCGTGCCAGCCGGGGTGCGCTGCACCTTCCAGGACGACCAGATCAACCTGTGGGGCCGCGACCCGGCCACCGGCAAGGCCCGCCGGCCACTCGACAACACCGGCGTGCAGTACGGGTCGGCGGCGTTGCGCAGCGGGCTCATATCCGGAGCCGACTTCGTCGCGTTGAACGCGGCCGTCGGGGGCGTCGACATCGACGGCGCGTTCGTCCCCACGCGCATGGACATGGGTGCGGACGTGGCCCGCGTCGCCTACGCCACCGGCCGGGTCACGGGACGGGGCCCGCTCGACCAGACGCCCATCATCGACAACCACCAGAACCTCGACCTCGTGCCCGTCGTCGACGTGCACGACGACGCCCGCCCCTTCATGATGCGGGCCCGCCTCGACGCCCATCTCGGCGGCCACAAGAGCCTGGCCCTGTGGCAGGGCGAGCCGTACCCGTCGGACACCTTCGCCCCCGCGGAGCAGTGGCTCTCCGCCCTCGAGGCGACGGGCTCGCATCCCGACGACGCGTCGCGCGCCGCCGCGGTCGCCAAGAGCCGACCCGCGTCGGCCGCCGACCGCTGCACCGTGCTGCAGGCCGGCGTCGACGGCACTGCACCGTGCGACGCGCTGGCCGGCACCAGCCCCCGCATCGCCGCGGGCGGGCCGCCCACCGAGGACGTCGTCAAGTGCGCGCTGGCGCCCGTCGACCCGGCCGACTACCCGGGACTGGCAGCGGACGAGCTGGCGACGCTGCGCACGACGTTCCCCACCGGCGTCTGCGACTGGAAGGCGCCCGGGGTCGGGGAGCTGGCCCGCACCACCCCGTGGTTGTCCTTCGGCGACGGCTCGCGGCCGCCGACGCCGGTGGCCCTCACCAACGTGGTGGCCCGCTCGGCCGTCAGTGGGACCGACGTGTTGGCAACGTCCCGGAGCCGGGCCCTGCCCGCCACCGGCGACTGGCCATGGCTGGTGGCCGGTCTGGCCCTCGCCGGGTTGGGTCTGCTCGTGCGGCGCCCGCTGAGGGGGTAAATCGCCCTCGGGCGCCGAATTAGGGGGGATGGCGATGAGCAAGCGGGCTTGGTGGCTGGTGGGCGCGGTCGCGCTCGCCCTCGTGGTCGGGACGACGCCGGCGCTGGCCGGACTGCTGCCGCCCATCGGCTCGCCTGTCACGCCGCCCAGCGTCACCGGGCCCACGGCCATCGGCGACCTCACCGCCGCCAGCCCCGTCCTCACGTTCCAGGGCGCGGTGGGCAACAGCACGCCGATCCCGCTCGTCAGCAGCCCGGTCCCGGTGGTGTGCGACGTGACGTGCAAGGAGTTCACCTTCACCAACGACGCCACTGCGCCGTTCCTCGTCTCGGTGCGCGACACGCAGCACTCCACCAACGACGGCTTCGACCTCTACGTCTACGACCCGAGCGGCAAGCTGGTCGGCGCGGGCAACGGCATCGGCGCCGACGGCCAGGCCGTCGCGGTCGACCAACCGGTCGCCGGCACCTACACCGTCGCCGTCACCTTCACCTACGAGTACCAGCCCGACGCCGCGTACGACGGTGAGGTCCGGCGCATGGCCGCCGGCTCGTGGTCACCGAGCGCGCCGACCTGCGGCCTCACCGTCTCTGGCGTGACGGGCTGCTTCGTGCTCCCCGCGCTGCAGGCGGTACCCGCGTACGACCTGCACGTCGACGGCCTGCCGCCCGTCGCGTCGACGCCCCTCGGCTTCCCGCTCCCGGTGATCGCGCCGACCGCCAACTCCTGTTACGTGGACGAGAGTCTCGGCGTCACCCAGCCCTCGGCCGGCAGCGTGCAGCAGCCGGTCACCCGCTGCTTGCGCTTCAGCACCAACGTCCGCAACGTCGGTGGCGGCGCGGTGCGGGTGCAGATCCCGTGGCTGGTGGCGGACGGCGGTGGTGGCGGGGTGCAGAGCGGGTTCGTGCCCGGCCAGTGCCACGCCGAGCAGGTGCTGTCCACCACGGACGGCACGTCGGTGACGCGGCCCGCGGGCGACTGCCTGTTCCACGCCATCCACGGCCACTTCCACTACCAGGACCTCGTGTCCTTCGCCCTCTATGCCGTGGGCGCCGACGGCACCACCGGTGCCCAGATCGGCAAGTCCCTGAAGGAGTCGTTCTGCCTGGCCGACGACGACTACTTCGGCTTCGGCACCGCCGGTCCCAACGGCCCACGCGGCTACGCCGGGCAGCCCGACTGCAACCTGCCGGCGAATCCGCCGCCCAAGGTCACCGTCGAGATGGGTGTCTCACCCGGCTGGGGCGACGTCTACACCTGGGACACGCCCGGCCAATTCGTCGACATCAGCACCACGCCCGACGGCACCTACGACGTCATCGAGAAGACCAACCCCACCGGCAGCATCCTCGTCGGCGGCCCGCAGCAGACGTGCTCGCGCACGCGGTTGCAGCTGGCCGGCACCACGGTGACCACCCTCAGCACCACCGACGACGTCCCCTGCCCGCCGGGCTGACTCTCGCATTCCTCGGTCTTTGCGGATTTGCACGGGCATAGCCCGCACAAATCCGCAAAGACGGGAGTCACGTCGCGAGATCGGCGAGGACAGCCTCGGCCTTGGCCCGCCAGCAGCCGCGCGAACCGGCCCGCCCCCGAAGGGGCGGGCCGGCCTCCCTGCATGCCGAGCAGGACTACCCCTTGAACTTCTCCGGGAACTTCTGCACCGTCGCCTCGCTGAGGACGTCGGCGGTGCCGGACATGTGCTTGACCGCTTCCCGCAGCGCCGTTGCGGTCTGCGTGGCGTCGCCCGCCTTCTGGGCGTTGATGACGGCGATCAGGGTCGAGGCGTGCATGCTCAGGTCCTTGGTCACCGCGTCGGCCGGCAGGTTGCTGTTGACCGAGTTCAGCGTCGTGCCGAACGTCTTGGCGTAGGAGGTGAGGTCGGCAAGGGCCTTGTCCTGTCCGGCCTTGTCACCCTTGGCTGTGGCCTGGGTGTAGGCGACGAAGGCGGGGATGTGGCCGTTGCTGCGCCACAGACCGTCGAACGCCTTGCCCACGTCGTTGCCGTACACACTGGTGATGGCACCGACGATGTCGGTCGTGTTCGAGCTCGTCGGGCCGTTGAGGGCGCCGGCGGCAGCGGTGAACTGCTCCATGCGTCCGCCGAGGGCACCGCCGGTCGCGCTGGCGGCCAGGAAGACGTGCTCACGGAGCAGCGAGGTCATGCCCGCTCGCAGGGTCGCGGCCGGGGACGCGGCGTCGCCCGTGAACTTCATCGGGAACTTCTTGGCCGTTGCACCCGCGAGGGCCGTGGCCAGGCCGTCCATGTGGTGGTACGCCATGCGCAGCGAGGAGTACACCTTGGTCTCGTCGCCCGCCTTCTGGGCGTCGATCACCGCGATGAGCGTGGTCGCGTGCATGGTGATCATCTGCGTGACGACGTCGGCCGGCAGGTTGCTGTTCACCGAGTTGAGCGTCGTACCGACGGTCTTGGCATACGCGGTGAGGTCCGCGATCGCCTTCTGCTGTCCGGCCTTGTCACCCTTGGCCGTGGCCTGGGTGTAGGCGACGAAGGCGGGGATGTGGCCGTTGCTCCGCCACAGGCCGTCGAACGCCTTGCCCACGTCGTTGCCGTAGGCGGAGGTGATGGCTGCGGTCAGGTCTGCGGTGTTGGAGTTGGTCGGACCGTTGAGGGCGGCCGCGTAGGCCTCGAAGCTCTTGGTGTCGCCGCGCAGTGCGGCGCCGGTCGCTTCGGACGCGAGGAACACGTGCTCGCCGAGCAGCCCGGTGAGCCCGGCCCGCAGGTCCGACGCGCCGGTCTTGGTCGTGGCGGAGGCGAGGTCGGCCTTGCCCGAGCTGGTGGGTGAAGCGGCCGAGTCACCGCTCTTGGTGTTGCTGCCGCACGCGGCGCCGATGAGGGCGACGACGAGCAGAGGCGCGAGTAGGAAAGCCCTGCGTTTCATGGTGGTGGTTCCTCCGTTGGGGGGATGGGTGTGGTGGGTGGTGCAGGATCAGGCGGTGCGGCTCACGTCACTCGCACGTCGGCCCGCATGGTGGCGGGGTGCACGTTGCAGAAGTACGTGTAGGTGCCCGGTGTGTCGAAGGTGTGGCTGAAGGTCTTGCCCGTCGCCAGCTGCCCCGAGTCGAACGTGCCGTCGGGCATGGCGGTGACGCCGCCCGTGCCCTGTTCGACCGTGCCCGACGTGACGGTGTGGAACCCCGGGTCGGTCTGGGTCCATGTGACGCTGGTGCCCGCCGCGACGGTGAGCGACGCCGGCTTGAAGGCGATGAGCTTCATCGTCACCTTCGCCCCGCTCGTCCCAGCCGCCGTGGTCGGTGACGCCGCCTTGCTCTCCGATGCCGGCTTGTCGCTCCCACAGGCCCCGGCGAAGACGACGGCGGCGATGACAAGAGCGGCGAGGGTTCGGTGGTGGCGCACATCCCCTCTCCGGACCCACCCCATGTTCTGGATGGCAACGTCCGCATCCACCTACGGATCCGAACACTGCACATGCGATCAGTCCGCGCCGTTCCCGTCCTCCTCGCCGTCGCTGCCGGCCTCCACCTGGCCGTGCTGCCCTCTCATGTGAAGGAGGGGATGTGGATCGGCCTCTTCTTCGCCGTGACGGCCGGCGTGCAACTGGCGATGGCCGTCGCTGTGCAACGCGGTGTCGGTCCCTTGCCTCGCCTCGTGATCGCCGCCGCCAACCTCGGTGTGGTCGGTGTGTGGCTGGTGTCGCGCACGGCTGGCCTCGCGTTGGGCGGACACGACGCCGCCCCCGAGCCCATCGCCCTGCTCGACTCGCTCTCCGTCGTCGCCGAGCTGGCCGCCGTCGCCGGCCTCTACCTCTGGAGCACCGCGTCGCGCCCCGTGCGCCGTCCGCGTCTCGCCGGCCTACCCGCGTTGGCGTTCGTCGCCCTGATGGCCACTGTCGTCGGTCTGCCCCTCGCACCTCCGGCCGACGCCCACGAGCACACCCACGCGCACGCTGACTCCGCCGTGCTCATCCCAGCGTCGTCACACCATCACACAGACGGCTGAGCGCGGCGCGGGCGTCGGCCTCGGGCATGTCGTCCGGCAAGACGCCGACCACCGCGCCGCCGGAGCCGGCCGACGTCGCGGCCACGCCGATCGTCTCGAGTGCGTCGACCATCGCGATGAGCTCGGGCCCGACCACACCGAGCCCGACGCGCTCGAAGTAGGTGGTGCGCACGCACTCGGCCAGTGCGTCGACGTCACCGTGCTCGAGCGCTTGCGCCGCAGCGCGCGCGACCGCGG
The DNA here is from genome assembly GCA_041166085.1 of Actinomycetota bacterium. Lineage (GTDB taxonomy): Bacteria > Actinomycetota > Acidimicrobiia > Acidimicrobiales > JAFATL01 > JBEEFP01. The sequence continues at coordinate 88,953 of JBEEFP010000008.1, forward strand.
CAAGGCGATCCATGGCGCCGACGACGTCGGCTTCGCCAGCGTGGAAGCGGGCCCGCAGCGGTCCGTGCACCTGGTGCGACGGTGCCGCCGCAGATGACGACCAGGCAATCACCAGCCTGGGCATCGGCTCGCACACGAGCGATCGGGCGCCGTCGCCGTCGACGAGCACCGGGACGCCGAAGGCCTGCACGGCGCGGTCCATGATGCCGGCCGCGATGCCAAGGTCCTCGACCTCCACCGCGAGCGCCACGTGCGCCAGTTCGATCGGCGGGATCGCCACGTCCCAACGAGCGCAGAGCGCCTGCATGGCGGCGATGATCAGCGCGCTGGAGCCGGCGAGGCCGACCTCGCGGGGGATGGTGGTGGTCCACCGCACCTCGAACGTGTCGTCCTCCCGTCCGGCCCGCCGGGCCATCCGGCGCACCGCCGCCTCGATCAGCCGTCGGCCGTCGGCCGGGCCCGCGACCGCGAACGTCGGCGCGTCGTGCACCTCCACGGTGGCGGCCAGGCCAGGGATGGGCACGGCCACCGCCGCTCCGCCGTAAGCGTCGGACGGATTGCCGGCCAGGCCGGCGCGGGCGGGCACCCTGGCGCGCTGCATCTCGGAGATACTTCCGCAGTGCACGACCTTCCCGCGCTCGACTGGTTCGGACCTGCCCACCCCGAGATCCCCGACGGCGTCGTGGCCGAGACCGACCAGCGGGACGGGGTCACCGTGCTGCGCCTGCGCGCCACCCGCGCCATCGACGGCCTCGCCACCGGCGAGTTCGCCCGTCCCGCCGTCGCCTGGCGCTTCTCCCCGTCGGAACGCGAGCTGCCCGGCGCGACCGCGTTCGGCTTCCAGGGTTGTGAGTTCGCCCTGCCCACCTTCAGCGACGCGTCCCTGGAGCGCTGGTTCCTGCTCCCGCACCGGCCGTCGACGGTCATGCCGATGTGGCTCACCGTGCCCGGCGGTGCCACCGTCCTGCTCGGGCCGCTGAACGCGTTCCACGAGCAGATCATCACGGTGGCCGACGGCCTGGCGTGGGGCTGGCACGGCGACCTCGACCGCGTCGACGCCGGCTTCAGCACCGAGCTGGCTGTCGTCGCCGGCTCGGGGCCGCGTGCGTGCCTCGAGCGGTGGGCGTCGATGCTGCCTCGCGTCACGCGTTCGCGGTACGCGGACGTGTCGCTGCGCACTCCGACCTACTGGACCGACAACGGCGCCGCCTACTGGTACCGCACCGAACCGGGCCACGACGTGCCCGGCACCCTGGAGGCGACGGTCGCCGACCTGCGCGACCGCAACATCCCCGTCGGCGCCGTGCAGCTCGACTCGTGGTTCTACCCGCACGAGACGCTGCGGCCCTTCGACACAGACGACTGGGTGGTGCCGCCCACCGGGATGATGCGCTGGGAGCCGCGCGACGACATCCTCCCCGACGGCATGGCCGCGTTGCGCGAGCGGCTCGGTGGCCCGCCCCTGATCACCCACTGCCGCCATCTCTCGTCGTCGTCGCCCTATGTCGAGGAGTTCCCGTGCTGGGTCGACGGCGACCGCGCCCACCCGCAGACGGCGGCCATGTACGAGCGTCTGCTTGACCAGTGCGTGACGTGGGGCATCGAGGTCTTCGAGCACGACTGGCTCATCGAGTGCTTCCTCGGCGTGCGCGGCCTGCGAGAGGCGCCGGGCCGGGCGCGTGCGTGGCAGGACGGCATCGACGCAGCGGCCCGCGCCCGCGGCCGCACCCTGCAGTGGTGCATGGCCGCCCCTGCCGACTTCTGCACGGCGGCCGGCCTGCCCGCGGTCACGTCCATCCGCACCAGCGGCGACCACGGCTACATCGCCACGCCGGAGATGCTGTGGGCCTGGTTCCTCTACACGAACGCCTTGGCGCGCGCCCTCGGGCTCACCCCGTTCAAGGACGTCTTCCTCGCCGGCTCCGCGCACGCCGAGATCGAAGCCCTGCTGTCGGTCATGTCCACCGGACCGGTTGCCGTGGGCGACCGCCTGGGTCAGGCCGACCCTGTGCCCATCGCCCGCACCCACCGGGCCGACGGGATGCTGGTGAAGCCCGACGTTCCCATCGCCGCAATAGATAGAGCCTTCTTCAACCACGTGGTGGCCCGTCCCGCCCTCCTCACGGCCGAGACTGGCTCGACTCACGCCGCCGGCACGTGGCGTCACGTGCTCACCATCAACGCCTTCAACGGCGCCCAGCCCCTCACGGGTCGCGTCGAGGTGGCCGAGCTCGGTGTCACCGCGCCGGTGCTCGCCTATGACTGGCGCAGCCGAACCGCCGAGGTGCTCGAGCCCGGGGGTGGTTGGGACCTCACTCTGGACACGGCCGGGTGGGACTACCGCGTCCTCGTTCCCCTGCTCCCCGACGGCACTGCGGTCGTCGGGGACGCCGAGCTGTTCGCCACCGCGGGCGACATGCGAATCGCCGAGGTCGACCCGACCGGCTCCGTCACCGTCCTCGGCGCCGGCGAGCGGGTGCACCTCACCGTCTGGGACGGCGAGCTCCGGACGGTCGACGTCGACGTCCCGTCACGCGGCTGGGCCGTCGTCGAGGTCTGAGCCCATCCCGGTTCGCTTGGGTCAGGCCTGCTTGATCCGTCCCCGGAGGGCGGCGAAGCACAGCGTCATGCTGATGGCGCCGACGATGGCGATGGCGAGCAGGGCCTGGCCCAGCTCGGTCCAGCGCCAGCCCTGCATGGTGAGCGAGCGCAGCCCGTCGAGCAGGTAGGTCACCGGGTTCCACGCCGCCACCGTGTCGAGCCAGCCCGTGAGCTGGGAGCGCGGCACGTAGGACGACGTAAGGAACAGGAACGGGAAGAACAGCAGGAACGTCGACTGCACCGCCGCCGGGTTCCCCGTCTTGAGGGCGATGGCGTAGCCGAAGCCGGCGAAGGCGAGGCTCCACAGCGCGGCCAGCGCGATGGCGACGAGCACGCCCAACGGTCCCGCCTCGAAGCGAGCACCCAACGCGAACCCGAGCGCAAGGATGGGCAGCGTGAGCGCAGCGGCCACCGCCACGTCGGCCACCATGTGGCCGAGCAGGATCGCCAACCTGCGCACGGGGGTGAGCAGCAGCCGGTCGAAGTAGCCGTTCTGCACGTCGAGCACGAGCGCGGGCGCCCGGGAGATCCCGGTGACGCCGAGGAGGATGGCCGTGGCCATCATGAACGCCTTGAAGTCGAAGCCGGCGATGCTGCGCTCGGTGATGCGCTGCAGCGTGCCGATGTTCACCACGAAGAAGAAGAGGGCGATGAACACGGGCGGCACCACCGCCTCGATGTCGCGGGGGATGGCCCGCAGCGCGCGCCCAGCGATGGCGGTGACGTCGCGCACGAAGCCGGCTTGGCGCGGCCGCACCGTGCTGGGCGTGATGACGGTGGTGGGGCTGATGGTCGTCGCGCTCATCGGGTGACCTCCGCGGTCTCGTTGTCGGAGCCCTCGCCGGGCTGGATGCGGGTGCCGGTCAGCTCGAGGAAGACGTCGTCGAGCGTGGGCGTGCGCAGGGTCAGGTCCCTGACCGCCACGCCGCTGTTGTCGAGGGCGACCGCGACCGGTCCGATGGTCGCGGCACCGTTGGTGGTGGTGACGAACAGCTCGTGCCCTCGTCCCTCCACCGCGTGCACGCCGTCGACGCCGGCGACTGCATCCCGGGCAGCATCGGCGCTGCCGTCGAGACGAGCGATGATCACGTCGCTGCCCACGCTGCGCTTGAGGTCGGTGGGCGTCCCTTCGGCGACCAGCTTCCCTTCGTTGAGGATGCCGACCCGGTCGGCCAGCTCGTCGGCCTCCTCCAGGTACTGCGTGGTGAGGAAGATGGTGATGCCCAGCTCGTGGTTGAGCCGACGCACCTCCTCCCACACCCGCGACCGGCTGGCGGGGTCGAGCCCGGTGGTGGGCTCGTCGAGGAACAGCACCTCGGGGTTGTGCACGAGCGAGGCGGCCAGGTCGAGACGCCGACGCATCCCGCCTGAGTAGGTACCGATGGGCTTGTCGATGGCGGGGCCGATGTCCACCAGATCGGTGAGCTCGAGCAGACGAGCGTCGATCTCGCCGCGGGTCAGGCCGTAGAGGCGGCCCTGCAACCGCAGCAGTTCCACACCCGTCTGCTTGGGGTCGAGGGCCACGTCCTGCAGGGCCACGCCGATGCGCAGCCGCACCTCGCCCGGCTCGGTGGCCACGTCGTGGCCGGCCACGACGGCCCGGCCCGCCGTCGGCGCCAGCAGGGTGCACAGCACGCGCACGGTCGTGGACTTGCCCGCGCCGTTGGGCCCGAGGAAGCCATAGATCTCGCCCTCGCGGATGTCGAGGTCGAGGCCGTCGACGGCCGAGATCCCGGCGAAGTCGCGGACGAGGCCTTCGGTGGTGATTGCTGCCATGGATCTCCTCGGTCGTGCGGCGGACCGCGGAGGCGAGGCGTGAGCCTGCAAGGTCGCGTTGGTCATGCCGCCATCCTCCGCCTCCAAACCGGTCATCCTGTGGCCGGTTCTGAACTGTTGTCAGCAATGGTGACGGCCGTGCGGCCGCCAACTCATCGGCGCAGGCGTCAGTTGGTGCTTCCGGGCACGACCTGGCGGTGGATCTCGGTGGCCAGCGCGTGGATGGCCCGCGTCAGCTCGGTGTTCGCCTTGAGCTCCAGCTCCTCCTCGGTGAACTCGTGGTCGGCCTTGGCCTGCTGGAAGCTGGCCTGGCGGTTCTGGCCGATCATCACGAAGGTCGACAGGAAGATGGCCTCGAGCGACACGATCAAGGTGAGCTTGGGCCACGGGTTGGGCTCGATCAGCGTCATCCACAACGCGAAGACCACGACGTGGAGGTACACGAAGCGCATGGATCCGGCGAACGCGGTGATGGCGTCGGCGATGCGCAATTGCACGTCGGCCGCCCGCTTGGCCTTGTGCGCAACGACCACGGGGTGGTGCTGGACGGCGGTGCTCGCCTGGGACATGCGTTCCTCCTGAGGACGGTGGCGGTCGCTAGTCAACCGCGATGACCGTCGACTTGGAGCGCGGTCCCGAATGCGGGCTCCCGGCGAGGGCCTAACGCCGGCCGCGCGCGACGAGTGCCCGGCCGGGCACGCGCAGGCCGTCGTCGGTGCGGTAGACGGACATCGCCTCGGCGACCGCCGCCTGCACTGCGTCGCGCTGGTCGTCACTCGCCGCCGCGAGGACCACCGCGAGCGGCGGCGCCAGCGAGCCGCACAACGCGACGTGCTCGGCCGCGTCGGCGAACGGAAAGGTGATGTCGATCGTCTCCACCGCAACGTCGGCGAACCCGCCGTCGCGCAACAGCTGCGCCAACATCTCTGCGTCGCTCAGTGAGAAGGGACCGCCCGGCCCGACCGGCGGGACGAACGGCAGCCCGGCGGCCATCGCCGCCATCCCCACCGCAATGAGCCACGGGTTGTGCTCGGGGCCGGCCCACACCGCCAAGGCCATCCGCCCACCCGGGCGCAGGACGCGATGTACCTCGCGCACGCCGTCGAGGGGGTCGTCGAGGAACATCAAGCCCATGCGGCAGACCACTTTGTCGAACTCGGCATCGAAGGCCTCGAGCCGCGACGCGTCTGCCAGTGCGACGTCGGCGTTGGGCAGCGCGGCCAGCGTGCGCCCGGCTGCCTCGACCATGGCCTCGGACGCGTCGGTCGCCACCACCGAACCGCTCGGCCCGACGAGTGCGGCGACTGACCGGGCCAGCGTGCCCGTTCCTGCCCCGAGCTCGAGGACGCGGTCGCCGGGCGCGAGCCGCAACGCCGACAGGAGCGCGTCGGTCACCGGTGCCTTGGCTTCGTCGACGTGGGCGTGATGACGCTCCCAACTGGGCGCCACGGCGTCCCAGGCAACGGTCGTCGTGTCGGTCATGGCGAGGTCCCTTCGGCTACAGTAGAACTGTATTCAATACAGGTGAGGTGTAGTCAAAGTGGGCAAGGTTGTCAAGGGCCGGCGGACGTATGACGGATCAGGCCGCCAGGCCCAGGCCGCGGCCAACCGTCGGGCGGTGATCGACGCGGCCAGCGACCTGTTCCTTGCCGACGGTTACGGCCGCACCACCATCGCCGCCATCGCCCAGGAGGCGGGTGTCTCGGCCGAGACCATCTACGCCACCTTCGGTTCGAAGGCCGAACTGCTGCACAGGGTGTGGGACGTCACCGTCGGCGGCGACGACCGCGACGTGCTGTTCCACGAGCGCGAGGAGGTGCAAGCCATCAGGGCCGAGGCCGACCTGGGCCGCCGCTTCATGCGCCACGCCGAGTTCAGTGCCCGCACGGCTCGGCGCATCGCGCCGTTCCTCCTCATGGTGCAGTCGGCGGCCGGGGCGGAGCCGGCGGCGGCCGCGATGCTCGACGAGATGGGACGTCAGCGCCTGGCCGGCATGAAGGTCATGGCTTCCGAAGCGGCCAAGACGGGCCAGCTCGCGGTGAGCGAGGACGAGTGCCGCGACGTCATCTGGTCCACCACCGACGGCATGTTGTGGCATCGGCTGGTGCACGAGCGGGGCTGGTCGGACAAGCGCTACGCCAAGTGGCTCGGCGAGCTGTGGGTTGCCGCGTTGGTGAAGCCGAAGAAGCGCTGATCAGCTCGATCGTACGCGGGGGTTGTTGGCCGAACCATTGCCGAGAAGTGGGGCCTGTTGTGCCCGATGTGCCGGGTTTCCACCCCCGTTTCGCTGCAGCGGTTTGGACGCGACCGATGCCTCGCCGCAAAGCGTTCGCGGCCGGCCCGGCGCTCCACTTGACCGCCCGGTCAAGTGAGCGCTGGACTCTGTCCGTGACGACGATCGACAAGGACGCCCTCAAGGCCAAGTACGCCGAGGAGCGGGACAAGCGGCTGCGGCCCGATGGCAACGACCAGTACCTGCAGCTGACCGACCACCTGGCCCACTACCTCGCCGACCCCTACACGCCCCGGGTCGAGCGCGAGCCCAAGACCGACCACGTCACCGTCGCTTTCATCGGCGGCGGCTTCGCCGGCCTCGTCACCGGCGCCCGGCTGAAGGAGGCGGGCGTCGAGGACGTCCGCATCATCGAGAAGGGCGGCGACTTCGGCGGCACGTGGTACTGGAACCGCTACCCCGGCGCCCAGTGCGACACCGCCAGCTTCGTCTACATGCCGCTCCTCGAGGAGACGGGCCACATGCCGACGGAGAAGTACGCCCACGCGGCCGAGATCCTCGAGCACAGCCAGCGCATCGGCAAGCAGTTCGGCCTCTACGACAACGCCCTGTTCCACACCCAGGTCACCGACCTCACCTGGGACGCCGACAACGCGCGATGGATCATCCGCACCGACCGCGGCGACGCCTTCACGGCCCAGTTCGTCGCCATGGGCACCGGCCCGCTGCACGTGCCCAAGCTTCCGGGCCTCGAAGGCATCGACACCTTCGGGGGCCACTCGTTCCACACCAGCCGGTGGGACTACGACTACACGGGCGGCGACGCCGAGAACGCGCCCATGGACAAGCTGGGCGACAAGCGGGTCGGCCTCATCGGCACCGGCGCCACGTCGGTACAGGCCGTGCCCTACCTGGCGCGCGACTGCGGCGAGCTCTACGTGTTCCAGCGGACGCCGTCATCGGTCGACGTGCGCGACAACCGTCCCACCGACCCCGAGTGGTTCGCGGAGATGGCCACGCCCGGTTGGCAGAAGCGCTGGCTCGAGAACTTCACCGCCATCCAGACCGCCATGGTCATGCCCGAGGAGGACCTCGTGCAGGACGGCTGGACCGACCTGGCGCAGCGCATCCGCTCCAAGATCATGGCGCTGCCGCCCGACCAGTGGACGCCCGAGAACATGATGGGCGCCTTCGAGGACTCCGACTTCGAGAAGATGAGCGAGATCCGCGATCGGGTCGACGCCATCGTGCAGGACGCGGAGACGGCACAGAACCTCAAGGCCTGGTACCGCCAGCTGTGCAAGCGCCCGTGCTTCCACGACGAGTACCTGCAGGCCTACAACGAGCCCAACGTGCACCTCGTCGACACCGACGGCAAGGGCGTCGAAGCCGTCACCGAGAAGGGCCTCGTCGTGAACGGCACCGAGTACGAGCTGGACTGCATCATCTACGCGTCGGGCTTCGAGGTGGGCACGCCCTTCACCCGCCGGGCCGGCTTCGACATGACCGGCGTCGACGGCGTGAAGCTCTCGGAGGCCTGGGCCGACGGCATGCGCACCAAGCACGGCATCCACGTGCACGGCTTCCCCAACGCCTTCATCGTGCAGATCGGCCAGGGCGCCAACCTGGTGTCCAACGTGCCCCACAACTTCACCGAGGCGGCCGCCACCATCGCCGCGATCGTCCGCCACGCCCTCGACAACGACCACGCCACCGTCGAGGTCACCAAGGCGGCGCAGGACGAGTGGATGGACCTGCTCTACTCCGCCCCCCGCCTCGGCATCATCGGCTCGGCCGAGTGCACGCCGGGCTACTACAACAACGAGGGCAGGACCGACGAGCAGGCCCCCGACTGGTTCCTCGGTTATCCCATGGGCGCGGCGGCCTACTTCGAGTACCTCGAGCAGTGGCGCAACAGCGGCGACTTCGCCGGCCTCGAGTTCCGGTAACTGTCACTGCCCCTGGGTACGGTTGCCGCCAGGCCCGCTTCCCCGTCGGTCGTTTGCTTTTGCCGCAACGTTCGCGTCGTTCCCTGTACCGATTTGCCGGATTTCAACGACGCGAACGCTGCATCGAACCGCGGGGGAGCGGGTCGTGCGACGTCTCTACACCACTGCCGAGCTGTACGCGGGCGGCGTCACCCAGGCCCAGTTGCGCTGGGCGGCCCGACGAGGACAGGTGCGCGCCGTCGCGCGCGGCGTCTGGGTCGGCGGACCCGAGCCGCCCAGCCGACTCGACGTGGCCCGGGCGGCGGTCCTGCGATGCAGCGGCGAGGCGCGCGGAGCGCTGGCCGGCGTGCTGCATGGCCTCGACTCTGTCGTGCTCGACGGCAGACCGACCCGCCGCGATCGGCTGCCAGCCGAGCGGGTGGTGGTCGTGGGCGGCGTGCGCTGTGCCGACGGACTGGCGACCCTGGTCGACCTCGCCGCGCTGCTCGACGATCTGACCTGGGAGCACGCCCTCGAGTCCGCCCTGCACCGCCGGCTCACGACGGTCGATGCAATCGAGGCCGAGCTGCCGAGGCTGCGCGAGTCTCGGGTCCCCGGGGTTTCCCGCATGCGCCGGGTGCTGGCCCTCCGCCCTCCCGGCGCACCGGCCACCGAGAGCCTGCTCGAAATCCTCCTGGTGCAGCTGGCCCGCGCCGTCCCCGAGGTCGGCGAGCTCATTCGGCAGCACGAGGTCCGTGACGACGACGGCAACTTCATCGCTCGCCTCGACCTCTCGCGCCCCGACGTCGGCTTCTTCATCGAACTCGACGGCGAGCAGCACAAGGGCCAGCCCGTCTATGACGCGATGCGCCAGACGGCCGTCGTGGCCGCCACGGGGATGCTCCCGGGTCGCTTCACCTGGACCGACGTAACCCGCTTCCCAAATGGCACCAAGCGCCGCTTGGCCGCCCTGGCACGACAGGCCCGGGCCCGTCACCACGCCTAAGGTCCGCGGCGATGGACGGCGACCTGCGGTACGCGGCGCACGGCGACACCCACCTCGCCTACCGCACGTGGGGGCAGGGCCCCGCGCTGCTGTGGCTGCCGAGCCAGTTCATCCCCGTCATGTCGATGGACGACGAGCCCGCCTACGAGCGCTTCCTGCTGCGGCTCGCCGCCTTCGGCACCGTCATCGCCTTCGACCGCCTCGGCATCGGGCTCTCCGATCCCATGCCGTCGGGGGAGCGGCCGACGGCTGAGGAGTGGGCGGCCCAGTGCCTGAGCGTGCTCGACGCGGCCGAGGTGGAACGCGCGTACCTCCTCGCCCACGCGGGCGGCGGCATGCCCGCCGTGATCCTCGCGGCGAGGCACCCGGAGCGGGTGGTCGGGCTCGTCTCCGCCATGGCGGTGTCGGACTATGGCGTCGGCGCTCTGGACGCCGACGCGTTGGAGCAGGTGCGGCGCTCGGCCGTCCCGGGAACCGACAGCAAGGTCGACTTCATCGCCGTGCTGGCACCGTCCCGCGCCGACGACGAGGGCTTCCGGCGCTGGATGGCCCAGGCGGGCCAGCGGGGCGCCAGTCCCGCCGTCGCCCAGCTGCTGCTCGAGATGCAGGGCAGCGAGAACGTCAACGACCTGGTGCCCGAGGTCGCGGTCCCGACCCTCGCCATTTACCGGCCCGACTACCAGTCGCACTGGTTGAGCGGGAACCCGCGGTTCGCGGAGAAGATCCCCGGTGCGCGCGTCGTCGAGGTGGCGGGTATCGACGCCCTGCCCTGGCTCCCCGATTCCGACGCCGTCGTCGCTGAGATCGAGGACTTCGTCACTGGTGCCCGGCGCGCCCTCACCGGCAGCCGGGCCCTGCTCGCGGTGATGTTCACCGACGTGGTCGGCTCCACCGACACCGCCGCCCGTATCGGCGACGACCGCTGGCGCGACTTGCTCGAGACGCATGACCGCATCATGCGCCGCCACCTCGAACGTCACGGCGGCACCGAGATCGATACCGCTGGCGACGGGTTCCTCACCACCTTCGCCACGCCGTCACAGGCGGTGCAGTGCGCGGCTCGCCTGCACCTCGCCATGGCCGACCCGGGGCTGCAGCTGCGCGTCGGCATCCACTGCGGTGAGGTCGAGGTGCGGGGCCACAACATCGCGGGCATGACCGTGCATCTGGCGGCGCGGGTGCAGGCCAAGGCGGACGCCGCCACCACCTTCGTCACCAGCACCGTGCGGGAGGCCATGGTCGGCTCCGGGCTCACCTTCACCGAGCGCGGCGTGCATGTCCTCAAGGGCGTCCCTGGGGAGTGGCAGCTCTACGCCGTCAGCTGACGTGCAGCGCCTCCAGCCCGTGCGCCTCGTCGTCCAGCGCGCCGCGCGCCGCCTTCGACAGCTTCCCGAACGGTGCCAGCTCGATCCCTGACGGCCCGTGCTTCCACGTGCCGGCGATGCGGCCGTCGACCATGAAGGTGTGGAACGACTGCGGGTTCTTGGAGTTGAACAGCGCGCTGCGGTGCTCCTCGGGCAGCACGCCGGTGCGGCGCGCGTGCACCAGGGTGAGCGCGTCCCACACGGGCAGGAAGCGCACGGGCAGCGGCCTGTCCGCGTCGGGCAGCGTCGCGTCGGCCAGGTCCACCAGGTCGCCGTACGTCCGCAGGCGCGGTGCCATGCGGTCGACGGCCGCCTGCACCTGCGGCTTGGGGATGCCGGCCCAGCTGGCGATGTCAACGACAGCCGCGGGACCGAAGGCGCCGAGGTAGCGGACCACCAGGCGCTCGGTGCCGGCCGCCTCGCTGACGCGCACACGCCCGATCCAGTCCTCGGCGGTCGCGTAGAGGTCGGCCCGGCGCTTGGCCCAGGTCCCCGACGGCGGCACCCGCACCAGCTCGGTCCACTGATTCAAGGCCTGGATCAAAACGCCGAGCTCGGCCTCGATGTCCTTGGCCCGCTGCGGCCCGCCCCGCAGGTGCTCGCGCAACCGGACGACGTCGGACTCCATCGCGTCGGGGTCGGTCTCGCGTCGCACCCGCATCCACCACGCCTTGCGGGCCCCGCGGATGGCGGCGGCCATGGGCCAGTAGTCGGCGCGCGACACCAGGTGGATGGTCGAGCGCAGCAGCGTCCCTTGCACGATGCTGCGCTGCTCCAGCGCGTCGTCGAGGTCGGCGCGCGCGAACCCCTCCAGTCGCGTCCACAGCCCGATGTACATCGACGGCGCGTACTGGGCCTGCAGCCCGCCCATGCGTTCGAGCGCATCGGGCACCGACAGCCGGGCCCGCTCCAGCAGCAGCTGGCGATCGAGCAACGCGAGCAACAGCTGGCGCTCGTTCAGCGGGGCGTCGGGCACGGTGCGCACGCTATGTCGGCAAACCGGTCAGCAGACGACCGGTTTGGCGGGGCAGGATGGGGCGACCGACGATCCCAAGAGGAGTCCCAATGGCTGCAGTGAAGCCCATCCCGGACGGCTACCCGCGCGTCATGGCCTACCTGTCCATCGACGGCGCCAGTGACGCCATCGAGTTCTACAAGACCATCTTCGGCGCGGAGGAGCGGGTGCGCATGGGTGGCCCCGAGGGCAAGGTCGGCCACGCCGAGCTGGCCATCGGCGACTCCATCGTGATGCTGGCCGACCACTTCCCCGGCATGAGCGCGCCCGATCCCAAGAAGCTGGGCGGCACGCCCGTCGTCATGACGATCTACGTGGAGGACACCGACGCGACCCACAAAGCCGCTCTCGCCGCCGGCGCGACGGAGACCGCGGCGCCCGAGGACAAGTTCTACGGCGACCGGGCCAGTCAGTTCGACGACCCGTGGGGTCACCGCTGGAACGTGATGACCCATGTCGAGGACGTCTCCCCCGAGGAGATGGAAAAGCGCATGGCCGAGATGGGCGGGTAGCTGCTCGGGTCACGACGGTCCGGCGTCCATCAGGGAAGCCGAACGTCAACGCGGGGTCACGCGTTGACACCGTCGTCGGCAGCAAGAGCCAACAGCGACGCGAGCTTGTGGCGCGCGACCTGCAGGAGCGTCGGAACCGACTGGACGGGGATCTCCAGTCGCGTCGCCATGTCCTCGGGGCCGACGCCGCCCGCCTCGAGCAGGATGGCAATGGCGTACGCGGGAGGCAGCTCTTCCAACAGGGTCGAGGCCACGCGTCGACCCTACGGGGCGGTCGCAGCCGTGTCTTGAGTGGTGGCCTACTCATGTGCGGCTCGGGCAGTCGGAGGCCACTAGCGTCCCCGCCCGTGCTGGGACGCTGGCCCCTGCTCGGCCGGGACGACGAGATGCAGGTCATGGCGGACGCGCTCGAAGCAGGCGAGCAGCGAAGCGTCGTCATCGCCGGCGCCGCCGGCGTGGGGAAGTCGAGTCTGGCCCGCGCCTTCGTCGACCGGGCCGCGGCGGCGGGGCGGCCAATTGCGTGGGCCGTGGCGACGCGATCGGCCGCGACCGTTCCGTTCGGCGCGGTCTCCCATCTCATCGACCAACCGCACGTGCTGACGACGGGTCGGGGCGACCTCCTCGCCCGGGCAACCAGCGCCCTGCTCGCCTCGGCCGGCGACGAGCAGCTGCTGGTGGGCATCGACGACGCCCATCTCCTCGACGACGCATCTGCCGCCCTTGTGCACCAGCTGGCGGTCGCGGAGCGGGCCGCGCTCATCGTGACGGTCCGCACCGGTGAGCCCTGCCCGGATCCCATCGTCGCGTTGTGGAAGGACGACCTGGCCGCCCGTCTCGAGCTGCAGGCGCTGTCGGCGGTCGAGACGGGACGCTTGCTCGAGACGGTGCTGGAGGGTCCCCTCGACGGTCGCTCGCGGAACCTGCTGTGGAACTCCAGCCTCGGAAACCCCCTGCTGCTCAAGGAGCTCGTCATCGCAGGCGAGCAGACGGGAGCGCTGCGTCGTGCCGACGGTTTGTGGCGGTGGGAGGGACCGCTGCGGGCCAGTGACCGGTTGGTCGAGCTCGTCGAGGCGCGGGTCAACCGTCTCGCGGACGCCGAGCGCGCCGCCCTCGAGCTGCTGGCCGTCGGAGAACCGTTGGGCGTCGACGTCATCGCATCACTCGGTGGACGGGAGGCGCTCGACGCCCTCGATCGTCAGGGACTCGTGCGCGTCGAGCACGCCGGCCGGCGCCGCTTGCTCCGTGTCGCCCACCCCCTCTACTCCGAAGCCATCCGGGCCATCATGCGACCCCTGTCGGCGGAATCGGCCAGGGGCCGGCTCGCGGCCGCTCTGGTCGAGGTCGGCGCCAGGCGGCGTGACGACCTCTTGCGGGTGGCGACCTGGCAGCTGCACTCGCGCGGGCCACTGGGCGGGGCCGAGCTCCTCACCGCAGCCCGGCGGGCCGCCCTCGCCTACGACCACGCGCTCGCCCTCGAGCTGGGCCGGGCCGCCATCGATGCCGGGGCCGGCCCGGCCGCGACGATGCTCGTCGCCGACGAGCTGTTCTGGCTCGGCCGCCCCACGGAGTCCGATGCGACGCTGGGCGCGTTGGATCTGACGCAACTCGACGAGGACGCCCAGGCCGAGGTGGCCATCATGCGCTCCTCGGCGCGGCTTTGGGGCCTGGGGCAGCTCGACCAGGCCCTCGATGGGCTGGTCGCGGCGGAGCAGGCCCTTCCTCATGGCGAGGCGCGTGCCGCGATAGCGGCCCATCGCGCCTCGATTCTGTTCTACGCCGGGCTGCCCGCCGAGGCGGCGCAGATCGTCACCGCCGTGCTCGACGATCCGAGCATGGGCGATCTCGTGCGCATCCGCGCCGCCGAAGCCATCGGGTGCTTCCTCGGCATCGGCAGGCCCGAGCACGCCATCGCCCTCGCCGAGCAGCACATAGCGCTGGCCCTCGAGCACAGTGAGGAGTTCCAGCCGCTGGCGCCAGCCGAGATCGTCGGCACCCAGGCCTTCGCCCTGTGGCTGGCGGGGCGCACCGGCGAGGCCGACGAGCTGGCGACCTTCTTGTGTCGTGAGGCAGAGGCGCGGCACGCCGATGATGCCTTGGGCGCGGTGCTGTTCGTGTCGGGGCGCATCATCCTCGCGTCGGGCCGCGTCCGTTCGGCCATCCGGCGTCTGTCCGAGGCGTCGGCCGCCCTCGTCGCTGGAGATCCGACCGGTTTCCGCTCCTTGTCGCTCGCGTGCCTGGCCCAGGGCCACGCCATGCTCGGCGACCTGGGTGCCGCCGAGGCCGTCCTCGCCGAGTCCGATGCCGTGCGCGTTCGGGGTCTGACTCCGTTCGAGGTCGATCGTTGGCTGGCACGGGCCAAGATCGCCGTTCGGCGGGGCGAGCGCACGCGCGCGGTGGAGCTGATGTCGGCAGGTGCGGCCGAGGCGGCCGAAGCGGGCAACCGCTGCACCGAGTTGTTCGCCTGGCACGAGGTCGCTCGTCTCGGTGAGGCCGCGCGATGCGTCGACCGGGTTCGCGAGCTGGCAGACGGGTTCGAGGGGACGCTGGCGCCCGCGATCATGGCCGACGTCGTCGCCCGGGCCCGCTCGGACGGTGCGGCGTTGGAGGAAGCGGCCGAAGGGCTGGCACGTACCGGCATGTTCCTGCTCGCCGCCGAATCCGCCGCCGAGGCCCATGGCCTGCACCGGCAGGCGGGGCGCACGGGGTCGGCCCTGCGGTCGGCCGCCCTGGCCCGTCAGTGGGCGAGCAAGTGCGAGGGCGCGGCCGACGCCATCGAGGGTCAGCTCGCCGACAGCAGCCGGGAGCTGGCCCGGCTCACCCGGCGCGAGCGCGAGGTCGCCGACCTGGCCGGACGTGGACTCTCGAACCGCGACATCGCCGAGAGCCTGTCCCTGTCGCTGCGCACGGTGGAGAACCACCTGGCCCACGCCTACGAGAAGCTCGGGGTCGAGGGCCGCGCCGAGCTCGGGCTGCTGTTCCGCCCGGGTGCGCCCACGTCGGGCTGAGCACCTACCCGGTCCGGCGTCGCATGCGACGTCCGTCACCCCGGAAATGAGTAGCCGCCCACTCAGGACATCGCCCTCCCGGACCGGCAGGTTTGTGGCGATTCGTGAATTTCAATCCGGGGAGGCACCATGCGGGGGCGATTCGTGGGGCGGGTCCGTGTCGGTGTGCTGACGCTGGCGGCGGCGATGGTCGTGCCGCTCTTTGCGCCGGCACCGGCGGGTGCCGACTCGGTCCCGGCGTCCTCCACCCTGGAGCCGGTCGGGCTGGCCGAGGTCCCGCCTGATCCGGCCATCCCCGCGCTGCCCCCGCTCGTCGGCGGTCAGACCCCGACGTTCCGTCTGCTCGTCGCCAACAACAGCGACGAGGAGGCGGCCCCCGCGTTGGTCCAGTTCCGCCTCGACGACGAGCCGTTCGACCTCCAGGAGGTCGCCGCACCCGAACCCACGCTGACCACCTCGCTCGACACGATCCTGCCCGCGCTCGAGGTCGGCCACCACGGGCTCGAGGCCCACCTCGATCCCGACGGGGTCGACCGGGTCGAGAAGGTGGAGCTCGACGTGCTCCCGGCCGTCGACGGGGTCGACCTGTCAGTGACCCAGCTGATGAGCTTCCCGAGCCCTCCGAGCCTCGGCGCACCGGCCGAGCTGCACGCCCTCGTGCGCAACAACGGGTCCGATCCGGCCCGCCGCGTGTCGGTGAAGTTCACTACCTCCTCCGGCGCGGAGGTCGGCACGGCCGAGCTGCCCGGGGGCCGTGAGGGCGAGGACCCCGCGGTCGCCGTTCCCGCGCTGGGAAGCCAGCTGGTGGGCGTGGCATGGAACCCGGACCACGCGGGCGACACCGCGGTGCGAGCCACGATCGTCGGTTACGACGACGACGCCACACCCGAGGACAACACGACGACGAACTCCTTCAAGGTGCACAACCCGGCGCGGGTGACGCCACCCGACCTGGCCGTCCGAAGCGCAGACGTGTCACCGCTCGAGCCCGGCGACACCGTGCACTTCAACGCCGAGGTCGAGAACCGCACGTCCGGGGACGCGAGCCAGGTGGTGGTGCAGTTCCTCGTGGATGGGACGCCGTTGGCCGATGTCCCTCCCGTCGACGTCCCGCCCGGCGTGAGCATGCAGGTCTCGAGCGCCGATTACGTAGGCGACGGCAACCAGCACGTGCTGCGCGTCGTTGCCGACCCCGCCAACCACGTCCGCGAGAGCGACGAGGCGAACAACGTCATCGAGGTGCCCTTCCGTCTCGGGGTCACCCGGCCCGGTCCCTTCGGCCTGCTCCCCGATCTCGCGGTGACGGCGGTGACGGCGACGGCGGGAACCGGTCGCTCACTGAGCCTTGCCGCGCACACATGCAACGTCGGCGACATCCCGATCAGCGGCGGCCACGTCACCTTCACCGCCCACGGCGCCCTCAAGGCGACCGAGGTCGCGGGCGCCGGCGCCTTCAGCCGGCTGATGCCGGCGGAGTGCACCGACGTCCAGCGCACGTGGACGCCCTCGACGTTGGCAGGGACGATCCTGCTCACTGCCCACGGCGTGCCCTTCGAGATCGAGCGGCGCGTCGACAACAACACGGGCACCTCCGGCCCGGTCGCCGTCCCCACCGGCGGCTCCAAGGGCGGGCCCGCCAAGGGCCCCCTGCGGAGGATCGTGAGGACGATCAGGCGCGTGGTGCCGCCGTTGACCAAGTTGCCCGGGCCCACGCCGGGGCCGAAGCCCGGACCGTCCCCGCGCCCGCCGTGGCTCGGCCAGCTCGGCCCCTTCGCCCTGCCCAGTCCGTCGGCCGTGTCGGGTGCGCGGAGCACGCGTCATGCACCCCGCGCGCAGACGACGGCGCGGGCCGAGTCCGTCACCCTCCCGGTCGTCGCCGACGGGGGACCGGGCATCCCGCTCGGCCTCGACCAGTTCGTGGTGCACACCATCGTCCGGCCTGACGGCCAGGCGCCCATCGAGCGCTACACGACCGCGACCGTCGCGCCGACGACGGCGAACCCGGGTATGGGCACACCGGTCGCGGCCACCGCCTATGTGAACGCCGACGGCGACGCCGGCCATGGCGTCGACCTCGTCGTGGAGGGACAACCGACGACGGAATCGCTCAACGTCATCGACCCGTCCGCGCCCACCAGCCCGCACGTGCCGAGTCTCCGGGTCACGATCAGCCACCTGGGGACGACCCCGCTGCCTCACCTGCTCGTCGAGTTGCTCCGCGCCAATCCGCCGACGACCCCGACGCCGTGCCCGGACGCGCCAGCGCTGCAGCCCACCAGCATGGTGGTCGGTGGTGTCGACTTCGGGACCCAGGACTTCGGCACCATGCCCACCGCCCTCAAGATCCAGGTCGACGTCATCACCGCGGACGCCAACACCACCTACTTCCGGCCCCGCCAGCTGGGCGTGGGCGAGAGCGGGCCGATCCCGCTCACGATCATCGGCGGCCGCTACGACGGCGCCACCCGCGACCAGGCGGTGTTCCAGAACACCATCGTCGACGGTACGCCCGCGGGCACGATCCTGCAGAACGTTCCCGGTCTCGGCAGCCACCAGCTGCAGGAGAACATGGGCACGCGGTGCCTCCTCAGTCGTGATCTCTCGACCGGTGGCGACGGCAAGGGCGCGGACGTCAACGCCACGCTGGACAACTTCCCGCAGACATCAGCCACCGACACGAGCGCAACCGGTGGGCCGATCGTGAAGATCGGCAGTGCCGACGCACTCACGCGGGTGGACTGGTCGGCGCCCGCCGCCACCCGAGTCGGCGTCGTCTCCCACACCGCGGGCGTCGACACCACCGGCAACCGTTCCGTCGTCGCCTTCGACGGCAACGTGCAGGAGCTCGGACAGCTGGCCGCGCTGACGCTCTACCTCCCGGCAGCCGAGGGCGGCAGGCGCACCACCACCATCGGCTGGCAGAACGACCGCGTCACCAACCTCGTCGTGAACCGGTTGATCCTGCGCCGGAACACCGAAGCCGGCCTCGAGCTCAGTGGCCACGTGAACGGGCTCCCGATGGTGGTCCGCGCGCTGTCGATCGTGACCGACGATCAGGATCGGCTGAGCATCGACTACGACGCGTGCACCAGTGATCCCGCCCCGACCGGCGACGCCCGGTTCGGGTGCCCCGACACGCCTCGTCTGACCGAGCTGCAGCTCGCGGGCCAGTCGCCGGCGCGCGCCGATCTGGCCGCGACACCGCCCGCGGCGGTCACGTCGATCGACATCACCGCCCACGATGTCCCGTCCGAGGTCGGCATCGACTTCCGACCGAGGGCGTGGACGCCGACCCCGCCGGCCTCCGGGGTGGGACCGGCCCCGTACCGGGCCTTCGCTGGCCGGCCGGTGAAGACGCTCGACTACGTGGCCAACGCCGCCATGCGCGACCTGGTCGCGACCATGTACGCGGAGCAGACCGACCCGAACGCGTTCACCCGCACCCGCATCGACGCGACCGGCGTGACGCCCCAGCTGCGCGCGACGTGGGACGACAGTGAGGCGACGCCGCTCGTGATCGTCGACACCGGTTCGCGCGGGTTCGCCTACGACCCGGTAGGCCACACCGAGAGCGCCACGCAGTCCGCGCCCGCCCTCGGTGTCGTCGACGTGCAGATGACCAACGGCACCCTGCCCGTCGATCTGGACGCGGCCTATGGAGGCGCTCGTCGGGAACGACAGTGGGCCCAGATCAGTCAGACGCCGTCGGGCCACGCGCTCCATGCACATGTCGAGGGCCTGCGCTGGTTCACGTTCTCCGACGGTCCGGGGGCGCTCCCGGCTGGCGACGCCGCGCCCCGGCCCGCCCGGGCCCAGTCCCTGCAGCTGTGGGCGGAGCCGCCCGCGGCCGGCACGGCGAACAACCTGTTCGCCGGCGTCACGATCGACGCCGACACCAAGGTGCGCTTCACCACGACGGTCGACGCCGTCCCGCCCCTGATGGGCTACTCGAACTGGACGGCGGCGCCGCCCGGACAGCGTTCGGGTCCCGCTGGCCCGCCCCCGCCGGCACTCGTGCACGAGACCCAGTGGCACAGCGTCTACGGGGCCAACTCGACCAACCAGAACGACACGTCGGGCGTCACCTTCCAGCACCCCGTCGCCGACATCTGCCTGCGCGACACGACGGCGAACTGCGCGGGCGGCATCCAGACCCACCTCGAGGGCCGCACGCCGATCACCCAGGCCGTCTCCGCGTGGATGGACGCGTACCGCTACAACCGGTGCGGCTATCGCGACCCGCGAGAAGGGTCGACGGCCGAGCTCAGGACGCCGGCGGCCTTCGACGTCGACCTGACCATGCTGAACAACCTGCCCGACGCGGACGGCTGCCATCATGCCGACACGGCCGGCATGCACCGCATCGCTGTCAACGCCCACATCCCGCCCCGGCTCACGCTGTCCTTCGGCCCCACCGGCATCCGCGCCGCGACAGACGGCTCGCCGGTGGCGGGCGAGCTCAAGCTCTTCGGTGACGACGAGAGCATCTGGGAGGGCTCGCCCGTCGACACCGAACGGGACACGGTGCAGGACGACCTGCACATCAAGCTCACCGAGCCCCCGGCCTTCGCGTCGGAGATCAACCTCGAGCCGCCCGACCTCGTCGGCCTGTGGGCGCGTGTCGCCGACCTCACGAGCTTCGAGTTCTGCGCCACGCCCAATCAGGCGCTCGACCCGTCGCCGCCGCCCGCGTGCGTCCGCAACGGCGTGAGCTACGCCAACTTCGTGACCGCGACGAGCACGACCACCACCAATGCGCTCCACGCCCTGGTCGAGCAGCCCGCCGGCCACGGCGTGCTCGACGCCCGGGTGACGGCGCTGCCCAACGACGTGGGCCTGACGTGGAACGCCAAGCCGCTCGCCGTGAACCTCGCGGCGACCGGCGAGTTCGTCGGCCCAGCCGACGACCCGAACAACGGAGCAGCGCTCGACCTGCACCTCCGCAAGTACGGCATGGATCGCATTCCCGACGGCGATCGTCAGGTGCTGCTGGGCGACGAGCTCATCCGGCTCCCCAAGGCGCGGCTGCCGCAGTCCCTCAGCCTGAGCGTCCGGAGCTGGCAGACACCGGCCCACGCCGAGCAGTACGCGTGGCTGCCCCAACACGACCCGACGACCAACCCGACGACCACCTACGAGCGGCAGACGGTCTGTGACAACAACGACTGGCCGTGGAAGCACTCGATCGTGCGCATCAGCACCGAGCACGGGTCCACCGTCGTCCCCGACGGTCGGGTGACGCATGTGGCCCAGCAGTTCACGCGACCGACGAACCCCGCCGACCTCTGGGAGAACCTCGAGCTCGAAGGGGTGCAGCTCGACCCGGCCGACGACGGCACCGCGATCGCCCAGTTCCTCACCTGTTCGGAGAACAAGCCGGGAGAGCCCAACCCCGCGACCCACGCGCTGGTGTGGGTGATGAAGGGCGGCGCCGCCGCGCACGTGAAGCAGTACGTCGACTTCTGGAACCGGGCCTTCGTGCGCCCCGGCCGAACCCTGGAGGCCTTCGACCCCGACCGGTCGTTGCCGTGGTTCATCTTCGATCCGCGGGCCGACAACGGCTGGGAGCAGCGAGCCGACGTCCAGGTGTGCAACGGGTTCCGGGGCTGGTTCCATCTCTACAGCAGCCTGCTCTGGTACACCGACGACAACTTCCGCCGCTTCGAGGGGGGATGGCACGCGTCGGCGTTCTTCGCAACGCCACCCGTGTTCTTCGCCTACTTCCCGCCCGGTCCGGTGGTCCCCACCATTCCGTTCCTCACACCGTGTCCGTGGAGCCTGTTCCCGAGCTCGCCCCGCCTCATGAAGTGAGCCCGGCCCCGCCAGTGGCAGCTCCACCCCAGGAATGACGCTCGGCATCCGACTTGCCCCTTGACTTGCCCGCTCTGGGTGTTTAGACATACGACTTAGTCGAGTGACTAAACACCCGGAGGGCAGAGCGATGGCAGCGACGGAAGAACAGGTCATGGAGTTCGTGGGCCAGGCGGTCGGGGACTTCGGTGCCCTGCTCACCGGCGCCCTCGTGGTGCTCGGCGACCAGACCGGTCTGTTCAAGGCCATGGCCGGCGCCGGTCCGCTCACGCCGGCCGAGCTCGCGACGAGGAGCGGTTGCCACGAGCGCTACGTGCGGGAGTGGCTGTCGGGCCTCGCAGCGGCCGGCTACGTCGCCTACGACGGCGACGGCCGCTTCGAGCTTCCCGAGGTGCAGACGATCGCCTTCACCGACGAGAGCAGCCCCGCCTATGTCATCGGTGGGTTCCAGGCCATGCTCGCCGCCACCCGCGCCGTGCCCGCGCTCGCCGAGCGCTTCCGCACAGGCGACGGCCTCGGCTGGCACGAGCACGACCCCGGGCTGTTCCAGGGCACCGAGCGCTTCTTCCGCCCCGGCTACCAGGCCAACCTCACCCAGGCCTGGCTCCCCGCCCTCGACGGCGTGGTCGCCAAGGTCGAGGCCGGTGCCACCGTCGCCGACATCGGGTGTGGGCACGGTGCGTCGACCATCATCATGGCCATCGCCTACCCGCACTCGACGTTCGTGGGCTTCGACTACCACCAGGCCTCGATCGAGGCGGCCCGCAAGGCGGCTGCCGACGCGGGTGTGGCCGACCGCTGCACGTTCGAGGTCGCGTCGGCCACCGACTACCCGGGCACCTATGACCTGGTGTGCCACTTCGACTGCCTGCACGACATGGGCGACCCCGTGGCCGCGGCGACCCACACGCGCACGTCCCTCGCACCGGACGGCACGTGGCTGCTGGTCGAGCCCTTCGCCAACGACGACGTGGCCGACAACCTGAACCCGGTCGGCCGTGTCTTCTACTCGGCGTCCACCCTCATCTGCACCCCGGCGTCGCTGTCCCAGGACGTCGGCGCCGCCCTCGGCGCCCAGGCCGGCGAGGGCCGGCTGCGCGAGGTGGCCGATGCGGCCGGGTTCGGCACGTTCCGGCGGGCGACCGAGACGCCGTTCAACCTGGTGCTCGAGGGCAAGCCCTGACCAGCCCGGCCCGGGCCGATGCGCAGGAGGCGCTGGTCGACGCTGCCGAGCGCCTGCTCGTCAGTGTCGGCCACGCCGGTCTCACCACCCGGTCGGTCGCCAAGGAGGCGGGCGTCAACCACGGCCTCGTCCACTACTACTTCGGCTCCATGGAGAACCTGCTGCTGCAGGTGCTCGAGCGGTTCACCACCGAGCTGGTGGAAAGGCAGCGAGCGATGTACGCGACCGACGTCCCGTTCCTCGACAAATGGCGCCGCGCCATGGGCTTCCTCGAGGAGGACATCGCCGCGGGCTATCCCAAGGTGTGGCTCGAGCTGCAGGCGCTCGGCTGGAACCACCCCGAGTTCGGCGCACGCGTCGCCGAGGTCAACGCGGCGTGGCGCAAGGTGCTCACCGACGCATTCACCGATGCCATGCGCGACTACGGCATCGACCGCCGCCGCTTCCCTGTCGACGCAGTCGTGTCCTTGGTGATGACGTTCAACGAGGGGATCCAGCTCGAGCGCATGAGCGGCATCACCGCGGGCCACGAGGAGCTGCTCGCCATGATCGACCGCTGGCTGGCGTCGCTGGAGCGGAAGAAGCGGTGAGGGCGCGCTACCCCGACGTCGAGGGCTTCGCCGACGTCGAGGGCGTCAAGATCGGCTACGAGGTCTTCGGCCAAGGCGACACGACCGTGCTCCTGGTGCCGCCGTGGGCCATCGCGCACTCGCGGGTGTGGAAGATGCAGGTGCCCTACCTCGCTCGCCACTACCGCGTCGTCACCTACGACCCGCGCGGCAACGGCCGCTCCGACCGGCCCGTCGGCCCCGAGTCGTATTCGATCGGGCCCCGTACCGCCGACCTCCTCGCGGTCATGGACGCCACCGACACCGCGAGCGCGGTCCTGGTCTCCCTCTCCCTCGGGGCCTCGGCCTCGGTGCAGGTCGCGGCCGATCATCCCGACCGTGTGCAGGGGCAGGTGCTCATCAACCCCGGCACCATCGTGTCTCCCTTCACCGAGGACCGGCTGCCCTGGCTCTTCGGCTTCGAGCAGGAGCTGGACTCCTACGAGGGCTGGGCCAAGGAGAACGCCCATTACTGGCAGCGGGACTACCGGGGCTTCGTGGAGTTCTTCTTCGCCAACATGTTCCCCGAGCCCCACTCGACCAAGCAGATCGAGGACAGCATCGGCTGGGCCCTCGAGACTACGCCCGAGACGCTCGCCGACACCCGCCGCGGGTTCTCCCTCGACATGGGCATCGACATCCTCGGGCTGTGCGCGCGCGTGCGCTGCCCGTCGCTCGTCATCCAGGGCACCGACGACCGCATCGTGGGCCCCGGCGCCGGCGCCGCGTTGGCCGACCTCATCGAAGGGGCAACCCTCGTCGAGCTCGAGGGCTCGGGCCACGGCTCGCTCGCCCGCGACCCGGTCAAGGTCAACTCAATCATCCGCGACTTCGTCGCCACCGTCGTTCCTCCGGCACCGGCGCGCACGGCGTGGCGCCGGGGACGCAACCGCCCCAAGCGCGTGCTCTACGTCTCGTCGCCCATCGGTCTCGGCCACGCCCGCCGCGACGTGGCCATCGCCGACGAGCTGCGGGCCCTGCACCCCGACATCCAGATCGACTGGCTGGCCCAGCACCCCGTCACCACCGTGCTCGAGGAGCGGGGCGAGCGCATCCACCCCGCCTCGGCGTTCCTGGCCAACGAGTCGTCCCACATCGAAGGCGAGTGCGGCGACCACGACCTGCACTGCTTCCAGGCGTGGCGGCGCATGGACGAGATCCTGTGCGCCAACTTCATGGTCTTCCACGACCTGGTCGGTGCCGAGCCCTATGACCTGTGGATCGGCGACGAGGCCTGGGAGCTCGACTACTACCTGCACGAGAACCCCGAGCAGAAGCGGGCCGCCTACGCGTGGCTCACCGACTTCGTCGGCTGGTTGCCGATGCCCGACGGTGGTGAGCACGAAGCGGGCCTCACGACCGACTACAACGCGCAGATGATCGAGCACATCGACCGCTTCCCCCGCGTACGTGACCGCGCCGTCTTCGTCGGCGCGCCCGGTGACATCGTCGGCGATCCCTTCGGCGCGGGCCTGCCCGCCATCCGCGACTGGACCGAGCAGCACTTCGAGTTCTCCGGCGACTACATCACCGGCTTCGCGCCCGACGCGCTCGCCGACCGCGAGGCGCTGCGCCACGGGCTCGGCTACCGCCCCGACGAGCAGGTGTGCATCGTCACCGTCGGCGGGTCGGGGGTCGGCGCGGCACTGCTGCGGCGCGTCATCGACGCCTTCCCCCTCGCCAAGGCCGCGGTGCCCGGCCTGCGCATGGTCGTCGTGGCCGGACCACGCATCGACCCCGCCTCGCTGCCGGCGGCCGACGGCCTCGAGGTGCTCGCGTACGTCCCCGCCCTCTACCGCCACCTGGCCGCCTGCGACGTGGCCGTCGTGCAGGGCGGGCTCACCACCACCATGGAGCTCACCGCCGCCCGCCGCCCCTTCCTCTACTTCCCCCTCGGCCACCACTTCGAGCAGACCTTCCACGTCCCCCACCGTCTGGCCCGCTACGGCGCGGGGCGGCGCATGGACTTCGCCACCAGCGCCCCCGACGTCATCGCCGCGGCCATCGCCGAGGAGGTCGGGCGCCCTGTCGACTACAGACCGGTGGACCCCGCGGCCGCGGCGCGGGTCGCCGCCAGCCTGGCCGAGCTGCTCTAGCTGCCGCCGAGCGGAAAAAATGTGCGGCCGGGCGTCGATTCCGGTCGCCCGCCTTCGTGTAGGGGGTGAGAAGCCACCCACACCAAAGGAGCCTCCGATGGCCCAGATCACCGCCAGCCTGTTCGCCGCCCTCGACGGCGTCGTCGACCCCGGCGTCGGCAATTGGCACTTCCCCTACTTCAGCGACGAGATGGGCGCCGCGGTCACCCAGACCCACGACGGCCAGGTCATGCTGTTCGGCCGCGTCACCTACGACAGCTTCGCCGGCGCGTGGCCCGAGCGCGAGGCCGCGGGCGGCGACGACGCCCCCTTCGCCAAGACGCTCGGCGACATGCGCAAGATCGTCGCCTCCCGCGGCCCGCTCGAGCTGACGTGGCGCAACTCCGAGCAACTCGAGGGTGACTTGGTCGAGGCCGTCACCAAGCTCAAGCACGACCCCGCCATCGGCCACATCGTCATCAGCGGCTCGGTGTCGATCGTGCGCCAGCTGCTCGACGCCGGCCTGCTCGACGAGCTGCACCTCTTCGTCCACCCGGCCACCGCCGGCTCCGGCCTGCGCCTGTTCGACGACGGCGTGGCGCCGCAGCACCTGAAGCTGCTGTCGGCCACCCCGTTCGAGACCGGCGTGCTGCACCTCGTCTACGCCCCCGACCCCAACCCGCCCACCGGCACCTACGAGGACTCGACGCAGACCCTGCCCCAGGAGTAACGCGTCTCTACGGTGGTGGCAGAGCGGTTTCACCAGTCCTCGGCATCCTCCGGCAGGCGATCGGGGACCGCCACCGCACGCCATTGCGCACGTCGGGCTTGGCGCTCGATCTCCCGCTGGTGAGCCGAGACCGCCTCGACCCGCTCGACCAGCGCGGCCCGAGCGAGCCGGCTCGCCTCGGCCGCGGCGCGCGCCTTGGCCGACGGACGGCGGGGCTTTCCGCCGAAGTCGGTGATGGTCGCGAACGTCGCGGTGGAGAGCGGACCGCAGTGGCGGCAGACCGGCCAGCGCTCGAGCGGCAACGGGTAGGGCCCTTCGGGCTCCCAGCCCCGCGAACCCCTGCCACGACGGGGCCCCACCGTGATCGCCCGCACCCAGTTCCCGGGGGCACAGTCGAACAGGTCGAGAAGGTCGTGGAAGCTGCCGTCGGCGCGGTGCGAGGCGACGTAGCTGGCCCGCCAGCTCCGCACACCCCACCCCGTGTGGAAGACGATGGGCCGCTTCGCGTCCTCCCGCCCGGCCCGCTCCAACGCCACCGCGCACAACAGGCAGCAGCACAGGAACGCGCCCTCCACCAGCGGGCGGTCGGGATGCTCGTGGGCGTACCAGGGGTGCGGTGCGGCGGTCATGAGCCCATGATCCCAGGGGGGTGTGACAAGGTTCAGTTGCTCGAGAAGGCCACCTCGACCTCGAGGCCTCCGTCGGCCCGCGCCCGCGCCGAGGCCTTCGCCCCATGGGCGAGCGCAACCGAGCGCACGATGGCCAATCCCAGACCGGCGCCCCGGTCCGAACGGGTGCGGGCCATGCCCGTGCGCCGGAAAGGCTCGAACAGCCCCTCGACCTCGGACGGCTCGATCACCTCGCCGCTGTTGGCGACTCGCAACACCGGGCCCTCGCCCACCTCGACGCGTAGCCAGCCATCCTCCGCGATGTTGTGGCGCACCGCGTTCTCGACGAGGTTGGCCACCATGCGCTCGAGCAGCGCGGGATCGCCGTCCACCGTCAGGGGCGCCAGCGCGCTCTCGACCCGCAGGCCGTCGGTCGGCACCGACGCCAGCACCCGGCGAACCAGCGCAGCCATGTCGACGCGCTCGCGCTCGACCACGCCCCGGTCGGACCGGGCCAGCACCAGCAGCGACTCGATGAGGCGCTCGCTGCGCCCCACCGCGTCGCGCACCCGCACCGCGGTCGAGCGCAGCTCGTGCACCGACGCGTCGGGATCGGCCAGCGCCACGTCGACCTCGGTGCGCATGGTGGCCAGCGGCGTGCGCAGCTCGTGCGACGCGTCGGCCACGAACCGGCGCTGGCTCTCGAACGCGGTGTCGAGCCGGCCCAGCATGGCGTCGAAGGTGTCGGCCAGCTCCTTGAGCTCGTCGTCGGGGCCGTCGAGGTCGATGCGCTCGTGCAGGTTCTCGCGCGTGGCCCGCCGCGCTCGCGCCGTGATCTGGTGCACGGGTGCCAGGGCCCGGCCCGCGATCCACCAACCCAAGCCCACCGACGCGATGGCCATGACCACCAGCGCGTAGCCGGACTGCACCAGCAGTCGCCGCAGGGTGGCGGCGCGCGCCGCCGCTTCGACGTCGCCGAGCACGCTGGAGAGCTTCTCGCCGGTCACCGGGTCGATGGGCTCCGGCGCCCCGAACGCCACCGTCTTCTTGGCGATGCCCACGTCGTCGGGGACCCCCGACACGCCTTGCTGGCCCGCTACCGCGCCGACGCTGCCCGCACCTGAGGAATCGGTGGAGAAGATGACGGTGGCGGCCGCCGGCCGCGTGTCGAGCGAGTGGCGCACCAGGCCGTAGGTGACGGCGAGCAGCGCGGTGCCCGCCAGCAGGAACAGCCCGCCGTAGACGAAGGCGAGCTTGGCCCGCACCGTGAGACGGCTCACAGTCGGTACCCCGCGCCCAGCACCGTCTCGACGAGCGGGGGCGCGCCGAGCTTGCGGCGCAGCGTCATCACCGTCACCCGCACCGTGTTGGTGAACGGGTCGGCGTGCTCGTCCCACACCCGCTCGAGTAGATCCTCGGCCGACACCACGCCGCCGTCCGCTTCGAGCAGCACCTGCAGCACGCCGAGCTCCTTGCGCGTGAGCGAGAGGGGCCGGCCCCGCCGGCTCACGTAGCGACGAGTGACGTCCATTGCCAGATCGCCGTG
>JBEEFP010000009.1:0-49952 GCA_041166085.1 Actinomycetota bacterium
GCCGAGCCCGTACTTGGCAGAAACGGTGCGAAGGAAGTCGTACACCTCGGCGTTGGTGTCGTTGGCCACGGCAAGGTCGTCCTCGGCGCCGCGCCGGGCCTGGATCAGGTGGTCGCAGTGGACGGTGCTGGGAACCGCCACCTGCGGCAGGCCGGCGGTCATGAACTGCAGCAGCGCCATCTGGGCGGTGGCGTCCTGCATGGCGACGCGGTCGGGGAACAGCTCGCTGTAGCTGTGCCCGCGATCGAGTCCCTGACTCTCCGCGTCGGCCAGATGGTTGAAGAGGATCTTCTCGGCGAGGGAGAGGCCCCGGCCCATACGTCGTCGCCCGACCGCCACCCGATCGGGCAGGCGCCCGTAGACATCGTCGATCAGTTCGATGGGTGTGCTCGCTGTCACCGGCATGATACAAGTATATGACAAGTGAGAGAGCTGCGCTACCGGACGATCGCCGAGCAACTGCGCCGGCGCATGGAGGCGGGGGAGTTCCCCGCCGGCCGGTTGCTGCCCAGCGAAGCCGAGTTGGGCGCAGCCTACGACGCCAGCAGGATCACGGTTCGCAAGGCCCTCGACGTCCTGCGCGACGAGGGACTGGTCGACTCCCGCCAGGGGTTCGGCTGGTTCGCAGCGGGCGATCCCGTGCGCCAGGCGCTGGGCCGGCTGGGCACGATCGAGGAGCAACTCGAGGCGTCGGGCGCCACCGCCGAGCGGCGGATCCTGGACTTCGGGTTCATCAAGGCGTCCCGGCGCGCCCGCGAGGTGCTGGGTGGCGACACCGTCCTGCGCGTTCGGCGTGTCAACCTGGCCGACGGCGAGCCGTTCGCGCGAGTGACGGTCTGGGCGCCGGAGCGCTTCGGCCACGGCCTGTCACGGGCCGACGTCGAAGCCCGGTCCTTCTACGAGCTCCTGCCCGTCGAGGTGGGTGGGGCGACGCAGACCATCGGCGCGACCGGCGCGTCTGCCGCCGACGCCGCCCTGCTCGACATTCCGCCCGGCTCACCGGTGCTGCGCTGCGAGCGCGTCACCACCGATCGAGCCGGCCGGCCGGTGTTGCTCAGCGAGTTCGTGTTCCCGGGCCACCGCACCGAGTTCGTCGTCGACCTCCCGTCCGTCGACGCATCCATCGCCCCGTCAGGTCTCCGCCTGGTCGAGTGACGTCTGGTTCTCGAGGCAATGACTTACGGAAACCGTAAGTCATTGCCTCGAGAATCCCGACGATCTCGAGGAGGGTCAGACGTTGGTGTTGACGCGGCCGGCTTGGGCCGCTTCGATGCGGCGGACCCGATCGACGGGGCCGACGTACCAGATCTGCTGTGAGACGGCGGGCCAGTGGTTGAGGAGCTGGCGGGCACGCGGTGAGTCGGTGAGCTCGACGTGCTGCTCGACGAGCCAGCGCACGTCTTCCAGGTGCTCGGCGTCGGGGCGCTCGACCTCGACCAGTGCGGTGTTGACCCGCGCCGCCAGACTGTTGTCGGGGTCCCACACGTAGCACTGGCCGCCCGTCATGCCCGCGCCGATGTTGTACCCGACGGGACCGAGCACGACGATGGCGCCACCGGTCATGTACTCGCACAGGTGGTCGCCCGCACCCTCGACGACCGCGGTGGCGCCGGAGTTGCGCACGCCGAAGCGCTCGCCGACCGCACCCGCCACGAACAGCTGTCCTCCCGTTGCTCCATAGAGACAGGTGTTGCCGGCCAGCACCGGGTCGCCGGCGTCGTCCTCGGGCGGCCGGATGACGATGCGACCGCCGCCCATGCCCTTGCCCACGTAGTCGTTGGCCTCGCCCACCAGCTCGAACTCGATGCCACCGGTGAGGAAGGCGCCGAAGCTCTGACCGGCCGCGCCGTCGAAGCGAACCACCGCCTGTCCCCGCGGCGGCATGTCGCCCCACTCGAGGGCGATGGCCCCGCCGAGGGCCGCGCCCACGGCCCGGTCGCTGTTGACGATCGGGTAGGTGAGGGGCACCTCGTCGCCGTCCCACACCCGTTGGAAGGCATCGGCCAGGAGTCGATCACCGAGCTCGGAACGCGGGTGTTGCATGGGGACGCCCGCCACGAATCGCCGGGGGTGGGAGTCGTCGGACGGCGGCGTGATCAGCGGCGCCAGCGTCATGGCACCGGCGCGCGTCTCGCCCAGCGCCTTGGGCCGCAGGTGCTCGACGCGGCCGATGGCCTCGTCCATCGAGCGCAGCCCGAGCGAGGCCAGGAGCTGCCGGGCCTCCTCGGCCACGAACAACAGGTACGCCGCCACGCCCTCGGGCGACCCCGCGAACTTGGCGCGCAGGTGCGGGCGCTGTGTGGCGATGCCGGTGGTGCAGGTGTCCTTGTGGCAGGCCCGCAGCATGATGCAGCCCTCGGCCATCATGGCTGCGGTGCCGAAGGAGTACTCATCGGCGCCGAGGAGGGCGGCGACGAGCACGTCGCGGCCGGTGAGGAACCCGCCGTCGACGCGTACCCGCACGCGGTCCCGCAGCCTGTTCTCGATGAGCACCCGTTGGGTCTCGGCCAGGCCGAGCTCCCAAGGCATCCCCGCGTGCTTGATGGACGACAGCGGCGACGCGCCGGTGCCGCCGTTGTGCCCACTGATCTGCACGACATCGGCGAGCGCCTTCACCACGCCCGCGGCAATGGTGCCCACACCGTCGATGGCGACGAGCTTCACGGACACCTCGGCGCCGTTGACCTGCTTGAGGTCGAAGATGAGCTGGGCCAGGTCCTCGATCGAGTAGATGTCGTGGTGGGGCGGCGGGGAGATCAGGGTGTTGCCCACCTGGGTGTGGCGCAGGCGGGCGATCTCCTCGGAGACCTTGTGGCCGGGCAGCTGACCGCCCTCGCCCGGTTTCGATCCCTGGGCGATCTTGATCTGCAGCTCGTCGGCGAAGGCGCAGTACTCAGGTGTGACGCCGAAACGGCCAGACGCGATCTGCTTGATCTTGCTGTTCTTGTCGCCTTTGGCCTGGCCGCGCGTGCGGAAGCGGTACGGGTCTTCACCGCCCTCGCCGCAGTTCGACCGTCCGCCCAGCAGGTTCATGGCCTCGGCCAGCGTCTCGTGGGCCTCGGCCGACAGTGACCCGTGCGACATGGCGCCTGTCGAGAAGCGCTTGACGATGTCGGCCGCGGGCTCGACCTCGTGCAGCGGCACGGGGTCGCCCAGGGGCACGACCTCCAGCAGGTCGCGT
Source organism: Actinomycetota bacterium (assembly GCA_041166085.1). Classification (GTDB taxonomy): domain Bacteria; phylum Actinomycetota; class Acidimicrobiia; order Acidimicrobiales; family JAFATL01; genus JBEEFP01. The sequence continues at coordinate 3,182 of JBEEFP010000009.1, forward strand.
GGCTCGACGGGCGGACGACCGTTCACGTTGGCCGCGAACTTGGCGTACAGCTCGTCACTGTCGCCGGCGATGGCCCGCTGCAGCAGGTGGGCGGCGGCCATGTCGTCGAGGGCGCGCTGCACCGCGATGGCCTGGATGTCGTCGACCACCGCCTTGTTGTGGGTGTGGTACTCGCCGCCCCGCTTGAGGTCGCGGTAGTAGCCGGGGTTGTCCAGCTTGGCGCTCTCGTGTCGGGCCAGCACGTCCTCGCCGAGGGCGTCCCAACCGATGCCGCCGAGGGTGGACGGTGTCTCGGTGAAGCACACGCCGACGACTTCGTCCCCGAGTCCGATGCACTCGAAGATCTGGGCGGCCCGATAGGAGTCGACGGTGCAGATGCCCATCTTGGAGAGGATCTTGAGGACGCCGTCCTCGACGGCGGCCTGCACGTTGTCCTGGGCCTCGGGGCTCGACAGCTGGCTGTCCTCGGCCGCGTCGGCATCCGCCGCGACGGTCTGCAGCAGCAGGCGCGGACAGATGGCGTCGGCGCCGAAGCCGAGCAGGCAGGCCACGTGGTGGACGTCGCGCACGTCGTCGGCCGCCGCCACGAGACTGGTCTGGTCGCGCAGGCCGGCGGCGGTCAGGCGTTGGTGCACCGCACCGATGGCGAGCAGCGACGGGATGGGCGCCCGCTCGGGCGACACCGCGCCGTCGTCGACGATGAGCAGGCCCGTGCCCGCCCGCGCCAGCTCTTCGGCTTCCGCGCTGAGACGCTCGACGGCGCCCCGCAGTCCTCCCGTACCGTCGGAGACCGGGTAGGTCGCGTCGAGGGTCGCGGTGCCGAAGTCACACACGTGCTCGTCGGTGAGCTTGGCGAGCGTCGAGGGTCGGATGAAGAAGGACTCGAGCCGGATGAGGCGGCACGCGTCGGGCCGTTCGGTGAGGATGGGCTGCCGGGGACCGAGCAGGGTGCGTAGGCTCATCACCAGTCGCTCCCGCAGATGATCGATGGGCGGGTTGGTGACCTGCGCGAACCGCTGCTTGAAGAAGTGGTGGACGGGACGGGGTCGGCCCGCGAGGTGCGGCATGGGCGCGTCGTCGCCCATCGAGAAGGTGGGCTCCTTGGCGTCGGACGCCATCGGCTTCACGATCATGCGCAGCTCTTCGACCGTGTAGCCGTGCACGGCCTGGCGGCGCTCGAGGTCCTCGGCGTCCGGCGTCTCGGACACGGCGACCCCCGCGGAGAGGCGGCGCAAGCCCTCGGCCGCCCAGCGGGCGTACGGCCCACCGGCGGCGAGGCGCTCCTTGCAGCCGTCGTCGAGGACGACACCGCGTCGCGAGTCGACGAACATCATCTGCCCAGGTCCGAGGCGGCCCCGCTGCACGTTCCCGTGGCCGGTGACGTCGACCGCGCCCGCTTCCGACGCGCAGACCACGAGCCCGTCCTCGCACACGGCCCAGCGCAGGGGGCGCAGCCCGTTGCGGTCGAGGGCGGCGCCCACCCCGAGCCCGTCGGTGAACACGAGCCCGGCCGGTCCGTCCCACGGCTCCATCAGGCACGCGTGGTACCGGTAGAAGCCGCGCACCTCGGGATCGAGATCGCGCGCGCCTTCCCACGCTTCGGGGACGAGCATGGCGACGGCGTGGCGGATGTCGCGGCCGCCGCGCACGAGCAGCTCGACGGCAGAGTCGAGCATGCCGGAGTCGGAGTCGAACGGGTTGAGCACGGGCTGGAACAGCTCCTCGGGCCCGAGACCCGCCTCCTCGGTACCGAGCACCGACCGGGCCCGCATGCGGTTGACGTTGCCGTCGAGGGCGTTGATCTCGCCGTTGTGGCACAGCGTGCGGAAGGGCTGGGCCCGCTCCCATGTCGGAAGGGTGTTGGTGGAGAAGCGCTGGTGGAAGACGGCGAAGGGCGCCTCGAAGCGCTCGTCCGCCAGGTCGAGCCAGTAGTCGCCAAGGGCGTTGGCCGCGACCAGGCCCTTGTAGACGACGGTGCGGAACGAGCAGCTGGCGACGTAGGTGCCCGAGGTCGTCGTCTCGATGCGGCGCCGCAGCCGGTAGGCCTGGCGCTCGTGGTGATTGGGCGCGCTCGACTCGAGCACCGCCTGCAGGAAGCGGGGCTTGCTGCCCAGGGCCTGCTCGCCGAGCTGATCGTCGTCGGTCGGTGGCTCGCGCCAGTCCACGACGATGACGCCCTCCTCGGCCGACGCCTTCTCGACCGCTTCGCGGGGGTCTTCGCCGCGCACGTACAGCGACGCGATGCCTCGTCCCTCACCGAAGATGGCGGCGGGGATGGGGACGAGGAGCCCGGAGCCGTCGGCCGACTTGGCGTCGGCCGCCACCGCGCCGCGGTGGGTCATGCAGCCGAGGCCCTTCAGGGCGGCGGCGACGATGGCACGGGACGAACGGCCTTGGGCGTCGGCGACGAAGCCGATGCCGCAGGCGTCACGCTCGCTGAGCATGGAGCACCTCGGGGTCGAATCAGGTGGGAACGGCCAACTGGAAGGACTGCTTCAGCCGGCCGGGGCGCCTTCCTTCCTCATTGAAGGGGAGGAGGCGCCATTGCCTGGGGCCCCGGTCCTGCGACCAGTCACGATACCAAAGGGCGTACCCTGCAATTGATGGATGCCAGGAGAGCCGGAGTCCGGCTCACTTGGCTGGGGGCGATGCTCCAGGTCCTGGGCCTGGGCGTTGATGCCTACCTGCACGCCCGCGATCCGAACCTTGGGGCGCGTGAGGGCGTGTTCAGCCTCGGCAACGTCGGCCACTCGCTGCTCGTGCTCGGCATCGCGTTGGTGGTGCTCGGCGCCTTCATGTCCCTCGTGCTGCCCCGGCTCTCGCAGCGGCCCGTCCTTCGCGTGGCCGCTCCGATCGCGCTGGTCATGGTGATGGGCTCGACGACCGCGTTCGCGTCCGCGTCGAGCCTCGGCCAGGGGCACGCCCACACCGCGGCGCAGACGGTGACGGCGACGGACGCGGCCGCCGCCGCAGGGCACGCCCACTCGACGACGACCATCGCGGTGGCTGGCGTGCAGACGGGCGGCCAGCACACCCACGGCGACGGCACCGTCTACACCGACCAGCCCATGGACAACCCCACGCGGGACGAGCTGGCGGCCCAGCTCATGAAGGCCCGGCAGGCCGCGCTCGGCCATCCCACCGTCGCCGAGGCTCTGCTCGACGGGTACCGGATGGTCGTCCCCTACGTGCCGCTGATCGGCGCGCACTACATGAAGTTCTCGGTGGTCGATGGCAAGTTCGACGTCGAGCACCCCGAGATGCTTCTCTACGACGGCACCAACGCCGACTCACGCATCGTCGGGCTCAGCTACTACCTGCGCAGTGAGAACGAGCCGGTCGGCTTCGCCGGTCCCAACGATCACTGGCATCGCCACATCGGCCTGTGCATTTCGACCAAGACCCTCACGGTCATCGGCTCGGAGGACGTGAGCGCCGCGCAGTGCGCGGCGATGGGCGGCGTGAAGTCCGACGGGACCGAGTTCTGGATGGTGCACGCATGGGTCGTCCCGGGCTGGGACAGCCCCCAGGGCGTCTTCTCCGCCGAGCAGCCCGACCTCAAGTAGCGCTCCTCGCGACGGCCCCGCATTCCACCCCACTCCACTCCACTCTCGACTTTGCGTGACTTTCCCGCGGTATTCGCGGGAAAGTCACGCAAAGTCGAGTGGGTTCACGAAGAGTCGTGGGGGTCAGATCGGAATGGGCGCCGGTCAGGCGGGCCAGCGCTCGGACTTGGGGCCGCGCTTGTTTTCGCCGAGGGCCCAGCTGCGGCGCCAGGCGCCGGCGTCGGGACCGGTGATGGCCGGCGTCGCGCCTGACGCGGCGCGGCGGCGGGCCGTCCACCAGTCATGGGCCTGCTCGTCGGCCAGCTCGGCGACGGCCTGCTCGATGCGGGCAGCCATCTGGCGCGCGTCCTCGCCCTCGTTGGGACGCAGCGCCTTGCCGAAGGTGAGGTGGGTGTGCGACGGCGTCAGGCGCTTGGCGCCCTTCTTGAGGACCCGGCGGGTTCCTTCGATGTGCACGGGGACGACGGGGACGCCGGTGCGGATGGCCATGTAGGCGGCGCCGCCCTTGAACTCCTGGGCCCACCCGTGCGGGGAGCGTCCGCCTTCGGGGAAGATGACCAGGCTCCATCCGTCCTCGATGAGCTTGCTCGCTTCCTGAGCCGAGCGTCGGTTCACCTTGGTGCGCTCCATCGGCACCGCGCCGATGGCGAACGCGTTGAACGCGCCCTTCCACCGCTTGTCGAAGAAGTAGTCAGCGGCGGCGACGACGACGGCGCGGTGGCGGAAGCGGGGCGGCAGGGACGTGAGCAGCAGCGGGGTGTCGAGGTGGCTGGCGTGGTTGGCCGCGAAGATCACGGGCGTCGGCAGGTGCTCGATGCGCTCGAGGCCTTCCACCGTCGGCGAAGCCAGCGCGTTGACGACCGGCTTGGTGACGCCGTCGAGCAGCAGGGCGCGGGCCATGCGAATCGGGTACCGCCGGGCCCACGCCGTGTCGTAGTCGACGCCGGTGCGCCGCTTGGCCGCCGGCCGCTCGACCGACGTCGGCCACGTCGGTGAGCCGAGTGGGAAGGGCGGACGGACAGGAAGCCTGCGGGGGACCTTCACCGCTTCACCATCACTGCACGTCGGCGATGAGCAGCGGGGGCGTGTGCAGGTGGGTGATCGACGGATCGCGACCCACCACGTCGGTGGCCATCTCCAGGGCGTCCCGCAGTGTCGACGCGGGCTTGAGCCCCAACCGCCGCACCGCCCGCGTGTCCCCACCGACGACGATCACCGCGCCGAGGTGCTCGAGCGCATGCGCGCACCAGTACCACATGTAGAACGGATGGACGCCGTGGTACGCGTGCCCCGTCCGGTACAGGTGGATGTACCAGGGGTCGGTGGCGAAGCTCTCCTCGAACTTGGCTTCGATCTCGAGCGGGTCGGTGGTCTCGGCCAGCACCTGCTCGAAGAAGTCGATGTAGCTCGGGTGGTGGACGGGGTTGAACTCCCACGGCGTGGGGTGGCTCATGATGAGCACGCCGCCCTGTCGCACGAGCGGCTGGCCCCGGTACAAGTTGAAGAAGTACCCGAGCCCCAGGCACATCACGAGGATCGGGTTCATGATGGAGTTCACGTTGTACGGGCAGATGTACGGCAGCCCCATCGTGAGGACGTCGGTCTGGCCCTGCACCTCGACGAGCTGCTGCTTGTAGACGTTGTCCGTCGTCACCGCGTGCACGGCCTCGACTTCACCCGCCTGCACGCTCGTCATCTGGTGGGGCGCCTTGATGGAGTGGAAGATCGAGCGCGCCAGCTTGGACGGCGTGCGCTCGAGCGACTTGCTCACGGCCAGGTAGCGAGCCCGGTCTGGCAGCTTCCACTCCCACTCCCGCTTCTGCAGGAAGGCGAACTGCTCAGGGAACGTGTTGGTGTTGAGCGTGGTCTCGATCTGGAAGATCTGCACGCCCTGGGCGGCGATGTGGCGGCCCATGCGCCAGTTCGACGAATGCAGCTCCGAGCGGTGCTGGTCCATGAACGAGCGGCTGTGCTGCATCGTCCGCACGTTGTGGTGATGGCGCAGGCTCTTGTAGCTCGCCAGGCCGGTGGCGACGCTCTTGTGGCCACCGTCCATGGCGACGAGGTTGATGTTGACGTAGACGAGGAGGTCGGACTCGGCCGCCCGCTTGTTGATCTCGACGTCCTCGCCCTGGTCGGTCGCCCCCAGGTGCAGCATCTTCGACGGGTCTTCGGCGTCATGTTGCGTGAGCAGACCATGCGGCTCGAAGGCGTCGTAGATGCGGTCACCCAGCGCGTGCCGTAGCTCGGCCTCGGTCATGCGCCGGTGCAGCGCCAGCGCGGCGATGAGCTGCACGTCGTCGACGCCCGCGGCCGCTGCCATGTCGAGCACCGCCTCGATGACGCGCTGACGGATGTCGGGCCGGCGCATGGGCGGCAACGGCAGCGACACGTCGTCGAATGCGATGGTGAGCTTCATGCCGGGCTTCAGGAGCGCGGGCAACGGATCGGTGCCGTGCGGGTTCAGCAGCGCCTGACGGATGGCCTCGTCCGGGTCCTCCAGCGGCTCGTGCGCCTCGGGCGGGTAGATGACGCGGCTGCCCGTGGGCAGGCGCTCGAGGCGGAAGCCCTCGCCGTGCCAGAAGAGGGTCGGCGGCGTCGAGCGATCGACGTCGAGGACGAATCCGGGCCTCGGCATTATCTGCCGCGCTCCTTCCGTAGGTCGAAGGCGATCTTGACCGCGCCCCGTCCGCCCGCGTGGGCGGCGTGGGCGATGGCCTCTTGCCAGCGGTCGAGCGAATAGGTGGCGGAGACGAGGCGGTCGAGCCGCGCGTCCTGCACCAGCTCGAAGGCCTTGGCGAAGTCGTCGGTCGTGTAGGCGTAGGCACCGCGCAGGTTCACCTCGCGGTGCCAGAGCGGTGTCACGTCGACGCTGACCTTGCCGGGCATGCCCACGAGGACGATGGTCCCACCGGGGGCGACGACCTGCAGGCCCTGGGCGAGCGAGCCCTCATTGCCTGCGCAGTCGACGACGGTGTCGACGCCGCCAGTGAGCTGGCCTCCTGCAACCAGCGCACCGGGCACCGCACGTCGTACGACACGGGCGAGGGCGTCGGGCTCGACGACCACGTCCGCGCCGAGGTCGCGTGCCAGCCGCTGCTGGTGGGGGTGCTTGGCCGCGGCGATGAGCACGTGGGGCGTGGCAAAGGCGCGCAGGGCGGCGATGGTGCAGAGGCCGAGCGTGCCCGTGCCGATGACGGCGACGGTGTTGCCGGTCGCGATGGAGGCGGCGTGGACGGCACAGGCCGTGGGCTCCACCATCACCGCCGCTTCGTCGCTCATGCCGTCAGGCACCCGGTGGAGCTGACTGTCGTGGGCGACGAGGGAGAGACCCCATCCGCCGCCCGTGTCGGCGCAGTACCCGGTCTGGAGCCCGGGCTCGACGTGGCCGAAGGCGGTGCGCTCGCAGCGATTGGTCGCCCCCGCCAGGCACTGCGGGCACATCGGTTCGATCGCGCGTGTCACGCAGGTCAGCGTGGGCTGCACCACGACACGTGTCCCGTCGTCGAGCTCGCCGACGACCTCGTGGCCCGGCGTGAACGGGAAGCTCACGATGGGTTCGAAGTAGCGCGAGCTCTTGCCGTCGACGGTGGCGAGGTCCGATCCACAGATGCCGGCCAGGCGGGGTCGCACACGCTGCCAACCTGCACCCGGGAGCTCGGGCGGGTCGACGTCGGCCAGACGCAGTGGTCCCACCTTTGCGCCCGCGCCCGGGAGCAGCCCACCGGCAACGCGCGCGGCCGCGAACCGGGGGAGCGAGCGCTCGAAGACGAGCGCCTTCACCTGTGCACCCTCCACTTCGTGGAGCCTGCACAGCTCTGTGCTTCCCGCTCTTGGCGGCTGCGCCGCCGGGCCGCTCGGGCCACGCTCGCGGGCTCGCTCATCGCCGCGCCCCGACGTGCAGTGGACCGATCGGCAGCAACGGTCGCTGCACCCCCGGCGCCTTCGACCAGTGCTCGACGTGCCAGCCCCGCTTGCGGGCGATGGCGGCGAGCTTGGTCTCGGGGTTCACGGCGACGGGATGGCCGGCCGCCTCCAGCATGGGGAGGTCGCTGGCCGAGTCGGCGTAGGACACGGCCTCTTCGAGCACGAAGCCGTGGCGCGCCGCGTACTCCGCCATCAACAGCGCACGCGCCTCACCCGTGGGCGGCGCCTCCACCAGCTCGCCGGTGAACTTGCCATCGCGTTCGCCCAGGCGGGCGCAGACCACGTCGTCGAACAGCGGGGCTATGGGCGCCACCACGAAGTCCAAGGCGCCGGTGATGAGCAGCGTCTTGTGACCGAGGGCGCGGTGCTCGCGCACGCGGCGGATGCCGGCCGGGAACGACTTGGTGAGGAGCAGGTTGCTGAACAGCTCCCACGCGTCACGCCGCAGTCGGTCCACCGGCGCCCCGTCATAACGACGGTAGAAGTGTCGGAGGAAGTCGCCGCGGTCGCGCCGGTCGAGGGCCAGCAGGGCCGGCGCCTCCTTCAGCGTGCGGGCGGTGAAGCGGACCCGCTGGTCCACGGGCATGGGTCGGGTGGCCAACCACGAGTAGGACTCGACCACGTTGGAGGCGATGAGGGTGTTCTCGAGGTCGAACACCGCCATCTGGCGGTCGGGGGAGAGGATGGCCTTGCGTCCGCGCTCCGAGCGGGTTGGGCCGGTCTTCTTGCCGGCCGTCGTCCGCACACGCGCGTTCTTCACGATGGACGGCATGTGGATGTCGCGGACGAAGTGGGGCCAGTCGATCACCGCCGGGTCCATCACGAACGCAGGGTCGTTGGTCTCTTCGGCGAGATGGAGCAGCCGGTCGACGCGGAAGATCGCCTCCGTTTCCGCGTAGGCGCCGTAGAGCTCCACGTAGCCGAGGGCGCGCTCGATGTCGCCCTTGCGCTCCTCGATGCGCGCCGCCACCTCGGCATGCCTGCCCCTGATGGGGAGTTGGCCGACGGCGCGCTCGACCGCGCCCAGTGTCTTGGAGGCCCGTTGCAGCTGGCGCTGGACCCGCCCTCGTCCGGGGAAGGACCACTCGGGAACGACCACAGGTTGCCCGTGGGTGTCGTAGAGCGGGTGGGCGGTGTACCACTCGCGCACCAGGTCGACGAGCTGTCGGTAGCGCAGCGGGTTCCGTCCCCCCGACGCAGCCTGGTACACGGAGACCCTGTCGTCGGGGTCGGGCCCCACGGCCGCGGCTGCGATCACTGCCGAGACGACGAGGTCCACCGGGATGACGTCGATGATCCCTTCCGGGATGCCGGGGAACTCGGCGAGCAGACCGCGGCCGTAGGAGATGATCACGGGCTCTGCCATGCGAAAGCCCCGGATCCATCCCGGCTTGGGCTCGGCCAGCGCCGACTCGATGATCGACGGGCGCACGATGGTGACGGGGACGTCGCCCCGCGTCTGCGCGAGCGCGCGCTCACCGAGGGCCTTGGTGTACGCGTAGGCGTCGGGCCACCCGAGGGCGCGCGCACGAGCACGCCCGAGCTCGACCAGCTGGTCCTTCACCCAGTCGGCGCGCAGCCGCTCGCCCTTCTCCGCCAGCAATGGCGCCCCGGCCGCGCCCAGCTCGGACCGGGCCTGCTTGGTGAAGCGGGCCAGGTGCTCGGGTCGCCTGCTCTCGGCGTCGGTGTCGGCGCGCGCTCGTCGGGCCGCGTCGACCTCGGCTCGCCAGTCCACGTCAGTGGAGAACGGGGTATCGGCCAGCTCCGCTTCGGGCGCGGCGCCGCGACGAAGGCCGGCGACGTAGGCGGTCGACACGGCGACGAGGTGGGCAAGAGAGCCGTTGTCGGCGATCGTCTGTGCCACCCGCACCGGCCCGAGGAGGTTGACTTCGACGGCACCGTCGAGGGGAGAGTCGAAGCTCACCGCCGCGGCCGAATGGATGACCACGTCGGCTGAGCAGAACAGCTCGCGGTCGGCGTCCGACAGACCGAGTCCGTCCAGCGTCACATCACCGGCGACCACGCTGAACCGGCGGGCAATGTCGTCGTCGAAGCGGTCGCCCAGCTCGACCCGGAGCCGGTCGAAGCAGTCGTTGCGCAGAACTTCGCGCCGGGCTCGCTCCGCCGCCGCGGTGCGCTTGCCGGGCCGGATCAGCGCGACCACCTCGCACCCGGGCACCGAGCGCAACAGCCGTTCGAGGAGGGCGGTGCCGAGGAAGCCGGTGCCACCGGTGACGGCGATGCGTTTGCCCGTCAGGGCCTCCGCGATCACACGCTGTTGTCTAGTCGGTTCGCTCGCCAGAGGAGGAAGGCGGCGAGGGCCAGATACGGCGCGCCGAAGATGTAGGCGAATCCCCACGGGCCGAATGCGGTGATGAACGCTCCGATGGCCATGACGGCGCGATTGCGCACGATGGCGCCGACCGCGAGGACCGAAGCGAGCGCGACGCCGAGGGCGGCGACGGAGACGGTGTTCCGCCAGGCCACTGCGAAGACGACTCCGGCGATGAGCGCGAGGGCCAGGGCGCCGGCTCGTTCGCCGGCGGTTGGTCTCAGCCGTCGTTGTCGCTGTGGAGCAGTGATGGCCGTATCACCACCCAAGAGAGCTCGGGGTGGTCAGGGAAGAGGTTGACCTCGATGGGCTGGTCGCCGAGCGGTTCCCCGTCGGCGTCCACCACGATGCCCGGCTCCTCGTCGCGTGGCCCCTCGAGTGCCTCACGTAGGCCGATGGCAATGGCGGACGCCACCACGCCGCCGGCCGTCCGCTTGCGCCACTCGTGCACCGACATCGCGGAAAAGCGTAGAGCCCGTGACCCGCTACCCGCGAGACTGGGGCATGGGTCATCCCCACTGGCCGCTCTTCGACCTGCAGATCCGCACGCCCCGCCTCGAGCTGCGTCCGATCGACGACGAGCTCGCGGTGGAACTGGCCGGCGTCGTGTCCAGCGGCATCCACGACCCTGACACGATGCCCTTCACGGTCCCGTGGACCGACCTCGAACCACCCCGGCTCCAGCGCAACGCGCTCCAGTACTGGTGGCACCTCCGCGCGGAATGGAAGCCCGACAAGTGGTCGCTGCCCATGGCGGTGGTGTCCGAGGGTCGGGCCGTCGGCGTGCAGGACCTGTTGGCCGAGCGATTCCCGACTCTCCGCACCGTTAACACCGGCTCCTGGTTGGGTCGGGCCCATCAGGGCCAGGGCATCGGGAAGGAGATGCGGGCCGCGGTGCTGCACCTGGCGTTCGATGGGCTCGGCGCGCTGATGGCTTACAGCGGTGCCTACGAGGACAACGCCGCGTCCCTCGGTGTGTCGCGCGCGTTGGGATACGAGGAGAATGGTGACGTGATCGCAGTCCGCCGCGACGAGTCCGCTCGGCTCATCAACCTCAAGTTGCCGCGCGAGCGCTGGCAGCGCCGCGGCGACATCACCATCGAGAACCTCGAGCCCTGCTTAGGGATGTTCGGGATTGCCTGAGTCCTTCCCGCGGCAGCACGCGAGAACCCGTGGCTTCACCCTCGGGCGTCCTCGGAGCTTCGCGGTGTCGGCTGACGGCTCGCGCGTCTGCTTTCTTCGCTCGCGTGCGGGCGACGACCCCGTCACCTGTCTGTGGGCTCTTGATGTGGCGACCGGCGATGAGCGGTTGATCGCCGAGGGCGGGAGCGACGCCGATCTGCCACCCGAGGAACGCTCGAGGCGGGAGCGGGCGCGCGAGACGGCGGGGGGCATCGTGACCTACGCCGGCGACGAATCGCTTCGCGTGATCACCTACGTGTTGGGTGGCCGGCTGTTCCGCGTCGATCTCGAGTCCGGCGTCTCGCAGGAGCTCGACGTCGCGGGGCCGGTCTTCGACGCCCGCCCTGATCCGACCGGTCGCCACGTGGCTCATGTCGCCGGCGGCCGCCTGCACGTCGACGGGCGGGAGGTTGTGGGCGAGGACGACCACGACGTCACGTGGGGCATGGCGGAGTTCGTGGCCGCTGAGGAGATGGGCCGACAGCGCGGCTATTGGTGGTCGCCGGACGGGACACAGCTGGCGGTGTGCCGCGTGGACACCTCGCCGGTCCAGCGGTGGTACATCGCCGACCCGGCCTCACCGTCGACGGTCCCGACCGAGGTCGCCTACCCCGCGGCGGGGACGGCGAACGCGGTCGTCTCGCTGTGGGTCGTCGGGCTCGACGGCGAGCGGGTCGAGGTCGTGTGGGACGCGGCCCGCTTCCCGTACCTGGCGCGAGTGGTGTGGCAGCAGGGTCAGCCCCTCACCCTCCTGGTGCAGTCGCGGGACCAGCGCGACGCAGAGGTGCTGATTGCCGACGCGGGCGGCTCGACCCGAGTGGTGCACGAGATAACCGACCCGGCGTGGGTCGATCTCGTCGACGGTGTGCCGGCGTGGATGCCGGACGGAGCGCTGCTCACGGTGGGGCCCCTCGACGGGAGTCACCGCCTGTTGCTCGACGGCGAGGCCGCGACGCCGGTGGGCCTCGAGGTCCGCCGTGTGGTGTCGGCGGGCGACGATGTGGTGTTCACGGCATCGGGCGAAGACCCCACCGTCGTCCACGTGTGGAAGCTCTGCGAGGGCGCGCTCGAGCAGGTCACGTCGGACCCTGGCGTGCACAGCGCGGTGGCGGGCGGGGCGACGGTGGTCGTGTCGTCGTTGACGATGGACGGCTTCCGGTGCACCGTCGGACGGCGCGCCGTCGAGTCATTCGAGGAGCGTCCGTCGGTGACGCCCGTGCCTGCCTTCATGGTCGTCGGTCCGCGCGCGCTGCGGGCCGCCGTGCTGTACCCGACCGGGCACCCCGTCGGGACGCTGCTGCCGGTGCTTCTCGATCCCTACGGTGGACCGGGGGCGCAGCGAGTCCTGCGCACGCGGGCTGCGTTCCTCACCTCCCAGTGGCTGGCCGACCAGGGCTTCGCCGTCGTGGTGATCGACGGCCGGGGCACGCCGGGCCGTGGTCCAGCGTGGGAGCGGTCGGTGCGGGGCGACCTCGCCACCGCGCCGCTCGAGGACCAGGTCGAGGGCCTGCACGCGGTCGCGGCCCAGCATCCCGATCTCGACCTGTCACGGGTCGCCATCCGGGGGTGGTCGTTCGGGGGGTTCCTCGCGGCACTTGCCGTGCTGCGGCGGGCGGACGTGTTCCACGCCGCCGTTGCCGGTGCACCGGTCACCGACTGGGGTCTGTACGACACCCACTACACCGAGCGCTTCCTCGGACACCCCGGCACCGAGCCCGAGAACTATGCAGTCAGCTCGGTGCTCGGCGACGCGGCCGAGCTCGACCGCAGCCTGCTCCTCATCCACGGTCTGGCCGACGACAACGTGGTGGCGGCCCACACCCTGCAGCTGTCGAGCGCGCTGCTGGCCGCAGGCCGGGCCCACGTCGTGCTGCCGCTCTCGGGCGTCACCCACATGACGCCGCAGGAGGTGGTGGCCGAGAACCTGCTGCTCCTGCAGGTGTCGTTCCTCCAACGTGCGCTCGGGATGGGATGAATCCCGAGGACCTCATTGGCGAGCAGGTCGACTACTACCGGGCCCGGGCGCCGGAGTACGACCAGTGGTGGGAGCGCGACGGCGACTACGACCTGGGCCCCGAGTTCAACGCTCGATGGGCTGACGAGGTGAGCCAGCTGGTGGCGCTCGTCGATGCGTTCGCGCCCGTAGGCGATGTCCTCGAGCTGGCCGCGGGCACGGGCTTGTGGAGTCGCGAGCTCGTCCGCCACGCGTCGTCGCTCACGTGCGTCGACGCTTCACCCGAGACCATCGCCATCAATCGCTCCCGCACGGCGTCGTCGGGCGTGCCGGTCACCTACGTCGAGGCCGACCTCTTCGCCTGGCGGCCGTCTCGCCGATACGACGTGGTGTTCTTCTCGTTCTGGCTGTCCCACGTCCCGCCGGAACGCTTCGACTGGTTCTGGTCCCTGGTCGACGCCGCACTCGAGCCAGGCGGCCGCGTGCTCTTCCTCGACAACGCCGCGCCCTTCGAGCGTCTGGTACCGGAATTCCCGCGGCTCCAACACGAGGGTCACGTGCGCACGCCGTGGGTCAGCACCGAAGTTGACGCCGCGGTCAGTCAGCGGCGTCTCAGCGACGGCCGCACCTTTCACATCGTCAAGGTGTTCTACGAACCGGCCGAGCTCGAGGGCCGCTTGCGGGCCCTCGGCTGGTCGGCGCAGGCCGGGGCGACCCCGACCTTCTTCCTCTACGGGTCTGCTGCCCGCACCTAGGCGGTCCGCGTTCGTTCTCGGCAAGCAAACGGTCGTCAGGCAGCCGTTTGCTTGCCGAGAACGGGAAGCAGCTACGCCGCTGGTGGGTCCTTGGCGTGGCGGGGGTGTCTCGGATCGTCCGGCGGGACGAAGGCCCGTTTGCCTCGTCCCTCCACCAGGCCCCAGCCCTTGCTGGTCTTGAGGCCGTGGTGGTGCGCGCAGAGCAGGTCGAGGAGGTCGAAGAGCGTGAAGTGCGTCTTGGCCCAGTCGTCGCGGTGGTCGCGCTGCAGCCGCGCCGATTGGGAACAACCAGCGGCCGCGCAGGTTGGGTAGAGCCACTCCAGGCCCGTCTGCTGCTTGGCGGTGGGAGCACGGCCGAGGTGCAGCACCCCGGTGACGGCCTCGCCCTTGGTGACGACCGCGGCCAGGAACGGCGAGCCCGAAGCCAGCAGGTCCTCGACGGCCGAGACGGGCACCGGACAGCCGGCGATGTCGCAGGTCTCGCCACTCGTGGGATAGCCCCGCAGGAAGGCATCGAGGTCGATGCGGACGATGACCTTGGCGTCGAGCCCGCCCGTCTCGGCTCGGCCGGCGAGCAGGCGGTCGAGGGCGTCGAAGGCGTAGGCCTCGGTCGGCTCGCGTCGCTCGGCGTCCCTGGCCTCGGCGAACACGCGGTCCTGCTCGGCCTGGATGCGCGCCCACATGGCCTCGATGGCATCGGCGGGGCCCTGGGCCCGGATGTGACCCATGCCGTCGGGGTCCTGCCACTTGCGGGCGTGGCGACGCTCATGGGCCCGTCGACGCTGGGCGTCGGTGTCGGTATGCGCGGCCCGCGTCCTGCCGCACTCGTGCTGGAGTTCGCGCAGCGAAAGGCGTTGCGCATCGCCCAGCAGCCGGGCCTCCTCCTTGGGAGCGACCGCAGCAGCAGAGGCCACCGCCGCGGCCTGCTGGGGCGAGAGCTCACCACGACGGGCGGCAGCAGAAACACCCGGCAGCTCGGAGAGCGCCTCGGCGGTCCGCATAGCCTCGGTGGCCTGGCCCACCGAGGTGCCGGTCGCGGCCGCCACCGCTTCAGCCGGGGATCGGTAGCCGTCGCGTCGCCAGTCGCCGCCCTCGGCCACCCGAGCCGCGGCGAGGGACTCGATGGTCGCTGCCGCGTGCTTGATGGCGGTCGCCTCGCGCATGACGCGCCGGGCCGCGGTCACCGACAGCACACGCGCGTCGAACGCAGCGGCATGGTCCGTCATGCCACTGCGCAGTGCTGCGAGCGTGTCGCACATCCCAGCCACCTCCACCCACTGCAAGAGGCCGACCTCCGGGGGAGCCCAGCACCCGAATACATGTTCGAGTATAGCAGGAATCCATTGCAGCACAAGGGATTCCGCCAGATCTCTGCCAAGATTCGAGCGTGTCCTACGACGACGACCACGAGCGCGAGGACCGAGCGCCGATCTGCCCGCACTGCGGCGTGACGGCGCTGCCCGCCGATCCGTCGAACGTGATCGACACCCGCTTCGTGTGCGAGAACCCCGACTGCGACGCCTACGGCGACGAGGTCCTCTGACGGCGCGCCGTCAGAGCACCGGGTCGAAGCCCAGCACCTTGCCGTAGAAGGACAGCTCGGCCTCGGCCGCCGCTTTGATGGTGTCGGCCTTGCGGAAGCCGTGCTGCTCGCCCTCGAACGCAAGGTACTCACACTCCACGCCGTTGGCCCGCAGTGCCGCCACCATCACCTCCGCTTGGGCGGGCGGGACCACCTTGTCCTCCAAACCCTGCAGCAGGATGACGGGGACGCGGAGCTGCGACGCGAAATGGATGGGCGAACGGGCGCGGTACAGGTCGCGCGCCGCCGGGTACGGGCCGATGAGCCCGTCGAGGTAGCGGGACTCGAACTTGTGGGTGTCGGCGGCCAGCGCCTCGGCGTCGGCCACGCCGTAGAAGCTGGCACCGGTGGCGAAGTCGTCGCGGAAGGTGAGCGCGCATAACGTCGTGTACCCACCCGCGCTCCCGCCGCGGATGGCGAGGCGCGATCCGTCGACCAGCCCCTCGTCGGCCAGCCAGCGGGCCGCGTTGGCGCAGTCCTGCACGTCCACGACGCCCCACTGGCCGCGGAGCCGTTGCCGGTAGTCGCGGCCGTAGCCGGTGCTTCCGCCGTAGTTGACGTCGACGACGGCGATGCCCCGCGTCGTGAAGTACTGCTTCACGAAGTTGAGCGCGGGTGAGGCGGCCGACGTCGGTCCGCCGTGGATCATCACGACCAGTGGCGGCCGCTCGTCGGGCGGACCCTCGGCGTCCGGGTTGGTGGGCGGGTAGAAGAGCGCATGGGCCCGCGCCCCGCCCTCGGTCGGGAACTCCACCGGTTCGGCGACGGAGATGAAGCGTGGATCCAGGGTCGACTCGCGGGCGGTACGCAGCACCGAGAACGAGGCAGCGTCCACGTCGATCTGCACCACCGCCTCGGACTCCGTGCCCGATGCGGCCACCGCAGCGATGCCGCCGCGCCAGGCGACGACGCACGAGAGCTCGGTGAACGGCACGTCGATGGTGCGGACGGCGCCCTCGGCGACAACGGCGAGGTGGTCGATGCCGCCACTGGTGTACATGGCGACGAGCCTGCCGTCAGGCAGCCAGTCATAGGTGTGCTCGCCGAAGACCCAGTCCGGATACGTGAACTCCGCGTCCATCGGCGGTAGCGGGCCCGCCTCGGAGCAGATGTTCCACCAGCCGGTGCGGTCCGAGACCCAGTGCAGGACACCGTCGGGCGACCAACGGGGCTGGGAGATGGACTCCTCGAGACCACCCGCGACGAGCTCGCCGTCGACGAACAGCGACGTCCCGTCCCACGGCATGTTGGGGTGGTCCCACGCCAGCCAGGCCAGTCGCCCGTCGGGCGCCCAACGTGGCGCAGAGAAGAAGTCGTGCCCGCTGGCGACGAGACGCACGAAGCCGTCGTCGAGCGAGACGACCACGATGTCGTTGACGACGTCTCCGTCCTCGAGGTGCCGTTCGCGGACGCACGCCGCCGAGCGGCCGCCGGGGTGGATGTCGAAGTCGGCGTAGCGCCCACCGTCGTCGGGAGTGATCGGACGGTTGTCGACCACGATGCGCTGCGACCGGTAATCGCTGAACACGATCCGCCCGTCGGCGACGGCGTAATCGCCGCCGCCGTACTCGTGGACGAGGGTGCGAGCCGAGAGCGAGCCGGGGATGGCGTCGCCGGCGTCGTTGCTGACAATCACGTGCCGCCCCGCCTCGTTGGGTCTGCTCTCGAGCCAGTACAGGTCGTCACCGTCGACGTGCAGCTGCGACAGGCCGACCACCTTCTCGACGAGCAGGTCGGCGGTGACCGGTGACGCCCAGCTGCCGTATGGAAGGGCCTTCATTTGTCGATCAGCACACCAGGGTTGAGCACGCCGGCGGGGTCGAGGGTGGCCTTGGCCGCCCGCAAGGCGTCGGCGAAGAGGTCGGGACGCTGGCGGTCGTACCAGGGGCGGTGGTCGCGTCCGACCGCGTGATGATGGGTGATGGTGCCGCCGAAGGCGATGACGGCCTCGCCAGCGGCGGCCTTGATCTCGTCCCACTGCGCGATCTCCGAGCCCGGAGTGCCCGGAGCGATGACGCTGAAGTACGGCGCGGGCCCATCGGGATACACGTGGGTGAACCGACATGTGACCCATCCGTCTCCACACACGTCGTGCACGGCCCGCTCGACCGCCTCGGTGACGCCGCGGTGCAACGTCGGGAACGCGTCCCACGTGCACGAGGTCTCGAAGGTGTCGGCGACCACACTCATTCGCACCAGCGCGTCACGCGTGTACGGGGCGCGCACGAAGGCGTTGCGCCATGCGCCGACGGCACCCTCCCGGCTCGCCTCCGCTTCCGATGCCGACGACGGCCCGGACAGCTTCACGCCGTCGGGGATGCTCCCGCCGTGGTCCGCGACGAGCTCGGCTGCGCGCGTCATCCATGCGTCCACGGGGTGATCGGCCGACTCGAAGCCGAGCACGAGGAGCCCGCCCTCGATGCCGCCGACACCGGCGGAGATCGCTGCCTCGGCGCCGTCGAGCAGCCGGCAGTTGGTCGGGAAGAGGGCCGACTGCGAGAGCGCCCGCACCGCCTCGGCCCCCGCCTCGAACGTCGAGAAATGCACGCCCGCCGACGCGCGCCAGCGCGGGCGGTCCTGCACGCGCATCCACGCCTCGGTGATCACGCCCAGGATGCCCTCGGAGCCGAGGAACAGGCGGTCGGGTGACGGACCGGCTCCCGAACCCGGCAGGCGGCGTGACTCCGAGATGCCCGTCGGCGTCACCACCCGCATCGACTCCACCAGGTCGTCGATGTGGGTGTACACGGTCGCGTAGTGCCCGCCCGAGCGGGTGGCGAGCCATCCGCCGAGAGTGGAGAACTCGAAGCTCTGCGGGAAGTGGCGCAGCGAGTAGCCGTGGGGCCGCAGCTGATCCTCGAGCGCGGGCCCGTAGACCCCGCCCTGGATGCGGGCGGCCCGCGACACGGGATCGACCTCGAGCACCTGGTCGAGACGGCTCACGTCGATCGACACCGCTCCCGCGCACTCGACGCCACCGACCACCGACGAGCCGCCGCCGTACGGGGTGGCCGGGACCTCCGACGATCCGCACCAGTCGAGCAGCGCCGCCACCTCGTGCTCCGACGTCGGGAAGGCGACCAGGTCGGGGGCGGCGCTGAAGTCGCCCGCGAACCCGCGCACCACGTCGCGGTACGCCTTTCCGTAGGTGTGGCCGGCCCGATCGAACCTGTCGGTCGAGCAGATGCCGGCCAGTGATGCCGGCGGCGTCAGGCGGGACGGCGGGAGCACCACGTCCTCGAGCCGGGGCGGCTCGGCCACGGTGAGCTCGCGACCGAAGCGGGCGGACAGGGTGGCGGCGATGCCCTTGGCCTGCTCCGCGTTGGGACCCTCGCCCTCGTGGCCCCAACCCCAGAACGAGCGCCGCGGCGCGCTCACGCGACCGGCGACTTCGGCTCGCGGTCGACGGTGAGCTGGAACACGTCGGGTCGGCTGTAGTGGCCCACCGGGTCGAACTGACGTCGCGAGACGCGGGCCTGCGCGATGTCCAGATCGGCGTAGAGGATCCCCGCTTCGCCGATCAGGGGCCCGGCCAGCAGCTGGCCCTCGGGATCCACGATGCAGGTGTTGCCCTTCGACAGCCAGTCCTCGTCACCGCCGTAGATCTCATCCCGTCCCGGGATGTCGGCCGGCACGTCGGACGCGCGGATGCAGAAGTTGACGCTGATGACGAAGACGCGTCCCTCCTTGGCGATGTGTCGCATCGTGGACACCCAGACGTCGCTGTTGTCCCAGGTCGGCGCCAGGTAGATGTCGAGGTCCTCGGCGTACATGGCGGCGCGGGCCAACGGCATGTAGTTCTCCCAGCACGTCAGACCGCCGATGCGGCCGAATGGCGTGTCGAAGGCGAACAGGGTGGAACCGTCGCCGTAGCCCCACACGAGGCGCTCGCCGCCGGTGGGCATCAGCTTGCGGTGCTTCCCCAGCAGCGCACCGTCCGGGCCGAAGGAGAGTTGGGTGTTGTAGAGCGTGGAGCCGCCGCGCTCGTTCACCCCGACCGACAGGTAGACCTCGTTCTCCATGGCGATGGCGCCGAGGGCGTCAGTCGCGGGCGACGGCACCTCCACCGACTGGTCGAGCAGGCGGGCGTACCACTGGGCATGGCCGTCGGCCCACGGCCGGGTGCGCCACACCCAGTCGGGATAGGTGGGCACGAAGGTCTCGGGAAACACGACCAGGCGTGCGCCCGCTGCGGCCGCCTCCTTGCACAGCACGGCGACCTTCTCGATCGTGGCGTCCCGGTCCAGGAAGACGGGCGACGACTGCACGGCGGCGACCTTGATGGGTTCCACGCCGCCCATCGTGCCTCAGTGACGGGGCGAAGCGCTCAAGCCGCTCCCTTTTCCGCCGATGGAAGAGGGGATGGGGTCTGACCTCTTGGACGGCCAGCTCCGGCTGCTCATCGCGGCCGGTGGATCTGACCTGCACGTGAAGGCGGGCGTTCCGCCGCGCTTTCGCATCAACGGGGCTCTCGTCGTCGCGAACGGCGCGCCCGTGCTGCGCCCGGAGGACACCGAGGCCATGGCCGCGGCGGTCATGCCGGACCACGTGGCCGAGCACTTCCGCCAGGCTCACCAGGCCGACTTCGCGTACGTGCTCGACAGGAACAGCCGCTTCCGCGTCAACGTCTACCGGCAGCGCCACACGGTTGCGCTCGTGTTCCGGCGGGTGGGTACGACCCTCGGCACGGTGGCCGAGCTCAACCTGCCGCCGGTGGTGGAGCGTCTGGCCGACGAGCCGCGGGGACTGGTGCTGGTCACCGGTCCGACGGGGTCGGGCAAGAGCACGACCCTCGCGGCGATGCTCGAGCACATCAACCAGACACGTGCCGTCAACATCATCACCCTCGAGGACCCCATCGAGTTCGTGCACGACGATCGCATGGCGTCGGTGTCGCAGCGGGAGATGGGCGTCGATTTCATCGACTTCACGAGCGGGCTGCGCGCCGCCCTGCGCCAGGATCCCGACGTGATCTTCGTCGGCGAGATGCGCGACGCCGAGACGGTCGACACCGCGTTGCGGGCCGCCGCAACCGGCCATCTCGTGCTGTCTGCCCTCCACACCGAGTCCGCCACCGAGACGGCCAACCGCATCGTCGACTTCTTCCCGCGCCAACAGACGACGCAGATCCGCGCCGTGCTCGCCGGCGCATTGCGGGGAACCGTGTGTCAGCGCCTCGTTGTGCGGGCCGACGGCCACGGCCGGGTTCCGGTGGTGGAGACCATGGTGGTGAACGGCCGCATCCAGCAGTGCCTGCTCGATCCGGTGCTCACCGAACGCATCGAGGAGATCCTGGCCGAGGGCGAGTACTACGGGATGCAGACCTTCGACCAGCACCTGGCGAAGTTGCTCGAGAGCGGCACCATCGACCTGCCGACCGCGCTGGTAGCGGCAACCAACCCCCACGACCTCCAGGTCCACCTCCTCCGGAGCGGGCTCGTCACCTGACAGGCTGGAGCCATGCTCGGCGTCGAGCGCGGCTACATCTACGACCTCCTCGTCAAACTCGGACTGACCGACTTCGGCGCGCGCACGGGCGAGTTCCTGCTCGTGCGGCCGCTCAAGATCCTGCTCATCCTGGTGATCGCGGCCATCGTCGCCCGCCTCGCCGCGCGCGCCATCCGCCGGTTCCTGCGCACGGTGCAGGCGCGGTCGCCGCTCCGGGCCGGCTCACACCGCGCCCAGCAGCGGGCC
This sequence comes from Actinomycetota bacterium, assembly GCA_041166085.1. GTDB lineage: Bacteria > Actinomycetota > Acidimicrobiia > Acidimicrobiales > JAFATL01 > JBEEFP01. Next base: position 24,174 of record JBEEFP010000009.1, read on the forward strand.
GCGACCCTCGGCGACGTGCTGGCTGGCGTCAGCCGCATGCTGATCTTCGCCGTGGCCGGCCTCATGGTGCTGGGCCAGTTCGGGCTCGATCTCGCGCCGCTCATCGCCGGCGCGGGCATCGCAGGCATCGCCGTCGGCTTCGGCGCCCAGAGCCTGGTGAAGGACTTCCTCTCCGGCTTCTTCATCATCGTGGAGGACCAGTACGGCGTCGGTGACGTGGTGGACCTCGGCGGCACGACGGGGACGGTCGAAGAGCTCACGATGCGCGTGACGCGCGTTCGCTCGGTCGACGGCACGGTGTGGTTCGTTCCCAACGGCGAGATCCACAAGGTGGGCAACACGTCGATGGAGTGGTCGCGTGCGCTCATCGACGTGCTCATCGCCTACGACAACGACGTGGACCATGCGTCGCAGGTCATCGCCGACGAGGCCGAGCGCTTCGCCCAGGACCCGAACTGGGACGAGTTCGTGCTCGAGCCCCCCGAGGTGTGGGGCGTGCAGGCCATGGGATCCGAGGGCGTCACCATCCGCCTGGTGGTCAAGACCGCGCCCCGGCAGCAGTACGTGGTGGCCCGCGAGCTCCGGGGCCGCATTACCGCTCGCCTCCGCCGCGAAGGCGTCAAGGGCCCCGGTCAGACGGTCGTCGTCAGCGCCGGTGTCCTCGACCAGGGCGCCCCACCGCCCGCCCCACCCGACGACGCGTAGCCCTCACACTCCGACTGGTCGGCGATTGGGAGCCGTCAGCAGTCGGCGCCGGGGTCGCCGGGCCACCGGTTCTTGGCTGCGCAGGCACGGGTCAAGAGGTCGGCCGCGTCCTCGGGGAGCAGGAAGCCGGCGGCGACGCTGTCATTCGTCGCGGCCACCATGCGGGCGTAGTAGTCGGCGTGGGTGGGGTAGAGCTGCGCGATCTCCGGTTCGGTCAACGGGACGGTGACGCCACCGAGGTTGCACGTCGTGGACTGGTAGCGCGCGACGGGGTTGTCGATCGGTGGCAGGCGGATGCCGCCCATGGCGTTGCCCCACTGATCCTTGGCCAGGCTGCCGGTGGCGTCGAATGCGTACGGAGGCGCGACGGGAGGCGCGCCGTTGCCCCGTACCCACTGGTCGAGGTGATGGAGCGCGGCCGCCGTCGCGTAGCGCATCGGGAACAGCGCGCCCGCGGCGATGCACACGGTCTGCAACGGATGGACCTGCTCGCCGTAGTTCCCGGCGACCGCGTCCACCGCGTCGGCGTCCGATGCCGGCCGGCGAGGCGCGTCGGCCACCGTGCGCGGCCCCTGGCCCATCTCCTGGTGGTAGCCGATCCAGAAGTCGGCGTGGGACGACCCGGCCACCTCCCACAGCCGGTAGTTCTCCAAGGTGTTGGGCCGTTGCGGGGACGCCTCGCGGTCGCTGAACAGCTGCAGCACGGGGACCGACGGGGCCGGGTCCCAGATCTTGCTGCCCCCGCCGTGGATCAGGAAGCCATCGATCACCTGCGCGCTCGGCTGGACCTGGCGGACGTAGGTGTCGAGCTTGCTGGCCGACTGCGACTGGCCCGCAGCGAGCACGCGCTTCACCGGCAGCGACCCCAGCGGCGCGACGGCCCCGGGGGAGCGCACGGCCTCGGCGACTTGGGAGAAGATGTCGTAGGCGTAGTCGTCGCCCGGGTGCGAGAGCGAGGCATAGCGCACCGGATCCCACACCTTCGGCGTGAGCGGCGTGCAGCAGATGCCGGCGGACTGGGCCGACACGGCCACGATGGCGAAGCCCTCGCGCAACAGCATCTGATGGGCCAGCACCGAGTCGACCGCGTTCTCGAACTGGGCGGTGACGTTGACCCAGTCGAGCAGCACGGTGCCGTTGAAGCGCGCCTCGTCCTTCGGCCGGGTGACGACGATGCGGGTGGTGTACGGGGCGGTGGTAGTCGGCACGGCCAACGAGCGGGCCGTCCCCGACACGAAGTACTCCGCGTCCTCGTAGCCCTCGCGGCCGAGGTCGTACCAGCTGTCGAAGAGGGCGTGGCCGTGGATCCCGGCCGTGCCGATGGGGCCGGTGACCACCGGATCGGGCACGGGGTCGGGCACCGCCGCTCGGGCCGGTCCCGGCACCAGGCCCATGAGCCCCGCGACGAGGGCGATCAGCAGGACAAACGTGGTCAAAACGCGACGGCGCACGGAGGGATCTTCGCCGCCTACCCCAGGGTGGCCTGCCCTTCGCGGCAGAATGCGAGGAAGTCGCAGCGCTCGCACCACGCGCCGGGCTGCACCGGGTACTGGGCCATCCCGATGCGGCTCAGCGTCAGCCCGAGCCGCGTCCGCACGGCGTCGACCTCGGCCGCGGTCCAGTCGCGCTCCACCAGCTGGGCCGAACCGTCGGACCGCAGGTAGCAGTAGGTCGTGCGCAACTTCTCGCCGTCGACACCCCACGCGTCGACGGCCGCGACCGCGTACAGATCGAGCTGGGCGTTGGCGCCCGGGTCGCCCTCGGCCGGGGTGCGGCCCGTCTTGAAGTCGACCACCTCGAAGCGACCGTCGCGCTCGTAGGCCGCGTCGACCCGGCCCCGCACGATGCGCCCGTCGACGACGAGGAGGAACGGCGCCTCCACCTTGGCCGGCTCGAGGCCGGCGTAGGGCGTGGAGAGGAAGGCGTCCTGCAGGCCGGCCACGACGCCGGTGGACGCAGGCAGGTCGGGCTCGGGCTCGAAGAGCGACAGGGCACGGCCCGCGCGCTGCTCGATCCAGCGGTGGACCGAGGTGCCGAGGGCGGCGGCGGCCGACGGCATGCGCGGGAGGGGGCGCACGTCGGACCAGTAGAACTGCCGTGGACACCGGGAGTAGGACACGAGCGACGTCACCGAGACAGCCGTCGGCGCCGGACGCGCCTCGGCGCCGGTGACAGCGGGCAGCGACGCCTCGTCGAAGAGCTGCGGCGCGTCGTCGCGCGACACGGGGCGGCCCAGGCGGGCGGCGGCCACTGCTCGCCGCCGTTCGCGCGCGGCACTGGCGGGATCGATGGCGGCCGGCTCCTGCCGGAAGCGCTCGGTGACGAGGTCGGTCTGCGCGGCGACGAACTCGTAGAAGCGAGACGGGCCTTGGGGGTCGGCCGGACCCGGATACCAGTGGGCCGCCGAGCACACCAAGCGGCGACGAGCCCGGGTGGTGGCCACGTAGAAGAGCCGCCACTCCTCGTCGAGGGCCCGCCTACGCACCTCGTCGTCGATGTCGGTGGCGCGGGTGACGGTTCGCCACTCGGGCATCCCGCCGCTCTCCTCGCGCAGCCACCACGGCAGCGACGCGGACTGGCTCATCGGGTTCTCACCGCCGCGGGAGTCGGGGAAGATGCCGCCGCCCCGTCCGCTGCCGCCGGCCAGCCCGGGGACCCAGACGCAGTCGAACTCGAGGCCCTTGGCCTGGTGCACGGTCATCACCCGGATCGCCTCGGCGTCGCTCGGATGGGCCTCGGCCAGCTCCTCCTCCGTCTCGTCGAGGAGCTGGAGGTACTCCACGAAGGCGGTCAGGCCGGGATCGCCGTCGACCGGCGCGAACCGAGCGGCCAGCTCGAAGAAGCGCAGCAGGTTCTCCCTGCCCTTGTCGCCGGTCGCGGCCCACAGGCCGGTGCGCGTCGAGACGAGCTCGCACAGGTCGAGCACCGAGAGTCGGCGGGCCGCAGCGCTGAGCTCGCGACGCTCGGCGGCCAGGGCGGCCAGACGGGTGCGCGCCGCAGGCGACAGCTGTGCGACTGCGTCGATGTCGTCGAGGGCGGATCCCAGCTCGGGCTTGGCGCCTTCCGCACGCGTGCTTCGGGCGTGACGGGCGAGGGCGGCCACGTCGCGGAAGCCGATGCGGTAGCGCGGCCCCTGCAGGATGCGCAGCAACGGGACAGTGGCGCCCGGATGGGCCAGCAGCTCGAGCCACGCGACGAGGTCGACCGTCTCCGGCCGGTCGAGCAGTCCGCCCGCGCCCACCACGTCGACGGGCAGGTCGAGCGCCTCCAGCGCAGCGACGATGGCGCTGATCAGCCGGCGCTTGCGGCACAACACGGCGTGCCGGCTCCAGGGGCCGCCCTGGGCCTCGATGTCGCGCGCGATCTCGGCCGCCTCGGCCGCATCGTCGGCCGCCAGGAAGCACTCGATGGTGGTGGGCGGGGCGTCGTCGAGGGACGTCAGCTGCTTGTCGAGGGCGTCGGGCACCTGGGCCTGGATGCGGTTGGCCAGCGCGACCAGCTGCGGGCCCGAGCGCCGGTTGATCTCGAGCGGCAGCTCGGTGGCAGGGGGCCAGTGGTCGGGGAAGGACATGATGTTGCCGAGGTGGGCGCCGCGGAAGGCGTAGATCGACTGCATGTCGTCGCCCACCGCGGTGATGCACGACCCCGGCGGATACACGAGCTGCAGCAGCACCCGCTGCGCGTAGTTGGTGTCCTGGTACTCGTCGAGGAGCACGAACGGGAACTGCTGGCGCAGGCCGTCGGCCAGCTCGGGGTTCTCGCGCAGCAGCCGGACCGCGAGGGCGAGCTGGTCGCCGTAGTCGATGAGGGCGCGAGCGCGCTTGCGCTCCTCGTATGCCTCGACGACCTGACACAGCTCCTGTCTGCTCTCGGCCGTCTCCTTGGCCTTCTTCCAGCGCACTTTGGCGATGAGGTCGGCGCAGTCGGCCGCCACCGCTTCGATGGGGACGAGGTGGTCCGCGCACCGCGACGCGAGCAGCAGGGCGTCGTCGACGATGAGGCTGGGTTTGAACGTCTTGCGGCGCTCGAAGCGGAACTGGTCGAAGACCGAGAACAGGAGCTGCCACGCCTGGGCCCGGTTGAGCACGCGCACGTGGGGCGCCAGCCCCAGCTCGACCAGGTGGTCGGCCACCAGCGCGGCGCCGAAGGCGTGGTAGGTGGTGACGGTGACGTCGGAGTCGGGGCCGAGGCGGTCGTTCACCGTCTGCTTCAGGTGCCCGGCCGCCTTGTTGGTGAAGGTGAGCCCGAGCAGCTGGTCGGGTCGGGCGTCGCCGTCGGTGACGAAGCGCAGCATGCGCTCGGCCATCACCGTCGTCTTGCCCGTTCCCGCCCCCGCCACGATCAGCAGGGGCGTGGGCCCGTGGTCGATGGCCGCCTGCTGCTCGGGCGTGGGTGTGAACGCAACGGCGTCCGTCACGCTGTTCTCATGCTCGCTCACTCCTCACCGACCTCACGGCCTTCGGGCCACAACGGGCACAGGCGATGGAAGTCGCAGTGGTCGCAATCGGCGTCGACCGACGGCTCGAACGATTCGGCGACGATCTCGTCCGCGGTCGCGAGGATGCGGGCCTGGGTGACGGCCGCGTGGTCGGGCCGCACCGCCTGCTCGCGCGCCTCCATGCGTCGCAGATAGAGGAGCCGGAGCTGGGTGGGCGGACCCCACGCGGCCATGTCGGGGTCGAGGCTGGCGGCGAGGTGATAGGTGGCGAGCTGGAGGTCGTCATCCATGTCCTCGACCCGCACCATGCGCCGGCCCGTCTTGTAGTCGACGACGCGGATGCCCTCGCCGTCGTCGGCCCGGTCGACCCGGTCGATGCGCCCGCGCACCCGGTGCGGGCCGACGGCGATGTCGAAGGCCCGCTCGGTGTCGAGCACGTCGGGGCCGAGGTCGCCGAGCGCGCCCTCCTTCTGCCACCACAGCCCGAGCATGTCGATGTAGTCGCGGCGCGCTTCTTCGAGCTGGGGCCGGAAGGGAGCGATGTCGTCACGCCAGCACTCGTCGGCGATCTCGAAGAGGCGCTCGGCCGTCCTCGGCTCCTGGGCTTCGGGGTCGAGGAAGCGTTCCAGGACGTCGTGCACCATTGTCCCGAGGTCGGCGTACACGCTGCCCTCGTCGCGCGCTTCGGCGCCGTAGCGATAGGCGTAGCGGAGGGGGCAGTCGGAGTAGACGTCGAGCTGACTCGCGGAGAGCACCAGCACCCCGTCGGGGAACACCGGCGCCACGCCCTTGGTGGGGGGCGGGCTCGGCGGAGGCAGGGGAGGGGGCGGCGCGAAGGTGGGCTCGCGAGTGGAAAAGGCGGCAACGAAGCGACTGAGGAGCACGCCGGGCTCGGGTGCGGCGGTGCACACCGTGAGATCGCGCGCCCGGCTGACGGCGGTGGCGAAGCGACGCCGCTCCTCGGCGAGGGATCGGGCGCGTCGCTCGGGAACAGCCGGCGCCGGACCGCTGACGGCGGTGAGCAGGGCGCGGTCGAAGAACCGTCGCCCGGTGCGCACGCGCGGGAGCTCGCCCTCGAGGCAACCGGCCACCACGACCACCCGCCAGTCACGTCCCGCCGCGGCGTCGATGGACGACACGGTGACGCGGTCGGGGCCGGACGGGTCGGCGACCCACGGGTCGGGTTCGGAGCCCGCGTCGGCGCCCCGCTCCAACGCGCCGAGCCAGGCGACGACGGCGTCGAGGGCCCGCTCGTCGGCCGCGACCATCGGGTGTTCGGGCGGGTGCACGAGGTGGGCCAGGCCCCGCTGGAAGGCGTGGTGGGCCAGCGCCACCGGGTCGGTGATCGGACCGAGGGCGGCCAGCTCGTCGGCAAGTGCATCGGGTGCGATGACCTCGGCCACCGGCGAGTGCGCGAGTCGCGCGCCCGCGGGCACGTCGCCCTGCGCGAGGTCGAGCACGTCCTGGAGGGCACGCACCGCCGGCGCGTCGGCGACTGGCGCGGGTGGGCGGGCGACGGGCACCCCGTGGCGAACGAGGGCGCGGCCGATGCCCTGGGCCCGTGCCCCGCTCCGGGTGAGCACCGCCATGTCGCCCCATGGCACGCCGCGGCCGTGGGCGTCGAGCAGCGCGCCGGCCACCGCCTCGGGCTCGAGTGAGGGGTGGGCCACTCGGACGAGCACGGGCGCCTGGGGCCGGCGGAAGCCACGGTCGAGGTGCACGGTCGGAGCATCCGGGTTGGCCGTCGCCAGGCGCCCGTCGAGATCGGCGTCGGGGTCACCCGCCACCACCGCCGGCAGGCCGGCGGCCAGCAGCTGCTCGGTGATGCGCGCCGCCGCGGTGCCGGCCGCGTCGTGGTCGTCGACCAGGGCTGCCGCGTACCGCGCCGCGTCGGCATCGACGCCCAGCTCGGACGCGCGCGCCAGCAGGCCTGCCCCGTCGACCCACCCGTGCTCGTCGAGCTCGGCGCGGTAGCGCTGGGCGAAGGCCAGCAGCTCGCGCCAGCGATCGCCCGTCGCTGCCGCGTCGGCGGCCGTCTGCACCTGCACGGGATCGGCCAGCTCGGCCTGCAGGTCACCGACGGCGGCCGCCACTTCGTCGGCGAAGGCGGGTTGGCCGACGTAGCCGTCGAGCGTCGGCCACAGGTCGGCCCGACTCGCCTCGCGCTCCAACATGCGGCCGACGACGGCCCGCTGCTCGGCGTGACCCAACAGCCGGGGGTCGGCCCCCGTGCGCTGCAGGCGGTCGAAGGCGAGGCCCCACGCGGTGGTGATCGGGAGACTCTCGAACCCGCCGCCCAGTCGGGGCAGCACCTGATCGAGGAAGCGTGCGGCGGCCGCCCTGCTGCGGCAGAGCACGAGCACCCGCGCCGCTCCGTGCTCGGCGGACAGCCGCAGGTAGCGGTGCACGAGGGCGGTGGTCTTGCCCGTCCCCGCCCCACCGGTCAGGATCAGGGCCCCATCGGGGTGGTTCACGACCTGCTGCTGCCCCGCCGTCAGCTCCACACCGTTGAGGCTACAGACGGCCTGTGACAGTGCTGCTGGTTCGCTCCCTCACGGTCGCTCACTGTCGGGCTGCTCGTGCCTCGCGACGCCCGACCGGCGGCCCAACGCGTACGCTTGCTAGACCGTGGTGCCGCCGCTCCTGCCGGACCGTCGTCGAGGGGCGACAGCCGGCGGTCCCGATCAGACATTTGCGCAGGAATGGGGCAAGGTGGCGGCGAACCCTCAGCGCAAGGGGAGGACTGCATGCGTGAGCTGATCCGCCGGTTGGAAGCCAACCGGGCGATGACCTTCATATGGCTGGCAGGCGCCACGGGCGTCCTGCTGATCATCGCGGTCGTGGGCGCCATGACGGTGAAGTCCGACAAGACCTCGAACGTCTCCGCCGGCACCACCCGCACGACGATCGGCGACTCCACCGCGAGCACGGTCGCGGGCGAGACGACCACCACGGCTGCCCCGGCGCCCGGCGCGGCCGGGCCCGTTACCACCGCCAAGGCCGCCGCCAAGAAGGGCAGCGGGGCCACCGCGACGCCAGGACACCAGACGGTCGTCACCCTCCCCTCGACGGCAGGCGCGACCCGCATCGGTGTCGCGAGCGACACGGTCAAGTACGGATTGCACGCGCCCAAGACCCTGCAGGGCGTCCCGTGGGGTCTCGCCGACGACGCCCTCAAGGGCGTGCGCATCTACCTGAACCAGGTCAACCAGCAGAAGGTCAACGGGCGCACGATCACCGAGTACTTCGCCGACGACCGGTACGACACCGGTGGCGGAGCGGCGGCAGGCGACACGCTCATCAACGACAACAAGGTCTTCTTCGCCGAGGGGACGCTCGGCGTCGACCAGATCGCCCAGGTGGCCAAGAAGGCCAGGGCGTCGCAGCCCGCCCCCACGCCGTACATGGCCGCAGGCGGCGCCGAGTCCAAGTTCAAGGACATCGGCATGTTCCAGGTCTCCGGGAGCTACGACACCCACCTGGTCGCGCTGGCCCACTTCCTCGACAAGGAGTTCGAGAAGTCGAACTGCGCGCCCAGCTCCTGCCCGCTGAACCTCTCGGTCTCGCCGTACGGGCACCTCGACGGCGATCACAACGGCAAGATGAAGATCGGCATCTCGGCGCTGAACTCCGAGTACATCGTCCCTGCCGTCGACTCCCTCAAGGCGGCCATCCAGTCGTCCAAGCACCTCGAGCTCGGGCCGATCGTGACCGTCGAGAAGCCGGAGGGCGGCGCCCAGACGACCTACACCAACCAGGTCCTGCAGCTGCGAGGCTCCGATGTGGTCATCCCTGCCCAGGACCCGCTCAGCACTTCGAACGAGGTCAGCACCTGCGCCAAGACGTGCAACTTCCTGTGGACCTTCTCGAACTTCGCCCATGACGGCGACGTCGATCTCGCGCTGATGAAGGGCGAGTGGACGGGGTTCCGCGGCCTGTCAGCGGGTTGCTACTACCTCGAGTACAACAGCCCGCGCGCCCCGCGCTGCGCCAAGCTCACCCAGGCCCACGACATCTGGGTGAACGGCACCGACCCAGCGGTCGACAACGGCGGCGGCGACAAGGGCGACGGCAGCAAGCAGACCGAGGCGACGTGGCGGAGCAACGGCCAGTCCGGCGCGGCGGGCTACCAGGTCGTGCACTTCTGGCTCGGCGCCCTGAAGCAGGCCGGCCCCGACCTGACCCGCGAGAAGTTCGTCGCCGCCCTCAACGCGTACAGCGGCTACGACGACCTCGTCACGCTCCCGATCACGTTCGCAGGGTCTGCCAACAAGGCCCACGGTGTCGACGGGTTCGCGGTGTACCAGGCGGGTCCGCCTGACGGCAACAAGCCGAAGGGCGTCGGGTTCAACCAGCTGTCGGACGGCCTGTCCGGCTTCTGATCCATGGCTGACGGGGCGGGGAGGCCCAAGAAGCGCGCCCCGAGGCGAGCACCGCTGCGCGCCGCCAGCCGGGCGCGGCGGAGCGCGCCCCTGCGGTCGCCCGGCCGCAAGGCCAAGGGGCCGGCCGTCGAGCCCTTGCGCGAGCTGCCGACCGGCAACTGGCGCAGCGACGCACCGGTGGTGCTGTCGTGCTTCGGCGTCAGCGTGCGCTTCGGTGGCCTGGCGGCACTCGACGAGGTCGACCTCGAGGTGCACGAGGGCGAGATCGTCGGGCTCATCGGCCCCAACGGCGCGGGCAAGACCACCTTGATGGAGTGCATCTCCGGCTTCCAGCCGGTGGCGGGGGGCAAGGTCTCCTACCGCAGTACCGACCTCCTGTCGCTGCTGCCGGGCCAGCGCGCCGAGCTCGGCATCGGCCGCACGCTGCAGAACGTCAAGCTCTTCCCGTTCCTCACCGTGGTGGACAACGTCCGCGTCGCGTTGCACCGCCACATGCACCACGGTGTGCTGTCTGACGCCTTCCGCCTCCCGGCCGCGACGCGCGAGGAGAAGGTGATCCTCGAACAAGCCGGCGCGCTGGTGGAGCTGATGGGGATGGGGCAGTTCGCCGAGAAGTTCGCGGCCGAGCTCTCCTACGGCACGCTGCGCCTGCTGGAGATGGCATGCATGCTCGCCCTCAAGCCCACCATGCTCCTCCTCGACGAGCCCGCGTCGGGCATCAGTCAGAAGGAGACCGAGGCGCTCGGCCCCCTGCTCCTGCGCATCAAGGAGCAGACCGGGGCGACCATCCTCATGATCGAGCACGACATGCCGCTGATCATGAGCCTGTGCGACTGGGTGTACTGCCTCGACGCGGGCCGCAACCTGAGTGACGGCACCACCGACGTCGTGCAATCCGACCCCGCGGTCGTCGAGGCCTACCTCGGCACGCCGGCCGAGCAACGCAAGGTGGCGGCCCAGGCCAAGGTCGGCGAGGACACCGAGGCCGAGATCCTGCTCGAGGTCGAGGGCATCGACGTCTTCTACGACACCGTGCAAGTGCTCTACGGCGTCGACCTGCACGTGCGCCGCGGTGAGCGCATTGCGCTGCTCGGCACCAACGGCGCGGGCAAGTCCACGATCCTCAAGGCCGCCTCCGGCCTGTTGCCCCTGCGTGCGGGGTCGATCCGTTGGAGAGGCGAGGACGTGAGCCGCTTGCAGGCCGAGTCGCTCGTGCGCAAAGGGCTCGGGCACGTCCCGGGCGGGCGCGGGCTGTTCCCGACCCTGACGGTGGCGGAGAACCTGCGCATGGGCGGCTACGTGCTCGACAGCGCGAGCCAGCTCGACCATGAGATCGAGCGTGTCGTGTCTTACTTCCCGTGGATCCCGGCCCGGATGAGCCAGGCCGCGGGCACGCTGTCGGGCGGCGAGCTGCAGCAGCTGGCCACGGCGCGGGCGCTCATCGCGCGCCCGGAGCTGCTCATGATCGACGAGCTGTCTCTCGGTTTGGCGCCCGTCGTCATCGAACGGCTCATGGAGACGGTGCAGCGGCTCTGGGAGGACGAAGGGCTCACCGTGTTGATCGTCGAGCAGCAGGCGAGCTTCGCCCTGGGCTACACCGACCGCGCCTACTTCCTGGAGAAGGGTGAGGTGCGCTACGACGGCCCGTCGGCCGGACTGGCCGAGCGCCCCGACCTGTTGCGGTCGGTGTTCCTCGCCGGTGCGACCGCCGGCTTCGGGAACGCACCGTGACCCTGTTCCTCTCCTACCTCGCCATCGGTGTCACCGAGGGCCTGGTCTACGGCCTGCTCGCCCTCGGCATGGTGCTGATCTACAAGGGCAGCCGGACGATCAACTTCGCCCACCCGTTCTTCGGTCTGCTGACGGCGTTCGTCTGCTGGTGGCTGACGGCCAAGGCCGACTTCTTCCCCTTCACCTTGATGCCGTTCGCGGCCGGGAGTCGTCCGCGCTTCGTCGTCGCTGCCGTTCTCGCGCTGGCGTTCATCGGGCTCTACGGCCTCGGGATCGAGCACGGCATCATGCGCCGGCTGCGGCGCGCCCCCCGTCTCGTCACCCTGGTCGCGACCATCGCCATCGCGCAGGGCGCCCTCGGCCTCGTCACCCTCGTCTTCACCCGTACGCCGGACCAGCAGGCCCAGTCCCGAGTGATCCCCCCGCTGATCCACACGCAGTTCTTCATCGGGCGTCAGCTCATCACCGGCGCCCACATCAGCGTGCTCATCGTGACGTCGATCGTGGGCGCGTACGCGGCCTGGTTCTTCACCCGAACCAAGTTCGGCGTGGCGGTGCGGGCCGCGGCCGAGAACGGCGACGCGGCACGGCTCCTCGGTATCTCCGCCGACCGGGTATCCGGCTTCGTGTGGATCGCGGGCTCCGTCCTCGCCGGCATCGCCGGCATCCTCGTCAGTCAGGTGAAGGGCGGCAGCGTGGACGTCACCACCCTGTCGTTGGGGTTCCTCGTGCGCGGGCTCACGGCCGCGCTCATCGGCGGTCTCACCAGCCTCCCGGGCGCGGTGGTCGGCGGGCTCATCGTCGGGATCACCCAGGAGATGCTGGTCTGGCGCTTCCCCAGCCCCAACCAGCAGGGCCTGCCCGAGCTGGCCCTCTTCGTGTTCGTCGTCGTCGTGCTCCTCTTCCGTCCCGGCGGACTGTTCGGCCAGCGCGAGGACACGGAGGACAAGGTCGGCTTCGTCCCCGTGCTGCGTGAGCTGCCCGCCCGTCTGCGCAAGACGGCGGCCGCGCAGGCCTACCGAGTCGTCAGTGTCGCGGCGGTGATCGCGGTGGCACTCGCAGGTTTCACCACCACGTCGGCGAACACCGGGCTCATCACCCGGATGCTGGCCATCGCCATCGTCGGGGTGGGCCTCACGATCCTGATGGGGTACTCGGGCCAGATCTCGTTGGGGCACTGGGCGCTGGCGGGCGTCGGCGCGTTCGCCACCGCCACGTTCGTGACCCGCATGCACATCCCGTACCTGCTGGCGCTGCCGCTGGCCATCGCGGCCGGGATGTTCGTCAGCCTGGCCATCGGCCTGCCCGCGCTCCGCATCCGCGGGTTGTACCTGGCCATCGTCACCCTCGGCTTCAACCTGGCGTGTCAGGTCTACCTGTTCAAGCAGTCGGCGATCGGTGGGTCGTCGGCCGGACGGGACCTTACGCCGCCCAAGCTGGGGCCCTTCGATCTCGCCGATCCGAGCAACCGCCCGTTGCTCGGCTTCACCATCCTCTGCCTGCTCGTCGTCCTGCTCGTCGCCCGCAACCTCGCCAACAGCCGCACCGGGCGCAGCTTCTTCGCCCTGCGGGAGAACGAGAAGGCCGCGGCCACCCTCGGCGTGCGCCTGACGAGGTACAAGCTCATGGCCTTCGCCATCTCCGGTGGCATCGCCGCGCTGGGCGGGGCGCTGTACGCCAGCAGCCTCGGCCTGGTGCGAGCGGCCGACTACGAGGCGCCATTCTCGTTCACGCTCATCGCCATCGTCATCATCGGTGGCCTCGGCTCGCCCTACGGCGCGGTGTTCGGGGCCCTGGTGATCAGGGGCATCCCCGACCTCGTGAAGTTCGACAACCTGTGGATCGTCCCCATCGGATCGGGGATCCTCCTCCTCGTGGTCGTCGTGCGGGCGCGCGGCGGTATCGCCGGGCTGTTCACGCTGTTGCGGGCAAAGGTGATCACCGCCGTCAACGAGATGGCGCCCGCGCCACCAGCCGCATCGGCCCCGAAGCCGCCCCCCGCCGCCTAGAACATCACCCGTGATCGAGGCGCGGGCGCTCACCCGCCGGTTCGGCGGCCGCGAGGTCGTCCGTGAGGTCTCGTTCCGCGTCGAGCCGGGCGAGGTCGTGGGCTTCCTCGGTCCCAACGGCGCGGGCAAGACGACCACCATGCGCATGCTGCTCGGACTGCTGCGGGCGGACGGGGGCGAGGCGATCATCGACGGACCGGTGGGGTTCCTGCCCGAGGTGTTCACCGGATACGACGCCATGGGCGTGCGCGCTTACCTGCGGTTCATGGCGGGGATGAAGGGCGTGGCGCGCCGCGACGTCGAGCGCGTGATGGGCGCGGCCGACCTGGACGGGCTGCAGCGCCGGCCGCTGGCCCGGCTGTCCAAGGGCCAGCGCCAGCGCGTGGGGATCGCCCAGGCCCTGCTCGGCTCGCCAGCTGCGTACGTGCTCGACGAGCCCACGCAGGGCCTCGACCCCAAACAGGTCGTGGACGCCCGCAAGCTGCTTCGCGACGTGGCGACGCGCGACGGCGCCGCCGTGCTGCTCTCCACCCATCTCCTGGCCGAGGCGGCCGCGGTGTGCGACCGGGTCGTCGTCATCGTCAAGGGAGCGGTGGTCGCCGAGGAGCGACCGGGCGCGGCGCCGGACCTCGAGGAGCGCTTCCTCCGGCTGATCGGTGAGGCCGAGCTGCAGTGAGGCGCACCCTGCTCGTCGCGGCCAAGGACCTGCGGGTGCTGTGGTCGTCGCCTCTTCCCTTCGTCATGGGCGCTGCCTTCAGCGCGAGCCTCGGGCTGCTGTACGTCAGCCAGCTCGAGGACCGCCGCCAAGCGGTGATCCAGCCCATGTTCCCGTTGGCCGGGTTCCTCCTGCTCATCGCCGTGCCCGTTCTCACCATGCGGTCCTTCGCCGAGGAGTCACGCACCGGCACCCTCGACGTGCTGCTCGCCGTCCCCGTCCGACCCCGCGTCCTGGTGCCGGGCAAGTGGCTGGCGGCCTGGCTCACGACCCTCGTCCTGCTGGTGCCGACGCTGGTGTTCGTGTGGCTGCTGCATCTGTACGGCAATCCCGAGCCCGGACCGATCGAGGCCGGCTACCTCGGCCTGGTGCTGATGGCCGCCCTGCTCGCCGCTCTCGGCGTGTTCGCATCGACGTGCACCGCGTCGCAACCCCTCGCCGCGATGGTGGCGCTGTTCGTCGCCCTGGTCCTGTGGTTCGCGCACGTGGGATCGGACACCGTCAGCACTGGTGCCGTCCTCGCCCGGCTCTCGATCAGTGAGCGCCTGCGCACATTCGCCGGGGGCGCGGTCGACACCGGTGATCTCGCCTTCTTCGTGTTGGCGACGGTCGGCGCCCTCGTGGTCGCGGCCGCGGTGCTCGGCATCAGGCGGCTCCGGTGAGGCGATGGCGTCCGTTGGCGGGCTTCGCGGTCGCGCTCGTCGCGTTGCTGGCGGCCGGCGCGTGGGCCGACAGCAACCATCGGCTGTACGACCTCACCAGCAACAACTCGCTCACCCTGACGACGCAGACGCGCGACGTGCTGCGTGACCTGCACCAGCGCGTCGACGTGACGGCGTTCATCGGTCGGGACGAGAGCGGTCGGGCCGAGGCGTCCGCCCTCCTGCAGCGCTACCGGCGCCTCAATCGCCATGTCTCCTACAAGGTGGTCGACCCAGCGGACGCGCCCTCGCTGCTGCAACGGCTGGGGATCGATCCGAGCGTCGACGTCCTCGCCGCCGCCATCGGCACGCGGGTGGCGCGGGCGCCGACGGTCACCGAGGCCGACGTGACGTCGGTGCTGGCCCAGGTGACCCGCAACGTCTCAGCGACCGTCTGTGTCGCCACCGGCCACGGCGAGGCCGACGCCGCCTCTGACGGGGAAGGCGGCCTGGCCGGCGCCGTCCGGCTGCTGCAGCTCAACGGCTACCGCGTGGCGCCCGTCGACCTGCTCACCGACCCCACGGTGCCGGCGCAGTGCACGGGCCTCGTCCTCGCCGCGCCCAGTGCGCCGTTGGGCCCGGCAGCCGACGGCATCGCCCGCTTCCTTGCCGGAAACGGGCGGGCCGTGGTCATGGCCGATCCGCTCACGACCGTCGATCTCGCACCGGTGCTGGCGCCGTACCGACTGTCGGTGCGCCGCGGCATCACCATGGACCCGTCGCCGGACGCCCACCTGCCGGACGACCCCGCCACCATCGTGGTGCGGTCGTACTCGTCGACCAATCCCACCGTCCGGCGGCTGCCGCCGACCTTGTTCCCTGCCACCGACTCGGTGGTGGTCGGTGACATGACCGACCCGGGCGGCCTCTCCGCCGTGTCTGTCGTCCAGACGGGCTCGTCCGGCTACCTGGAGACCAATCCCGAGCACGCAGGGTTCACGCCGGGGGAGGACCAGCGCGGCCCCGTCACCATCGCGGCGGTCGCCGACTTGTCACGTGTGGCGGGGCCGACCGAGATCGTGCGCTCCCGGGTCGCGTTGTTCGGTGACGTCGACTTCGCCACCAACAAGTTCATCGGCACGGGCGGCAACGGCAGGTTGTTCCTGCAGGCGGTCGACTGGGCGACCTTGCGCGAGGACCTGGTGCCCCTCAACGCCAACATCCCTGCGTTCAGGCCTCTCGACCTCACCGCGGGGCGCACCCGCTATGCGCGCGTGCTGTCCGTCGGAGTGGTGCCCGGGCTGTTCCTGCTGGCCGGCGCGTGGGTCTGGGCATTCCGCCGTCGCCGGTGAGACGCGAACGAGGGGCCCGAAGGCCCCTCGTTCGTTCCAGCATCCGCCGTGCAGATCAGTCCTTGCCGACGATGTCCTTCACCTTGTCGGCGACGTCGCCGACCTTCTCCTTCACGTCGGACGTGATCTGGTCGACCTTGCCCTCGCGCTGCAGATCCTTGTCACCGGTGAGGTCACCGGCGGCTTCCTTGGCGCGACCTTTGATGTCATCGATCTTTTCTCCCATGCCAGATACCTACCCGGCGGGGCGGAGCACCAACCGTGTGCCGAGGTTGTCCTCGGGCGCGACGACCCACGTGCCGTCGCCGGCGGGCCGGGCGTCCGGCACCTGATCGGGTGCCTGGCAGGTGAACGCCAGGTGGCTCACGCGCCCGATGCGGCCCTCCGGGAGGTTCGTGTCCTGGGCCAAGCGGATGCGGCCCGGGCCGGGCCAGGCCAGCTCGACCCAGTCGGCGCCGCCGTCGATCTCCTTGCCGGCCAGCACGTCGACGAACAGTCCCTTGGCGCCGGCGAGCGACGCCACGTCGAGGGCGACGTGGTCGAGCGTCGCCGCCTCGCTGGTGCGGGCCGACGGCATGTCGCGACCCTCGCCCCGCCACTCACCTGCTGACTGCGCCAACTGCACGACGATGCCGTGTGACTGCTTGGGGTGGAGGAACGCCTCCTTCCACAGGTCGTCGCGCAGGTCGACGGACACGGGCTGGTAGCCCGCCTCTTCCGCCTCGGCCAGGGCGCCCACGATGTCGGGCACCTTGAACGTCACGTGGTGCGGACCCGGTCCGTTGCGATCAAGGAAGCGGCGCAGGAAGTCGTTGCGCTCCCATTGGTGCGGCTCGAGCACCTCGAGTCGCATTCGGTTGGCGTAGCCGACCTGGGCCGAGCCGAAGCCGACGGTCCACCCGCCGCCGAGGAACTTGCCGGCCAGGTCGCCGACGTACCGGGGCCACACGTCGTCCTGGCGCTCGGCGGCAACCGCGACGTGGTCAAGGTCGATGCCTTCGATCACGGCAGCGTTGTTAGCAGCCCCGGCAGCGGCCGGAAGTCAGTGGGAGAGGATCTCGTCGAAGAGGGCGAGATGCTCGTTCACCATCCGCTCGGTCGAGAAGTAGCCCTCGACCGACGCCCGGCACGTCGCCCGATCGATCTGGTCGACGCGTCCGATGGCCTCGGCCATGTCCGTCTCGTCGTGGCACAGGAATCCGGTGCGGCCGTCCTCGACGACCTCGGGGGCCGCGCCCTCGGCGAAGGCGAGCACCGGTGTGCCGCACGCCATCGCCTCGAGCATCACCATCCCGAACGGCTCGTTCCAGCGGATCGGGAACAGCAGGGCGCGCGCACCCGCGAGCAGCTCGAGCTTCTGCTCGTGCGGCACCTCGCCGAGGTACTGGATGTCGTCGGACAGGTGGGGCTTCACGTAGGCCTCGAAGTACTCGAACTCCCAGGCCTCCCGCATCTTGGCCGCCATGAGCAGGCGCACGCCCGCCTTCTTGGCCGCCTCGATGGCGCGATGGGCGCCCTTGTCCGGCGACATGCGACCGAGGAACACGCAGTGGTCGCCGGCGCCGGTGCCCATGGGGAAGTCCGATGCGTCGAGGCCGTGATGGATGACGCGCGCGATGGGGATCTGCGGCGCGGGCTTGCGTTGCGCGTGGGAGATGGCGATGAGCGGGACCCGTTCGGT
This sequence comes from Actinomycetota bacterium, assembly GCA_041166085.1. Lineage (GTDB taxonomy): Bacteria > Actinomycetota > Acidimicrobiia > Acidimicrobiales > JAFATL01 > JBEEFP01. The sequence continues at coordinate 41,828 of JBEEFP010000009.1, forward strand.
GACCCGGCGGTAGATGTCGATCATCTCGTCGTTGAACTCGCCGTGGATGGTGGTCACGACCCGCAGCCCGGGGATCCGGTCGGAGTACGACGGGCCCATCATCGTGTGGTCGTGGACGATGTCGTAGCCCTCGACCGCCTCGTAGGCCGCCATCACGTGGCGCAGCTCGGGCACCGCGCTGCCGATGCGCTGGCCCTCGGCCTGCTCGAGCACCCACGCGCGCGGCACCGGACAGGTGGAGTCGCCGGTGGTGAAGAGCAGCACCTCGTGGCCGGCTCGTTGGAATCCCGTGGCCAGCCGGTCGACCACGAGCTCGATGCCGCCGTAGAGAGTGGGTGGCACCGGCGTCCACGGGGTGGCCACGAGGGCAATGCGCATGGCCATGATTGAACCACCTGCGCCCTCTACCTTGGGAGCGTGGCTTCCGGCTCACCGCTCGCGCAGGCGCCGTGGGCCATGACGGGGGAGTGCGTGCTCGCGACGGTCGGGCATCAGGACGTGGCCGGTCCGCTGCCCACGGGGATCGCACCGCTGCCCGGTCCGGCCGTGCTGGTGGCCGAACGCCACGTCGACTCGCCCGCCGGGCCGTTCGCGACGTTCGTGCTCGGTCGCCCCGCCCGCATCGGCTTGCGCGGCGGCATCTGCTTCACCACCGCGGCGGTGAGCTCCAGCGACAGCCGCATGGCCGGACGTCACCACTGGGGTTTCCCCGGCGAGATCGCCACGTTGCGGTGGGACGCGGGTGTCGACGAGCACGTCATCCGGTGGGAGGAGCGAGGCATCGTGGTGCGAGCGAGGTTCGGCCGCCGTGGCGTCCCGCTGGTCGTGCCGTTCCGCGCCGTGCAGCACCGGGTCGACGGACCCGTGGTGGTGCGGGGCCGCTTGCGAGGACGGGCCAGGCGGGGGCGCCTCACCATCGAGGTGGAGGGGCCGGGAGCGGCGGTGCTGACGGGTTCGCACCGCGCTGTCCACATCGCCGGGCTGCGTCTCGTCCTGGAGCCCGCCCGCGCTCCTCGGGGTTACCTCGGCACGTTGCTCGCCCCCGCGCCGGGCATCGAGCCGGGCTACGGCTTCGTGTCCGGCCGCGCCTCGTTCAGCCGAACAGCGTCCCGACCGTCTCGAGCGCCCGTCGGGTGAAGGTGCTGAGCGGCGCCGACGCCCCGCTCAGGTACCACTCCCGCAGTGACGTCGCCAGCACGCTGATCGCGCAGCCGGCCAGGACCTGTTGCTCGAACGTCGGCATCTCCACGCCCGCCCGTTGCGCGAGGACATTGGCGATCGTGCCGACCCAGTCGTGCTCCTCCTGGAGGACGCGGCTGTGCAGGGTCGGGTTCTGCGACACGAGTCGGCGGGTGCCGAGGACGCCGTCGCGCTGGTTGTCGAGGAAGTCGCTGAAGGCGAGGAGGGCCTCGGTCACCGCAACGCGGTCGTCCACCGGACCCGTGGCCATGGCGGCCCGCAGCTCGCCGAGCGTGCCCTCCTGGTCGCCGAAGACCACGTCCTCCTTGGTCGCGAAGTAACGGAAGAAGGTCCGCGGCGACACCTGGGCGGCCTCCGAGATCTCGTCGACCGTCGTGGCGTCGTAGCCCTGCTCCGAGAAGAGGCTGAACGCCGCTTCCTCCAGCTGGGCTCTCGTCGCACGCTTCTTGCGCTCCCGGGCACCACCCTCGGTACGGGCCACAGGCCCCCGAGCCTAATCCACCAAATCCGGCATTTCGCCACGCGCCTCCGTTGCTATTGCGCACGGAGGTGGGTCCAGACCCCCATCCGTGCGCAATAGCCGGTCCGGAGCGCGGCTGGGGGCAGGCGGTAGGCTGCCGCCCTCCCGGGCGCTTAGCTCAGTTGGTTAGAGCGCAGCCTTCACACGGCTGAGGTCGGAGGTTCGAGTCCTCTAGCGCCCACCACCGATGGCCGGCTTCCTCGACGGGGTACGCGTGCTGGACCTGAGCGTGTGGCGGCCGGGTCCGTACGCCACGCAGCTCCTCCATGCGTACGGCGCGGAGGTCACCAAGGTCGAGCCGCCGGGCGGCGACCCCATGCGGGCGTTCCCCGAGCTCTTCGAGAGCCTCAACGCGGGCAAGGCGTCGCGGCGGGTGGACCTCAAGAGCGAGGCGGGACGGGCCGAGGTGCTCGACCTGGCCGCGACGACCGACGTGCTGGTCGAAGGGTTCCGGCCCGGCGTGATGGACCGCCTCGGCGTCGGGTACGGGCATGTGCGCGAGCGCAACCCCCGAGTCGTCTACTGCTCGATCACCGGCTTCGGGCAGACCGGACCGCTGCGGGACGCGCCCGGCCACGACCTCACCTACCTGGCGTGGGCCGGCGCCCTGAGCCCCGACGGGGCGCCGCCCGTGTCGCCCCGCATACCCGTCGCCGATCTCTCGGCCGGCATGGCCGCCGCCCTCGCCGTGTGCGCGGCGTTGCTACAGCACGCGGGCACCCACATCGACATCGCCATCGCGGACGTGCTCGCGACGTGGACGGGGCCGGCCGACGCGCGGCTCGAGGGCACGAGCGCTACGACCCGTGCCATCCCCGGCTACGGCACGTTCGCCACGGCGGACCGGGGTTGGGTGGCCCTCGGCGTACTCGACGAGGACCCGTTCTGGGCCGGCCTGTGCGCGGCGCTGGGGCTCGAAGCGCACGCCGCCCTCGGCTTCGCCGAGCGGGTCGCCCGCACCGAGGAGCTCCAACCGCTCGTCGCGGCGGCCATCGCGGCCCGAACCCGCACCGAGCTGGTCGACGTGCTGGTCGGGGCGGGTGTGCCGTGTGCACCCGTGCTCGACCGAAGGGAGATGCTGGCCCTCGAGCATTTCCGCGCCCGCCGCGTGTTCGAGTGAGACGGGTCCTCGCGGCCGCGGCCTTCCTCCTCGGCGCCTGCTCGAGCGGTGGCGGCGCCGGGACGGACGGGGCCACGGTCACGACCCACCCCGAGGGGCGGACCGTGCCGACCCGCGCGACCGTGACGACCACCGCCGAATCACCGGACGCACGGACGCTCATCGCCGCCGGCGACATCGGCTCGTGCGCGTCGGACGGCGACGAGGCCACCGCCGCATTGGTGGCGGCGCGCGCCGGCACCGTCGCGACGCTGGGCGACACGGTGTACGAGAAGGGCACCGCCACCGAGTTCGCGCAGTGCTACGCGCCGGTGTGGGGTCGCTTCAAGGACCGCACCAGGCCCGCCCCCGGCAACCACGACTACGCCACCGCAGGTGGTGCCGGCTACCACGCGTACTTCGGCGCGATCGCGGGCACACCCGGCGAGGGCTGGTACAGCTACGACCTCGGCGACTGGCACGTGATCGTCCTCAACTCGAACTGCAGGCTGGTGGGTTGCGACGCCGCCAGCGCGCAGCATCGTTGGCTGCAGCACGACCTTGCGACCCACCCGACCACGTGCACCCTCGCCTACTGGCACCACCCCCGCTTCTCGTCGGGACTGCACGGGTCGACGGCGGACGTGGCGCCGCTCTTCCAGGCGCTCTACGACGCGGGCGCCGACGTCGTGCTGGCCGGGCACGACCACGACTACGAGCGCTTCGCCCCCCTCGATCCGGCCGGCAACGCCGACCCCGCTCGGGGCATCCGCACGTTCGTCGTCGGCACGGGCGGACGCAGCCACTACCCGTTCCCGCGGGCGCTGGCCGGCAGCGAGGTGCGCACCGGCGACACCTTTGGGGTGCTCGTGCTGACCCTGGAACCGGCTGGTTACCGTTGGCAGTTCGTGCCTGTGCCGGGCCGTGATGCCCGTGACGGGGGCGCCGGGGTGTGCCACTGATCCCTCGGAGCGTCTGCGATGCTGGCGCGCATGCGGCGGCCTCTCATCGTGCTCCTCCTCATCGCCTGCGTCCTGGCGGGCGCGTGCGGTGGCGGCAAGGACAAGAAGACCTCGGCAGCCAGGACCACGACCACCGCGGCGACCGGTGCGCCCGGGTCCACCGCGCCGACGGTGCCCTCGGGCATCGCGCCGCTGACGGGCCTGCCCCTCGCCGACGGGGCCAGGGCCGGCCGCCCCGCCCTCGTCGTCAAGATCGACAACGCGCCCAAGGCCAGGCCCCAGGTCGGCATCAACCAGGCCGACGTCGTGATCGAGGAGAAGGTGGAGGACGGCGTCACCCGTTTCTTCACCATCTTCCACTCGACCGAGAGTGACCCCGTCGGCCCGGTGCGGTCAGCCCGCACCACCGACATCATCCTGGCCAGCGCGATGCACCGTCCGCTGTTCGCGTACTCGGGCACCAATGCCACGTTCCAGGAGCAGGTGAACCGGGCGCCGCTCGTCGACGTCGGCATCAACGCCATGCCCGGCGCCTACTTCCGCCAGAGCGGTCGCCCCGCGCCGTACAACCTCTTCAGCCGGACCTCCGCGCTGTGGCAGCACGCGGCGCCGCAGTCCTCCGCCCCCCCTGCCCTCTTCCGGTTCCGGGCCGGCGGCCAGGCCGCGGCCGGTGCACCCGGCGCGGGTGTCCACATCGAGTTCGTGGGCAAGCACATCACGACCGTCGTGGACTACACGTGGGACGTGGGCTCGGGGACGTGGCGGCGGGTCGAGAACGGGACTCCGCACACCGACGGAGCCGGCGCCCAGGTCGCACCGAAGAACGTCGTGGTCCAGCTCGTCCAGTACAAGGACACCGGGCAGGTCGACCGCTCGGGCACATCGGTGCCCGAGGCCGAGCTGATCGGGAGCGGTGAGGCGTGGATCCTCACCGACGGCAAGGTGGTCAAGGGCACGTGGGCGAAGCCCACCCCCGAGGCCGTCACGGCCTACAACGGGCCCGACGGCACGCCGGTCCCGCTCACGCCCGGCCAGACGTGGGTCGAGCTCGCTCCCGTCGGCAGCGCCCGCCTCACCTGACCCGGACCCAATTGGGAAATCCTTGCTCGCGCGCGCTTGCAGGTGGCAGCACCTGGGTAGGGACAGTCGTCGTCCACGACACACAACGAGGAGAGCTGCATGGCGGAGGAAACGGCGGGCGGATTGCTCGGCAAGGTGGCCGGAAAGGCCAAGGAAGCGGTGGGTTCGGTGCTCGGCAACGAGCAACTCGAACGTGAAGGGAAGCTGCAGCAGGCTGCGTCCGAAGCGGAGGTCACCGCGGCGCGCAAGGCCGAGGAGGCCGAGCAGGAGCGGGCCGAGGCCGAGGTGCTGGCGGCCAAGCAGGACAACGAGGTCGAGCGGCAGCGGCTGCAGAACGAGATCGCCACCAAGGAGCGCGAGGCGGCGATCGAACGTGACAAGGCGCAGACCGAAGCGCGCGTCGAGGCAGATGCGGCACAGCGGAAGGCGGCCGTCGAGGGCGGCAAGCGCGTCCAGGAGTCGGCTGCCGAGGCGGCGGAGAAGCGGGCGGCCGAGCAGCGCATCGCCGACGCGCGTGACGCGGCGCGACTCGAGCAGGAGGCGAACCGCGCCGAAGCGGTCGCCAACGCGATCGACCCGGAGGTGCAGCGATGAACGTCAAGCGGATCCCCAGTGAAGCCCTCGACCGGTACCTGACCCTGGTCAAGAGCCCGCTCGATCTCGTGGCCCGGCGGACGCGCCGCGAGGGCGACGACGTCACGTCTGCGTTCGAGCTGCTGCTCGACCGCGTCGACGCCGGCGTGCGCGACGCGGCCGGCCGGCTGCTCGGCGACGAGGCGCTGCAGGACGACGCCCGGAAGCGGCGGCTGGCCGCGGCCGAGCGCGAGCGGGCCCTGCGGCTCAAGGCGGAGGCGGCTCAGCGCACGGAGCAGGCGGACCAGGAGTTCGCCCAGCGCCAGCGGGCGGCCGAAGATCGCCGCCAACAGGCCGAGCGTCGGGCCGAGGAGGAGAAGCGCCGCATCGAGCAGGAGAAGCAGGCCAAGGAGCGCCAGGTCGAGCAGACCGCTGCCGAGCGCAAGGCGGCCAACCGCAAGGTGGCGTCCACGGTCGAGGGTGCGGTCGACGACCGGGCCAACCGGAGTCGCCTCCAGCAGCTCGAGACCGAGGCCGAAGCGCTGCGCGAGGAAGAGGAGGCGCTGGCGGCCAAGTCGACGGCCAAGCAGCTGGCGACCGCGGCGGCCAAGACCAAGGCGGCCCGCAAGAACGGGAGCTGACGTCTCCACGTCCGCCGTCCTCTTCGACGTGGACGGCACCCTGGTCGACACCAACTACCTGCACAGCGTGGCCTGGCGGCGGGCGTTCCTCGCCGCCGGCCACGACGTGCCGACGGCCGAGGTCCACCGCCGTGTCGGCATGAGTGGCGGGCGCCTGTTGCACGAGCTCATCGGCGAGGAGTCCGATGACGTGAAGGATCGGTGGAAGAAGGAGTTCCACGCGATGGCCGAGGAGATCCGCGCCCTACCGGGCGCGTCGGCCCTGTTGCGAGCGGTCGCATCGCGTGGTGCCGACGTGGTGCTGGCGACGTCGTCGGAAGAGGACGATCTCGAGCTCCTGCTCGGCGCCCTCGACGGGCGCGAGGTGCTCCGCGCCGTGACGAGTGCAGGCGACGTCGACGAGGCCAAGCCCGAGCCCGAGGTGTTCGAGACCGCGCTGGCCAAGGTGGGTGGCTCGACGGACGCGGCCATCGTCGTCGGCGACACGGTGTGGGACGTCGAGGCGGCTCGACGCGCCGGCCTCGACTGCGTCTGCGTCCTGACGGGCGGCATCGCCCGCGGGGAGCTGGAGGCGGCGGGCGCCGTCGCCGTCTACCGCTCGCCGGCCGACCTGCTCGACCACATCGACACCAGCCCGCTCGCCCGCCTCCTGAGCTGAAGCCGGCGGCTTTCTCGAGGAAATAGTCCACCCGATCGGTGGCCTATTTCCTCGAGAAGCGGGGGGTGCGGGACAGCGGTCAGCGGAAGGCGGGGATGACCTCGGTGCCCATGAGCTCGATGGTGCGCATGACCGCGTCGTGCGGGACCTTCCACGGGTTGACGAGGCAGAGCAGCAGGTCGACCCCCGCCTCCTCGTAGCGACGGCAGGCGGCGACGCAGTCGTCGGGGGTGCCCAGGACGCATGCGCCGTTCTCGACCAGGTACTCGAGGGTGAGCAGGTCGAGGGCGCCCGCGTCGTCGACGGCGCGGAGGTCGGCCGCGTACCCGTAGTTGCCGAGGTCGCGCTGCTGCTCGGTCATCCAGTCCGCCACCGTGGCGATCTGGCGCGCCCCCGTCTTCGGGTACCACTCGAAGGACTCGCGCGCGAGGGCATGGGCGGTGGCGCGGTCGTCCGCGCACACGGCCATGGTGAAGGTGGCCGCCTCGTCGTGGATGCCGTGACCCACGGGACGGGCGCAGGCGGCGATGCCCTGGCGGTAGATGTCGATCTTGGCCTTGACCTCTTCAGGCGAGACCCCGACCGCGAACGAGCACAGTCCGAGGCCGAGCTCGCCGACCTGGCGATGACCCTCCTCGCTGCTCGTCGCGCCGAAGAGCGGGGGATGGGGCTTCTGCAGCGGCTTCGGGAGCACGCGCCGCTTCGGCATCTGCCAATGCTCACCCGCGAACTCGTACTCGTCGTTGGTCCAGCACCCCACCACGTGCTCGATGGCCTCCTGCCACATGCCGCGCGTCTGATGCGGATCGATGCCGAAGCCCTCGAGCTCCGCGCGCGTGGCCGACCGTCCCGTGGCGAAGTCAACCCGGCCGTTGGAGATGAGATCGAGAACGGCGACCGACTCGGCCGTGCGGACCGGGTGGTTGTAGGGCTTGGGCATGAGGCGGACGCCGTAGCCGATACGGATGCGCTCGGTGCGGGCCGCGATGGCGCCGTAGAGCACCTCGGGGTTGGAGCAGTGCGAGTACTCCTCGAGGAAGTGGTGCTCGACCGTCCAGACGCTGTGGAACCCGAGACGGTCGCCGAGCATCACCTGCTCGAGCGTGTTCTTGTACGCGCGGTGCTCGCTCTCGGGATCCCACGGTCGGGCGACGGGGATCTCGTAGAAGAGCGCGAACTTCATACCCATCTCGCACGGCTCCTTCAGGCTTCGGACTGCGGCCGGAACTGCGGGGGCATCTTCGTGCTACAGGTCGATGCTCGACAATTCCGGAATCCAGTGGCCGGCCCGGGCGCAGGCCTCGCGCCAGCGATCGCGGTCGAGCCGGCGCTGGGGTTCGACGCGCGTTCGCGGCGTCCACGTGTCGGCAATGGCGTCGAGCCCCGCGAACG